>DASXBW010000001.1:0-2470 GCA_036491495.1 Casimicrobiaceae bacterium
ACACCCAGTACCAGACGCCGCGGCCTTCGAACTCGGCGAGCCGCGGGACCGCGGGACGGCGATAGCGCGCACCACTCGCGATCACGACCGTGCGCGAGCGGAGCGTACGACCGTCGGTGAGCGCGATCCTCAACTCGCCGCTGTTCGTCGCTTTAGCGCAATCGAGCGACGCCGCCTGGGCCGGTATCAGCACTTGCGCGCCAAATTTCTGTGCCTGCACGAACGCACGGCCGGCCAGCGCCTGCCCAGAGATGCCGGTGGGAAAGCCGAGGTAATTCTCGATACGTGCGCTCGCGCCGGCCTGACCGCCGAAATAGCGGCAATCGAGCACGACGACGCGCAGACCTTCGGATGCGGCATAGACCGCGGTCGCGAGCCCGGCCGGTCCGGCGCCGACAATTGCAACATCGTACAGCTGGTCCCGCTCAAGCGTGTCGAGCATTCCGAGGCAGCGGGCGAGCGAGTCTTCCGAGGGCGTAAGCAGCGTCGAGCCGTTCGGACACACGACCAGCACATCGCGCGCACCGGCGCCGTATTGGGCGAAGAGCGTGGCGCCAGCGGAGTCTTGTGACGGCTCGATTGCAACATGCGGCTGGCCGTTGCGTCGGAGAAAATTCTCGAGACGCAGCATATCCGGCGATTGCGGCTCACCGATTAATACCGGCCCGCTGGCCCCCGCCTCTAGCATGCCAACACGCCGCAGGATCAGTGCGCGCACGATGCGCTCGCCGAGCTCGGCTTCGGCGACGATCAACGCCCGAAGCCGCTCGGGCGTAATCAGAAGCGCTTCGACGTCGTCGTCCGCATGCGCGTCCACGAGCGCGACTCCACCCGACAGTGTCGCGACCTCGCCCGAGAACTGGCCCGGCCCGTGGCGGACGATCGGCGTGACGTGACCGAGGCCGTCGCGCTGGCTCATCGTGAGCGCGCCTTTGCGGACCACGAACATGCCAGGCGCACGCTCTCCGGCCGCGAAGAGTCGCTCGCCGCGCCGGTATCGCCGGGGTTCGCCAAATCGCGCGACGCGCGAGATCTCGACCTCGGTAAGCACCGGAAACGCCTGATCACGGCGTCCCGAGATGCTGGTCGAGTAAGCACTCAGCAGGGAGTCGGAGCTGGCGCTTTGCGTGCGTTGATCAACCACGTTGCATTGTGCTCCTTCCAAGAATATCTAGAGCAGCTTCTCCACAGTAACGGGCTGGTCTTGGATCCGCTTGCCGGTCGCGTGATAGACCGCGTTCGTGATGGCAGGCGCCACCGACACGCCCGTCAATTCACCAAGACCCTTCGCACCGAGAGGGCTCGCTTCCTTCGACACGTCGAGGTCGAAGAACTCCCAGTCGTGTGTAGCTGGACTGGCTCCTGCCTCCCCGCTTCACCATGGCTTCACCATGGCCTCACCCGGCACGAGCTGAATAACGGAACCGGGCGGATACGTCGCACCTGTCGGTGAGTTGGCGGCCGCAACCGTTGCCGCCAAGTCACCACGCAGGGTGTCCCCGTAGAACCGGCGTACCGCGGTCATTTGGCCGATCCAGCGAAAAGACTTCTCGTCGATCCGCCCCCGTCCCGCGCGCTGCCGTCCGTTGCACCTCCGGGCAGGGCCGAGATCAGGAGCGCGCCGCCGCATATCACGGCCAGTGTGGCCGATGTCCCCATCGCGCCGCGACGGTGCTTGCTGGTGGAATGAATCACGTACTCTCCCTTCTGGGATGCCTCAGATGGCGAGTGGCGGCCGCAGCGTGATAAGCCGCCGATTCTCATTTCGCCGACGGCATCGATCATTTCGCGAGAAGCTGCGTCTCCCAAGCTAGCGCGACTCCGGTCGCGCCACCATGTGCGACGTAGACTTCCGCCAGACCCGGAATCGTCGATTCGCGCGCCCAGTCACGCTGCCATTCGCCCCCAATCGCGATCCAGGTCATGGGAACGGCACCTGCCTGAACCAGGCGCCGCACCGCCATCTCATGCGTTTCCTTCGACGCACCGCCCGACGCATCCGTCACGACATAGACCTCGTATCCCTCGCCCATAGCGTGGATCGCCGGCATCGCCAGGCAGACCTCGGTCCAGAGCCCGGCCATGACGATCTTCTTTCGCCCGGTGCGCTTGATCGCTTCGACGACGTGCGGGTCCTCCCACGCGTTGATGGACGTCCGTCTGATCGGCTGCTGTTCGGGAAAGACGTCCTGTAGCCCCTTGATGAGGAAGCCGCCCCGCTCCTCGACCACGGAGGTGAGGATGGTGGGGATGCTAAAGACGCGCGCCGTCTTGGCAAGGCCAATCACGTTGTTCACGATCATCGTCGGCTCGTGGCTGTGGAGGTTGACGAACTGAAACGGTTGGTGATCGATGAGGAGAAGGACGCTGTCCTTCGGCGTGAGAAGTGCTTGCAGGCCTGTTTTGCTCAAGGTTTTCTCCATTGAATAACGAGGGTTTCGCCCGGTCGCGTTGCCATTCGAGCGGCACC
>DASXBW010000002.1:0-1918 GCA_036491495.1 Casimicrobiaceae bacterium
AGCTCGCGCAGCCCTGACAAGAATCCCTCATCGAGAACGCCGGGAGGGCCACTTCGATCCATGAGATATCCGACGCGCGGAATCCTGCGAGCTGTCTGCGCCCGCGGTGCCACGGGCCACGCTGCCGGTAAGCAGCCAGCCATCGCGACGAATGCGCGCCGTCTCATTCGAGCCCCGCATGCTTGCGAAGAGGATGATACGTCGCTACCAATCGATCAGCATGGCTCTTGAGCGATCGATCCGCGCATCGGTCAGTTCACTCGCGCACGGCCGTCAAGTTAACCCTATAGGTCACCGTCGAAGCCCAATCACTGTGTTGAGCACGGTCCAGCCGTGCAGTACAAACTGGGTGGCCCTGATGGCGCTCGCGAAGTCGCCTGTGATTCGGCCGCTGTGCGCTCGCTATCCGATGCGCAATGCGCTGCGGCCACTCGATCCGGGGTGAAGTCGGCTCGTCGCACCGCGACGAGCCGTGCGCTTCACTGCGCCGCGCGGCGTTGCCGTGCCGCGACCGTGGCGAGCTGCGACGCGCCGGCGTCTCGCGCTTGGGCTCTGGCCACTAGGCGCTTCACGCAGTTCTGCCGCGCGGCGCGGTGTTCACGCGCCTCGCAGTCGGCGACGGCAGACCGCGCCTCGGGCGAGTCAGCCAACACCGCTTCGCTCGACACGGTATAGAAGGCGCCGAGGACGGCGATCAATAGCGTTGCCGACATGACCAGCGCGGCAGCGGAGAGCGCTGCGCGCGTCCCGAGGCTCTTCAAACGTCCGTAGTTGCGTTCCACGATGGTCTCCTGAGGATGTATCGAGTGCAGCGGTGACAGTGCGTCGCCGATCCGCACAGGGGGTGGGGACGTGGGGTCGGAATACATGCGATCTCTCGAGGTTGCGCAGGACGAGCGGGTCCGCCGCGCGCGCGATGCGCGCGCGGAACACGGGCAAGATCCGAAGCCTGCGAAGAAAGGGGATGAAAACTCGACCTGTCGGCCGCGTTCAGGACGAACGAGCGGCGGCGTATCGGCGCCAGGGCCGTTGCGAGTCGGAAAGAGAACCTACGACAGGGCAGCGGCGCGAAGGGCCACGCGCCGGCCGCGAGCCGTCAGGAGTTTGCGGCCGACAGGAGGCGACGGTGCATGGTGCGATTGAGCATGTTGGCCTCCTGTGGTTAGGTGGATGGGTAAGGACGGGCGGACTTTGCTCGAGGAGGCGAGACGCGTCAACCCCCGCCGTCACCCATATTGATGACGTGCTGCGTGGCCGGTAGCGGACCGCCCTTGTGGAACGGCGTCGGGCAGTGCGTGACAGCGGGAGGCTTCGAAACCAGACGTACGGACAAGCGGTTTGAGCGGCGCGGCAAGTACGATCGAAAGCAGGGAGGCGCGTCCGCTGCGCGTCTGTGCCAGAGCAGCTGAAGACCTGCTCTGCTCGTACTGATTTAGACGGATCGGGTTTCATGAGGCCACTCGTGACCGTTGTGCTCTTCCTCGCGGTAACGATGCCCATCGTCTATCTGCTCGGTCCGCGACCCTCCGCTTCCCAGATGGTGCACAACATCACTCAAGCGAAAGTGCAGACACCGCTTCCTGGCGGACCTGGAACCCACGCTTCTTCGCCGATCGCGAGCGCGCTCGAGCGCCATCCGACGGCCTCGGTGCTGCTGTTCTGTGCTCTCGCCCTCGGGACGGTCCTTCTCGCCTTCGGGATCGGCGTGCTCGTCTACAAGGTGATCGGGCCTGTGCGTGCGCGGCCTGCACGCAGGGTGTTGTGAGGCGCGACGCCACCGACGGGCTCCCTACGGCAGAGCTTGCAAGAGACACGGCAGTCCGCGCACACGGCCCCGACAGCTGACCTTCGCAGCCGACCGCTTCTGGCCCGGTCAGAGCCGGTCGCGAGCGGCAGCTGAAATGCCGCTCGGTTTGAA
>DASXBW010000003.1:0-12517 GCA_036491495.1 Casimicrobiaceae bacterium
ACGCTCCACCGCGCATGCGTACGGTGGGTTGCCACTCTGTTGATCAAGGTCAACTTCCCGGTAAAGTCCCTGGAGTAAGGTCCCTGAATCAGGATCCGGGGTCAAGAACGAGGGAGTTCCATGTTCGATCAACCGGTCAGAAGCGTGATGCAGCGGCGAGAGGTTCTCAAGGCTCCGCCAGAGACCCTAGTCAGCAAGGCTGCAAAGCTGATGGCAGACAAGAACGTCGGCGCGGTCATGGTCGTCGAAGACGAGCGCCTGGTCGGAATCTTTACCGAGCGCGACATCGTATTTCGCGTCGTCGCGCAGGGGCTTGACGCGCGGACGACACGCCTTGCTGACGTGATGACCCCCGCGCCGGACACTGTCGATCCAGACAAGTCCTTCGGGTACGCGTTGCTGATAATGCACGAGAGGGGCTTTCGGCATCTGCCCGTCATCCAGGACTCCAAGCTGGTCGGAATCGTTTCATCTCGCAGCGCAATGGATCCGGAATTGGAGGAGTTCTCGTCCGAAGCACGGCGGCGAAAGCACATCCGGGAGCAAGGCTAAACCGCATCATTTGCGGCACCCATCATCAGTCGTCCTCGCCAGAAAGGTGTCCGCGTGAATATCGAAGAGTTCATGCTTGGCTACAAGGCCGCCTGGGAACAGCGCGACGAGCGCTTGCTATGCAATCTCTTCGCCAAGGATGGGACCTATCACAACACACCGTTCGCCGAGCAGCGCGGGCACGAAGCGATCGGAAAGTACTGGCAGCGGGTCAAGTTACAGGAGGACGTACATCTTTCGTATCAAGTCCTCGCTCGAACGCCGGCGGGTGGCATAGCCCACTGGCATGTCACCTACCAGGTGGCTTCGGAAGAGCTCTTCAAGATCTGGGCAGCGTCCACCGGAACGAGCCTCCCCGCGCGCAAAGCGGGCGACCCATTGCCGAGGCTTGCGCTCGACGGAATCCTGGTTGCCGAGTTCAGCGCGGCCGGCTTCTGCCAGGTTTGTCGGATCTGGTGGCACAGCATCGTGCTCGATGGAAATCGGTAAGCGAAAAAGAGCGGTGACTGCAAGAAAGGGCGTCGCGCTCGATTAGCCCGGTCGCGCGGTCGCGCTGATCGCACCACACCAGCCCGCAGACCGAAACCGCAGCACAGGGCCGCGGCTGCATGCCGTAGGCGCTGAAAGACCTAAACCCGGCGCCGCCGTGCGCCGAGCCTCCTGATCGCACCACGCAAGCCGTCGAAATTTCGGTTGGCTTGATCTGCGTCAAGATTTTCCCCTTGCCCTGGGCGCATGCTCACAGGACACAAGATCTGTGGCTGAACCTGTCCAGCCCTACAACATCTAGTGGTCTGTCCCGTGCCTCTATCGACCGCACGGTTCGCTGGAGGGAGGAGATTCATGCCGCCGAATGCGATGTCCTCGCCTCGTGGAGCGTTGCCGCCACGATCATCGATTGCCCCCGGTGTTGCACCCGCATTGCCCGCGGAAGTGATCAAGCGCGACGGTCAACGCGCGCCGTTCGGGCTCGCCAAGATCGCTTCGGCCATTGCCCGCGCCGGCGCCGCGACCGGCGAGTTCGACGGGCGTGAAGCTTCCGGACTTGCCGATGCGGTCGGCCGGGTGCTCGCACATCGCCACCCCGGCGGTGTTCCCGACATCGAGACGATCCAGGATTGTGTGGAGCACTCGCTTGCTGCGGCGGGCTGGTTTCATACTGCGCGCGCCTACATCGTCTATCGTGACCGCCACGAGCGGCTGCGCGCCGATCGCAAGACGCTGGTCGATGTCGCCACCTCGGTCGACGAGTACCTCGAGCAGAAGGACTGGCGCGTCAACGCGAACGCGAACCAGGGCTACTCGCTCGGCGGGCTGATTCTCAACGTCTCGGGCAAGGTCGTCGCCAACTATTGGCTATCGCACGTCTACGCGCCGGAGATCGGCCGCGCCCATCGCGAAGGCGACCTTCACATCCACGACCTCGACATGCTGGCGGGCTATTGCGCCGGCTGGTCGCTGCGGCAGCTGCTGCACGAAGGCTTGAACGGGGTCCCGGGTAAGGTCGAGGCGGGGCCGCCGAAGCACATGTCGAGCGCCGTCGGGCAGATCGTCAACTTCCTCGGCACACTGCAGAACGAGTGGGCGGGCGCGCAGGCGTTCTCGTCGTTCGACACTTATATGGCGCCGTTCATCCGCAAGGACGCGATGGGCTTCGACGCCGTCAAGCAGTGCATTCAGGAGCTGATCTACAACCTCAACGTCCCGTCGCGCTGGGGCACGCAAACGCCGTTCACCAATCTTACGTTCGACTGGGTTTGCCCCGAGGACCTGCGCGAGCAGATTCCGGTGATCGCGGGCGAGGAACTGCCGTTCCGCTACGGCGACCTGCAGCCCGAGATGGACATGATCAATCGCGCTTACATCGAGGTGATGACCGCCGGCGATGCGAAGGGACGCGTGTTCACGTTCCCGATCCCGACGTACAACATCACGCCGGACTTCGACTGGGACCATCCCAACTGCGAGGCGCTGTTCGCAATGACGGCGAAATACGGGCTGCCGTATTTCCAGAACTTCGTGAACTCGGAGCTCAAGCCCAACATGATCCGCTCGATGTGCTGCCGGCTGCAGCTCGATCTGCGCGAGCTGCTGAAGCGCGGCAACGGGCTCTTCGGCTCCGCGGAGCAGACTGGCTCGCTCGGCGTGGTGACGGTCAATTGCGCGCGGCTGGGCTACCTCTGGGCGAACGACGAGATCGGGCTCTACGAGCATCTGGACGAGTTGCTCGGCTTTGCGAAGGACAGTCTCGAGGTCAAGCGCAAGGTCATCCAACGGTTGATCGACCAGGGACTCTTTCCCTATACGAAGCGCTATCTTGGCACGCTGCGCAATCATTTCTCCACGATCGGGGTCAACGGCATCAACGAGATGGTCCGCAACTTCACCGGCGACAACGACGACATCACCACGCCGTACGGGCACGCGTTCGCCGTCCGCCTGCTCGACCACCTGCGCGAGCGCATCGTCGCCTTCCAGGAGGAGACGGGCCACATGTACAACCTCGAGGCCACCCCCGCCGAGGGCACGACCTACCGCTTCGCGAAAGAGGACCGGAAGCGCTGGCCGGACATCCTGCAGGCCGGCACAGCGGAGATGCCGTACTACACGAACTCGTCGCAATTGCCTGTGGGCTTCACCGACGACCCCTTCGAGGCACTGGCCCGGCAGGAAGAGCTGCAAACAAAATATACCGGCGGCACGGTGCTGCACCTCTACATGAGCGAGAAGCTGAGCTCGCCGTCGGCGTGCAAGGCGCTGGTGCGCCGCTCGCTCGAGCGCTTCAGGCTGCCCTACATCACCATCACGCCGACGTTCTCGATCTGCCCGCGGCACGGGTACCTCGAGGGCGAGCACGAGTTCTGCCCGAAGTGCGACGAGGAGAAATTGGCGGAGAAGCGGCGCAGGCTCGCTGCGTGACGTGCCGTACGATACTGGAGAATGCGATGAATGCGATGACCGACGTCAAACACCTTACCAACCCGATCAGGCTCACCGACAACGAACGTCAGCGCTGCGAAGTCTGGACGCGCGTCATGGGCTACCACCGTCCCGTCGCGTCGTTCAACGTGGGCAAGAAGGGCGAGCATTCCGAGCGCCGCTTCTTCCGCGAAGAGCGCGCGCTGCGCAATCTATAACGCCGTACCCATCGACGCGAGATCGCGATGCCAGACGGCGCTGCCGGACCTGCAATGGCAACTGTCGCTGCCGTGCCACGGCTGCGCGTCGGCGGCTTTGAGCCCTACACGTCGACCGATTACCCCGACGCGCTCGCGGCCGTCGTCTTTTGCCAGGGCTGCCCGTGGCGTTGCGGCTACTGCCATAACCCGCACCTGATCGCCGCGACCAGCGGCGACGAGCACGACTTCGGGCGCATCCTCGGGTGGCTTGCTTCGCGTCGCGGCCTGCTCGATGCGGTCGTGTTCTCGGGCGGCGAGCCGACGGCACAGCGGGAGCTTGGCGCCGCGATCGACGCCGTACGCGCACTCGGCTTCGCGGTCGGTCTCCACACTGGCGGCGCGTACCCCAGACGGCTCGCGGAAGTGCTGCCGAAAATCGATTGGGCAGGCATCGATGTCAAGGCGGCCGTCGCAGACTACCCAACCGTGACCGGCGTGCCCGACAGCGGCATCAATGCGCTCGCGAGCCTCGATCTGATCCAAAAAGCGGGCATTGCCTATGAGGTGCGGACGACCGTGCACCCGCTACTGACCCCGCCCGACGCGATCGAGCGGCTCGCCCGCGAACTCGCCGGGCGCGGTGTCGAGCGCTGGATCCTGCAGCCGTTCCGTGCGATTGGCTGTGCGAACGCAGCGCTTGTCGCGGCCGCACCGAAAGGCGCAACGCTTGATCACGCGCTGCTGATGCGGCTCTCGCGGCACGTCCCGGTAATCGAGGTGCGCGTCTAGCGATTGTTGTGCTCTCCTTCGTCGAGTGACGAAGGAGAGCATGATTACATCTGTGGCACCGATACCAACAGGAGCGGGACTGACACTTCTCCTGCAATTCGAGTTGGCGTCCGCGGTTGACGATCTCGCGAACTGTATCGGCTGACTCTGGCTACTCCATCGCGCGCGCGATTCTGTCCGGCGTAAGCGGCAGGTCGCGCGCGCGGACGCCCATCGCATTGAACAGCGCGTTGGCCACGGCCGCCGCCGTCGGCCCCGCAGCGCATTCGCCAGCACCCAGCGCCGGCTCTCCTTGCCGGCTCAGGATCAGCACCTCGACGTCAGGCGCTTCATCGAAACGCAGGATCGGATAACTTTCCCAGGAACGCGACAACACCCGGTCTCGATCCCAAAGGACCTGCTCCTTGAGGGTCCAGCTGATCGCTTGAACAATCCCGCCTTCGATCTGGTTCGTAAGCCCGTCGGGGTTGACCACTTGGCCGGCATCGACCGCGGCGACGACGCGCTTCACTCGCAGAGTCTCGCCCGCTTCAACCTCGGCAATCACCGCGCAATAGGCGCTGCGATTCTTGTAGCGAGCGAACCCCAGTCCGCGCCCTCGCGTGCCATCGCCTTTTTCGCCGGTCGTCCAGCGGGCGGCCTTCGCGACCTTCTCGATCACCTCGCGCGCCCGCGGGTCCTGCAGATGACGCAGCCTGAATTCGATCGTATCGGTGTTGGTGGCAGCGGCGAGCTCATCCATGAACGATTCGATCGCGAAGACGTTGGCGAACGCACCGAGCGAGCGCAATGCCGACACCCGAAGCGGCATATCGGCGATGAAGTTGTAGCCGATTTCCTGCGCCGGGAAGTCGTAGAGCGGGATCGCGTTTCTGTCGGCACCCCCGGTCGGTTGCGGCACATCCTTCGCGGGTGACGGCGGAAACGGCGGATCCATGTGCCAGGCCGCAAGAAGGTTTATGCCGTCGCCCCATCCGGGGCGCCTGATGTGGGTATGGCTCCATATCTCGTGCTGCCAATCGACGATTCGATCCTTCGCATCGAGCGACGCGGCGACTCGCACAACCATCGCCGAGCCGTAAGGCGACCAGGCGAGCTCATCCTCGCGCGTCCACTGAACGAGCACCGGGCGCGCACAGGCGCGAGCGAGCAATGCGGCATCGAGCGCGACATCGTCGGCGCCATTGTGCCCGTAGCAACCCGCACCGTCCTTGTGGATCACCTCGACGTCAGCCGCGGCAGCGCCGATAACCTCGGCGATCTGACCGCGCAGGAAATGGCTCCCCTGCGTGTGCGACCAGATCGTGAGCTTGCCGCCGTCGTAGCGCGCCAGCGCGCAGGAGGGTCCAATCGAGGCGTGCGCAATGTACGGTTTCGAGTAGTTTGCCTCGTGGCGTCGCAGTGCTCCCGCAACGGACGCTTCACCCTGCCGATGCACGAACGAGCGCACGCTCGGCAGCGTCGGCAAAAAATCGCGCACCTCCGTGACCGATGGAAGCACCGGCTCCTCCACCCACGAGGCCGCGCCCCGTGCGGTGCGAAGCGCGCTCACCGCCTGCTCCTCACGCTCGGCGCAGAGGCCGATGAAATTCCCGCTCACCATCACCGCAACGACGCCCGGCACCGCGCGGATCGCGCTGGCGTCGAACGCTACGAGCTTGGCCGAATACGACGGCGGCCGCAGCACGCGGCCATGAACCATGCCTGGAAGCTCGAGATCGTGCACATAGGCCGCTCCGGTAATCTTGGCGCGAAGGTCTCGCCGTGGCACGCTATTGCCGACAAGCCAATGCTGGGCGAGTGTCTTCGGCGTCGCCGCGCCGGTCGCGTCGCGGGCGAGGCTGAAGCGAGGCGCGAGATCCCAATAGCTCGTGTGCAGGTCGGTTCCGGCTACCTCGATCGTTCCGTCGCGGACTCGCAGCTCCGCCATGTCGACTTCGAGCTCGCGCGCGGCAGCCTCGAGAAACAGGCTTTTCACCTCCGCGCAGGCAAGCCGGATCGCCGTGCCTCCGATCTCGATCGATTGGCTGCCCGCGGTATACCACTCGTCCGGCGATCGCGTCGTATCGCCGGCCACCAGCGACAGCCGCTCGAGCGCCACGTCCAGCTCGTCGGCCGCGATTTGGGCGAGGGCCGTCTCGATGCCTTGCCCGAGCTCGACCTTGCCGCTGAAAACCGTCACCGTGCGGTCGGCGTTGAAACACACCCAGCGGTCCAGGCGTGGCGTGGTCTTGAGGCTTTGCGGAAGTGACGGTGGAATCATGTCTCGGGCGACGCCCGCATGGCGCGAGCTGCGGCGCGGATCGCTCGCAGAATCCGCACGTGGGTGCCGCAGCGGCACAGATTGCGATCCAGGGCGGCAGCGATTTCACTATCGCTCGGGTCTCTCTCGCGCTGGAGCAAGGCCACGGCCGAAATGATGATGCCGTCGATGCAATAACCGCATTGGATCGCTTGCTCGTCGATAAACGCCTGCTGGAGCGGGTGAAGCCCCGACTGGCCACCGATTCCTTCGATGGTGGTGACCTCGTGCCCGGGGATCGACCAAAGCGGCGTGTCGCACGATGGCACGGCATTGCCGTCCAGAAGCACGTTGCACGCGCCGCACTGCGCTTCGCCACAGCCGAACCGCGTGCCCTTCAGCTTCAGGTCGTTACGAAGGATGTACAGCAGAGGGGTGTTCGGATCTGCCTGAACCTCGCAGTCACGACCATTGACTCGAAGCTTGAATGTTTCAGCCATCGCCTTTTGGTATTGCGGCGGTCGAGGAACGAGAACCATGCCACTCGAGCCCGTTGCTTACTGTCGCCATGATCAATGTCGGACTCGCGACCCGAGCGACCCGACCGGCGAGGACGCAGATTCTGATGTGAACGACTCGATCATCGATACCAGCGCATCCGGTTGCTCGAGCATCGGGCAGTGTCCCGAGTCCTCGATATCGCGGTAGACCGCATCGGGAATGGCGCTCGCTACTTCACGGGCAAGCGCCGGCGGCGTCGTCTGATCGAGCGCGCCACACATGACCAGCGTCGGGTTACGAATGCGCGCCAGTCGCGGCCGCAGATCGAGCGCTGCCAATGCCATGCAGGCGCGCGCGAAACATGGCCCATTTGTTGGCGCGAGCGCAGCCTTGCGTGCCGCCACTACTTCAGGATGCGCCGCTTGAAACGCGGGAGGAAACATGCGTCCGATCGCGGTATCGAGAATCGCGCTGATTCCGGTCGCACGAACCTTTTCCGCCATGCCTCGAAATGGCGCCTTGGCGGGCTCGGGAAAAGCGGGCGCCGTGTCCGCCACCATCAGGCGACCCATGCGAGCGCCGTGCCGGATCGCCAGCTTCAGCGCCACGAAGGCGCCGAATCCATTGCCGAAAATGTCGACGGTAGGCGGTAGCGAAAGCGCGTCCATCACCCGAGCGACGTGGTCCGCGTGCTCGCCCACCGAGCTCAATTCGACCGGATCGGACGCGCCGAAGCCAGGCAGGTTGAGACAGGTCACGCGGTGCGCCTGGGCAAGCCGCGGCAGTACGCGCTCGAACACGCTCATCTCGGTGAGCAGCGAGTGCAGGAGCAATAAGTCGGGACCCTTGCCGGCCTGGCGATATTCGACTCTCACACCGTTCATCCGAATCGTCGTCGCCATATCAAACCGGTCGCGCTATTCGAGATTCTTGGCCGTCGGATAGTCGCGCGAATAGGGTGGGCTCGCCATAAACTGCTTGGGATCGTATTTCCAAAATTGGCTGACTTCGGGAATGGTCTCGACGATCGTGTTGACGAGCGCTCCGTCCTTACGCTCCACTTTGCGGACGTAAATGGTGAGAATCGGCTTGCCGTATTCATCGAGGCGGATTGGGCCCATCGGTCCGCGAGTGAGGCGAACGTTGTGCAGAGCGCGCACGAACGCAGCGTTGTCCTCGAATTTACCGTTGAGCGCCTTGAGACCCTCCTCGAGGAACAGTCCTGCCGTGTACGTGCCCGCGGTGTAGAAGCCCGGCACCACTTTGTATTCGTCGAGCACCGCCTGCACGAAGCGCTTGTTATCCGGCGTGTCGATAGTCGCCGTGTACCAGCTTGCCGTCACGACGCCGAGCGCTTCGTCTCCCATATTCTTCAGCACGCCTTCGTCGACGCAGGTCGGATTGCCCAGCACCGCGATCTTGGACTTCAAGCCGTAATCGTTGAACTGCCGCAGAAACCGCAACCCGTTGGTGCCGGCAAAACCTGCATAGACGGCGTCCACATTCTGCTTGATTTCGCCCGCATACGATCCGTAATCTACGGCGTTCAGCGGTGACCATAGCTTCTGCACCACCTTGCCGCCGTTGTCCTCGAAGGAACGCTGGAACCCCGCTTGTCCCTCGTGGCCGTAAGTGAAATCGTCGGCAATTGTCGCGACTCGCTTATAGGCGAGCTTTTTCGCCGCGTATTCGCCGAGCACGTGCATCGGCTGCGCCGCGGTGCCGACCGCATGAAGCACAAAATCATTGCGTTTCTGCTGTGCGAGGTCATTTTGCGCGGCGGAAGTCGGTGTAATGAGCGGCACCCGCGCCTCTTTGATGTAATCGTCGATTGCCAATGCCTCAAACGTCGCCAGCGGGCCGATGATCACATGCACCTTGTTGCGCTCAACCAGCTCCTGCGTCTTAGTCTTCGCTCCGACAGGGTTGCCGCCGGTGTCGGCGATGATGAGCTCGACCTTCCTTCCCGCAAGCGTGTAGTTGCGCTCCTTGAGGAAAGTCTGGATGCCCTCTTCCATCTGCCGCCCGCCGGCGGCGAGCGGGCCAGTGCGGACCGTGAGAAAGCCGACGCGTATCGGGTCTGCTTGCCCAAGTGCCAAGGCCGATGAGGCAGTCGCAACGACCGCGCCAACGATAATTGGTAGAATACCGAGCCATCTGCGGAACATGTATGCACCCTTGGAAATGCCTTCGCCCTTGGATCGTCAGGCCGGGCGAATGCCTGGCGATATTAGCACCATCGATGACATCATGAACTCGACACCGGGATGGGCGACGCAGTCGAAGCTGCGCCTTTTGTAACTACGATCACTCACGCATGTTCGAATCCGTTCAGAAGCGGGCCGCGGCATTTACGCGCGACGGCCTCAAGGTTCGGCGCCTCATCGGCAGCTGCAAGAAATTGCTGTCGGAGCGCGGGGAGGCGGCTGGCGTATCGCTGGCGAAGACCACTCTCGATCTGTACGGCGAGCTCGACATAAAGGACCAGACGCGATTTTTCTCGGAGCTGCTCGCTCAATTCTCGCCCGATCCCAAGCGGGTGCTCCAAGCTGCCCAGGCGTACGCTGCGGAAGCGTCGGCAGCCAACCTGTCGCGGCTTGGCACCGCCGCCGAGCCGCCGCGCCAGGAACTGCTGCGGCGGCTGAACCGGGCGCCTGGAGGCACCGCCACGATTCTGCGCATGCGCGAGCGGCTGCTGGAGCTCAAGCGTGAAGATCGCGAGTTAGACGCCGTCGATTGGGACCTCCGCCATCTGCTGTCGTCATGGTTCAATCCCGGCTTCCTGCAGATCGTTCGCGTGGACTGGCGCACGCCCGCCTACCTGCTGGAGCAGATCATTCTTCACGAGGCCGTGCACGAGATTCAAGGCTGGAACGACCTCCACCGGCGGCTGGAGGCAGACGGTCGGTGCTTCGCCTTCTTTCATCCGGCGCTTCCGGACGAGCCGCTGATTTTCGTCGAGGTCGCGCTGATGGATCGGATGGCCGACGTCGTCGCTTCACTGCTCGACGTAAAGTCCACTTCGATCGATCCTAACCGGGCGACCACGGCGGTTTTTTACTCGATCAGCAACTGCCAGCCGGGCTTGCGAGGAGTGTCGCTCGGTAACTTCCTCATCAAACACGTTGTAGACGTGCTATCGCAGGAGTTCCCCCGGCTCAAGGTGTTCTGCACGCTGTCACCCATCCCCGGTTTCGCCGCTTGGCTCGGGCCGCGGCTCAAGGCACCCGACGACGAGCTCTATAAGCCGCTGGCGAAAGCGCTGAAGGCAGTGGCCAAGGAGCTCGGCACCGATCCGGCCAAGATTGCCGGCGACCCCAAGAGCGCCACCGAGCGCTTGGCAACCCTGCGGGAGCCGCTGACGCAGTTGTGCGCCACCTACCTCTTACAGGCGTCCGACGGCAGCGAGCCGGCGCAGGATCCGGTGGCCCGGTTTCACCTCAATAATGGCGCCAAGCTGGAGCGCATCAACTGGTTGGCGGACGTCTCCAAGAAAGGGCTGCGCGAGTCGCTGGGCCTGATGGTCAACTACTTGTACGTGCCTCGAGCGATCCAGAGCAATCACGAGAAGTTCGTCCACGGCGAGATAGTCGCCTCGCGGCAGGTGCGCGGGCTGGTACTGCGCGACTGACGTTCACCCCGACTGCTGGATGCCAAGAAAACGGATCGGCACGGCCACATCCGAACCACTTCGGGGAGACTTCCATGATCTTCGTTGCCAAACCTGTCGGCGTCACATGCGTCGTGCTTCTGTGCACGCTTTTCGGGTGGCCATGCGCGGCTGCGGCTCAGTCGAAGGCGACTGCGCAGGACTACATGATCGAGGGCGCGGACCCCGGCGTGCGCCTTTTCGTCCGCCAAAAAATGGCGCCGGGGAACACCCGCTTCACCGACGACAACATCGTGATCTTCATTCACGGGGCGACCGGACCCTCTACCTGCGATTTCGATCTCAACTACAAGGATTACTCCTGGGCCGACTGGATGGTCGAAAAAGGCTACGTTGTGTACATGTTCGACAAGCGGAACTACGGCAACTCCAGCCGGGAAAAAGCGATGGACGAGCCCGCCAGCGCCAACAAGCCGCTGTCCCGCTCTTATCTGGTGATTCGAGATATCGGCGCGGTCGTGGATCATGTCCGCAAAAAGCACAATGTGAACAAGGTGACCTTGATCGGCTGGTCGTGGGGCGCAATGACGGGGGGCTACTACACGTCCCTGTACAGCGAGAAGGTGAGAAAGCTGGTGATGTATGCGCCTGCCTACGCGCTCCCGGTGCATACCAACCTGGGTCCTGGCAGCGGACTGCAGAACAAGCGCAAGCCCTACGAGTTCAACTATGGACTGGGCGCTTATCGCACTGCCAGCATGGCGCAGAACACCGCGCGCTGGGACGGCGAGATCCCGGTCGCCGACAAGAGCCTTTATCGCGATCCGGCGCTGCCCGACGCTTTCTGGAATGCGTGCCTGGTCACCGACCCCACCAGCGGTTCGCGCACTCCGCCTGCGTTACGCGCTCCCAATGGGGTGCTCGAAGATACGTTCATGCAAGCGAGCGGACGGCGGATGTGGAACGCCTCGTCGATCTATGTGCCGGTGTTGCTTATCGCGGGCGAATACGACACCTGGTCGTATCCTGAGGATCGCGAGCTGCTCATGCGGGACCTGACCAATGCCGCTTCGAAAAAGAGCGTGCTGATCAAGGATGCCACCCATTTCGTCTTGTTTGAAAAGCCGCGATTCGAATTCTTCAACGAAATTCAGACATTTCTGAAGGAGTGACGCACAGGACGTGGCGTCGAGTTCGCCGCCCATAGAAGGGTAGGCTCAAGGCCCGGTCACCCTGCTCCGCGGAAGTTGGGAAGCTTCCGTGTACGAGCAATGGGTTTCGTGCGGCCGGCTGAGCTTCTTACGCGGGCAAAATATGCAATGCCGAGCACGCGCTCGCTTTATTTCCGACCCCCTGAATTCGATGCGGCGGGAATACATCTGGTCGGGCGGAGGTATTGCATCCCATAGCCCCTTCTTTTTTCCGCAAGGAGTCGTCCATGAAGCACCCGATCGATCGGCGAGAGTTCCTGAAACTGGCGGGCTTGGGCGGCGTGGTGTTCGCCTCCAGCCTTGGCGCCGCGCGCGCGGCCGGCACCATGGCCGCGGCCAAGGGCGGGACTTTCGAGGAGTTCTACTTCGTCCAGTTGTCCGACACCCATTGGGGCTTCGAAGGACCGCCCAATCCCGACGCCAAGGGAACGCTCAAAAAGACCGTGGCTGCCGTCAACAGCCTGTCCCAGCCGCCCGATTTCATCGTCTTCAC
>DASXBW010000004.1:0-19884 GCA_036491495.1 Casimicrobiaceae bacterium
AAGAGACGAACATGGGGATCTGCGCCTTTCGATAGGAAGTTGAGGTCGGCGTGGGGGAGCGGCCGCGGGCGGTCAGCGATCCGCACTTAAACAAAAAGGAAAGACACGAAGCAGACGCCTTCAAAAACGGCCAATTGTAAATAATGTGAAGCGCGCCGGCGCCACCGTGGTCGAAGTGAGTGGCAGCCACGCAACCCATGAGTCGAAACCGGCGGCCGTGGCCTCTCTCATCGACAGAACTGCGATCGTGAAGAACTAATAGATACAACGACCTGCTTGAGGACCGTCGCACACGGACGCCGCAACGACGTCGTTCGTGTCGCGAGCGGCGACGGCATAGACACTCGGCGCGCTGGTCCACGCGTCCACCCAGCCGAGGGTCTGCGTAAGTCCGACCTCGTCACCGATGTAGTAGGGATTCTTCAACGCGCGGAAAAGCGCGTCACAGCCCGGGTAGAAAGGCGAGGTCTGGCAAGCTGAAAACGGAGGCAGCACCTTCATCAGGCGGCCGCCGACGGTGCGGTCGAGCTCCTGCCAGCTAGCCGGCGGCGGCCAAGATGGATCGGAAGGACGAACGCGTCGAAAAGCAGCCTCGAACCGCGGCGTGGCGCATCCCGACAACGCGAGCAAAGGCGGAGTCGACGACGCGACCAGTGGAAGCGCAGCGATACGCTGGAGAAGCCGTCTGCGACCCGCGAGAGTCATACGAGCACTTTTCGCCTCTCGTACCGGTCTGCGGAGCAAGCCGACCTGAGCACGGGTTGGGTGAGGTGATCCCTGCCGCGGAGCCGGCCGCGGCAGGGGCGTGAGTTACTTTAGCTCTTCTCGGCGCAATCGCGCAGGCTCTTCAGCGTTGCAGCCCATGCGTCTGGCGAGTCGAAGATGTCGCGCATCTTCGCCGCCTGGTCGCCGTAGCGTTCGAGGCAGCGATGCTCGAGCTCGACCCGCGTCCGGTTGGGCGTCTCGGCGATGAAGCGCACTTCGACCTCGGTGTTCAGGTTGGGGTCGTAGCTGAAATCGGCACTGAGGTCCCAGCTCAGGACGATGCGCTTCGGCTCTTCCCAAACGAGCACACGTCCCCAGTCGCATTCGCTGCCGTCCTCGCTCCGCTCGAACCACCGGCCGCCAACTTTCGGCTCGACGATGGCCGTGAACTTGTCGCTGGGTCCGATGTGGTGCGCGCGCGGCCACCATTCGTTCTGCCTCTCCGTGAACGCGCGAAAGACGTGCGCGGCAGGCGCGTTGACGGCGATACTCTTCTGCACTGCGAAGTGCTTCACTTCCATGTCCATCACTTTCTCCTTCCTTGGCGTTGATAGGAGGCCTCGGCTACGGCCTTGAAATCGGTCAGCGCGCGGTCCCACATGGCGTCGATGTATTGGCGCAGCGCGGCGAGCCCGCGCTGATTGACCTGATAGATGTTGCGCGCGCCGCGCGGCGTGTCGTGCACCAGCTCCGCGCCCTTCAGTACCCGCAGATGCTGCGATATCGCGGGGCGAGACACCGCGAATCCCGCCGCCACTTCGGCCACCGACATCGGCTTCCTGGCGAGCCGCTCGAAGATCGCGCGCCGCGTCGGATCGGCAAGGGCGGCAAGTTGTGCATGTCCCGGTGTCATAATATCGTAAGCTGCTACTTACCGTAAGCATAGACTTACCACACACACTTGTCAAGCACCGAGCCTGGCGGCTCGCGGAGAACGTTTCTCTGGAACGATGTTGTCGCTAGGCGCCGCGCCCGACGGTGACGGTCGGCATCGGGTACGCCTCGTACCTCATCCCGATGTTGGCGCGAACTGCGGGATCGTCCTTCTGCAAGCGCAGGAGCTCGTCGTCGCTCTCCACTGCGACGATCCCTACGCCCCAGCCGCCTTTGGGATCCGCCACCGGCCCGAAGGCGATCGCGGTTCCCTTGTCGGCATGGCCCTTCCAGTACGCGCCATGCCTTTGCATCGCTGCGGCTTCCTGTGGCGTCATGTCTGAGGCGAAGGTCGGTCTAGGTGGAATGAGACGGCAAAGAAAGTACTTCATCGAATCTCCGGGTTTCGGAATTGAGGTCAGGGTCGAGGCTTGGGCACGCTTGCTGCCGAAGCACCCTCGCCCGGCGGCATCTGCACCACCACCGCCACGATCATGCTCCAGCATTGGCTCCTGAGAGACAGCTCCGCGCCGGCAAGCCGTGGCTGCCATTTCGGTAGCAGGTCGGCGTAGCAACGCTCGACCAACTCCTTCTCGTACGCATCGTGCGCGAACCACTTGTTCTCGCCAGCGTGTCGGGCGAGATAGTCGGGGAAAGGCGCTTCGGCGAGGAGCCGCGCGGCGCCTCCTTGGAGGTCGGTGGCGAACGCCAGCGATTGCGCGACGTCATCCCGTGTGCCAAGCCGGTCGACGTGCCCGGCGACGAGAATGTCGAAGTCGTAGCTCAGCGCGTCGCGATGTGCCTTCAGGTACCCGGGAACGTCGACGGCGATGCCGAGGTTCGGATACGGCATGTAACCCGGATAGACGACGTCGACCAGCATCAGCACCTTCTGCTTCGGCGCGTAGATGAAGATGTTGCCCGCTTCGTGGTTGACGCCTTTGTAGTCGAGCACCAGGGTCTGGTCTCCCACGGTCAGCGTGACGCTGTCGTCGAAGGTGACGGTCGGCAGCGGCCGCCGCGGATCGTTGCGCGTGGCCAGCAGCTTTGCCGTTTCTCTTTGCGCGACGATCGTTGCGTTCTTCGGAAACAGCGATGCCGCGCCGATATGATCGGTGTGCTCGTGGCTGTAGACGATGTGCGTGACAGGCTTGTCGGTGACCTCCGCGATCGCCTTAAGGTAGCTCGCCCCCAGCGTCGGCAGCGGGTCGATCGCGATGACGCCTTCCGTCGAGACGAGAAACATAGTGTTGTACGCGCCGTCGCTCAGCCAGTAGAGGCGATCGCGGATCTCCTGCAGAAGGTAATTCTTCGCCGGAATCGCCGGAGCGCTCGCCGCGGCCAGGGCGGAGAGCTTGAGCGCAGGCACCACGTCCTGGGCATGCAAGGCGCTGCCTGCGCAAAACGCGAGAACAGCGAACACCGCGCGTCGAGCGCGCGATGCGGAAATCACTGTGGACAAGGCGCCCCCGCTTTCTCGCCCGTGTGGCAGTTGAGGCAGCGCGGATGGGGCAGGACCTTCGCGATCGGGTTGAACGATTGCGCGTCGGCAGATGTGGTCGATGATTCCGTTGCCTGCGCGGTGTTCGCTGCCCAAAGCAATGCGAGGCACAGCAAAGAGCGAGCGCTCGTGTACACGATGGCCCTGCATTTCGTCACGCGCTCTCGGCAGCGCGATGAATCGCGCGACGTATCCGGTGATAAGTCCCGCAGCGGCAGATGTTCGTGATCGCCGCGTCGATCTGCGCGTCGGTGGGTCGCGGGACGGATCTCAACAGCGCAGCAGCCGTCATCAACATGCCCGACTGGCAGTAACCGCACTGCGGCACCTGCTCGGCGATCCATGCTTTCTGCAATACGTGGCCGCGATCGGGCGACAGCCCTTCGATGGTCGTGATCGATTTTCCGGCCGCTAGCGAGACCGGATACGAGCAGGAGCGCACGGCCTCACCGTCGACGTGCGCGGTACACGCTCCGCAGGCCGCCACGCCGCAGCCGAACTTGGTGCCGGTAAGCCCCAGCTGCTCGCGCAACACCCACAGCAACGGCGTATCGGGATCGACGTCTACGGCGATCTTCTTCCCATTGACGTTTAGTTGCATGATCTCTTCCAGCAGCCGTGAACGATCAGGCGAAGCGCAGCCCGTGCCGCGACAAAGGCATCGAGCGGATGCGCCGGCCGGTCGCCGCGAAGATCGCGTTCGCGAGCGCCGGCGCGACGGTGACCGGGCTCACTTCGCCGACGCCGCCCAGTACGCCTCCTCCGTCGATGAACTCGACGCGAATGTCCGGCGTCTCGGCCAGATACGGCATCTCGTAGGTCGTGAAATTCTCCTGCTCGACGCGGCCGTTCTTGAACGTGATTTCAGACTTGCAACCGGCGAGCCCGAACACGATGCCGCCTTCGATGCTCGACGTCGAAATTCCGGGATCGAGCACCCGTCCGCAGTCGACCGCGGCGGTGACGCGGCGCACGCGGATGGCTTCTCCTCTCGAGTCGCGGCGGACTTCGACTTCCATAACCATCGCGAGCAGAGTCCCGAAGGCGTCGGTAAAAGCAATGCTCCGCCCGACCTTTGCATCCTTAATCTTTGGGAGCGGTTTCCCCCACTCACCAAGTTGCGCGGCACGGTCCAGCACCGCCACCGCGCGCGCATCGTGCGCGAGCAGCGCGCGACGAAACCGATAAGGGTCCTGCTTCGCGGCGTGGGCCAACTCGTCGATGAAGCTCTCGAAGGCGAAGATGTTGGGACCGTAGCCCGTGGTGCGCAACACCGAAGTGGGGATCGGCGTGTCGAAGAGATGAAAGTCGACGCGGCGCTGATCGAGCTTGTAGCGCGTCTCCATCATCCCTTCCATCGCGCTTGGATCGATGTGGGACTTGTCCACCATTTCGACGAGGAACGGCGCGGCCAAGGTGATGATGCGCGGCGACACGACGCGCGCCTGGATCGCGGCCGGCAGGCCATGCGCGTCCAGGGCCGCGCTCAGGCGCACCATTGTCCCAGGCCGGTACGCATCGTGGCGCATGTCTTCTTCGCGATCCCAGATCAGCTTGACCGGTCGTCCTGCCGACTTCGAGATCAGCGCGGCCTGCACGACGAAATCGGGCAGCAGGCGCCGCCCGAAGCCGCCGCCGATGTACGGCGTGCGATTGACGACGATCTGCTCGCCCGGCATTTTGAGCACGGACTGCAGGGCGAAGAACGCCAGGTTCTGTCCCTGCGTCGGCGCCCAGATCTCGCAACGATTCGGAGTCACATGAGCGGTGCAGTTCATCGGCTCCATGGTTGCGTGCGCGAGAAACGGGTTTTCGTAATCGAACGACAGCTTGCGCTTGGACTGCGCGAGGATCGCGGCTGCGTCTCCGACATTCACCGGCGACACCCAGGGCCCCTTGTCGAGCGCGTCGCGCATGGCGCTGCGAATGCTGGCGGAGTCGAGCGCAGCGTTGGGACCAACGTCGAATTCGATCGGCATCGCCGCGAGCGCGCTGCGCGCCTGCCAATACGTGTCCGCGACGACCGCTACGCCGTTCGGAACCGGGACGACCGCGCGCACTCCGCCCCTGCCTTTGATCGCGTTCTCGTCGTAGCGCTTGACCGTACCGCCGATCGTCGGCGCGGTGCGCACCGCGGCGCCCAGCATGTCGGGCACGCGAAAATCGATGCCGAAGACTGCGCTGCCGTCGACTTTCGCGGGCACGTCGACGCGTGGCAGCGCTTTGCCGTCGACCTGCCGGTCACTCGCAGGCTTCAGCACCGGCCTTTCGGGAATCGGTAACTTTGCGGCGTCCGCCGCGACTTCACCGAACGTCAATTGCTTGCCGCTTACATGCACGATCGCGCTTTGCGCCGCTTGGCACTCATTCGCTGGAACGCCCCAGCGCGCCGCGGCGGCCTGAGTCAGCATGCTGCGCGCCGCCGCACCCATCGTACGCATGTGATCGTAGAACGCCTGGATGCTCTCGCTGTTGCCGGTGAACATCCACTTGTACTTCGGATTGGCATAAGCGGGATCGTAGGGAGCGGTTTCCAGTTGCACGCTGTCCCAATTCGCGCCGAGCTCGTCGGCGAGGATCGCCGGCAGCGTCGTGCTGATTCCCTGCCCGATCTCCGCCTGCGAGACGATCAGCGTGACGCGGTTGTCCGGAGCGATGCGCACCCACGCAGTTATCGCAGCCTCGTCGGCGGCCGGCGTAGGCGCCGCGGCGCCGACGAGTCTCGCGCCTCGCGCCGGGAATGTAAAACCGAGCATAAGCCCGCCGCCGAGCAACATCGAAACCGTCAGAAACGCGCGGCGACCATGGTCGAGGGGCGCGGCGGTGCCCATAGCGGGCCCGGGCACTTTCTGTTGCCGTTGCGCTTGCATCTTGGTGTTCCAGTCGCGATCAGTCACATTCGCTCCCGCGCCAGGCCGCACATGCGCCAGGCTTCCAGTGAATAAGGTACACAGGACAATCGGTAACGCTAAGGCGCCGGTCGCGATTTGTCTAATCAAAGTTCAAGATGCTAGAGTATTCGAGCCGTGAATATCAGAAGCCTCGATCTTCGCCTGCTGGAGTGTCTCGACGCCCTCGTAACGGAGCGCAATGTCACCCGGGCCGCCGCGCGCGTGCACCTGAGCCAGCCGGCGATGAGCAACGCGCTCAAGCGCCTGCGCGACATCTTTCGCGACCCGTTGCTGACGCGAATGCAGCGCGGCATGGCGCCGACGCCGCGCGGGATCGAGCTCGCGCAGTCCGCGCGCTCGATCCTCCAGAGTGTAAGCACCATGGCAGCGGACGCGCGGCCCTTCGACCCCGCCACCGCCGAGCGAACATTTCGCCTCGCGATGACCGATTACACCGAGTTCGTGCTGCTCCCGAAGTTGATCCGGCGACTGCAGCTCGAGGCACCGCGAGTCAATGTGGCGATCAGGCCGCACGACGGAAGAACGCAACGCGACGATCTCGCCGACGGAGAAATCGATCTCGCGATCGCAAATTTTCGCTGCGTATCCGGACCCATGAGGTCGCGCGAGCTCTTTCGAGAGCGCTTCGTCTGCCTCGCCAGCAAGCGCAATGAGAAGATCGGCGATCGGCTGACGCTGGCCAAGTTCACCGAGCTGTCCCACGCCTTCATTTCGCCGCGCGGCGGAGGCTTCTACGGCGCCACCGATCACGCGTTGGCGGCCATCGATCGCGCGAGGAGAATCGCGGTGTCTGTGCCGCATTTCCTCGCCGCGCCATTCGTCGTCGCCGGCTCTGACCTCATCATGATCATGCCCGAGCGTGTGGCGCGGCATTACGCGGCCACGCTGCCGTTGCGAGTGCTCGAGCCACCCTTGCGCATCGATGGCTTTCCGGTGTCGCTCGTCTGGCACGAGCGGTCGGAGCACGATGCCGGAGTGGTGTGGCTTCGGAGCGTGGTGATTGAATTGTGCAGCTTGCGCGGCGAAGTCGTCAGTTCCATCCGCAGACCGGCGCGGAAACAGCGGCAGCGCTCCAAGCTCGCCGCCTGATCGCGGCTGACCGTTACCGTTATGACTCCAGGGACTCCGTGCGCGCTGCACGAGGCCGTTGCGATTGGCTACAGATCATCGGCGTATTCGAAGCGTAGGCCCAGCGCGGCGGAGATCCACCGCTAGACTGGCGGGGGTTCCTGCCACTGTGCTTGCCACGGTTGCATTCAGCACCAAGGACTTGCGAGTCCGCACGACCAACATGAAGAAGAGCAGCTGACCAATGCGAGGCGCAATGAACGTGCGCACAGTCATCGCACCATACATTTTCGCTATTTGCCTGGGCGCGGGCCTGAGTGGGGGATGCAGCACTTTGCCATCCCTTGAAGACCGGCGCACTTCGACAGCCGTCTTCGACACCGCTGATACCAGGCTTGGGAGGGCAATTTCTCCGATGGTCGACGCGCATCCAGGAGTCTCTGGTATCTACACCCTGCCAGATGCGCGCGATGCGTTTGCCGCGCGGGCGCTGTTGGCACAGGGCGCCGAGCGCACGCTTGATGTTCAGTATTACATCTGGCGCAACGACATGGCGGGTACCTTGCTGTTCGAGGCCGTGCGCTCCGCAGCGGATCGCGGCGTCCGCGTACGCCTGTTGCTGGACGACAACGACACATCCGGGCTCGACACATTGCTCGCTGCGCTTGCTTCTCATCCAAATATTGAAGTCCGGCTATTCAACCCGTTTGTGATTCGCGAGCCGCGCTGGATCGGTTACGTCACCGATTTTTTCCGGCTCAACAGGCGGATGCACAACAAGTCGTTCACCGCGGACAATCAAGCGACGATCATCGGAGGCCGCAATGTCGGTGATGAGTACTTTGGCGCCACTGAGGGTGTGGTGTTGGTAGATCTCGACGTAATGGCCGTGGGCCCGGTTGTAACCGAGGTGTCAAAGGAATTCGACCGTTACTGGGCCAGCGGATCGTCGTATCCCGTCGAGCGTTTGTTACCGGCTGTCGATCCCGCCTCGATCGCAGAAATCACGTCGTCGGCGCTGCGGGTTGAACGCGATCCGGCAGCCGCGGCTTACATGAACGCGTTACGCAATTTGTCTTTCGTCCATGAAATGGATCAGGGGAGCTTGGTACTGGACTGGTCCGCGACGCGCATGATCAGCGATGACCCTGCCAAAGGCCTCGGTCTGGCCGCGCCTGATAGGCTCTTATTCCCGAAGTTGAGGGAGATCATTGGTGAATCGGCCGCGGAGGTGTATATGGAATCGCCCTATTTGGTACCCACCGCCGCGGAGCTTGACGAGTTCGTGGCGGTAGCTGAACGAGGCGTGAAGATCAAGGTGTTAACCAACTCGCTCCAATCCACCGACGTGCCCATCGTGCATGCCGGCTATGCTAAACGGCGCAAGCCTCTGCTCGAGGCTGGCGTTACGCTCTACGAGTTGCGGCGCCTGTCGCCAGATACCGCGCCAAGAAAAGGCGCTGGCCGCCTCGGCAGTTCTGGTTCAAGCCTGCACGCGAAAGCGTTTTCGGTGGATAATTCGCGCGCTTTCATCGGCTCGTTCAATTTCGATCCGCGTTCGTCAACGCTCAACACCGAAAT
Organism: Casimicrobiaceae bacterium; assembly: GCA_036491495.1. Lineage (GTDB taxonomy): Bacteria > Pseudomonadota > Gammaproteobacteria > Burkholderiales > Casimicrobiaceae > PALSA-1003. The sequence continues at coordinate 8,701 of DASXBW010000004.1, forward strand.
GGGCTTTGTCATCGACAGCCCCGCGTTGGCGAACAGAATGGAAGCCGTGTTGAGCCGCCGTTTTCTCTCGAGTGCTTACGAAGTGCGGCTGTCGGATGCCGGACAGTTGTATTGGATCGAACGTCGGGAAGGGGAGTGGGTGCGGCACGACACGGAGCCTGGCACGAGCTTTTGGCAGCGTCTGGAAATCTGGCTGATGTCGATGCTACCCATCGAGTGGCTCTTGTAACTCGTAGAGACGGATAAGAAAACTTTGGCATCGGTCGGCGCCGCGAACGCGAGATGCCCGTGGACCATCAGTCGCGTTGTGGATTGCGGACGTCGGTCGACCAGGTGAATGAATGCCTCCGTGCGAGCGACCACGTTCTCCAGCGATTCGGAAATGGCCCGCCGATCGCCCAGCTCCCAGTTGATGGTCACGTCTTCCTTGAGCAGCGCTTCGGCAGTGGGATAGTCGCCTTGGTCATGAGCGATGATCCCGAGCGCGGCAAGCGAGCCGGCGATGCCCTGCCGGTGGCCCAGCGCCCGTCGGATCGTCAGGCTCTCCTCGAGCCAGGCTCGGGCGCCAGGATAGTCGTCCTGAAAGTAAGCCGCTGTCCCCAAGTGATAGAGCGCGTCGCCCACGTACCAATGGCCCAGCTCGCGGGAGATCGCCAGGCCTTCCTCGAGCAGCACGCGAGCGGCCGGATAGTCGGCGGCCACGATTCCACCCCGGCCGATAGTTATTGACACATCAGTCCAGAACAAGGTAGGGTACGGTTTGTGGTGAGGCCAAGAGAATTCGATCGCGACGAAGTGCTGGAGCGGGCAATGTCCGTCTTCTGGTCGAAGGGCTTTGCCGCCACCTCGACCAGCGACCTGGTCGAGGCGATGCAGATCGGGCGCCAGAGCATGTACGACAGCTTCGGCGACAAGCGGACGCTCTACCTTGAAGCGCTTGCCCAATACCAGCAACAAAGCGTCACTGCGCATATCGGGCGTTTGCGTTCGGGCAAAACGGCCCTTGCCGGCATAGAGGCCATGCTGGCAGGCCTCGCTCCCCCCGACAAGTCACTGCGCCACAAGGGCTGCATGGGCGTTTGCGCCATTGCCGAGTTCGGCCGCGATGATCCCGATGTGGTGAAGTTGCGCGAAAAATCGGGCGCGGTGCTTGTGCGCGCATTGACGGAAGCGGTTACCCTGGCCAAACAACAGGGCGACATTCCGCCGCAAGTAGACGTCGCCCAGTCGGTGCGTTTTATCGGCACCCTCATGCAGGGCCTTCAAACCAATGCGCGCGCCGGCGTCAAGCCGGAAGCGTTGCAGGCAACGGCACGGTTCTCTCTGGCGGCGCTGACGCGCCGCTAATCCCCCCAGCGCAAGGACACAGGATTAGGTAGAGCGCAGCCATAGCGCTTACATCCGAGCTTGGCGCGACAACATATTCTCCTTTGCGAGGCGGCGAGGTTTCCGGAAAATCCTCTCCATCATCGATGCGTGCGGCAAACGCTTCGTCCAACGCATCACTCGCCTGCGCTAGCGCCTCTTCAAAATCGTCTCCCTGCGTAACCACTTCAGGGAGATCGCGGCAGGTCACGACGTAACCGCCTTCCTTTGCCGGCTCGAGCCGGACTGCATAAGCTAGAGTTTCCATACGATTCGCAAGTCTCTCGCCAAATTCATCGCAGTCATTTCAAGTCCTTCTCGCTGATGCCGAGCTGCTTTAATTTCCAATTTTTATCAATGACTTGTTCGCGGGTGGCATTCCAAGTGCCGTCTACCGAGCGGTGCCAATGCCAGCTACTCGCTTGTGGAGGAACCGTGACAGAGTTACCGGTTGGGCACTCGAACTGGCGGTTTCAGGCGTAGCTTTTTTGCCCGGCGTGCAAAACCTCGGTCATCGAACGTCAGCAACTCGCTGCAGGATTTGCTGGCGGCAAGATGCAGCGCATCGGCAAAGTCGATTCCATTATGAGAATGATCTAACGCTGCCTCGATCTCGTCGCGATCCTCGACGGTCACTCCCGGCAATGCGATGAGGTGTGCCAAGCATTCGATCACCTTGTTCTCCGGCTGATCGGCGACATACCGCAGTACCCATTCGAGCTCCAAGACTACCGTCTTCGGAACAAACAGATCCCCAGCCGAAAGCACGCCAGCGGCAATGCGCCCTTGCACCGCATCGTCGCGGAGGTAAAAGCGCGCAAGAATGTTGGTGTCAACCGCGCGCACGCTTTGCAGCCTTCTTCATTGCCAGCCCGCCGTGCATCTTCTTCATTGCCAGCCCGCCGTGCATCTTATCTACCGGTATCCGAGGACCTTTGTAGTCGAGGATGGCACGCCCCTCTTCGACGCGTGAAGTAGCATTTCTCTTGACCAGCTTGAGCCGCGCCCCGCCGCCCGCGACGTCGAACTCGACTTTGCTGCCCGTTGTAATGCCCAGCGCATCCCGGATCCGCTTCGGGATGGTGACTTGCCCCTTGCTCGTGACCGATACGGCCATGGACACCTCCTGAGTAATACCAGGTAAGAATTATATCAAAAGCGCTGCCTCAGAATTCGCCGCCAAGAGGTATCACTCCAGTTCGGGTAACGCCAAAAGTCGCTTCGCGGTTAAATCAAGGGGTCTCCGAGCGACGGACTATAAATCCGCAGGTCGTCGTCGCTAAGCTCTTGCGTGGAAAACAAAAACGGCGCCAGTCGGACGCCGCCTTGCTGCATGTGTGCTACGTTTTCGCTACAGTTTGGGTCGATGTTAGTGGGTGATTGGTAGGCCGTGTCTGAACATCACAGCCTGAATACCGCGGCCACTCTATGCGGCCGCCAGTCCGGCAATCAAGAGGAACAGGACACGTACGCCGCTCAGAAGCGCAGGTTCCGAACGAGCTCGCCCGCGTAGCCCTTGAACGTCAGTGGAATGATGCATCAGGCGAGCCAAGGTATCGGCGTCCGTGCTCACGTCTAGGCATCGACGCGCAATACGACGTGGCGGATGCCGTGCTCGAGCCTTTGACGCAACGGTAACTTGGAGTTCTGAAATACCCGGAGCATCTCCACATTGGCCTCCAGCATTTGGGCGACGAACTCTCGAACACCGCGGCCTCGCGCAAGAGCAACGAGCTCGCGCAACAGTAGCGTGGCTGCGCCGCGGTTCCGATACTCGTCCGCAACAGTGAAACCCAACTCGGCGCGGTCTGCGCCAGGGGCGACACGTACGAAGCGGGCGACCGCGATCAGTCTTTCACCCGTTTCTTCTTCGACCGTTAGCACCAGTCCAACGTGATCGCGGAAATCCAGCTCGGTCAGCTGCCGAAGGTCACCCGAGGTGAGCTCTGTTGTTGGATTGAAAAAGCGCTGATAAACACTTTGGGGGGATAGCCGCTTGAACGCTATTCGCAGGCGTTCCTTGTCATCAGGTCGGATCGCGCGGAGGCAAACCCGAATCCCGTCGCCGAGCACGGCGTGGGCACGAAAGTCAGCAGCGGACGAAGTCGCGCTTACGCCGGCTGAGGTGTTAGGGGCGCCGCACGTGGAACGTTGAGTGCCTGCTCCCTGAACTTCCATCACGCATTTACCCCTTATCCGCCCGCTGGCCGGTCCTGAAGCGTCGAATTAACGGGCGATATGTTCTACAAGCGTGACGCCTACACCGCGGCCTTGCGTCCACAACCAGGTCAGCCATACGCATAGAAACCACGGCCGGACTTGCGACCGAGATATCCGGCGGCAACCATCTCCTTCAAGAGCGGCGCGGGCCGGTACTTCGGGTCGTTAAAGTCGCGATAGAACACCTCCATCACCGCCAGGAGCACATCGAGGCCAATCAGATCGGCCAGAGCGAGCGGTCCGATGGGATGGTTGCAGCCGAGCTTCATCCCGTTGTCGATCTCCTGCGCACTGGCAAGCCCTTCCGAATACACAAACACCGCTTCGTTCAGCATCGGGCACAGCAGGCGGTTGACGACGAACCCTGGCGAATTCTTCACCACGATCGGAGTCTTGCCGAGGCACTTCGCGAACGCGCTCGCGAGATCCACCGTCGCGTCGTCGGTTTGCAAGCCACGGATGAGCTCGACCAGCGCCATCATGGGCACTGGGTTGAAGAAGTGCATGCCGATGAAACGCTGCGGACGCTTGGTCCCAGCGGCGAGCTTCGTGATGGAAATCGAAGATGTGTTCGTCGCTAGGACCGCATCGGGCTTCGCGTGCTCGTCGGCCTGTCTCAAGATCCTGACCTTGAGCGCTTCGTTCTCGGTTGCCGCCTCGATGACGAAGTCGCACGCCTTGAGCGCTGCGTAATCCGCCGTGCCGTTGATGCGTGCGAGTGCGGCGCCCTTCTCCGCGGCGGACAGCTTTTCCTTCTTGACAAGGCGATCGAGGCTCGACGATACGGCGCTGCGCCCGCGAGCGACCGCGGCGTCGTCAACGTCGATCATCGTGACTGCAAGCCCCGCGACGGCGCAGGCCTGCGCGATGCCGCTTCCCATGGTGCCAGCGCCAATCACGCCGACCGTTTCGGGACACCTCATCTGGGAATGTCCTTTCGCTGAAGAGAAATAGACGTTTTTGTCGAAGTTGCCCTACGTTGAATCAAGATGCGCGAACGAAACCCAGCTTATCCGCATCGCCTCCGGGAGTCGTTAGCGAAACGTCGTGCTTCGGTCGGACGTGGGTAAAGCTCCGTAGAGACACAAGAGTCGCTACCGTAGGGATACCGCAGCGGGCGTTCATCCGACTGGACGACGCCGCAGGGCACCTTCCCGCGCCGGCCGGAGCGTGTCGGGCGCAGTACAAACTGCGAGTCAGTCAGTGCTTCGTCTTGTCGAGCAGCGCTCGCGCCTTTATGTAGGCCTGCGTATCGGTCGCTTCAGGGAGTCGGTCGACAAGTACGGCGAGCGCGCGTCGATCTTGTGCCGTTGCTCCGTCTTGTTCCCAAAGCTCGAGTAGAGCCATGAGCTCGAGCCACGGTGCCCCCTGATTTCTTGCCTCTGCGACGGCGCGCCGTACGGAGGCGTGGACGACAGCGTGCTGGCCTCGCGCACGGGCGATGGCGGCCTCGATAAGGTACAGCTGCGGCAGATATACTCGTTCCGCGAGCTTGTCGGCGACTTGCAATGCTTCGTCGAGTTGTTCGCGTGCCCGGTTCAGATCGCCCGCGAGCAGGAGCGCCTCCGCGGCATACCCCAGAACCTCGCTTGTGCCCGCGAGCATCCCGAGCCGCGTATTTGCTTCGTAAGCCTCTCGGATCAACTCATAACCTTCACGCGGTTTTCCCGTGCGGGCATCCGCCCATCCGCGAAACCACCGGCAGGCGTTCCGGCCGAGTGCGAGGCCGAACTTGTCGACGAGCGCCTGCATTTCGTCGGCCAGAGCAGCGACGCGCTCGGCACTCCCGAGGCGCACCTCGAATAGCGCGTTGCACCAGATGGCGACCATCCGCGCCATCGGCTGTGCCAGCTGACGCGCGCGGGCGTGCGCTTGTTCCAGGCGGGCGCGCGCCTGCTTCACGAGGCCAAGTTGAAGGAGCGGGACGGCAAGCAGTGCCATCAGCGTGACGCGCGGATCGGCCCCCACGATTTCTCCGGGCGCGACCTCGCCCGCGTCCGCGACAGCGAGCCCGCGCTCGATGCCTGTACGGGCCGCATTCGGACGGCCCTGAAGCTGGTCTACCTCTCCGTGCACGGTGCACGCGGCGAACGCGAGGACGGGATCGTCTGTGTCCGACGACAGCGACTCCGCCCGTTTCGCCACGGCCAGCGCCTCGTCATAGTCGGCGCGCATACAGAGGACAAACCCCAACTCGTGCAGCAGCAGCGCGGACATGCGATGCTGCGGGACGCCGCTGAGCAGCGCGTACGCACGCTGGAGCGAGGTCTTCGCTTCCAGCCCGACGCCGGCCGCCTGAAAAGCCGATACGCCGCGAAGCGTGGCGAGGGCGACTTCTAGCGCGTCGCGTTCGGCCCCTTCGGCTGCGTTTTCAAGGAGGGCCAACCCGCGCTCGGTAAGCGTCACGCATTCGGCGGGGCTGAAGTGACGCAGCGCGACTTCCGCAGCCTCCACGTAGTGGCTTAGCGCCTTCATGGGCTCCCGGCCGCGCTCGAAGTGCATCGCGAGCTCCGCGGCGGCCACTGGCACGCCCTCGGCACGGTCGCGCTCGAGGGCGGAACCGATCCGCCGGTGGAGCTCCGAACGAGTCGCCGGCGCCGTGCGCTCGTAGAGCACTTGACGGAAGAGAGCGTGCCTGAACGAATACGGCGGCTCTCGGGCGTCGTGCGCTTCGTCGGCCGGCGGCGCAGCGAGCCAGAGCTGTTCGCGCACGAGCTCGTCGCACGTATGACCCACCGAGACGACGTCACGCTGCAACGCATCGGAGATGGTCTTGATGCGGAATTCGATGCCGCAAGCGGCGGCCGCTTCGAGCACGGACCGCTGATCGTGGTCGAGCTTGGCGATGTAATGATCGATGATGGCCGCCAGGGTGTCGGGAACCGCCATCTTCGCGAGCTGGACCGCGGCGGAAGCATCGGCGCCACGTTGTGCCGCGCGTGCAACGACGTCGCTCGTGACGGATGCCACAAACAGAGGCACGCCATCGGTACGCTCGTGCAGCGCACGCACGAACGCTTCGTCGCGGGCGATCGATGGCGACCGTTGCGAGACGTACTCGGCAACCTCCGTTTCGGAGAACGGATCGAGCACGATCTCCTCGCACAACCCGTGCAGGCGTAGCTCGTGGCGCACGGAGTTCAGCGGGTGATCCGACGCCACGACTTCGGCGAGGCGGAAGCTTGCGAGCCACATGAGGCGCGCGGAGCCGCGTCGTCTCGCGATGGAGTCGATGAGGTGGATCGTCGCACGGTCGCTCCAGTGCAGATCCTCGGTCACCAGCAGTAACGGCGTGCTCTCTGTGTAGCGATCGAGCATTTCGCCCATCTCGCGCAGCATGCGCTCCGCGCCGACACCGGCCAGTTCTTGACGGAGTGCAGCACGCTCCTCTGCGCTACTGAGCCACGGGAGCTGAATGAGCCACGTCGGCGCGACAGCGCGAAGCAGCGTCGCAGCATCGCCGTCACGGCGGCACAGTTCCGAGAGCGCTTCGAGGACGGGCATATGCGGCTCGCCCATACCGTACTGCTCTACGCACTGACCACGGATGGAAACGATATCGCCGAGTCCCGCGACGAACCGCTCGATCAGCGCCGTCTTGCCGATGCCCGGTTCGCCGGCAACCCATACGACTATGCGTTTGCCGGTGCACGCAAAGTCCCAGTTCGCGTGAAGCCGGGAAAGCGCGTCGCCGCGTCCGACGAACGATGCCGCTTGCGACGAGCGCGCTTGCGGACTGCTCTCGGAGGCAGCAGCCGAGGCCGCGGTCGTAGGCGCGATGAACCGATACCCTCGCCGCGACACCGTTTCGATGAAGCGGGGCTGGCGGGCATTGTCCTTGAGGACGGTCCGGAGCTCGCTGATGACGGTCTTCAATACCGATTCGCTCACGAATTGGTGACCCCATACCGCGTCGAGCAATGCGTTCTTGGTGAGCAACGACCCAGCATGTCGCACGAGCGCGCACAGCACTGCAAACGGCGTGGGGGCGAGAGCGACGGCACGCCCTTCGCACAGCAGGCGTGCATTGACCTCGTCCAGCTCGAACCGGTCGAACCGGGCGCGGACGGGGGTGGAAGTAGGCGAGGACGGAGCTGCGGTGCGTTCTGCCATAGCGAAGCGAGATTGTCTCCGAGTCGTGCTTACCACAGCCGCGCGAACAGAGGCGGCCCCCGGGCATATTTGAGCAGAAAACGGGTAGCTACGCTTTGACGCGCGTCATTCCCGTGCGCATGCGCGCGACAGTCCAGATTCCTGCTAGCGGCTGGATGCGATGCTTATGCGGCAGCATAGCTGCGAGGTACCGAACAATCAACAGGCGGTTTACCTCATCATGGGAGGCGCGGTTTGCTCGGCAAGCGTCGCGAGCTGCACATCCATGGTCGCCCGCTTGCCATTTTGACGAAGCGTGGCGGGAACGCTAGCCCGAAGCTCGAGCGGGCAGTCCGGCGAGCCGGGCACGCCTGAGGAAGTCGGAGTCCCGGCCCAACATCAGCCGCACGAGATCCTCGAGAACGGGCTCCTCGATGGCGGTGCTCGGGAACTCCAGCGTGACGCGCTCGAGGCGGTCGACGTTGACGAGAGTCACGGTCACGATGCCCGTCCGATAGTCGACACGAAACGAGACCCGCGCCGGGATCACGGGCGGGACTGAAAAGATGCATTTGCGCAGCGTCCCGTCGGAATCTTCCACGCGGCGGCACGTGTACTGCAGCCCGAAGGCATCGAGGGTCTTCTCGGCAAACGAGACCCAGCCGGGGACCACCTCTATCGACAGAGGCTTGGCTGCGGAAACCTCGTAGTACACGTCGATCCCTTCGAGCACCGGGAAGCCGCGGATGCGGCGCTCATGCTGGCCGACCGAACCGTGGGCGAACCGCGGCGAATCGAATACGTAGCCGTAGCCGAGGTCGAACCGGTGTTCGATCGGGGGCTTCAGGCCGTTGAGATAGGTGATCGCCTTTTCCACCCAGCGAAACGCCTCGCGCAGCCGTGCATCGATCGCCTGGAAGCTCTCGACGTAGCCGGGGTCGGTGGTCGATTCGCGCAACGCCTCGTATTGAACCCGCAACTCCTGAAGCAACGAGCCTCGATTGGCGGTCGCAACTGGCACACGGAGTTTCGATGTCGTAACGTCAGAGTCCATGGATGGCCTTTGGTGCTCGGGGAAAATGTTGCGCGGCGCGCGATTCAGCGGAGATCTTCTCGCAGAACGCTGCCTGCAGGCGCCACGTGCGGCGCCGCACTGGCGAGCTCGCGCGGGTGGTCCGCAGCCATTTGCGTTGTAGGAAGATCACGAACGCGCTGCTCCCACAACTCCCTCGTGAGGCTGACCGCCACCGGCCCGATAACCAGCCCCACCAGCCCGAGCGCCTCGAAACCGCCGAGGCACGCCATCAGCACCCAGACGAAGTGCAAATGGGTTCCGTTGCGCGCGATCATCGGCCGCAGGATCTTGTCGCCACTGAACAGCACCAGGCAGCCAAGCGCGAATGCGACGAACGCGGGCGTCGTCGCGCCCGTCAGCGCCAGCTGAAAGCTCAGAGCAGTCACGGCGATGTAGCCCAGGAATGGGACGAGCGCGAACAAGCCGGTGATTGCGGCCCAGACTGCTGCATGGGGGACGCCGGCGATCACGTACGCGACACCGGTTCCAAATCCATCGAAGAGCGCCACCACCAGCATGCTGTTCACCGAGGCGCGCAACGACCGCGTCGCGAGGTCGACGTAACCTTCGGCCCGTTCGCCGATGTGGTGACGCAGCAACCGCCTGAAGTTCCGTGCCAGCGATTCGCCCTCCTGATAGAGGAAGAACAGCACCAGGATGGCGAACAGGATGATGAACACGTGCCGACCGACGAATTGGCCGACAGACTGTACCCAGCCCACCAACGCGGCCGATTCGGTCCGCTGCGCCCACAGCGAGACGGCTCCCGCGTGTGCAAGTTCCCTCTGCCAGCGCGAGGCCATCCATTGTCCGGCCAGTGGCACGTGTTCCAGCCAGGGCGGAACGCCTATTCCACGCTTGTCTGCTGCAGCCACCTCGAGAATAAGAGCGTTGGCTTGGGTTAGCACCGCCCCCAAGGCGAACACCACCGGCGCCAGCACGAACACGACCATCGCCAGCGTAAAGACGAGAGAAACGGCGCTTCCCTGGACGCGCCGCCGCACACGGCGCGCGAACCGTGTGTAGAGCGGCCAGGTCGCGACCGCCGTCACGCAGGCCGCGAGTATAGCGGTGAGGAAGCTATGCAGGATCCAGACGGACAGGATGACGATCAGCCCGCCATAGAACCATCCCGCGCTTAGCTTGATGTTCATGGCTGGGCCGAAGTCTGCCTCATCATCTCGAGGGTCATTGCAGCGTCACGACGATGCGCCCATCGATCTTGCCCTCCTCCATGCGCGCGAATATGTCGTTGATGTTCTCCAGCTTGTCCCAGGAGAAGTGTGCGGAGACGGCTCCGCTGCCGGCGAACGCAAGCGCCTCTTCCAGATCCTGACGCGTTCCAACGATGGAGCCACGCACGGTGATGCGTTTCAGCACCATGTTGAAGATGGGCAGCGACATCTTGCCCGGCGGCAAGCCAACCAACGACATCGTGCCGCGGGATCGCAGCATGTCGAAGGCCTGTTCGAATGCCTTGGGTGAGACCGCGGTTACGAGCGCGCCGTGGGCGCCATGGATCAGTCTTTGCAGCTCCCCCGCGGCGTCCATGGCGACTGCGTTGAGGGCGATCTCGGCACCCAGTGACTTGGCCAGCTCGAGCTTATCCGGATGCACATCGACGGCGGCGACGTGCATGCCCATCGCCTTCGCGTATTGAACGGCCATATGGCCGAGTCCGCCGATTCCCGAGATCACCACCCATTCACCCGGTTTTACCTCCGTCTCCTTGAGTGCCTTGTAGACGGTCACCCCGGCGCACAGGATCGGCGCCGCCGGACCCCATTCAAGACTGTCCGGCAAACGGCCAACATACGCTGGGTCCGCGAGCGCGTATTCGGCGAAGCTGCCGTTCACCGAGTAACCGCTGTTCGACTGAGACCCGCACAACGTCTCCCATCCGGTCCGGCAGTACGAGCAGTACCCGCAGGCTGTATGCAGCCACGGAATTCCGACGCGATCGCCCTCCTTGACGCTGCGCACCGCGCGGCCGATGCCGACCACCGTACCGACGCCTTCATGGCCGGGGATGAACGGCGGTTTCGGTTTGACAGGCCAATCGCCGTGTGCGGCGTGAAGGTCGGTGTGGCAGATGCCGGTCGCCGCCATGCGGACGAGGATCTGATTCTCGTTCGGTTGCGGCACGGGTACTTCCTCGATTGCGAGCGGCTTGCCGAACTCGCGTACGACAGCAGCCTTCATCGTGCTGGTCATCGATTCTCTCCTCTTGGGATGGGCGCCGATCTCAACGCGTTGAGCGACAGACGCATCGGCCGTTCGGGCTGACTATTTCGCCTAGTTTCATCGGTGCTTCACTCGGCCGGGGCTGGTACCGCCGCAACCGGCGGCACGGCGTCGCTCGCTGCTTCGCTCGCACCAGCGCGTCGCACCTTGAACCATGCGGCGTAAAGGGCGGGCACGAAGAAGATCGT
>DASXBW010000005.1:0-2917 GCA_036491495.1 Casimicrobiaceae bacterium
TGCGCGCCCTTGTGCAGCCATTCCCAGAGGATGCTGACCCGGATCTCGCCGGTCGCCATGTCCTCCATTAAATAGAGCACGTCGTCGTTGCCGAAAAAGTCCGCCGGCTTGAGCGCCGCGGCCTGGAAACCCTGCTCGAAGGCGTTGCCGTACTGCAGGGCGACGCTTATCAAGTCGCGGGCGCCCCGCACGGTGCGCGGCGCCGGCTCGAGCAGCACCAGCCCGTCGGCGTCCTCCTGCGTGTAGGTGAGTGGCGGGAACTTGCGTTCGAGCTGGTTGTCCGCGCCGACCTCCTCCCATACCGGCCGCACGATGTGCACCATCTTCCAGTGCGCCACCCACTTGCCGCTCGCCCCCGCGAGTTGCTCGCGCTCGCCGCCTGCCTTCGCCCTGCGCATGCCTGCAGCGACGCCCGCCGCGGAGCCGACCGGGATGTTGGGCTCCATACCGCCCTGCCACAGAGCGCGGCGGCCGTTCCGATCGGGGATGTTCACGGCCCGGCGCACGCGGTCCTCGTAATTGCGCATGTAGCCGTAGGTCATGCCGATGGCGTCGATATTGGGGTTGACGAATCCCGGGTCCCACACCATCGCGTCGGCGACACTTTTGATGTAGTCCCACCGCCCAGTGTTGAAGCCGACGAAGTGGGCGCCGAGGACGGCGCGAATCTCCATCAACTGGAAGGACGCCTCGATCTGCTCGACGAGGACGTAGGCCTTGATCGTGCCTATCGGTAGCCCGAGGTGGTGCTCGAGCGCCGCGAGCAGGTCGTTCCACAGCGCTGCCTCCTCGGCGGTCTGGATCTTCGGCAGGTAGAGGACGATCGATGCCCCCGAGTCGCGTAGGCGCTGGTGGTTGTTGACCACGTAGAGCGCGAGATCGACGATCGAAGCAGAGAAGCCGGTGCCGTCCTTCTCGCGCACGTGGCGGTCGTCGAGGTGCAGGCCGCGCGCGCGGAAGATCTTGGTGGTGAAGTCGAGCTGTTGGCGCCAGTCGACGACGATGGGTCGCCCGAAAAAGACTTGCGCCCACCGGTTCATCTCGGAGGTGACTTCTTCGGCGACGCGCAGGAAGCGTGGGTCTTTGGCGATCGCGAGCTGGAGGTTGCGGTGGTTGTCGAGCGACATGGTATCCACCTGCCCGAGGGCGTCCTCGCCATCGAACATCCAGCCGTCAGCGCCCGAGAGCAGAGCGTAAGCGATGTTGCGCAGGCCGCTCTCGGTGCTCGCCCGTGGCCGAGCGGCCGGCCCGGTGCCTTGGATCCACTGGCGCATTAGATCGGCCGGGATCTCGCTCCCGTCGAAGTTTCCGTCGCGGGCGTCCTGAACGCGGATGCCCGAGCGCGGAATCAGCGCCTGGGGATCGAGGAAGGCAATTCGCTGCTGGCCGCGCTCCCGCGTCAGTCGCCGCGCAATGCGCCTTGCCATCAGCTCGTGCCGGTCACGGTTGAGCGGCGCCAGAACCTCCAACGCCTCAAGCGCCGCCGCGCTGTAGACCCCGGGGTACGCCTTAAGCACGCTGTCGCGGTAATCGAGTCTTCGAGTCATTTGCCCCCCGTGCCCCAAAACTTATGCTGCCGAGGGATCTGGACCCATTGCCGATAAACGCGAGTTGAACTAAACCGCTGCATTCGTCGAATGCTCTTGACCCTCCTCAATCTTCACCGTTCTTCTGGAAATGTGAGCATGTTATAGATCTTGATTCTTTCTTGCTCCAATACAAGAAGTGATAATCTTACATCTCGATAGCGGAAGTATCGCAAAGTTTCAACGTGAACTGGGCGCGATGGGCTACAAATTTCAGTTTGTCACCCTGGCCGGATTTCACGCGCTCAATTACGGGATGTTCCGGCTTGCTCGCGACTATCGCGATCGTGGGATGGCGGCCTATTCGGAATTGCAGGAAGCGGAATTCGCGGCCGAGGCCGATGGTTACACGGCGACAAAGCATCAGCGCGAAGTGGGCACTGGTTACTTCGACGCGGTCGCGCAAATTATCGCCGGCGGCGAATCTTCAACAACGGCGTTACACGGCTCGACCGAGGCTGGGCAGTTCCATTGACCGCGACGTCCACATCGACTGACAATTCCGTTTCATCCGATTCCTCCGCGCCGACCGCCAGCCGGCTCGCTGCCCTTGGTGCGGAAACGGCACAGCAAGCATTCCTCGATTATCAAACGCGTTTCGACGACGTCACGCGGCAGGCGCGCGATCGTTTTATAACACGCGATTGGGTGAGCAGCTATGGCGATGCAACCGCGCGCCTCCATTGTTACGGCGATGTGCTCGATGAACTGACGCGACGCATCAAAGAGTTGATGGGAGTGCGCCTCGAAGAACGGAGCATTTGGGCAGCGACCAAGGCGGCTTACTCGTTGCTCATTGCCCGCTCGCCGGCGTGGGAAATCGCGGAGACATTTTTTAATTCACTCACGCGTCGGGTCTTTGCCACCGACGGGGTCGATCAGGCAATTGAATTCGTCGATACCGACTTCGACGCGCCGCCAACAACCGCCGGGATCGATGTCCGCCGGGTATATGGCGACGGCAATCTGCCCGATTTGCTCTTCGCCGCGCTGACCGATTCGTCTGCCGGCGGGTTCGCCGAAAATTGCTGGAATGATTTGCGCAGCTCAGTGCGATTAGCTGCGGCACGAATCGAGAGGGCGTTTTCGGACACTCGTTCAAGCCCACGGGGGAAACTGGAAGTTGTGGCTAGCGTATTTTATCGAGGGCGCGGTGCATATTTTGTCGGACGCGTGTTCCCCGAGGGAAACGCGCCGTTGCCGATCGCGCTCTCTCTTCGTCACGAAAACGAGCGCGGTATCACGCTCGACGCCGTTCTCCATGGTGGTGTCGATCTTGCGATTTTGTTTTCGTTCACCCGCTCCTACTTTCGGGTCGAAGTCGAATGTCC
>DASXBW010000006.1:0-5409 GCA_036491495.1 Casimicrobiaceae bacterium
GGGGGTCCCACAGGACACGGCCCTCGACATAGTCCATGACGTAGAACATCGAGCCGATCACCGACTCGTCGGTGCATAGGCAATAGGTGCGCCCGACCGGGACGTCGGTCTGCGCAAGCGCAGTGATGACGCGATACTCGCGATCGACCGCGTGCGCCGACGGCAGCAGCTTGCCGGGCGGTTTGCGGCGCAGGACGTAGCGCTTTTCGCCACCCCGGAGCAGGAAGGTCGGGTTGGACTGCCCGCCCTTGAACTGCTCGACTTCGACCGGACCTTCGAACCCCGGCACATGCAAACGCAGGTAGCGCTCGAGCGCGGCGACATCGAAGCGATGCGCCTCGGCAACCGGACGCGTGCCCTGAAAGTCGTCGTAGTTGTTCATGCACTGAACGTAGGATGTGGCGCCGCGCCTGTTTAGGCGCTACAAGAACAATGAACAATGTACCGTCTTCCCCGCGAAAGCGGGGCCCAGTGTCGTTCGTTCAAAAGACACTGGATTCCCTCCCCGCTTTCGCGGGGAATAAAGGCCGCGGGAATGACTAAGGCGTTTTTGGTCCATGGATTCATTTGTGTAGGGTTGCTCAGACCGCCGTCGCGCCGCCGTCGACCGCGACGATTTGTCCGGTGATGAACGCGCAAGCATCGGAAGCGAAGAGCACGGTGAGACCCTTCAAATCCTCGGGTCCGCCCACGCGCTTGAGCGGCGCCTTGTTGGCAACCTCGTCGCCGAGCATTTCCATGATGCCCTTGGTCATCTTAGTAGGGAAGAATCCCGGAGCAATCGCGTTGACGTTGATGTTGTACTGCGCCCACTCGGCCGCGAGCGCGCGGGTGAAGCTGATCACTCCTCCCTTGGTGGTGTTATACGCGATGGTCGCCGGTCTGCCGGGATCGCCGCCGCCGACCAGCCCCAGGATCGACGCGATATTGATCACTTTGCCGCTGCGCCGCGGGACCATGCATCGCCTGCCGACTTCCTGGCTCATCAGGAACATCGCGGTCAGATTCAAGTCGATGACCTTCTGCCATGCTTCGAGAGGATGCTCGAGCGTCGCCGCGCCCCACGTCGTTCCGGCGTTGTTGACCAGAATGTCGATCGGCCCGAGCGCCGCGATGGCGCGCTCGACGACAGGCGCGATCGCGGCCGCTTTGGACATGTCGCATTCCAACGCCACCGCGTCGATGCCCAACCTCGATTTGAGATGCGCCACGGCTTGGTCGAGCTCGTCGCGCTTGCGCGCGGTCAACGCCACCCTGGCGCCCATCTCGGCCAAGGCCTCGGCCATCTGCAAGCCCAGGCCGCGCGATCCTCCGGTAACCAGCGCCGTCCTGCCGCCGAGGTCGAACAGTTGCTTGACGCTCATGGTGATCCTCCTGCCGAACGCGAACGCCCCGTAGCTCTACTGTTTGCTGAGCTCGAACTCCATTGCGAGAGCGCTGTCCTCGGCGTGAATGCGTACGCCGTAGTATTTGTCGCCGATCCTGTACATGTATCGGCACCATCGCTCCGCGACGCGGGGCCACTGCATGTTCACGCAGTAGGCCCCGTTGCCGATGCGCCAGGATCCTTCCGCCGAACGCAGCCGCGCGCCGCCCAAATTGCTTCCGCCGCGCGCATCGGTGGAAGCGACGAGCGTGCCGTTAAGGTTATTCGTCCACACGCGCGTGTCCCCATTTGGCGCATGGTTTATCACTTTTGCGCCCGGTACGACCTTCTGGAGATCCTCGGCCGACAAGAGCACCCCGTTGCGTGCCTTGATTTCGGCAAGCGACAGCATGTCGGCCTGCGCGAAACCTAGCACCGCGAAGGCCGCGAGCGCCAGTGCGGAATGGTAGAACATAGTTCTCTCCGGGGCTGCCGCCTAACGCAACAAGCTAACCGGCGAGCACCGGTGGGCGAAAGCCCGCCGGTGTGCGTCCGCGTTGAGCGACAGGTTAGGCGTGATCTTCGATTGCTCCTTCGGTAGAGTCGATCAGTGCCGAGGACACGACCTCTAGCTCCCATCGCAGTCTGCCCATCCTGCGCCTTGATGCGTCCACGAAGCTCAACGATTTCACCATTGAGTTTTTCATTCGGAGTCACCTTGATCACCAGCCACTCCATCCGAATGGTTTCATCGGCATAAATTGGACGCCGAAAGCGAACCCAAAACTCCAAACCAATCATCGCACCGACCTTGGAAAAATGCGACGCCGTCAGCCCAAGGAGTAGCGCAGTAGTATGTGTGCCGCTCGCGATAACGCGCCCGTATCGCGTAGACAACGCAAACTGTGGATCATGGTGAATGGGGTTGTCATCGCCGGCGGCATGGGCATAGGCACCGACGATCGCTGGTGAGCGTGACCTCTGAACAGAAGCGTTCTCTTGGATAGACCTTCACGAGGACCTCCTTTCTTGGATCACCTTGGTCGCGCCGATGCTTGATGACGCCTAACGATCAAGGTAACCGGCGACCGCGGCGAGGGCGAAGCCCAATGTAGCAAGCCTAAACGTGACGGGAAATAAAGCGTCGTGCACTGCTGCCCCGCTTCGAGCCTTACCGAAACCCCAGAAGAATCAGTCAAGTCACTTTCCTTATGGAAGCCTAACAGAACAGGGCTGCGATGACGTAGCAAGTCAGTCTCCTTTGAACGCGCCGGCAGGACGTGGCTCCGCGCCCGCCGCTACCTGCGCTATCTAGTGCCGGGTCCGGCCGCCTCGCGCCATAGATCTTTGATGATGCTTTGCATCGACTCGGCGACCACGACGGTGTCGTCGATCATCTTGCGCGCGGTCGCTGAACCCAGATTGACGATTGATCTTCTTTGGCCGTTGTTCAGACAATTCGAACAATGTTTGCTGCGGTGTAGTATTCATTCGCCATATTTACAAACGCCCTTGGGTGTGCGTCCGGCTCCGTGTATTTTCTTCACCATGCTGTTCGCTCCGTGGATTATCCTGTTCTAAACCGATGTTCGTAGCTCTAAGGGCTTGTTTCTAAGTTAAGATGAACCGCCTGCTTTGGTGCCCCATGGACCTCAATTATTCCAAAGAAGAGCTCGCTTTTCGCGACGAAGTGAGCGGATGGCTCGCCGGTAACCTGCCCGCCGACCTGCGCGACAAGGTAGCCCGCTACGGCCACATGTCTAGGGACGATCTGCTGCGCTGGCACAGGATCCTTGCCGCCAAGGGCTGGATCGCTCCATCCTGGCCGCAGGAATGGGGCGGCACCGGCTGGAACGTGGTGCAGCGTTACATCTTCGACGAGGCCTGCGGCTACGCCGGCGCACCACCCATCGTCCCTTTCGGCTTGTTGATGTGCGCGCCGGTGCTGCTCAAGTTCGGCACCGAAGCGCAAAAGCAGCGCTTCCTGCCTCGCATCTATCACGGCGAGGATTTCTGGTGCCAGGGCTACTCCGAGCCCGGTTCCGGCTCCGACCTGGCATCGCTTTCCACGCGCGCCGTGCGGCGCAGCGATCATTACGTGGTCAACGGGCAGAAGACGTGGACTACGCTCGCGCACATGGCCGACTGGATTTTCTGTCTGGTGCGCACCGAGGCGGGGACGGAGCGCAAGCAGGACGGCATCTCGTTTCTGCTCGTCGACTTGAAATCGCCTGGTATCACCGTACGGCCGCTGATCCTCATGGATGAGGGCCACGAAGTCAACGAGGTGTTCTTCGACGACGTAAACGTGCCGGTCGAGAATCTCGTGCACGACGAGGGCAAGGGCTGGACGGTCGCCAAGTATCTGCTCGGTCACGAGCGCATGAACACCGCGCGCATCGGCGCGTCGCAGCGCGAGCTGGAAAAGCTCACGGCTTTCGCCGCGCAGCAGTTGCATGGTGGCAAGCCGCTCACCGACGATACGCGTTTCCGCGACAAGCTCTCCCGCGTCGAAGTCGAGCTGATGGCGCTCTCGATCACCAACTTGCGCTTCCTCGACCAGTTGCGCGGCGGGCGTGCCCCCGGCGCCGAAGTCTCCATGTTGAAGATCAAGGGCACCGAGATCCAGCAGGCATTGACCGAGCTGATGATGCAGGCGGTGGGCCCACTGGCGCAGCCGTTTGCACCGGTCGATGGAAGCATTGACTTCGACGCTTTCACCGCTTCACTCGCGCCGCGCTACTGCAACTTTCGCAAAACCTCGATCTACGCCGGCTCGAACGAAATTCAGCGCAACATCGTCGCCAAGATGGCGCTCGGTCTGTGACGACACCATGAACTTCGACTACAACGAAGAGCAGCAGCTCCTCGCCAGCTCGGTCAAGCGCTTCATCGACAAGGACTACACGTTCGAGGCGCGTCGGAAGATCGTCGCGTCGAGCGAAGGCCACAGCGACGCCATCTGGTCGACGTTCGCCGAGATCGGCCTCCTCGGCCTGCCGTTCCGGACGGACGTCGGCGGCTTCGGCGGCGGCGCGGTCGATCTGATGAGCATCATGGAGGCGATCGGCGAGGCACTCGTCGTCGAACCGTATCTGTCGACGGTCGGCTTGGGTGCGCAATTCGTGGCGCGGGCTGGCACGAATGCCCGGCAACAGGCCATCTTGCCGCTCGTCGGCGCCGGCAAGCTCAGGATGGCATTCGCGCAAACCGAAGCCGGCGCGCGCTACAAGCTTGCGCACGTTGCCACCCGGGCCAAGTCAACGAGCGCCGGTTACACCATATCCGGCGAAAAGCGAATCGTCATCCACGCCCCGTGCGCGGATCAGTTGATTGTCTCGGCACGCACCTCTAGGGGCGACACCGATCCCGAAGGCATCAGCGTCTTTGTCGTCGATGCGCGGGCGCCTGGGATCTCGATGAACGCCTATCGGACTATCGACGAGTTGCGGGCGGCGGACGTGATCTTCACCGACGTACACGTCCCTGCCGACGCACTGCTCGGTCAGGAAGGCGGCGGACTCGCGCTGATCGAAGAGGTTGTCGACTACGCGACCGCGCTTCTTTGTGCCGAAGCCGTTGGCGCGATCAAGTACGCCAACGACGCGACGCTCGAATACCTGAAGACACGACAACAGTTCGGCGTACCGATAGGTTCATTCCAGGCGCTGCAGCATCGCATGGTCGACATGGTCATCAGCGGCGAGCAGGCGAAGTCGATGGCGGGCCTCGCCTGCGCCAAGGTCGACTCGGCGACTAATCCGGTCGAGCGAAAACGCGTCGTTTCGGCAGCGAAGATCAAGATCGCCGACGCCTGCCGTCATGTTGCCCAGGAAGCGATTCAGCTGCACGGCGGCATGGGCATGAGCGATGAGCTGAAGATCAGCCACACGTTTCGCCGGCTGACGATGATCGCGCAGCAATTCGGAGACGCCGATCATCACCTCGAGCGATTTGCGAAGGCTTCTTGAGCGTTGCGCAGATTCCGGACAAATGCTCGCGGTTCCCGCTCAGTTACCAAAATCAGCGGGAACCTAGCGACT
>DASXBW010000007.1:0-2866 GCA_036491495.1 Casimicrobiaceae bacterium
CTCAAGTACGAAGACGCGCCGCGTCCGCAACCGGGAGAGGGTGAAGTCCTGATCCGAGTTCATGCCGCTACCGTAAACCCGATCGATTGGAACGTGCGTGAAGGCCACATGAAAGACTTCTGGCCTCATAAATTCCCGCTCATTCTCGGGTGGGACTTGTCCGGAGTAGTCCAGGAACTTGGTAGAGGCGCGTCGCGATTCAAAATCGGCGACGAGGTTTACAGCGTGCCTGATCCGACACGAAACGGCGCGTACGCTGACTATATCGTCGTTCGCGAATCAGAACTCGCACTCAAACCGAACTCGCTTCCTCACATCCGCGCGGCGGCCGTGCCTTTGGCTGCGCTGACCGCGTGGCAATCGTTGTTTGACACTGCGCACTTGCAGCCTAGCCAGCGCGTGCTGATTCACGGCGGGAGCGGCGGAGTTGGCCATTTCGCAGTGCAACTCGCAAAATGGAAAGGCGCGTACGTGATCGCGACGGCCTCCACAAAAAATCAGGAGTTACTGCGCGAGCTTGGGGCCGATGAAACGATCGACTACACCAGGCAGCGCTTTGAGGATGTCGCGCGCAAAATCGACATCGTGCTCGATCCAATCGGCGGCGATACGCAGGAGCGTTCGTGGCAAGTGTTGAAGAAAGGCGGAATCCTTTTGTCGGTCGTTGAGCCGCCATCTGCGGACAAAGCTAAAGCGCTCGGCATCCAAGCCACTTTCGTTGCCAGTCACCCAAATGGCGCGGAGCTTGCGAAGATTGCCGAACTGATCGACTCTGGCGATCTCAAGCCGATCGTCAACCGGATCCTGCCGCTGTCCGAGGCGCGGCGCGCCCACGAGCTCAGTCAAACCCGCCACACTCACGGAAAAATCGTCCTTCGAGTGAAGGAGGAACAATCATGACAAACGATCAAACGATTCTCATCACCGGAGTGACAGGCAATCAGGGCGGCGCGGTCGCGCGGGCGCTGCAGAGCAGCGGGTTCCGTCTGCGCGGCCTGACGCGCAAGCCGGAGAGCGAGCGAGCGGCGGAGCTGGCGCGCCGCGGTGTCGACATAGTCAAGGGCGATCTCGATGACGAGACGACGCTGCGTCGAGCGTTGGCCGGCGCGTGGGGCGTCTTCGGCGTTCAGAACACGGCGGAGGCGGGCGTCCAGCGGGAAGAGGAGCAGGGCAAGCGTCTTGCGACGCTCGCGCGCGAGGCCGGTGTCGAACATTACGTCTACACATCCGTGGGTTCGGCGCACAAGCGGACGGGCGTCCCGCACTTCGACAACAAGTGGCGCATCGAGGAAACCGTGCGCGGCCTACGCTTCTCGTCGCATGTAATCCTGCGTCCGGTGTTCTTCATGGAGAACCTCATGGCGCCCTTCAGTCTCCAGGGCGACACGCTGTCCTGGGCGCTCGGGCCGGGCACGAAGCTGCAGATGATTGCGGTGGACGACATCGGCTGGTTCGGCGCGCGCGCGTTCACCGACGCTGCGGCCTTGAACCGCCGCGAGATCGATCTCGCCGGTGACGTACGAACAATGCCGGAGGCGGCGGAAATCCTGACGGGGGCGCTGGGTCGGCCGATTGCATTCGCGCAGACGCCAATCGAACAGGTCCGACAGTACAGCAAGGAAATGGCGTTGATGCTGGAATGGTTCGAGCGCGTCGGCTACAGCGCCGACATCGCTGGCCTGGAACGCGAGTTCGGCCGCGCGCTCACGAAGCTTCCCGACTGGGCACGCCGCAACGCGCGACCAAGTGCGCGCTGAAAGGAGAAAACCCCTGCTCGATCGCGTCCGGCCGATTTCGAAAGTGCGGCGCGCCGGACTGAGGTCTATCGAGAGCGATCTATTGTTACAGGGAGAGCCACACGGAGGTTATCACCATGTTTGACCTGGAAGCGAACAAGGCCATCGCGCTACGACTGGTCGAGGTTTTCAACGGTCGCCGACTTGACCTGCTTGAAGATGTGCTTCATCCCGAGTTCCGCGGGCGCGGAATCTCGGCCTTCCCGCCGGAGGGCCCCGAGGTCGGACTCGGTGCTCGGCGAAAGCTCTACGAGATGTTCATCCAAGCGATCCCCGACGCGCGAGGCGAGGTGCTCGACGTTGTCGCGGAAGGCGACAAGGTCGTACTCGTCGATCGCTTCGGTGGTACGCATCGCGGGGAGTTCCTCGGACGTCCCGGCACGGGCGATCGCATCGAGTGGATGGCGATCCACATCTACACCATTCGTGACGGCAAAGTCCTCGAAGACGCCGTCATGACGGACTCGCTTGCCATTATGCGGCAGCTCGGTCTCGCGACAAGCGCCTGAACAATCGCAAGCAGGCAAAGGAGCATCCCATGTTCAAAGTCGAAGTCACTTCGCGCGACTGATCCTTACCTTGTAAAACAGATTATGAG
Organism: Casimicrobiaceae bacterium; assembly: GCA_036491495.1. Lineage (GTDB taxonomy): Bacteria > Pseudomonadota > Gammaproteobacteria > Burkholderiales > Casimicrobiaceae > PALSA-1003. The sequence continues at coordinate 2,395 of DASXBW010000007.1, forward strand.
CCACGTGGACAAAACCATATTGGTAAGCGGTGCAACGGGAAGACAAGGGGGCGCGCTCTTGGTCGGTATCGTAGTCGTAACACGGGCGGCCCTGTTGATCGCTCGGCGCGCCTCCACCTGGACCGTCGAGGAACACCTGGGCGGACGATCACCCGACTGTGTCGCGGTCGACCCCGGCGACCCGACGCGCGTGTACTGCGGAACTGCTGGTGCCGGTCTCTTCCGAAGCCACGACAGCGGCCGGACTTGGGAACCGGTCGGACCGGGCATCGAGCACGGCACCATCACGGCGGTCGCCGTGAGTCACGCGGAGCGGGCTGAAGCGTTCGGTATCGTCTATGCCGGCACCGAACCAAGTGCGGTGTTTCGCTCCGACACTGGCGGCGACGGCTGGGTGGACCTCGCCGGCTTGCGCGCGCTCCCTTCAGCTGACACTTGGAGTTTTCCCCCACGGCCCCACACGCATCATGTT
>DASXBW010000008.1:0-1880 GCA_036491495.1 Casimicrobiaceae bacterium
GATCCCAAGTTCGCTCCACAGCACAACGAGATTGTAGAGGAGGTCGACGCTCTCATGGATGACCGCCGACCGCTCCCCACGCACCGCTTCGATCACGACTTCCGTCGCTTCCTCGGCGAGCTTTTGCGCCATTCTCGGTACGCCCCCCGCGAGTAGCCGCGACGTGCGGGGGCTGGTTTTTCGCCCGTCGCGCACTTCCGCAATCGCCGTTTCCAATTCTCTGAAGCGATCGAGGACCGGGCTTTTCTCCGGTCGTTTTTTCTTCGCACGCGCCACTCTAAACCCCGCGACTTATTAGTCTTGCCTCAATCGGCTGGGCAGCAGCTCGCCGCGCCCCTCGAGGATCGGATACGCAGCTGCTGCCAGATGAGCGTTGACCCGCTTGAGGTCGCGCACGATGTCGAGGAGAAGCTTGCTCATTTCAATGGTCTCTGCCCGGCCGGTGCGCGCCCGTCCGAAGTATCCGTCGGTTGTGCGCGCTTCGATCTCGCGGAAAACTTCCTTTTCGCCGAGGAGCTGGCGGGCCGCCCGCGGGTCTTCGGTCATAAATACGGCGGCAGCCGCCCGCGCGTTGCTGATCAGCCTGTCCAGCATTTCGTGGATCTCCTGGCGGCTCGCTTCCGAGAAGCTGACGCCACGTTTGATGCGTTTGGCCGCAAGCGCCATCAGGCTCTTCTCGACGATGTCGCCGGCATGCTCGAGGTTGGTCGTGAATGCCAGTATTTCCGACAGCCGCCGGTGATCGGTGTCGTCGAGCGCGTCGGTATCGAGCGATGTCAGATATTCCTTGATCGCGGTATCGAGACGGTCGAGCACGTTGTCCATGCGCGCGGTTTCCGTGACGCGCTTGCGATCGCCTCGATTGAGCGAATCGAGCGCGCCCCGCAGCATGGCCTCGAACACGTCGACCATGCGCAGCGCCTCGCGTGCAGCGCCGGCAAGCGCAATGCTGGGCGTCTCGCGCGCCGCCCAGTCAAGATAGATTGGCTGTGATGGATCGGCCGTGTCGACTCGCGCCGGCAAAAGACGCACCAGCAGCCGGGCGAACGGTTTCAGCAGAGGAAAGAACAGCAGCGCCAGGACAATGTTGAAGCCGGTATGAAAGTCGGCCACGGCGCGGCCGGCATCGGGCTCGATCGTGATGAGCGCCGGGCCGATCCAATTGAGCAGGGCAGCGCCAGCGCGCAACCGACGATCCGATTAATCAGATTACCGACCGGCAGGCGCTTGGCGGCGGGGTCGCCGCCCATCCCGCTTTCGAGCAGCGGGTTCAGGGCCGTGCCCAGGTTCGCTCCAAGCACGAGAGCGAACGCGGCGTGCGGCGGCACTATGGCTTGGGCCGCGAAGGCCATGATCAACAATACGACGGCGACGCTCGAATGCGCTGCCCAGGTCAATCCGGCGGCGACCACGATGTCGATCAGCGGGTCGGTCGTGACCGCGCCGAGCAGCATCCGCAGGCTCGGCACGTCCTCGTAAGGGGTGATCATCGAAAGAAGATGCTGCAGGGCGATCAGCATCAGACCGAGTCCGATCCCTACCCGGCCGAGGTCGCGCGTGCGCGTAACCCCGCTGCGCCGGAACATGAACACGCCGATCAGGATCAGCAGGAACGAAACCCGAGACACATCGAGCGACAGCACCTGGACGATCAGCGTGGTGCCGACATTAGCGCCGAGCATCACGGCCAACGCCGGCACGAGGTCGACAACCCCACCAGCGGCAAAGGCCGTTACCATCAGACCCGTAGCTGTGCTGCTCTGCAGGATCGATGTCACCCCAAGGCCGGCCAGAAAGGCTCTAAACCGGTTGCCGAGCGCGTAGCTCAGCATCCGCCGGAGTTGCGGGCCAAAGGCGCGCGTGATCCCGGTCTGGACCAT
>DASXBW010000009.1:0-24171 GCA_036491495.1 Casimicrobiaceae bacterium
TGACCGGAGGATTCGAAGATTGACGAGTACTCGCTGCGGAGTCGGATTTATCGAGTGAACCCAGGCGGCACGAGCGCGGTCTGAAAGCCGACGGTTCAACCGACCGGCGACACGCGAGATTAAGCTTGTCTATAGCGATCAAGGAGCCGGTGAGCGAGGTGATGGCCGAGGCGGCGGAAATGGCTGTCGCGGCCGGGCTCGTCTATGTTTCCGACTCCGATCCCGGCATCCGCAGGCTGCGCAAGGGTAAGGAATTCGCCTACATCAAGTCCGACGATCGGCCGCTGGTCGCCGCCGCCGAGCTTGCCCGCATCGCCCGCCTCGCGATCCCGCCGGCATACGAGGATGTCTGGATCTGCGCCAACGCTCGCGGCCACCTTCAGGCGACCGGGCGCGACGCGCGCCGGCGCAAGCAGTACCGCTATCACCCGGAGTGGCGGCTGCTGCGCGACGGCGCCAAGTTCGAGCGCATGATCGAATTCGGCGAAGCGCTGCCGCGCTTGCGGCTACGGCTCCGCCGCGATCTCGCGCTGCCCGGGTTGCCGAAGGAGAAAGTGCTCGCCGTCATCGTCAGCCTGCTCGACGCGACCTGGCTTCGAATCGGCAACGACGAATATGCGCGCGACAACGACAGCTACGGCCTGACGACGTTGAAGAACCGCCACGTCCAGTTCATACGCGACGGCCGGTTGCTTTTCCGATTCCGCGGCAAGGGCGGCGCCGATCACGAGATTGCAGTCGACGACAAGCGTCTGGCCAAGCTGGTACGGCGGTGTCATCAGCTGCCTGGGCAGCGCCTGTTTCAATACGTGGACGAAGACGGCGGCCGCCATCCGATCGATTCCGATCAGGTCAATGCATATTTGCGCGACGTCATGGGCGCGGATTTTACCGCCAAGGATTTTCGCACCTGGGGTGCGACCCTGCGCGCCATTGCGTTCATGGCGGCAACGCCGCTGCCGGAGGCCCCAAGCGAGCGAGCGCTGAACGAGTGTATCGTGGCAGCGGTGAAAAGAGTCGCCGCGGAGCTGCGCAACACACCCGCGGTCTGCCGCAAGTCGTACATCAATCCGGTGGTGTTCGTCGCGTGGCGGAGCGGGCACCTGCACAGGGCGATCCGCGACGACATCACGGCTGCGCCGCGCAAGGCCGAGCGGCTCGCGCTCGGCTTTCTACGCCGGCAATCGCGAGCGGACAAGCAAAGTCCGAGCATGACCCGTCGCAAGGCGCACTAAGGCCACCTGGACGCAGGTCAGATTTTTCACCGCTGCGGCGAAGCCCGAGCGCTTCAATACTTGGTTCCTCCGCGGTCGGCAGTCGGCGCCCGACGCACGCGCACTTCCCGCTTGAGCTTGACCGTCCACGCAGCCTCGATTCGACGATCGCGCGAGACATCGATGGTCTTTTGCGTCTCCTCCTCGCTCGTCTCCAGTTGCGGGTGCCAGACACGAACCACATAGGCGCGCCCCGGCAGCTCGGTCAGGATTGCCTTGCCGTCCTTGCCAGTCTTGGCAAAAAAAGGCGATTCGGAGACGTAGACATAGCCCACCATCCAGTCGTGGATGTTGCAACCGAGAACCACCACCCCCGGCTTGTCGAAAACGATCGGCTGCGCGGGCACGCCGGCGTACAGCGGGAGCTCGAAGCGCTTGGCTGGAGAAAACGAATACACCTGATGCCGCACGTCGTCGTGATTCGGAAAGGTCACCGACGCCCCGACCGGTACGATGGTGACTCGCGGCAGGAATTCCTTGTCGACCTGGTCGATCGATCCATCGCGCGGGCGCTCTCGCACGCGCGTGTTGCCGTCCACCGGCACCGCGACCAGGACTGCATCGACGACAGGGCGGCCTTGCTGGTCGGTCACGGTCGCCGCGATCTCGGCGGTTTGTGCATGCGCCGGACCGGCAGCGAAGACCAATCCCAGGACGGGCGCCAGCAACCGCTTGCAAATTCTCATGAGCAGCTTCCCCTCAATAACTGAACGCGAACGACACTGCGGCGATGCGGCCGCGATAATCGAGGCCTTCGTAAGCGCTCGTGCGCTCATCGGCGTAGCGAAAATTCAGCGACGAACGATCTGAAAGTGCCCAGCTCAACGTCACCGCCGCAGTCCGCGTCGTGCTCGTGCCGCGCAGCCGGTACGCGAAAAAGTCGTCGCCGAAGGCTGGGTCGGCGGCAATCGCGTCCGATTCAAGAAAAATTTCCAGGTGCCGCCGGGTGGTCGATACGACATCGCCCCGGCGCACCGCGAAATTGGCGCCGGCCTGGAGCTGTTCGGTCAGCGCGTAGCTGGCGCGTACGAATGCGCTCTTGCCGCGCACGTCGAAGACCCTGCCGGAGATGCCCTGAACGGCGGGCAGGTCGTTGCGGGCATAGCGCCGGTCGAAGACGGTACCGACTGACGCATCGAACGCTTCATTGAAGCGCTGGCCCAACTCGGCGCGCGCTTCGAGGCTGTCCGAATCGCGAATGTCAACCCGATAATTATCGTGCGAGCCTGCTAGCCCCAGCGACATCCACGGTGCGGCATAGCCCAAGCCGAACTTGTGCTTATACGATGCGCTTCCGCCGATCGATGCGCGATTGAGCCCATGGAAGCGGTGCCACGCTTCGGTCAGGGCATTGACATCGAGGGTCAGCCCGTCAGCGCCAGTCAGCGCAAAAAACGTCCCTGCGGATGCGAACAGTGTGGCCGCCGCATCGGCGCGGACATCCGGACGCTCCTGCGCCCGGGTCAGGTTGCTATCGTAGCGCGCGCCGGCGTCGACATCGAGCAACCATTCGGCGCGTGCCGCCGGGCTCCAACCTAGAACGAGCATTCCCGCCAACGTCAGACGCAAAAGCCGACGCGACGCCGAACCACAGGCACCACGCCGCGCGAAGCGCCGCGGCGCGGTATCCATTTCGCGCCAGTACGCGATGACGCCAGGAGCGTGCATAAGACGGAGGCAGGGAATTTGCTTAGTCGACTGTGTTAGCTACGGTAAGCACATTTGATGCGAGGCGACGATAACGGATGCGCGTGGTGAGCGTGTTAATGCAAGTGGATGTTTTATATGTATTTACACGAACAACCTCGGCACAGCACCAGCAGGTTCGTCGCTCGCGACGCGGCAATTGGCGCTCATTTCCGCCGCGCAGGTGCCCATCCACGGCAGCGCGGCACAGCGGTCCGATAGGAGAGACGTGCTCTATGGTCTGAAACGTTTGATGGCCTTACGATCGGCGGCGGCGGCCGAAGGCACGTCTGCACCTCGATCGCGGGCTGTTGGTCCGAGGCGCGGGGACGAGGCGCATCTTGCGACTGCTCACGCGGGTGCGCGTTCGAATCGTCACCCGGGTCCCCGCCGCCCATGAACGTGCCTCGCGCCTTGACCATGCGCAGCCTCCAGAGCCGGATTCTGGCGCTCTTTCTTTTGCTGATGGTCATCGTGCAGCTAGGCGGTTTTGTGCTGATCAACACCGTCGGCATGTCCGCGGCACGCAAGACCGTCGGCGAGGCCCTGGTCGCGGGAGGGCGCGTGTTCGATCGCCTGCTCGAGCAGGACACCGAGCGCATCGTTCAGGGAGCCCGGCTGATGTCGGCGGACTACGCGTTCCGCGAGGTGATCTCTACCGGAGATCGGGAAACCATCGCGTCGGTACTGATGAACTACGGCAAACGGATCGATGCCTCGCTGATGATGTTGGTCGGTCTCGATCAGCGGGTGCTGGGCGACACGCTCGGCGCGGCGATCGACAAGCCCTTCCCGTTTCCCAATCTCATCGCTCAGGCGGAACAAAACCAGCAATCGTCGGCGATGGTACTGATCAACGGCCAGCTCTATCAACTGGTCGTGGTGCCCGTAATGGCGCCGGTTCCGGTCGCTTGGGTGGCGATCGGATTCGCCGTCAACGATGCGCTGGCGCAGGATTTCAAGCGGCTGACTCAAGTGCAGGTATCGTTCTTGAGCCGGCAAAGCCGCGAATCGTGGCGCATCCAGGGCACCACCTTGATGGAGTCGGGGCGCCCAGAGCTTTTGGCCGACGTCGCCGCCAACCGCTACGCAAAGAGCGATGACGAGGGCAACGCGATCTTCAGCGATGCCTCGGTGACGCGCGTTCTGGATTTGCCGACGCGCTCTGGCGAAACCGTAATCGCAGTGCTCCAGGAACCGCTGTCATCGGCGTTGGAGCCGTTTCGCCGGCTACAGCGGCAGCTCGCCCTGATCTCGCTCCTGGCGGTGGTCGTTTCCATCATCGCCAGCGTTGCGATTGCGCGCGGCATCACGCGTCCGGTGCGCGAGCTTGCGCGAGTGGCAAGACGCATCGCGGCGGGCAATTACAGCGAACTGCCGGCAGCCTCGCGTAGCGACGAGATCGGCGAGCTCGCGACCGCATTCAAAAACATGCAACAGGGCATCGCCAGCCGCGAATCGCGCATCATGGATCTCGCCTACCGCGACACACTGACCGGTCTTCCCAACCGCGCCCTCTTTGCCGATCTGCTCGACAAGGCGATCGGCGACGCCGCGGCTGCCGCGACGCCCGTCGCCGTGCTGCTGATGGATCTGGATCACTTCAAGTACGTCAACGATACGCTCGGACATCCGATTGGCGACCTGCTGCTGCGCGAGGCCGCCGTGCGGTTGCAAACGGTGGGAACGGGCGAGGGCGATGTCGTCGCCAGGCTGGGCGGCGACGAGTTCGCTTTGCTGCTGCCCGGAGGAGGTGTCGCGGAAGCGCAGCGCCTCGCTGGAGCGATGCTGCAAGCGCTCGAGTTGCCGATGACGCTTCAGAGTCACGTCGTCGATGTTCGTGCCAGCATCGGCATCGCGGTTTTTCCCGAGCATGGCGGCGAAGGGGCGACACTGCTTCGCCGCGCCGATATCGCGATGTACGCGGCCAAGCGCAAGAACTGCGGCGTGGCGGTGTGGGACCACGCGGCGGATCAGCACAGCAGTGAGCGCCTGTCGCTGCTGAGCGATCTGCGCAAGGCAGTCGACAACGACGAGCTGACACTCGCCTATCAGCCCAAGGTCGCCTTGCGCGGCGTCGGAGGCGAGCAATACGCCGAAGCGCTGGTGCGTTGGCGGCACCCGACGCGCGGATTGGTTCCGCCAATGGAGTTCATCCCGTTCGCCGAGCAGACCGGCTACATCCGGGCGATCACGCAATGGGTGCTGGCGCACGCGATCGCGCAGTGCGCGGAGTGGCGCTTCAACGGCCTGCCGATGAACGTATCGATCAATCTGTCGACACGCGACCTGCTGGACGCGACGTTGCCCGATCGGTTCACGGCATTGCTGAAGCGGCATCGGTGTGCGGCGCAGTGGATCACGCTGGAGATCACCGAGAGCGCAGTCCTCGACGATCCCGCGCACGCGATCGAGAATCTCGAGCAGCTTCATGCGCTGGGCTGCAGGCTTGCGATCGACGACTACGGCACCGGTTATTCGTCGCTGGCCTACCTGCGGCGGCTGCCGGTGCACGAGCTCAAGATCGATAAATCATTCGTCATCGGCATGGCTGCTGACGCAAGCGACGCCCTCATCGTGCGCTCGACCATCGACCTCGCGCATAACCTGGGCCTGTCCGTGGTGGCCGAAGGCGTCGAGAACGATCCGACGCTCGACCGCTTGCGCGCCATGGGCTGCGACATGGTGCAAGGTTATCTGTTGAGCCGCCCGCTGGGCGTCGTGGAAACGGCGGCCTGGATGCGCGGTTCGGTGTGGACAAGGTCGGCGAGTGAAGCGCCGAACCTGCGCCGTGTGGTCTAGCCTAAAGAGCTCCGGTGTTGCGGCCGCGGCGGCGCCGGGCCGCTTAAGCGTTCTGACTCGCGATGTTCTTCTCGATCCACTGCGAGAATGCCTGCAGAAATTTGGTCACGAACTCGCGCGTCTCGTCGCTGACGAGCGCGCCCGTATCGCTGAACATCTTGGCGGCCCCGCCGAGGTAGGCCTCGGGCTGCGGCATGGCCGGAACGTTGAGGAATATCAGCGACTGGCGAAGATGGTGATTGGCGCCGAAGGCGCCGATGACGCCCGGCGAGAGGCTGAGAATCGCGCCCGGCTTGCCGTTCCACGCGCTCTTGCCGTACGGACGCGAGGCGACGTCGATCGCATTCTTGAGCACACCGGGCACCGAGCGGTTGTACTCCGGCGTGACGAACAGCACCGCGTCGGCCTGCTGGATGCGGCCCTTGAAATCCTTCGCCTCCTGCGGCGGATCTGCATCGAAGTCCTGGTTGTAATGCGGCACCTGCCCGATTTCGACGATCTCGAGCTTCAGCGACGGAGGTGCCAATCCGATCATCGCCTTGGCCATCTTTCGATTGAAGGATTCCTTGCGGAGGCTGCCAACGATGACCGCAACATTACGGGTGGTGCTCATGATGCTCCTTTCGCGGGGACGGATGACCGCGCACTCGGCGGCGCGCACGGCGGGATTATAGGTGATGCGCGGCCGGCGCTCCGGGCGCGGCGCGGAACCCTTGGCGACGGCCATGGTCAGTCAGGCTTCGCCAAAGTTCAGTCAACGGCCACGGCGGGGGTTTCGTTGTGAAAGACTCTCGCCGGAAATCATCGACTGTGTCACCATCGTCGTTCGCTGAACGCCATCCGATCACCAGACGGCTGCTCGTCGGAGTGGCCATTCTGGGAGTGCTCACGGCCTGTGGTACCGCCGCGCTTCAGCACGAGGAAGAGCGCCTCACCTTTCGCGTGGTCAAGGAGACGCCGGGGTGGTATGCAGGCCTACCCGATGGTGTTCATGAATTCGACATTCCGGTGAACCGCGATGCCGACGCGCAGCGCATCCATGCCTGGTGGTGGCCGGCCAAAAATCCGAACGCACCCGCGGTGCTCTATCTGCACGGCACGCGTTGGAGCCTGACTGGACAGGTATTCCGGCTGGAGCAGCTGCGGGCCTTCGGGTTTTCGGTGCTGGCGATCGATTATCGCGGCTTCGGCCAGAGCGATGGCGACCTGCCTTCGGAAAAGACCGTTTACGAAGATGCGCATGCGGCATGGGACTGGCTGGTCGCACAGCAGCCGGATCCGGCACGGCGCTTCATCTACGGCCATTCGCTCGGCGGTGCCGTCGCGGTCGATCTGGCGGCATCGCTCAGCGGACAGGACGCTCCGTCTGAGATCGCGCTTGCCGACGCGGCGTCAACCGAGCCGGCCGTGCAACCGCGGGTGCAACGTGTTTCCGCCCCCAATGCCAAATCAAAATCGGCCACGGCGTACCAGGCGGCTTTGCGGCCGCGCACTCCAGCCGGCGGCCTGATTGTCGAATCGAGCTTCACCACCCTGGCTGACATGGCGCGCGAGGTCACCTACGCCTGGCTGCCGCTCGGGCTCCTGATGTCCCAGAAATTCGATTCAATCAGCAAGATGGCGAAGGTGGCGATGCCGGTGCTGGTGGTGCATGGCGTGGCGGATCGCTTCGTGCCTTCGCGCTTCAGCCAACAGCTCTACGACGCGGCGACGTCGCCGAAGACGTTATTGCTGGTCGAAGGCGGCAGTCACAACAACAGCATGCGCACCGGCGCGGATCAATACCGAAAGGCGCTTGGCCAACTCTTCGGATTGACCCTGTACGGAGCGGAGGAGCTCGGCGCGGCCGTCGCGGACGACGGTGGTTAGGTGCCGACTGACCCGGTGACCGCCGCGGTGGCAGTCGGAATTCGGCGAGGAATTGCGCGGCGCAAACAGGGCGGAATTCCTTCATCGGCTCCCGTTTTGCGGACACGCGGCCGACGAACTTGCAACCGGCTCTATCGCAACTTCGTGACTTCTTTCACCAAGGGGGCATCGAACTCGATCTGCACCCGCGGCCCGCCCGCGGCGCTTTCGTCGATATCCCATCTGCCCGCGAGTCGTTGAGGCGTGTCCGCAGTAAGCTTTAGCGACGCGGGCTCCGCAGTCCCGGAATATTGCAACAGCTGGTTGTTGCCCACGAACCAGTAGTTGAGCCGCGGCCCCGCGTCGAAGTCGACGGTCATGCCCTCGCCGATGTCACCGTCGGAGCACAACATGGTCCCGCAGGCGCTGAGTTTGGCAGCGATATCCGCGACCGAAAGGACCACCCGACGGATGGTCTTACCGCTTACGACATCGGGGCCTTTGAAAAGATAGGCATGCTTTATCGTCACGACGATCGCACCGGCCTTGCTGTTGTAGGTGATCGTGCCCTTCGCCTCGCCGGCGCTGGCGGAAACATTCGAGAAAGCCACCGCGGCCGCGACAGCGCAGCCTAACGCGATCACGCGCCGTGACGCCAAATGTTCCGATCGCATCGATCCTTCCTTTGCGTTGAACCCTACGCTTTCGCGCTGGCCGCCGGACGCAACACGCTGCTGCACGTCGTGCGCGCCGGATCCGAAGCGGGTAGCTTGGCGCAGACGCTCGCCATTCGCGCACGAATACGCTTGAGCGCATCATCGTGGCGGCTGTCCTTGTTCCACGCGGCGAGCTTCTTGCCGATGCGCTCGAGCGAGCGGCGATTGCGCTCGTAAAACGTGTCGGGAGTCGGATCGAGCTCGCCGATGACTTTGAGCGCGGCACTTTCGATACGCGCCGAATCCTGTGGCGCGAGGTCGATCATGGTGTTGATGTAGCTCGCGCCCCACTGCAAGCGGGTGGCGTCGCCTTCGGCCGCGGTGTACGCCTTTTCCGCCCACTCCACCGCCGCGCTTTTTTCGCCGCGTTTCTTGGCGTTCGCGGCCAGCCCGAGCATGAAATAATAGGGATAATGCGTGCGCGTAAGTTCCCGCTTGAGCAGCGCGTCGGACTCGTCGCCAAGCCCCGCATTCTCGAGCACCTCCGCCGCGCCGCTGATCACGGCTTGTCGCGCATACGGGTCCGATGTTTCGCGATCGGCGCGCGCGGCCTCCTCGCGTACGGTCTTCAACAGAGCGTCGGCCAGCGTCGCCTTGGGCGCGTCGAGCTTGGCAAGCGCGACCTCGGCATCGACCACCGACAGGCGATCGGCGGTGGACAGGGAAGTGTCGGCAATAAGCCGCTCGAGCGCAGCATTCCACGCGGCGACGACTCGCGCGCGCTCGGGCGATTTCGGCAGCGTCACCAGATTCGCGACCTCGTGAGGGTAATAAACCAGCAGGTCAAAATTTTCGCGGGCTAGCTTCGGGTCCGCGAGGACCGGCATGAGCTCGGCCGTCGCGGTCCTGTCATCGCGCGGCTTGGCATCCTTCGCCTTCGCGGCGGCGACCAGCGACTGCAGCTTGAGCCGGGCCGCGGTTTCCGGTTGGTCGGCGGGACAGGCAAGCGCCAAGCGTCGCAGCGTCGCTGCGAGTTTTTCCTTGTTCAGCAGTTGCTGCTCGTCGGTTTCCCACGAGTAATACGCGAGCATCCGCCAATCCTCGGGAGTCAGTTTCGCGCCGTCGTGCGCCAGCGCCGCGCCCAGCGTTTGCCTGACCGGCCGCGCGCCATTCATGCCCAGGGTGAGCACACGCATGTACTGCTCGGCCTCGACCTCCCCGGGCAGCCGTGTGATCTCAGTGCCATCGGGCTTGAGCAGGATCATGGTCGGGTACCCGCTCACCTTGAAGCGCGCGCCAAGCCGCTGCGCGCTCGGGCTGTCGCCGTCGATGTACACCGGAACGAAAAAGCGTGATCGCTCGATAAAATCCTGACGATTGAAGATTGTCGCCTTGACCTGATTGCAGGGCGGGCACCACACCGCGCCCCAGTACAGGAATACCGGCCTGTTGTCTGCCTTAGCGACGCCAAACGCAGAGTCGACGTCGCCTTTGTACCAGGAGATGCCGGCCTCGATGGATGTCGTTTTGGCCGCCGCCGCATTCGCGGCGGGAGGCGAGGGGGCTCCTGACGCGGTTGTCGGGGCAAGGGTACCGGGAATGATCGCGCAGGCTGCGAGAGCGACTGCGAGAATGAGCTTGTCGCGTCTGGAGTTCATGGTCGGGTCGTTGAAGAATCGAGCAATATTATGCGCCTCATCGATATCGATAAGATTCCATGGGGGCGCGACGTTCACTGCCACCACAGCCATTGTCCCCTCAGGCCCTGATACAGGCAGAGGAAGGCTTCGATCAGCAGCACGATGAACGTCAGCGCGGCCCCGGCAAAGCGTCCGCTGCGCGTCTGCCATCCGAAGGACAGCGCAAAGCCGTGAATCAGCCGCGCGATAAGCAGTGTCAGCCCGAGAGCGTGCAGTATGTAGATCGAGAAGCGGCCCACCTCCAGAAAGCCCATCAGCAACAGCGCCAGCGGGACATACTCGGCGAAGTTGGCGTGTGCGCGAACAACGCGGGTCACGGCGACGTCGGCGTTGTCGCCGAAGATAATGCCTCGCCGCCGAATATTCACGACTCGCACGCTCAGCACCATAAACCAGAGCACCAGAAGGCTGGCATACAAAGGTGTGACGAACATGGCTCGAGCTCCCATTTCTATTATTCCAAGTCAAGCGTGAGGCTCACCGCGACAGGATGGCCGGGGTTATCTGCCCGCCCAAACAATACTGGATTTTGCGCGCAGCGGAAAATCGGCACCCACTAGCTTCGCACGCTGGTCGGCAGCGACGGTCTGCGGAGCTTGGCACTTTTCGCTCGCGGCAACTTCTAAACCGTAGCATGGATAAGTTGAGACAAGCCGAGCTCTTCGGCACCCCGAAAAACCTGCCACACGGGTTGATATACCAGCCCGAGTTCATCACTCGCGGGGAGGAAGAAACCTTGCTGGACGCGATTGCGCCGCTACCGCTTCGCGAGGCGCGCTTTCAGGAGTACTTCGCGAGGAGGCGCGTGGTGCACTTCCATTCCGCCGCAAGCGGTGAAGCCTACGACGAGAGTGACGACGACACGTTGTCAAGCGGCCCATTGCCGCAGCCTTTTGTTGAGCTGCAGCAGAAAGTCGCAAAGTGGCTGGCGATCGATCCCGCGGCCTTTATTCATACGCTGGTGAGCGAGTACCGCGCCGGTACACCGATCGGCTGGCATCGTGACAAGGCGGTCTATGGCATTGTCGTCGGTCTTTCCCTCGCGGGGCCGGGGCGGATGCGCTTTCGTCCCCTCGACCCGCGCGCGCCGCGCAATGCGATGGTGCTGCTCGAGCTCGAGCCTCGTTCGATTTATGTCATGCAAGGCCCGATACGTTGGCAATGGCAGCACAGCATGCTACCAACCAAGGCACTACGCTACTCGATTACTTTTCGCACTCGGGCTGATCAAACATAAATGCGTTCGCGTAGCCCCAGGTTTCTTCTTCGTCCTACAGCAAATTCAGACAGACGCCGATTTCACTTCCCCGCGCGCCACGGCAGCATGTGGGCCATGTAGGGGAGACAAAGCAGCAACTTCAACTACCGATATAGCCTAGAGTTGACTGGCGGCCTCATCCCTACATCTATTGCAAGGGCGGTGAAAAAGAAAAAGGAATGGAATGGAGCAGGACGAAACGGGCCGGGAAACCGGTCCGTTTTTGTTTCGATAATCTTTCTAAAAGGAGTCCGGCATGGGCAAGGTTCAAGGTGAAGGCGACTACAAGTCCGCTAAGAAATTCGACGATGACGAACGGGCATTCGTGAAGTCCGGTCGCGTAGACAAGGCGGCGCGCGAGGCCGCGCCGAGGTCGCAGGCCGAAGCAGACGAAATGAAGAAGGCCGAGGAAGTAGGGAAGAGCCGGTCCAGGGGCGAAGACGCATCGGCACGGAAGCCAGGCTCGCGAATCGGTGGCAAGCCTGCTACCGGCTCAAAATAACGCCAGCTTATTATCTTATTAGGACGAACCGTAAGAGTGCTTACGACTTCATCCATGTCCTACAAAAAAATCAGACTCACGCTGATTCCTTCACGAAGATAATTGGCGGAGCATGACAACCATAGATTCGCAATCTGAAAGGCAGCTTCGACAGTATAAGAAAAGACGGAGTTTTCCTCCGGCCTGCACCGAAAGGTGAGGCGCAGTTGAGGAAATCGGCGGGCCGGGAAACCGGCCCGTTTTATTCGCCGGCCCCAAAAAGTCGGCGTGAGTGAGTCTAGATGTTCTTGCAGGAGAATCGATATGAGTAAAGATAGTCAAGTAACCGGGCAATCCAGCGGTCAAGGCAAGCAGCAGAGCTCTGAAATGGCGCAGGACCGGATCTCTACCCAGCAGGGCGGAAGGTCTGCGCAACAGGGTTCCGGCCAGCATTATCAACCGGGCTCGCAGGGCTGGCAGCGGTCCTCGGACAGCGCCCTCGCGACCCGCCGCGGAAGCTCCGCGCTTTCCCCCTATGGGGGTTACGGAAGCGGACCGTTTTCGACCATGCGCCGGATTACGGAAGAAATGGACCGGCTGTTCGATAACTTCGGTTTCGGGCGCAGCTTCTTCCCGTCGGAATTTGGACAGGGGGCGCTATCGTACGGCGAACCGCAGGGGGCTGTCGCGCTGTGGGCGCCGCACGTGGACGTCGTCGAACGCGACGGAAAGCTATTGATTTCCGCGGATCTGCCTGGCGTCAAGAAAGAGGACGTCAAGGTCGAAATCAATCAGGACGCAGTGACGATCCAAGGCCAGCGCCATCAGGAAAGGACCAGCAGCGACCGCGGCTATTATCAGAGCGAGCGCAGCTATGGCAGCTTCTACCGGAGCATTCCGCTGCCGGAGGGTGCCAACACGGAAAACGCCTCCGCTACCTTCCGCGACGGCGTGCTTCAGATCGAAGTACAGGCGCCGAGCCAGCAGTCACGCGGGCGCACCTTGGAGATCAAGGATGCGGGTGCGAGCGGCACGACCGCCTCGAAGAATGGAGGGCAGCAGCAGCGCTAGTTAGCGCACAGACAATTTTCGCGCCGCGCGTCGATAGCGGCTGGCAGCGGCGAATCGGTGCGTGCGCGAGTGCGTAGGAAACGGCCCGGGGCGTTGAAGACCCGGGCCGTTTTCAAATTGGCGCTGTCCCGCTTGATCGCCTTTGGTCTCTCTGCTCCTCGGAACAAATATCCACTGCTTTTCCACCGCCTGTCCACTGCCTATCCACCGCTCATCCACCGCTTCATCCACTATGTGCGAGGTAAGCCGAAAGAGATCGCCGGCGAGAGCTATTTTGCCTGTTTCGAGCCAGGTGTGCCTTCCGGGCCCGTCAGCTCGCGCCGAATGTCCCGCAGCTTCGCTTTTATCTTCGCGGCGTTCTCATTGCCCATGCGGAGCATGATCTTCTGCCCAGCAGAGCGCGCTTCGAGCTCCGGGTCGGCGTATTGGTACAGAACCTTGGGCTGAACCACCTGAAGCGGTTCCGTCAATTCGGGCGCGGCAAGCAAATCGTCGATCGCCTCGATCAGCCGATCGTTGAAATATCCCTTGGGGTACCCGAGGTCGCGATAGTCCTGCTGCATGAGGGGATAAAAGTGCACGTAGGCCGAGACCAGGTTCTTGGCGTCGATCGACTCCGCCATCTGCACGTAAGGCTTGTAGCGTGTAGCGTTGTCGGCACTGATCGAAACGTTCTTGTCGTCCTTAGCCGACGTGACCAGCGGCCCAGCGATTGGCTTGACCGGCAGGTTGCGCGCCGGAATGGTCTTGCGCGGCAGATTGTCGACGGTTGTGACAAAGCGATGGATGATCGCATCCTCGTAGAAGACTTTTCCCAGCGATGCGGGGCCGAACAGATCGGCGAGGGTGTTTTGCATGGTGGTATCGCTCACCATCAGCGCGGGAAGCGGCTTGGCCTCAGGGTTCGCCGCCGCGCCTTGCGCATACTCGATGGGATGTCGAATCGTCGGCGCGGCTTCGGCAGCCGCCGGCGGCGGCTGGGTCGACGGAGGCACCAGGGCTGGTTGCTGCGACGTATCTTGCCGCCACAGGTAGAAAAAAACCGCGCTTGCGGTCAAGACCATCAGCAACACCAGCCAGACGATCGGGCCCTTCCGCGGTGCAGGCGTCCGGAGAGAATTGCTGCGCTCCCCGGGTGGCAAGGTCGCATCCGAATCGGGGTCGAAGTCCGCTTCGATCCGGGGCTCAGCGCGATCGGTGCGGTCGGTGGGTGAGGTCGCCATGCTTGGCTCCTGGTGTTCGCAACACTAAGACGACTCGATGTGTTTCGCCATCCGCATTCGCAGCGCCGCGTCCGGCAGGCGACCATAGAGCGCTCCGATATTCTCCCTCAGGTGCTCGACTTTGGACGTCGCCGGAATCGCGCAGGTCACCGACGGATGCGAAACAACGAACTTCAGGAAAAACTGCGCCCAATTCTCGCAGTCGAACTCGCGCGCCCACTCGGGCACCGGTCTTTTCCCAGGGACGGAGAAAAGAGAGCCGCCGTCGAAAGGACGATTGATCACCACCGCGATCCTGCGCTCGGCGGCGAGCGGAAGCAGCCGCTCCTCGACGCGCCGGTCGGATAAATTATAGGTGAACTGTACAAAGTCGAAGTGCTCGCGCGTCAACGCGAGCTCCATCTCGTCGTGGCGGGCGCCGTGCGAAGTCGTGATGCCGATGTAGCGCACCGCGCCCGCAGCCTTCATTTCCTTGAGTGTCTCGAGGTGAGTGCGCCAGTCGAGCATATTGTGGATGTGGACCAGATCGAACTTCGGCACTCCCCAGAGCTTGCGCGAGCGTTCAAGCTGCCAGCGCCCCAGTGCCTTGCCGATGGTCCAGATCTTGGTTGCCGAAAAGAGCCGCTCGCGGCCGGTGCGCTTGAGCAGGTCGCCGATGACGTCTTCGGAGAGTCCGTACATCGGCGACGAGTCGACCATCGCGCCGCCGCGCTCGAAAAAGGTCTGCAGCACCGGCGCCAGCGGCGCTTCGGCTGCCGGCTCGGGTTTGACGTTGAAGGTAAGCCAAGTGCCCAGTCCGACGGCAGGCAAGCGCTCGCCGGTGGAAGGGATCGGCCGAGTGAGGGGGGCACCGCCTTGCGCGGTGATGGGGGCACTACCTTGCGCGGTAACGAATTCCGGCCAGGCCTGGGCCGCCGCAGCACCCAGTGTGGCGAGAAAGCGGCGGCGGGAAAACGTCGATTCAGGCACGGTAGGCTTAGGCCGCGCCAGCAGGCGATAGTTCGAGCGCGTCACAACGCCGCGGCGTCGAGCTTCACGTCTGCCGCACGCCACGCTCGCTCGAAGCGCGCCTGCACCTTTGCCGCCTCGTCGCCGCGGCCTTCGGCCACGAGCGCTGCGTGCAAGCCAAACAGCGAGCGGCCGCTCTCGGGGTTGCGCACAAGATCCTCGCGAAACGTCTTTTCCGCGCCGCCAAGGTCGCCCGCGCGCAGCAGTGCGGTGCCGAGCGCCTCCCGCGAGGGCAGATACCACGCCGGAGGCTCGTCGTAGGAAAGAGCATCTTCGGCGGCAACGGCCTCACGCAGGTACCTGATCGCCTCCGCAAGGTTGCCCCGCATCAGCGCAATGCGGCCATCCAGGTACGGACCCGCGATCGCCACCAGCGCGCCCGCGTTGTTGTTTCCGAGCTCGAGCGTCTTGGGCAGGCTGTTCGCCGCGTCGATGAACGTTGCCCGCTCGGCGGTTGCATCGACGAGGCGTCCCTTGCCGGCCAGCGCCAGCGTTCGCGCGAGATGCCACACGGTGCCGCTGATCGGCGCCTCGAACGCGGGCTCGGGCAATGCGAGGATGTCGTTCCAGCGCTCGAACTTCACCAGCACCATTGCCGGCGTATACAGGAACCCGTCCAGCGGCGGTATTTCCTTGATCATCGGCGAGGCGTGCGTGTAGAGCTTGTTGGCTGCCGCGATCGCCTGCGCCGAGTTGCCGGCGATGGCATTGCACACCGCGAGAAAGTGCAGGTTGTGCCCGTAATACGCGACCGTGTAGAAGGATTTCACTCCTGACGCGGCCAGGCGCTCATCGGCGCGCGCGGCGGCCTCGTTGACGCGGATGGCGTCGAGGTAATTGCCGATGCGGATGTAGATGTGCGCCGGCATGTGCACCAGGTGTCCCGCCGAAGGCGCGAGGTTCTCCAGCCGCTTCGCCGCCGCCAGCGCCTTTTCCGGATGAGGCGACGCTTCGATCGCGTGCACGTAGTAGTGGAGAGCGCCGATATGATCCGGTTGCTGGGCTTGCGCGCGCTCCAGCACATGGACCAACTCCAGCGTTCCTTCGGCAGGCTTCCCATCCGCCGCCCACAGCTTCCACGGATGCAGGTCCATCAGGCTTTCGGCGTAGAGCACCGCCGCGTCGGTGTCCTGCGGATGGCGCCGCGAGAGTTCCTTCATCGCGTCCTTGTAGGCGACCTGCAGCGGAGCCAAGTCGGCTTCCGCGTTCGCGCTGTAGCGCCTGGAAAGCGCATCGATGTACTCGCGCTCGACCGGCGACGCCTTCGCTTTCAATGCAATCGCTTTCTGCAGCTCGGCATAAGCGGCCTTGTGCGCGGCCACATCCATCGGCAGGTTGATATTGGGCCCGAGCGCCAGCGCGATACCCCAGTGCGCCATCGCGAGACCGGGATCTAGCGCCAGCGCGCGCTGGAAGGACTTGATCGCCGCATCGTGATTGAACGCGAATACGAGCCTCATGCCCTGGTCGAAGTACGCCTGCGCCTGACGGCTGGGCGTGGACACGGGATGGTGCAACCGACTCAAACCGGTATCCAACGCATCCGGGGACGCATTCGCCGCGGATGGAGCGTCGTGACCGATCGCCGGGATTCCAGCCAGCAGGCCGAGCCAGAAAAGCGTTTGCGCGATGCGGGGCGACATGGGTTCTTTGGGAGGAGACGAAACGCGATCGACTCGATATTCACCACCGAAGCGCGCACGAGATGAATTCGCGCCCGCGAAGCGATGCCGCGCTCTTCTTGTACGAACGAATGCCCGGCTGCCGTTCGCCTGGCGCTCTACGCCATTTGTAATCCGATGTCGAACTTCGCGGCGTAGCCAAACGCATCTGGAACCGGATCGAGCAGCAGCCGGCTGCCTCCATCGCGAAAAAGGAAATCGTCGGCGTTGCGCATCGAGCGCCGTCGTCCCGCCGCGTAAGCTTCGAACGCGTAGACGCGATCGGTCAGCGCGTCGTCGAAGTATAGTTGCGACGTGAACTCGTATGCGGGTTCCGAAGACGCCGCGGTGCGGATCTTGAAGTGCACATGCACGGCGCGGCCGCCGTACCACCCGGGATAGATTGTCAGGAATTGCGCCGTTCCAGCCGCGTCGGTGCGTTGGTAGCCGCGAAGGAATTTTTCGCCCGCGCTTGATGAGCCGCGACTGCGCGCATCGGAATAGCGGCCCGTGGCGTCGCAGTGCCAGAGGTCGACCTTGGCGCCGGCAAGCGGGGCGCAGCTCGCGCCGCTCATGCGCGAGATATTGAACGTCAGCCGCAGCGGAACGCCTGGCTTGACGACGCCGGTGCGCGGATCGGAGCGGATGTCGGAGCGATCCAGCTCCTCTTCCACGAAAAACGGACCTTCGGTTTGCTGCGGTCGCGCGACGCATGACGGTGGCGCGCTCGGCGCGGCCGCGCGCGCCGGCAGCGCGCGCGTCAACAGCGCCGCGCCCGTTGCGCCGATGACCGCCAGCGCTTCGCGACGGCTGAGAATATGGTCAGACACGATTTCTTCAATAGCTCCAGTCCAGGCAGCCAAAGTTGCTCGCGGAACGTCGGGCGCCGGAAGCCTCCGCGGTCCGCTAGGGCGCCGGCGTCGCCAGTGGTTTCGTGGTGAGAACGCGCAGCGTCGGACCAGCGAATGGAAATCATGCCCCTTCGCAGGTTTGCTCGCAAGGGCGAACAGCGTGTAGGGAGACCGGCCGGCCGAACGTGATGGTTCGGCACCGTGAATGCTTTGGTCGACACGATTTCCGGCAAGTCATGGCAAAATCGGGTCATGAACCTGGCCGGCACCAGCTTGCGACTCGCCCGTCAGAGCGACGCGCCGACGCTCGCCGCGATGTCCCGCGACTTGATCGAGACCGGTCTCGGTTGGCACTACCGGGCCGAGCGCATCGGGCAGTTGCTCGGCAACGCGGACACCGTGTCGCTGGTCGCGTGCGAAAACGCCCGCCCGGCGGGCTTCGCCATCATGACCCTGGGCGAAGAACGCGCGCACCTGGTGCTGCTCGCGGTGTGCGCCGATCAACATCGCCGCGGCATCGGACGACGGTTGACGCAATGGCTGGTCGAAACCGCCGTGACGGCGGGCATCGCCACCGTGCATGTCGAACTGCGCGCGCAGAACAAGGCGGCGTACCTTTTCTATCGCGCGCTCGGCTTCGAGCAAACGCTTCGCATCGCCGGCTACTATCGCGGGCGCGAAACGGCGATCCGCATGATGCGCCTGCTGCGTGCGCCGGGGCTCGTGCCATTCGCGTGGCGGCCGCCGACGCTCGACAAGCAATGATCGGACCGGCGTGAGCGGCGAATCGCAATACGCGCGCTTCGGTAGCGGCAAGTCGGTGCGCCGGGTCGAGGATCAGGCCCTGCTGACCGGAGCCGGAGTCTTCGCCGACGACGTTTCGCTGCCGGGCCAGGCATATGTCTGCTTTCTGCGCTCACCGTATCCGCATGCTCGGGTCGTCGCCATCGACGCGGGGGCCGCAACGGCGAGGTCCGGCGTCGTTGCCATCGTCACCGGGGCAGACCTGGCCGCTGCCGGCGTCAAGCCGCTGCCTTTGTCGATCGACTTCAAGCGCAGTGACGACTCACCGACCGCATCGCCGCCGCGGCACGCGCTCGCCGTCGATACCGTCCGCTTCGTCGGCGAAGCCGTCGCGGCGGTGATCGCGCAAAGCGTCGAGGAGGCGCGCGACGCGGCCGAGGCGATCGACGTGCGTTACGAGGCGCTGCCGATGGTGGCCGACCTCGACGACGCCGTCGCCGCCGGCGCGCCGCTCGTGTGGCCCGCCGCGACCGGCAACGTCGCCTCCGAGATACGGCACGGCGACGCTGCCGCCGCGGCTGCGGCGTTCGACAAGGCGGCGCACGTCGTGACGCTCGACCTCGTCAACCAGCGCGTCGCGCCGTGCCCGATCGAGCCGCGTGCGATTCTGGCAAGCTATGACAAGACAAGCGGCCGCATTACGCTACGCGTCAGCTGCCAGACGCCGACTGGGCTTCGCGACGACTTGTGCGCGACGGTTCTGGGCATCGCCAACGACAAGGTGCGCGTTCTGGTCGGCGATGTCGGCGGCGGCTTCGGCATGAAGACCGGCCTCTACCCGGAAGACGTGTTGCTCGCCTTTGGCGCGCGAAAGCTCGAGCGGCCGCTGAAGTGGTGTGCCGAGCGGATGGAGGAATTCCTGGCCGCCACCCACGGCCGCGACGTTGCCAGCAAGGCCGAGCTGGCGCTCGATGCCTCCGGTCGGATCCTCGCGCTGCGTGTCTTTTCTCTTGCCAACATGGGCGCGTTCGCCACCCCCGCCGGTGCGGTGATCCAGTTGATGATCGGACCGTGGGTGTCCACCAGCATCTACGACATCGGCACCATCGACATTCACATCAAGGCGATCCTGACCAACACGGCGCCGACCAGCGCCTATCGCGGCGCCGGAAGACCCGAAGCCATCTACATCATCGAGCGCTTGATGGATGCCGCGGCGCGCCAGACCGGCATCGATCCGCTCGAGCTGCGCCGGCGCAACATGATCCGTCCCGAGCAGATGCCCTACACCAACGCGATGGGCAAGACCTACGACAGCGGCCAGTTCGAGTCGGTGATGAATCAGGCAACGGCGCTGGCAGACTGGAACGGCCTCGACGCGCGTGTAGCCGAGGCCAGGAAGCGCGGCCGCTGGCGCGGTCGCGGCATGGCCGCCTTTCTGGAATGGACCGGCGCCGACGTCTTCGACGAGCGGGTGACGGTGACGGTCGCTTCGGGCGAGAAAAATGACGGCGAGATCGAGATCTTCTCCGCGCTGCAGGGCATGGGTCAGGGGCTGCTGACCACCTTCGCGCAAGTGGCGGTCGACGTCTTCGGCGTGCCGATCGACAAGATCAGAATCGTGCAGGGCGATACCGATCGCGGGCAAGGATTTGGCAGCGCCGGCTCGCGCTCGCTTTTCGTCGGCGGATCGGCGGTGCGCGTCGCTGCCGATCGCACCGTCGCCAAAGCCAAGGCCATGGCGGCCGATGAGATGGAAGCGGCGGCGGGCGACATCGAATACCGCGACGGTGTGTTCAGCATCGCCGGCACCGACCGGCGCATCGGATTATTCGAGCTCGCGCGCCGGCAGCCGGAGCAACGCATCGTGCTCGACTCGACGAGCTCCGTCGCCGGCCCGACATGGCCCAACGGCTGCCACATCTGCGAAGTCGACATCGATCCGGAAACGGGCGCGGTCGAGCTGGTTGGCTACTGGTCGGTCAACGACGTGGGCCGCGTCGTCAATCCCATGATCGTCATCGGCCAGCTCGAGGGCGGCGCGGCGCAGGGCATCGGACAGGCGCTGTGCGAGAGGTTCGTCTACGACCGCGAATCGGGACAGGCCTTGTCCGCGACCTTTCTCGACTACGCGCTGCCGCACTCGGGGATGATCGAGCACTTCCAGATGACGATGGACGAGTCGACGCCCTGCCTGAATAACGCGATGGGCGTCAAAGGCGTGGGCGAGCTGGGAACGATCGGCGCCACCCCGGCGGTGGTCAACGCGGTGATGGACGCGCTCGCGCGCGGCGGTCGCGCCGATGTGCGCGAACGCGCGAACGCGCTGCAGATGCCGTTGACTTCCGAGCGCGTCTGGCGCGCGATCCACGGATAGCGTTGGTGCTTAGCTGACAGCGCTCTAGAGCCGTTGCATCACGACGCGAGCGCCCTCCTCGTGCATCGTCTTCACCAGCAGCTTCAGCAACGCGTAAACGGCGCGTGTGGCAGGCGTCGCCGTTGCGGTTAACTCGCCCAACTCGATCACCGAACCGATCAGTGCGTCCACTTCGACCGCGCGTCCCGCTTCGACGTCCTGCAATGTCGAAGTCTTGTGCTTGCCGACTTTCGCCGCGCCTTCGATGCGCTTTTCCAGCGGCACGCGGAAGATGACGCCGAGCTTTTCGGCCACTGCCTGCGCCTCCCGCATCATATCGGCGGCAAGTTCGCGCGTCGCCGGTTCCTGGCAGATGTCGACCAGCGTCGCGTGGGTGAGCGCGCTGATTGGATTGAAGCTCATATTGCCCCACAGCTTGAGCCAGATTTCCGAGCGGATATCGTTGAGCACCGGTGCTTTCAGCCCCGCGCCGATGAGCGCCTGCGATACGTTTCTGACACGCGCGCTTTCGACGCCGTCCAGCTCCCCGACCGGAAAGCGGTCGCCCTCGAGTAGCTTGATGACTCCAGGCGCGATGATTTCCCCGGCGGGATAGACGACACAGCCGATGATGCGCCGCGATTCGATGTTCTGTTCGATCACGCCGTTCGGATCGGCGGTCTTGAGCCGGTAGCCCGCGTGCGGTCCGTTGAAATGTTGAAAGTACCACCACGGCAGACCGTTCTGGATCGGCACCACGATGGTGTTTTCGTCGAACAGCGCACGCATTTGCGGCGCCACCGCTTCCACGACGTAGGCTTTCAGCGCCAGGAAGACGAGGTCTTGCGGCCCCGCATCCGAGCAGCTCGCTACCGCGCGCAGGTCATTCGCGGTCTCTTCGGCGCCGTCGGGGCGGATGAGTTTGAGGCCGTTTCCTTGGATTGCCTCCAGATGCGCGCCTTGATCGACCACGGTGACTGTCTGACCCGAGAGCGCGAGCCGCACGGCAAGCATGCCGCCCATCGCACCCGCGCCGATGACCGCGATTTTCATCTTCTCCTCCTGCATGCACGGTCACCGCGAGCATCCGTCCGATCGAGAACGCTTCGTCGATGCCACGATCTATAGAGCATTACATAGCTATGTGACCCCAGATCCTTATATCGTCGTTCCGCGAAAGCGGGAACGACGGGCTTACGAATCGCTCACGAATCGAACCGGTTGGTCAGCGTGCCGATGCCGTCGATGACTATGCTGACCGTGCTGCCTGGCTTCATTGATCCTACGCCCACCGACGTGCCACAGGCGATGACGTCGCCCGCTTCGAGCGTCATATCGTGCGAAACGAGGCTCACGAGCTTTTCCGGCGCAAAGATGATGTCCGATAAGGGATAGTTCTGACGCTCCTGACCGTTGAGGATGGTCTTGACGATGAGCTTGGCGGGATCGACGTTGGTCGCGATCACCGGACCGAATACGCCAAAGGTGTCGAAGCCCTTGGCTCGGGTCCACTGAGCAAAGCCCGGATCCTTATTGAGAAGGTCGATGGCGGTGACGTCGTTGATGCAGGTGTATCCGAAGATGCAGCTTGCCGAGTCTGCCTCCGAAACCGCACGGCAGCGTTTGCCGATGACAATGCCGAGCTCGCCTTCGTAGACCACCTTGCCGGCGTAGGACTGGGGAGCGCGAATCGTATCGCCGCCAGCCAGAAACGAGTTGTTGGCCTTGAGAAAGTAAAGCGGCTCGGCCGGCACCGAGTGATTGAGCTTGGCGACGAGCGCGCGATAGTTGTCGACCAGCGCCACCATCTTGCTTGGGCTGGTCGGCGTCAGCAGCCTTGCCGCGTTGAGCGGGATCGACTCACGCGTCGGCCGCGGATCCGCAAGCATGTCTCCCTCATGCAGCAGGATGGTTTCACCGTCGACGGTGCCGAAGCATTCGCGTCCTTCGTGGATAACGCGCGCCCAGAGTGGCATGGCTTCTCCTGATTAAGCCTGGTTGAGCTTGAGCCGTCTCGCGGCCAGCGCATATCCGCCGGCGGCGCCGTCGACGAAGTGGACGTGCGTGCTTTCCGAAATTGACGGCACGATGCAGGTCATAATCGCCGAGGGCTGGCGGTGCAGACCAAACCGCGCGACCTTGTCGACCCCCGCCTTGGTGAGGCGCCGCTCGATCCTGTCGGCGAGCGCCGGCGTGCAATCGAGGGTCATGCGCAGGTTGTCGTCGTACTTGCGGAAGTCGGAATTCTCGACCACCTCGCGCCGATAGACCGCCGGATCGAAACCGCCGACGCGAATGCCGAAGCGCATGATCATGAAGGCGAGCAGCGTGCCGGCACTCACCCGCAGCCGCCGCATGAAAAGACGCTCGCCGCTTTTCCGCGATGCGCGTACCTCGAGATCCAATCCCGGCGGCGGCCAGCCGACGCCGGGAGCGTTGTCGGGCACCGGTCGCGCTACTTCGGTGCTGCTCTCGAGCTCGGCCAGGAGCTCTTCGACCAGCTTGCGAAACGCGGGATCGCCATTGGTTACCGGCGCCACCACCAGCGACAGGATCAGCCCGTGCGAGGCCGGAATGTCGTTCCAGCGGCATGACAGACCGCTTAAGTCGGGGCGCGCGCCGGGCGCGGCCGGCGACACGGCAAAGCGTCCCTGCTTCATCGCCCGATCGGCCCAGGCGAGGCCGCCGCCGGAGAACATCGCGTACGAAACGTTCTTCGAGGGTGCGAATCGGGCCACGCTGACGTTGAGTCCCTGTTCTCTCACCGCGACAACGGGAATGAGCGCAACGCGAAGCTCGAGCTGGAGATCGTCGCGCGTCCAGGCCGCGGTCGCGGCGAGCGCAGCGCGCGCCACTGCCTTGTCCGCATCGCAGACCGCGAAGCTCGCGCCATCTCCGCCGAACACGAAGGGAAACGTGCGGCCTCCGAGCGCGTTCGATACCGCCGCGATGACCGAGGCTCCGGCCGTGTTGACGGCCTTGTATCGGCCCTCCTCGATCGCTTTGGTGGAGCCCACGACGTCGGTGAGTCCAAGCACCCAATCGTCCGGCAGCGGTTGGTATCGCGCCGGATCCATGACGCTCGCGAAGCCGTCGAAAATCGGCAGCCGGGCGTAGTAGTCGGCGTCGGCTTGCATCGCTCGCTACCGCAACTGCAAGGCCTGTCGGGCTGCCAAGAGCGTTCTCCCAGGCTGGCGGGAAACAAAGTATACAAGGGCCCGCGCGCGAGGCCTGTGCGCGCCGCAGTGAGCTGGAGCGTTCGCCGTGCTTGGCGGCATAATAGTCGTCATCGGCTTTTCACGGAAATAAAAAAATGCTCAGGCTCGCGCTGGTCGTTGTTATGCTCGTGTTTCTTGGATCTTGTTCGACCACACCCATGGCACCTGCCAACAATGCCGATTCCAATCTTGCCGCCGCGGTTGCCGATCTGGCGCCGACCGGCAAGTTGCGGGCGGCGATCAACTTCGGCAACCCGGTTCTCGCCGCCAAGGATGCGGCGACCGGCGAGGCGCGCGGCGTGTCGGTCGATCTCGCTCTGGAGCTCGGACGCCG
>DASXBW010000010.1:0-18857 GCA_036491495.1 Casimicrobiaceae bacterium
CACCTATTCTAAGTGCTGCACGATGTGGCCATTCCAATCCAAACGAACCGAATGCACGACAGTGAGGTCTTGCCCGGTATGCGGCAAATCTCGCGCCAGAATAATTGGGCAGCTAAAGAAGACTTTCCTGCTAAATCTCAGCAAGGGCGAGTGGGACTTTGTTCAATGCAAACACTGCGAGCTCCTTTATATATCGCCGGAGCCGTCGGCCACTGACCTGCGGACCATCTATGTTGAGTCAGGACAATTTGACGACCCCGCGTATACCGACCCCGCACGAGTCGCTCTGATCATTGAGTATATGGATGGCTGCTTTCGGGGAGTCGTCGAACGGTCCCGGCATAGAGCGAACGATGCCGTAGCCGTGTTGGAGGTCGGCGCTGGCCTGGCATGGATGTGCCGCGCGGCCAAGGCAGTCAATCCCGACAATGTCACGGTGGCACTGGATGTTTCCCCCGAAGCAGTCCACCAATGTCCTTGGGTGGATTTCTATATTCTCGGCGACATTCTCGACGCAAGAATGGACGAGCGCGCACCCTACGATGTCATTTCACTGACCCATGTGATAGAGCATCTTGTTGACCCTGTAGAAGTGATTCGCCGCTGCAAATCCCTGCTCCGCCAACATGGCGTGATCTTCGTGACAGCGCCACATCGGCCAATCGGATGGAGAGACAGTGAAACCGAAATCGCTGTCTGGGAGAAGTATTCATACAATCATGTCCCTGCTCATATTCAGTATTTTTCGAAGAAGAGTATGCGAAAACTGGCAGAAAAAGCCGGATGCACTCTCGATCATTGGAGTCACAATTCCGAGGAAGGTCAAGCCTTCGAGGCATGGCTACGGTAGCGCGCAGTGGATCGCGCGGTTGTTAACGTGCATTTCCGCCATCATCCGCGGGGATGATGGCGCTGATGCAGCTGCTTCAATCGTTCGCGCGCCACGTGCGTATAGATGGTCGTCGTCGTAATGTCCGCGTGGCCGAGCAGCAGCTGAACGACGCGCAAATCGGCGCCGTGATTCAGAAGGTGCGTCGCGAATGCGTGTCTGAGCGTATGCGGCGACAAGTTCGCGCCGGCAATGCCCGCCTTGACTCCATAGCGCTTGATCAATTGCCAGAATGCCTGGCGGGAAAGAGGCCCGCGGCGGGCGGTGAGAAACACCGCGTCGCTCTTGCCCGAACCGGCCAGCTCGACGCGCGCGGTCGTCAGATAGCGCTTGAGCCAGTCGATGGCTTCTTCGCCCATCGGCACCAATCGCTCCTTGTTGCCCTTGCCCAGAACGCGAACGACGCCCATGTCGAGGCTGACTTGAGTCAGCGTCAGCCCCACCAACTCGGACACGCGCAGTCCAGTCGCATATAGCGTCTCGAGCATGGCGCGGTCGCGCAGCCCCAGTGTGGTTTCCGGATTGGGCGCGTCGAGGAGCGCGCTGATCTGCGCTTCCGACAGATTCTTCGGCAGGTGTCTTGGCAGTTTCGGCGCCTGAACGCGCAGCGTCGGATCGTCCCGGAGAGCGCCGATCAAAAGCTGCAGGCGGTAGAAGCGGCGCAATGACGACAGCCGCCGATTGATCGACGAGGACTTTGCCCCGTTCTGGAACTGCGCAGCGAGAAACCCCTCGATGTCGCCACGGTTGGCGGCAAGCAAGGTCTTGGAGGGCTTCTGGTTGTCATCCTCGAGCCACCGCGCCCACGCCAT
Source organism: Casimicrobiaceae bacterium (assembly GCA_036491495.1). Lineage (GTDB taxonomy): Bacteria > Pseudomonadota > Gammaproteobacteria > Burkholderiales > Casimicrobiaceae > PALSA-1003. Next base: position 1,702 of record DASXBW010000010.1, read on the forward strand.
GAGATCGCGCCGATAGCTGCCGAGGCTCGACGCCGCAAGTCCGTCCTGCAGCCACACCTGGTCGCAGAACGCATCGATCAACGCGGAAGAATTCGGCATTACTAGCGACTATCCGTGTACGCGAAAGTTTTCAAAAACGATCGTCGTCCCCGCGAAAGCGAGGAGCCAGCGTCGTTCGCACGAACGACACTGGATTCCCTCCCCGCTTTCGCGGGGACTAAAGGCCGCGGGAATGACGAACCTATGAATCCTGGTGGCACGCAACTCTTGTAATGTTTAAAAAGTCGCTATTAAATTGCGATGGCACTCACCACCGGCCGAAACGATAACCCTCGTGCGTCAACAGCCAGCGCTTGATATCGATCGGGTTGCCCTCGGTCACACCCATGAACCCGCCCAAAGAACCTTGACTGCCGACCACACGGTGACAGGGAATGATGAGCGCGATCGGATTGGCGCCGCAAGCGCCGCCGATCGCCCGCGGCGCGCTGCCGAGCTGGCGCGCGATCTCGCCGTAAGTGCGCGACTCGCCGACCGGAATCGCCGGCAGCACATCCCAGACACGACGCCGAAACACGGTGCCCGCGGGCGCCAGCGGCAACGTGAAGCGGAACATCGGGTCATCGAGAAAGCGCTCGATCTGGCGGCATGTGCGTTCGGCGAGCGCACGTGTCGGGGTCATCGCTCTTTCGCTCAGCGGCAGGTATTCGATACCGGTCACCGCCGAGCCGGAGATGCGAATGCCCAGCACCGCGAACGGAGTTCTGAGCTTGGCCGAGAAATCCGGAGCGCTTGGCGCTTGTCCGTCAATGGGGCGCATCTTACTTAACCGAGCTTCATCTGGTGCGGCAAGAACGTGACCAGCGACGGGAAAAAGTAAAGCAGCAATGTGGCGACGATCATGAGATAGAACATCGGCATGGCATTGCGGGCGATCCAGGTGATCTGGCGGCCGGTCATGCCTTGCAGCACGAAAAGATTGAATCCGACCGGCGGCGTGATCTGCGCCATTTCCACCACCAGCACGATGAAGATGCCGAACCACACCAGATCGATGCCCGCTTTTTCCACCGTCGGAAGGATGACGCCCATGGTCAGCACGACCATCGAAATTCCGTCGAGGAAGCAGCCGAGGATGATGTAGAAAACCATCAGCGCGACGATCAGCGCGAGTTGCGAAAGCCCGAGCCCGCCGATCCACTCGGCCAGATGGCGGGGCAGTCCGATGTAGCCCATCGCCAGGGTGAGAAACGACGCGCCGGCAAGGATCAGCGCGATCATGCAATACAGGCGCGTCGCGCCGAGCAGGCTGTCGTGAAAAGTCTTGCGGGTGAGCGAGCCTTGTACTCCCGAGATCAATAATGCTCCGACGACGCCGAACGCCGCGGCTTCGGTCGCCGTGGCAATACCCGCATAGATCGATCCGAGCACCAGACAGATCAGCAAGACGACGGGAATGAGGTGCCGCGACGCGTAGAGCTTCTGGCCAACCGAGGTACGCTCGGCGATGACCGGCACCTTGTCTGGATGAAGCAGCGCCCAGACCACGATGTAGCCCGAAAACAGCGTCGCGAGCATCAGGCCGGGGACAACACCGGCGATGAACAGGTGCGAGATCGAAACGTTGGCCGAAACGCCGTAGACGATCATGATGATCGACGGCGGGATCAGTAGCCCTAGCGTGCCGGCGCCAGCCAGCGTGCCGATGGTGATGTCATCTGGGTAACCGCGACTCTTGAGCTCCGGCAGGGTCATCTTGCCGATGGTGGCGCAGGTCGCCGCCGACGAGCCCGATACCGCGGCAAAAATGGTGCAGCCGATGATGTTGGTGTGCAGGAGCCGTCCCGGCACGCGCTCGAGCCAGGGAGCGAGGCCCTTGAACATGTCTTCGGACAACCGGGTACGAAAAAGGATCTCGCCCATCCACACGAATAAAGGTAGCGCGGTGAGCGTCCACGACGACGCGGAGCCCCAGATCGTCACCGCCATGGCGTCGCCTGCCGGCCGCGACGAAAAGAGCTCCATGCCGATCCAGGCCACACCGGCGAGCGCAACGCCGATCCACACGCCACTGCCGAGCAGCGCGAACAGGGCGACGATCAACAGCGCGGTGATCAAGAGCTCCATGGCGTCGGCTACTCGATATGCGCCGGCTCGGTATCGGGCTTCACCATGACGCGCGTCCCGGTCAACTCGCCGACGAATTGATCGATGAATGCGATCGCCAGCACGACGTTGCCGACAGCCATCGAAAGCTGTGGAATCCAGAGCGGTGTCGCATCGTTGCCGGTCGATATGTCGTGAAACGCATGCGACTGCCACGCCAGTCGCAGGCTGAACCAGGCGAACGCCACCGTCAGCACCACCGCGACGGCGAGCGACCACCGTTCGAGCCAGCGCTTGCCGTTGACGCCGGCGTGCTCGAGGATCAGCGTCACGCGGATATGCTCGCCGCGGGTGAGCGTGTGCGCGAGCGCGAGAAAGCCGGAGCCGGCCATGAAGTAGCCGGCGTAGGCATCGGTTCCGCGCACCTGGAAGTCGAGCAGGCGTCCGAAAATACCCAGCAGCACCATGATCAGCGTGGCGATCAAAAACAACGCCGCCAGGTACGCGGCGGCGTTGTAGAGCGTATCGAGGGCTCGGCGCATGGCTCGTTTTACTCAGTGCACAAGCGAATCAAGCGGTTTGGCATTGTGCGTGCGTCGCTGCTGGTGCACTTGCCTCGGAATGTCGGTGCCCGGGTCACATCTTGCGATAGGCGTCGACTGCTGCCTGGCCTTCGGGACCCGCTTTCTTGAGCCAGTCCTGCAGCATCGTGTCGCCGACTTTCTTCAGGTCCGCAGTGAGTTGCGGCGCGGGCTTGACGATGGTCATGCCTTTTTGCTTCAACTGGTCGAGGTACCAGCCGTTCTTGTCCTCCGAAGCTTTCCATCCGCGCGTCTCCGCGTCGGCGGCGGCCTTCAGCAAAGCGTCCTGGGTGGGCTTGTCCAGTGCGGCGAAAGCCTGCTGGTTGACGATGACGGCGTTCTTCGGCAGCCACGCTTGCGTATCGTAGAAATTCTTGATGCTTTCGTAAGTCTTGGTGTCAAAGCCGGTCGATCCCGAGGACATATACGAGTCCACGACACCGGTCGCCAGCGCCTGGGTCAGCTCGGATGCCTGCACCGTCACCGGTTGCGCCCCGACAAGCTCGGCGATGCGTGAGGTCGCCGGACTGTAGGCGCGCCATTTCAAGCCCTTCATGTCAGCGGCGCTGTTCAGGGTCCGGTTGGCGTATATGCCCTGCGGCGGCCATGCAACCGTATAGAGCAGCTTGATGCCCTGTTTGGCGAGCTTGTCCTCGAGTATCTTTTTCTCGGCTTTGTACAGCTTCATCGCATCCGCATAGCTGGTGGCGAGAAATGGAACGCCGTCCAGGCCGAACAAGGGATCCTCGTTCTCGAAATTGACCAGCAGGATTTCGCCCGCTTGTGCCTGATTGCCCTGGACCGCGCGCTTGATCTCGTTGGCCTTGAACAGCGACGCGTTGGCATGAACCGTGATCTTGAGCTTGCCGCCCGACGCGCGGTCGACGTCGGCGACGAACTGGGTGATGTTCTCGGTGTGGAAATTGGTCGCAGGATATGCGGTCGGCATGTCCCATTTGGTCTGCGCGGTCGCAATCATCGCGACCGCCCATCCGAGCAAGGCTGCCAGGGTGCGAATGCACTTCATCGGGGTCTCCTGCGGTTCGGAATAGGAAGCGGTCGTTAGGTGGCGTCTGCCTGGCGCCGCACAGCGCTGCAGCGCATTTGTACCATATTTGCTTGTTCATCGGCGAGAGCGTTTTCGTGTTCACGTCGCTGAAAAACGACGTGGAGCATGCGCGAATCGACGCGGAAGGAAGCGCGTCACCGATATAATGCGCGCACGCGCCGGCCGGCTACCATCGGCAAGCCGATGCGCGTCGCGAGAACCCGATGACCGACCCCACGCATTCCCCCTGGCAGTTCTGGATCGATCGCGGCGGCACTTTCACCGATATCGTTGCGCGGCGCTCCGATGGAACGCTCGCGACGCACAAGCTGCTTTCTGAAAACCCGGAGCGCTATCGCGATGCCGCGGTTCACGGGATTCGCGAGCTGCTCGGCCTCGCTCCAGGTGCGCCGATCGCGAAGGGCACGATCGAGGCGGTCAAGATGGGTACCACGGTCGCGACCAACGCTTTGCTGGAACGCACCGGTGAGCGCACGGTGCTAGCGATCACGCGCGGTTTTGGCGACGCGCTGCGTATCGCCTATCAAAACCGGCCCAAGCTTTTCGTGCGTAGGATCGAGTTGCCGACGATGCTCTATGAGCGCGTGATCGAGGTCGACGAACGCCTCGGCGCACATGGCGAGACCGTGCGCGCGCTGGGTCTCGCCGCTGCCGAGAAATCGCTGCGGGCCGCGTTTGACGACGGTATTCGCGCTTGCGCCATCGTGCTGATGCACGCCTATCGCTATCCTGTGCACGAGGCGAGGCTCGCCGAGCTTGCGCGGGCCATCGGCTTCACCCAAGTGTCGGTGAGCCACGAAGTAAGCCCGCTGATGAAACTCGTGTCGCGCGGTGACACCACCGTCGTCGATGCGTACCTTTCGCCCATCCTGCGTCGTTACGTCGCGCAGGTCGAAGCCGATCTGCCCGGCGTGATCCTGCAGTTCATGCAGTCGTCCGGCGGGCTGACCGACGCGCATCGCTTTCAGGGCAAGGACGCAATCCTGTCGGGGCCCGCGGGCGGCATCGTCGGCGCGGTCGAGGTCTCGCGCCTCGCCGGCTTCGACAAGATCATCGGCTTCGACATGGGCGGCACGTCGACTGATGTCACCCACTACGCCGGCGAGTACGAGCGTGCTTTCGTCACCGAGGTCGCCGGCGTGCGCTTGCGCGCGCCGATGATGAAAATACACACCGTCGCCGCTGGCGGCGGCTCGATCTGCACCTTCGACGGTGCACGTTTCCGGGTCGGCCCGGCATCGGCGGGCGCCAATCCCGGACCCGCTTGCTATCGTCGCGGCGGGCCGCTAACCGTCACCGATTGCAACGTGATGCTCGGCAAGATTGACCCGGCGCTGTTTCCGAAGGTTTTCGGCCCCGACGGTGACTTGCCGCTCGACGGCGATGTCGTGCGCGCCAAATTTGTCGAGCTCGCGGAAAGGGTCGCGGCGGATACCGGCGAGGCGCGCACGCCGCAGCAAATCGCCGAAGGCTTTCTTCAGATCGCGGTGGAAAACATGGCCAACGCGATCAAGCATATCTCGGTCGAGCGGGGCTACGACGTCACCGAATACACGCTGTGTTGCTTCGGCGGCGCGGGCGGCCAGCACGCCTGCCTGGTGGCCGATGCCCTGGGCATGACGCGCGTTTTCATTCATCCGCTGGCCGGCGTCCTCTCCGCCTATGGCATGGGGCTCGCCGACGTGCGCGCGATGCGCCAGCAAGCCGTCGAGACGCAGCTTTCGTCCGTATCGCTGGAAGCGGCGCGGCCTGTCTTCGTCGAGCTTAGCCGCCTTGCGCGCGCCGAGGTCGAGGCGCAGGGCATCAGCGCCGATCGCGTCCAGATCAAGCGTACGCTGCACCTCAAGTACGACGGCACCGACACCACGCTGGAGATCCCCTTGGCTCTTCCACTTGATCTCCAATCATCGACCGCGCCGAAGGACCAGGCGTCCTACACAGTGAACGATGCGACGGTCGCCGCCATCGTCGCCGATTTCGAGCGGCGATACCGTGTGCAATACGGGTTCCTGATGCCGGGCAAAACAATGGTGATCGAGGCCGCCGCGGTCGAGGCGATCGGCGCCACCACGACCGCGGAGGAGGCGGTGCCGTCGTTTGTGCCTCGCGACGGCGCGCTCGCACCGCTGAAGACCCGCCGCGTGCATATGGCCGGCGTCTGGCACGCCGCGCCGGTGTTCACGCGGGAGGACCTGCGCCCGGGCGACGCCATCGCCGGCCCGGCGGTGATTGCCGAGAAAAATGCGACGACGGTGATCGAGCCGGGATGGCAGGCGACGCTCACCCCTCGCGATCATCTGACGCTCGAGCGCATCGTCGCGATCGCGCGTCAGCATGCGCTTGGAACCCGCGCGGACCCGGTGCTGCTCGAGGTCTTCAACAACCTGTTCATGGCGATCGCCGAGCAGATGGGCGTGACGCTTGCCAATACCGCGTACTCGGTCAATATCAAGGAGCGGCTGGATTTCTCCTGCGCGCTGTTCGACCAGGAAGGCCATCTCATTGCCAATGCGCCGCACATGCCGGTGCACCTGGGATCGATGGGCGAGAGCGTCAAGACCATCATCGACCGCCGGCGCACGACCATGCAAGCCGGTGACGTGTTCGTGCTGAACGCGCCGTACAACGGCGGGACGCATCTGCCCGATGTGACGCTTATCGCGCCGGTGTTCCTCGACGCCGCGGCACCCGAGTTCTATGTCGCCTCCCGGGGCCATCACGCCGACATCGGCGGCACGACCCCGGGTTCGATGCCGCCGGACTCGACGCACGTCGAGGAGGAGGGCGTGCTGCTCGATAACGTCCAGCTGGTCGCGAAGGGACGCTTTCTCGACGACGAGATGCGCGCGATCCTCGCTTCCGGCAGATATCCATCGCGCAACATCGACCAGAATCTGGCCGACCTCCGGGCGCAGGTCGCCGCGTGCGCGAAGGGGATCGAGGAGCTGAAAAAGATGGTCGCGCATTTCGGCCTGGACGTCGTGCGCGCCTACATGAAGCACGTTCAGGACAACGCCGAGGAAGCGGTGCGCCGCGTGCTCGACGTGCTAAAGGACGGGCGCTTCGAGTACGAGATGGACAACGGCGCGAAGATCGTCGTGACCATCCGCATCGACAAGACAAAGCGGGAGGCGACGATCGATTTCACAGGCACCAGCACGCAGCAGCCGACCAACTTCAATGCTCCGTCGGCGGTGTGCAAGGCGGCCGTGCTGTATGTCTTTCGCACCCTCGTCGACGACGAGATTCCGATGAACGCCGGCTGTCTGAAGCCGCTCAATATCGTGATTCCCGAGGGGTCGATGCTGGCGCCCCGCTATCCCGCCGCGGTGGTCGCCGGCAACGTCGAAACGTCGCAGGCGGTGACCGATGCGCTATACGGCGCGCTTGGCGCGCTTGCCGCGTCGCAAGGCACGATGAACAACTTCACTTTCGGCAACGAAACCTACCAGTACTACGAGACGATCTCCGGCGGCGCGGGCGCGGGGCCCGATTTCGACGGCGCCAGCGTGGTGCAGACGCACATGACCAACTCGCGGCTTACCGATCCCGAGGTTCTCGAGTGGCGGTTTCCCGTGCGCTTGGAGGAATTCAGGGTGCGTCGCGGCAGCGGCGGCGCGGGTCGACATCGTGGCGGCGACGGCGGCGAGCGGCGGGTGCGCTTTCTCGAACCCATGACCGCTGCCATGCTCGCCAACCACCGCCGCGTGCCGCCGTTCGGGATGGCAGGCGGGGCGCCAGGCGAAGTCGGCCGCAACTGGGTGGGGCGCGTCGACGGTACGCGCGAGGACTTCGGTGCGACCTTCAAGGTGGAGATGAAGGAAGGCGACGTGTTCGTCATCCAGACGCCTGGCGGCGGCGGATTCGGCAAACCATGACGCCGCTTCGTGGTCCATCGGCGGCGGCTGTTGTTTGCGCCGGCGCGCGGCGCATAATGTACACGGTCCTATTCTGGAGCACGTCATGAGCAACTCAGTGAGCAAGTCCATCTACGACATTCCGGTGACCGACATTCACGGCAAAGAGCAGAAGCTCGACCAGTACAAGGACAAGGTGCTGTTGATCGTGAACACCGCGAGCAAATGCGGTTTCACGCCGCAGTACAAGGGGCTCGAGGCGGTGTACAAGAAAATGCACGCGCGAGGGCTCGACGTGCTCGGCTTTCCCTGCAACCAGTTCGGTGCGCAGGAACCCGGGAGCGAAGACGAGATCGAGTCGTTCTGCGAGATCAACTACGGAGTCACCTTTCCGCTGTTTGCCAAGGTGGATGTCAACGGCGACAAGGCCGCGCCGCTCTTCCAGTATCTGAAGAAGGCCAGGCCAGGAGTGCTCGGTTCCGAGGCCATCAAATGGAACTTCACCAAGTTCCTGGTCGACCGCCACGGCAACGTGATCGAGCGTTACGCGCCCAACGTCGAGCCTGAAGCCATCGCCGGCGACATCGAAAAACTGTTGTAATGCGCGCGACGCGAAGCATCATCGCCGTCGTTGTGGCGTTCGTTGCCGCGCTCGGCGTCGCTGCTGCCGTCGCCGCGGATCTCAACAAGACGCTGCGGGTATCGTTTCCAATTGCGGAGACCGGCTTCGATCCGCAGGCTGCCGGAGACATTTACTCACAGTACGTCAATCGCGTGATCTTCGATCCGCTTTATCGCTACGACTATCTAGCGCGGCCTTACAAGATCGTTCCCAGCACGGCAACCGCGATGCCGGAGATCTCGTCCGATGGCAAGACGTGGATTATGCACGTCAGGCCGGGCATTTACTTCTCAGACGACCCCGCCTTCAACGGAAAGAAACGCGAGCTCACCGCGGCCGATTACGTATTCTCCTGGAAGCGGGTCATCGATCCCAAGATACGCTCGAACAACGTCGCGGTCTTCGACGGCAAGCTGGTCGGCGCGGATAAGGTCGTCGCCGCGGCAAAGGTCTCGGGCAAGTTCGACTACGACGCGCCCATGGAGGGCTTGCAGGCCATCGATCGCTATACCATCCAGGTCAAGCTCAACTTCCCGACCTACGAGCTGCAAGCGGACCTGACGACATCACCGACGGCCGCCGTGGCCCGCGAGGTGATCGAGAAATACGGCGACGAAAGCGGCTGGGCGATGGCGAATCCGGTCGGCACCGGACCCTACCGGCTCAAGGAGTGGCGCCGCACCCAGAAAATCGTTCTCGAGGCGAGTCCCAGCTTTCGCGACGAGAAGTTTCCGGAGAGCTCGAAGCCGGAGGATCGCGCGATCATGAAAGATATGCGCGGCAAGAAGATCCCGGCGATCGGACGCATCGATATCAGCATCATCGAGGAGTCGAACCCACGAATGCTTGCGTTCCGGAACCGCGAGCTCGACTACTTGCTAGTGCCTAGCGATCTCGTCAGCACCGTGCTTGGACCGGACAACAAGCTCAAACCCGAGTTTGCCACACAGGGTATCGTGCACGCCCGTGGCGTTCAGCCGGCGGTGAGCTATACCTACTTCAATATGGAAGATCCGGTCGTCGGCGGCTACAGCAACGAGAAGATCGCGTTGCGCCGCGCGATCGGCATGGCCTACAACGTCGAAGAAGAGATCCGGATCATCCGCCAAGGACAGGGCGAGCCTGCCACGCAACCGATCCCGCCCAACACGTCCGGCTACGACCCGACGCTCAAGCCTAGTGTCAAGTTCGACCCCACGGGTGCCAAGGCGCTGCTCGACAAATTCGGCTACGTCGACCGCGACCGCGACGGCTGGCGCGACCTGCCCGACGGCAAGCCGCTCAAGATCATCATGGGCGCGGACCCGTCCGCGTTGACGCGCCAATACGTCGAGCTGTGGCAGCGCAGCATGACCGCGATTGGAGTTCGCATTGAATTCGTCACGCAGAAATGGCCCGACCTGCTGAAGATGGGTCGCTATGGTCAGCTGCAGATGTGGTTCCTCGGCAATATCAATACGACACCCGAAGGCTTCGGCTTCATGTCGCTCCTCTACGGCCCGCATTCGGGGATCGACAATCTAGCCCGTTTCAATTTGCCGGAATTCAACAAGCTCTACGACCAGGCTCAACAGCTGCCAGAAAGCCCCGAGCGAGCACGCTTGTTTCGCCGCATGTCGGAGATTGTCAACGCGTACGCTCCGTGGATGTACAACGCGTACCGTTACGAGAACATTCTGGTGCAACCCTGGGTGCAGGGGTTCAAGCACACGGTATACGAGCAGCATCCGTGGCCCTATTACGACATCGACCTGGCCCGGCGCAACGCCGCAAGTAAATAGACGCTCGGACAATGACAAACCCGCTGCCATGGCGCGCGCGCCGCGGCGTAACGGTCGCGGCGATGGCCGTGACGGTGGCTGCGGCGATTTTCCCTGCGACGCCAGCGGGCGCGGCGGACATGTCGAAGACGCTGCGCACCGCCTACATCGCGGCCGAGACCGGGTTCGATCCGGCGGCCTCGAGCGACATCTATTCGGACAGCGTGCAGCGGGCGATTTTCGACACGCTCTACGGCTTCGACTATCTCGCGCGTCCCTACCGGCGAACGATGCGCACCGCGGCGGCGATGCCGGAAGTGACCGACGAGGGCCGCACCTGGACCATGCGCGTGAAGCCCGGCATCTATTTCGCCGACGATCCTGCCTTCAAGGGCAGGAAGCGCGAGCTCACCGCCGCCGACTACGTCTATTCGTGGAAGCGTCTGCTCGACCCGAAGGTGCGCTCGCCGTTCGCCTGGTACCTGCAGGGCAAGATCGTCGGCGCCGATCGGGTGCTGGACGCGGCGAAGGATACCGGCCGGTTCGACTACGACGCGCCGATCGAAGGCTTGATGGCGCTCGACCGCTACACCTTGCGCCTGAAACTCAAGGACCCGGACTACATCATGGCGGGCTACATGACGCAGTCGCCGATGGCCGCCGTCGCGCGCGAAGTCATCGAAGCGCATGCCGATGCGAGCGGCTGGGCGATGGGCAACCCGGTCGGCACCGGACCGTACATGCTCAAGTCGTGGCGGCGTGGCGCGCAGATCGTGCTCGAGGCCAATCCCAACTTCCGCGACGAGACCTTTCCCGACAGCAACGACCCGGCGGACAAGGAGCTGGTCGCGAAGATGCGCGGCAAGAAGCTGCCGATTGTCGGCCGGATCGAAATATCCATCATCGAGGAATCCAATCCGCGGCTCCTCGGCTTCAACAGCGGCGCGCTCGATTACGTCAATGTTCCGTCCGACCTTTCCGATCACGTGCTCGACCCATCGGGACGCCTCAAGCCCGAGTATGTCGATCGAGGCACGGTGCTGGCGCGCATCACCCAGCCCGCGCTCCAGTACGCGTACTTCAACATGGAAGACCCGGTGCTCGGCGGGTACACCAAGGAGCGCATCGCATTGCGGCGCGCGATCGCGATCGGATTCAATACGCCGGCGCTCATCCGCGTCGTCTACCAGGGGCAGGCCATTCCCGCGACGCAGCCGATTCCACCGAACCTGCCCGGGCACGACGACAGCTGGAACATCGGCGTCAAGTACGACCCCCAAGCCGCCAACGCGCTGCTGGACAAGTTCGGCTACGCCGAACGCGACAGCGAGGGCTTTCGCAAACAGCCCAACGGCGCGCCGCTGACGCTGACCATGGCATCGGCGACCTCGGCGCGCGATCGCGAGTTCGACGAGCTGTGGCAGAAAAGCCTGAAGGCGATCGGCATCCGGGTCGAGTTTCTGAAACAGAAGTGGCCCGACCTCATCCAGATGGGCAAGCACGGCAAGCTGCAGATGTGGCGCGTCGGCTGGATCACCGCCTATGGCGAGGGCGACGCGTTCGCGCAGTTGCTGTACGGCAAGAACATCGAACAAACCAATTACGCGCGTTTCGCGCTGCCCGAGTACGACGACCTCTATCGCGCGTCGCGACGTCTGCCCGACGGTCCCGAGCGCAACAAGATCTATCGCCGGATGTCGGAGCTGGTCGCGGCGTACAACCCGTGGTGGCTGGGCATCTACACCATCGAGAACACGCTGCTGCAACCGTGGGTGCAGGGCTACAAGAAGCACGCCTACTGGGAGCACCCGTGGAAGTATCTCGACGTCGATACGGCGCGGCAGCGCATGGGCAAGTAGCTGGCCCGGCAACTCGGTGTGTCGAGTGGCGTAAATGCGACAGACGGATGGCCGATCCCGCTCGATGGCGCCCGAGTTTCTTGCGCGGCGGCCGGGCGCTCGCGTAAACTCTAGCCATCTCGCTCATCGTTGAGCACACTTCAGGAAATATGCCTGCCATGACCAGAACGCCGACAACCACCGTCACCGCGAATGCTTTCGCGGCGCGCGCGTTCGCATGGGGCTTTTTCCTCGGCGCGCATCTCTCCGACATCGAGCCGGGGACGCCACCGCCTTTGCACTAGCTGCCCGAGCGGTTTTCCCGCCGGGTATGGCGGGAACCGAAGTCCGGGCGCTTTTCTCCCGAGCATCGTTTTCCGCCGGTGTGGCTCATCGGCGGCCGTGCGCTATGCGTTCCGGCCGGAGGAAACGAACAATGACCATCATCGACCGATCAAGAACTTTTTTCCGCCGCACGTTCCGCGGCCTGTGGCGATCCAGGGATTTCCGCAAGCTCTGGCTCTCGCTCACGATCACGTCGTTTGGCGCGCAGATCACTAATCTCGCGCTGCCGCTGACGGCCGCGCTGCTGCTCAATGCCACGCCGATGCAGATGGGGATTCTGGTCGCGCTGGAGACGCTGCCGTTCGCGCTGGTCAGCCTGCACGCCGGCGTGCTGCTCGACCGCGTGCGCAAGCTGCCGGTGATCATCCTCGCGGACATCGGGCGTGGCCTCGCTTTGCTGGCGATTCCCATCGCGGCATGGCTCGGTTCGCTGTCGATGGAAATCCTGTTCGCCGTCGGGTTTCTGTGCGGCGTCCAGAACGTCGTCGGTGGCGCGGCGTATCAGGTGCTGCTGGCGCAAATGGCCGGCCGCAAGCGGCTGGTAGAGGCCAACGCGAAAGTCGCGCTCGGTGAAACATCGGCGGCGCTGATCGGTCCCGGCCTTGCCGGGGGTCTCATCCACCTGTTGACGGCGCCATTTGCGATCGCGCTCGATGCGATCACGTTTTTTGCGTCCGCGCTCATGCTCCGTCGGATCGTCGCGCGCAACGACGTGCCCAATTCATCGGCTGGAGCGGGCATATGGGTCGAGATCGGTGAAGGCCTCAAGCTCGTTTGGGAGAATCGAACGCTGTGGGGTCTCGCCTGGCTCGCCGGTACCTGGCAGTTTCTGCATCACATGCAGATCGCGGTGCTGATCTTGTTCGCGACGCGCGAGCTCGGGTTGTCGGCGGGCGCGATCGGCGTGGCCTACGCTTGTGGCGGCCTGGGCTGCGTGCTGGCGTCGGCGTCGGCGCAGCGCTTGTCGGCGCGGTTCGGGATCGGTCCGGTGATCGTGCATGGTCTGATTCTGACCGCGTTTGGGTGGCAGGCCTTCGGGCTCATCAGCGGACCGCCGTGGATCGCCACGCTTGCTCTGGGCGCCGCGATGCTGGTCTTTGATTTCGGTGCGCTGATGTACGGAATCAACTATCTTGCGTTGCGACAAGCCATCACGCCGGACCGGCTGCTTGGACGGATGACGGCCACGATGCGCTTTCTTACGGTGGCGGCGGCGCCGCTGGGATCGCTGGTCGGTGGCACGCTGGCGACGGGCATCGGCCTGCGCGGCACGCTGCTTACGGTCGGCGTCCTGGGATTGATCCTATCCGCGGCGGCGGTGGTCTGGTCGCCGGTGCGGCGTCACCGCACGCTGCCGGCGCGTGCCGCCGAGTAGGATCTGCTCCACGCTGGTTAATTGGGGCGTCCTTAGTGCTCCGGGTATCCGTTTTCATGTCACTTGAAACGGATAAACATTGCCGATGCGCAACAGCCGGCTGAGCTCGTCGAGGGCGCGTCTGCCCTCTTCGAGCAAAGCCGGGTCCGCCAGATCACCGGGCGTCAGGCGATCGCGATAGTGCCGTTTAACCCACGCGGTCAGCGCGGCATGCAGCGCGTGGTCGAGCCAGATGTTGGCATCGATCGCCGCCCGCTCGGCCTCTGACATCACCACCCGCAATCGCAAGCACGCGGGTCCGCCGCCGTTTTTCATGCTCTGGCGCAGATCGAATGTGCGCAGCTCGCGAATCGGCCCCGCGCCCGCGATGAGCCGGTGAAGGTAGGCGGCGACGGCCTCATCCTCGAGACATTCGGCAGGGGCCACCAGCAACATGGTGCCGTCGGCGCGAGTGATGAGCTGGCTGTTGAAAAGGTAAGTCGCGACCGCCCTATCGAGGCTCACTTCCGATTCGCTTACGACGATCGGTGTAAATGCCGGGCCCAGGCTCGACCGCAGCGAGGCGAAAAGTGTCTCTGGCGAGACGAACGCATGCTCGTGACAGAAGAGCACCGCTGCGTTCGCGACCGCGACGACGTCGTTGTGAAACGCGCCGGTATCGATTGCCGCCGGGTTTTGCTGCGCGAACAGCGTCCGGCTCGGATCGAGGCCATGCCGCCGGGCAATGGCCTCCGACGCTTCTCGGGTCTGCCGCGCCGGATAGCGCTGCGGCGTCACCGCGGCCGCGTCCAAAGCCACACGTCCATAGACGAAGAGCGCGACCCCGGGCCCTGCGGCGTCGCCCGCGAAGCGCATCTGATTCGCCGCACCTTCGTCGCCGAATTGGGCCGTGGCCGGGAGGGACTCGTGCATCGCGAATTTCTCTTCGTCGTTGAATATTGCGCGGAGGACGCGGGTGGTGGTCGGCGTCTCCAAGGCGCGGTGGAAGTGCGAGACGAGGTTCGCGGGAGTGAAATGCACGCGGCCGTCGGCAGTGTCGCTGGACGGGCTCACCGTCGCCGCATTGGCGACCCACATCGCCGCGGCGGACGAGCATGCCGCGAGGAGCTGCGGTGCTTTGCGTGCCGCGCGGGCGATGACACCCGCGTCGCTGTCGGCGGCGAAGCCGAGCGCGCGCAGCGCGTCGACCGCGGGCCGCTCGTGCGGCGGCAGCACGGCTTGCGCGTAACCGGCGTCGGCCATCGCCTTCATCTTGGCGAGCCCCTGCAATGCCGCCTGGCGCGGATTGGCGACCAGATTTCTGTTTCGCGCCGAGGCGAGATTGCCCTCGGCGAGGCCGCTGTAGTTGTGCGTAGGCCCGGGCAAGCCGTCGAAGTTGACTTCGAGGACGCCCATGAGCGCTCAGGAGCGATCGCGAGGTGACAGGGGAACCGCGCGCACGGTGTCTGCCTCGGACACGCCGAGCGCCAGCGCCGCGTGCGGCAGCAGCGGGAATTGCGCGATGCGCACGGGGGCAGGGCACAGGATCGCGCGAAAGCGAGCAAGATCGCGATTGGCGACCAGCCACAGCACATCGTCGGTCAGGCTGTCGGGGACCGGATCCTCTTCACCGATCGTCACCGGAAATATCTGCGATTGGCGGACGGCGCGGATGTCGTCGCGAAAGCATTCGAGCGTCGGGCCGGCGTCGAAGATGTCGACGTAGCCTTCGTAGCGAAAGCCCTCCGATTCGAGCATCGCTCTTGCCGGCAGCGTGTCGGCGTGCACTTCGCCGATCGCGGCGCGAGCGTCCTCGGGCAGCAGCGCCGTGTAGACGGGGTGTCGGGGCATCAGCTCGGCGATGAACGCCTTGTGGCCGATGCCGGTCAGGTAATCCGCACGCGAATATTCCATCGCGAAAAAATGCCGGCCCAGACCTTCCCAGAATGGGCTCTTGCCGTCCGCGCCCAGCTTGCCGCGAAGCTCGGCGATGACCTTGGGCGCGAAACGCTGCGCGAACTCGGCAATGAACAATAGCCGTGCTTTCGACAGGAGCGGTCCGTTGCGGCCGTGGCGATAGCGCGCGTCCAGAAAGAGTGAGCAGAGCTCGCTGTGGCCGGTGTGGTCGTTGCTCAGGAACAAGGTCGGCGCGGCGGTGTACAAATCGAGCTCGCGCGAGGCGTGGACCTGGGTGCCGACGTGGTAGTTGTACCAGGGCTCGGCAAGGCCTACCGCGGCCTCGATGGCGCTGATGCCGACGACATGATCGTTGGCGCCGTCGACCAGCACGAACACGAAGCATTCATCGAATTTCTCGGCAGCGCCGGCAAACGACGCGAGCGCGCGGCCGATGCGCGCATCGAGCCGTTCGGCATTTGCCGGCAAGGTGGTCAATCCGGCGCCCGTGCTCTCGGACAGTGAGAGCAGCGCTTGCAGGTCGTCCCGCGCGATCGGTCTCACGTAGAACATGGGGAGCGGGATCGGTAAAAAACGTCTTCGGGAAGCAGGGCCCCAATTTGAAATCGGCGCCCCGGCCGCCGAATATCAGACGAGTGCTTTTCCGAGCGCCGTCTCGAACCGCGCCAGGCCCTCGAGAATTTCGTCCAGGCTAATGATCAGCGAGGGCGCGATGCGCACCACATCGGGCCCGGCCATCAGCACCACCAGACCTTCGTCGCCGGCGGCTTGCATGACCTCTGCCGCGTTGCCCTGCCACGGCGCCTTGAGCTCGCAGCCGAGCCAGACGCCTTCGCCGCGGATGTCGGCGAAAACCTCACGCCGCGAATTGATAGTGCGCAGGCCTTCCATGAACAGCGCGTGCCGAGCCTTGACGCCGTCGAGGACCTCGGTGGTGTTGATGATGTCGAAGACGGCGCTGGCCACCGCGCAGGCGAGCGGATTGCCGCCGTAGGTGGTGCCGTGCACGCCGACCGAAAATGCGCTGGCGATTTCGGTGGTCGTCAGCATAGCGCCCACCGGGAAGCCGCCGCCCAAACCCTTGGCGCTGGTGAGGATGTCCGGGACGACGCCCTTTTGCATGTAGGAAAACAGCGCGCCGGTGCGGCCCATGCCGCTCTGAATCTCGTCGAAGATCAGCAAGGCGTCGTGCTCGTCGCAGAGCCTGCGCGCGGCGGTCAGGAATTCCGGCGTGCCGGGAATCATGCCGCCTTCGCCTTGCATCGGCTCGAGGATCACGGCGCAGATATCGTCGCCGCCCTCTTCGGCAAACGCCGCTTCCAGCCCGGCGACGTCGTTGTAGCGGATGTGGGTGAAGCCGGTGGGACCGGGGCCGAATCCGGTGGCGTATTTCGCCTGTCCGCCGGCGGTGACCGTGAAAAACGTCCGGCCGTGGAACGCGTTCAGGGTCGAGACGACGCGGAATTTCTCGGTGCCGAAATGATCGTGCGCGTAACGGCGGGCAAGCTTCAACGCCGCCTCGTTCGCCTCGGCTCCGGAGTTGCAGAAGAACACGCGCTCCGCAAACGTCGCATCGATGAGCTTCTTGGCAAATCGCAACGCCGGCTCGTTGGTCATCCAGTTGGACACGTGCCAGATCGTATGCGCCTGCTCGGTGAGCGCCTTGACCATCGCTGGATGGCAGTGGCCGAGCGCGGTGACGGCGAC
>DASXBW010000011.1:0-15748 GCA_036491495.1 Casimicrobiaceae bacterium
GCGTTGCGACCAGCATGATCGACCAGTCGAATGTGGCCGGTGGCGGCAATACCTGGCGCCCTATGACGATGGCGGCGGTGAGACGCGCGTCCCGGAACAGCATCGCTGGCAGCGGCTCCGAAGCAGCCCACCACAAAGCGATCTGGGCAACGGTTGCGATAACGCCCGCGGCGATCCCCGCAAGCGCCGCGCTGCGCCAGTGGATGCTTGGCATATCGTGCTTTAACGGCCTGGGCGGATCCCGGCGGCTGACGTATTATTGGCCATGGTCGACCTGCAGAACATACGCATCGATGAACGCATTTGAAGCCGATTCGGTTATCACCTGCCCGCAGTGCGGCTTCGCCAAACGGGAGACGATGCCCACCGACGCATGCCAGTTCTATTATGAGTGCGGGAGATGCAAAGCGTTGCTTCGTCCCAAGCCAGGCGACTGCTGTGTCTTTTGCTCATTCGGCTCGATGAGATGTCCGCCCATGCAGATGCAATCCAGCGATCCAGGTCAACCGAGGAGTTGCAAGCCGGCGTAGTCCGTCGTATGATTTGTACAGGGGGAACGCAGGACCCCCGGGAATCATTCCCTCCAAGACGGTGCCCCGTCCAATTCCTGCAAACGTAACGCGTCGAGCGCGGGCACCAATGAATCTGTTTTCCGCCGCATCGCTTTCACGCCTTCAACATCGGGGCGGCGCGTGCGCAACTGTCATTTTTGTCTTGGAGAGTTCACCATGCGCTACCATCTTGCACCGATTTTTTGCCGGCCCTGGCTGTTGAACGGCATCACGCCGCGTCTCATCGAGAGCCACTACGAAAACAACTACGGCGGGGCGTTGAACCGCCTGAACGCTATCACCGAAAAGCTGGAGTCGCTCGATTTCAGCAGCACGCCCGGCTACGTCATCAACGGGCTCAAGCGCGAGGAACTGATCGCGCTCAATTCCACGCTCCTGCACGAGCTGTATTTCGCAAGCCTGGGCGGAGACGGAAGGAAACCAACCGAATTGCTGGCCACGGCGCTCGCGCGTGATTTCGGCTCGGTCGAGCGCTGGCGAAGCGAGTTCGTCGCGATGGGAAACGCGCTGGCAGGCGGCTCCGGCTGGGTCTTGCTTGTTCATGTGCCGCGCGACGGACGCCTGATCAATCAGAATGCCAGCGACCATTCCCAGACGCTCGCCAGCGGGGTGCCGATCCTTGCGCTCGACATGTACGAGCACGCGTATCACCTCGACTTCGGTGCGAACGCCTCGGCTTATGTCGATGCGTTCATGCGCAACATCGACTGGAACGCGGTGCAGGGCCGATACGAGGACGCGATCAGGGTAGCGCCGCCGAGGCCGCTCGAGCAAAAAGAGTATGCCGAAATACCCTCTGTGGGAGTCGAGGAGGTGAAGGCAATGCTCGACTCGGGAACGCCGGTGCAGATCGTCGACGCTCGCCCGCCGCACTACTTCACCCGGGGCCAGGACATCATGGTCGGGGCAGTTTGGCACAATCCGGAACGCCTCGATGAATGGATGGGCGAGCTCTCGAAGACCGAGCCGGTGGTCGTTTTCTGCGCCTACGGCTTTCATGTGGGATGCACCACCGCAGCGGAGCTGCGCAAGGCCGGCTTCGACGCGCGCTACATGGCAGGCGGTCACTCCGCGTGGAAGGCGATCAAGGGACCGGTCAAGCTTCACGATGGTCCCAAGGGGCTGGAGGCCGCATGAATACGCCCGGACTGACCACACTGCTGGTGGCGGCGGCGTTGCCCGTCGCTGCGGAAACAATCACCTTCGACAAGGATCCCGTGGGCGCCCTGCCCGCGGGGTGGGTTGCCGGCGTGACCGGCCGCGGGGCTGCGAAATGGGCGATCGAAGCGGACAGCACCGCACCCAGCGCACCCAACGTCCTCAAGCAGTCGGGCAGCGGCACGTTCCCGTGGTGCGTGAAGAAGGACGTTGCACTAACCGACGGAGCGCTCGAGGTGAAATTCAAGCCGATTTCCGGAAAGGAGGACGCCGCGGGTGGCCTGGTCTGGCGGTGGAAGGATGGCGACAACTACTACGTCGCGCGCGCGAACGCGCTCGAGGACAATGTGTCGCTGTACTACACGCAGAACGGCCGCCGGAACACCATCAAATACGTCAATGCGCCCGTCGCGAAGAATCAGTGGCACAGCTTGCGCGTCGAATTCAGTGGCAAGCGCATAAAGGTCGCGCTCGATGGAAAGGTGTACATTGAGTTGGACGATGAGCATATTGTCGGACCGGGCGCTGTTGGTGTCTGGACCAAGGCCGATAGCGTGACTTCGTTCGATGACTTCAGTTACGGTAGCACCGCCAAGCCGTGAGGCTTGGGTACGGATCGGTGAAGCACGCTACGATTTACGGAGCACTCATGAAGCAATTCTCGACATCCTGCATCGGAATTCTCGCGCTACTCGGTCTTGCGAGCGCACTTGCCGCGGACATGCCGTACGCCGGCCAACAGACCCGAGCGATCAAGGCGCTTTCGGATCAGGAGGTAAGCGATTATGTGGAGGGCCGCGGCATGGGTAGCTCGAAAGCCGCCGAGCTGAACCATTATCCCGGACCGGCGCATGTGCTTGCCGACTCGTCCCGGCTGGAGCTCACCGACCGGCAGAAGGCCGAGACGCAATCGGTGTTCGACGCGATGAGCGCAGTGGCCAAACGCTCCGGTGCGGCGATCGTCGCCAAGGAAGCGGAACTGGATGCTCTCTACGCGAGCGGACAAGCAGCGCCGGGGACCATCAAGGATCTGGTCACCGAGCTCTCGCGTCTGCAAGCCGAGTTTCGCTATGCCCACTTAAGCGCGCATCTCGCGATGCGCGCGATCCTGACGCCGGAGCAGATCGCCAGGTATGACGAGATGCGCGGGTATACGGCAATGGCTCCGAGCTCATCGCCTTCGACGGAAGCTGCGCCAGCGCATCAGCATGTGCACCATTGATGCACTCGTCGTATCAGGTCGCCGGCGGCTGCCTGCCCGGTGTACTGAGTCAGGAATTTGCTCGATGATGGCTATGTATAGACGGCGAGACGTTCACCGTCATTCAGGTGAACGGGAGGACCAAGGAGTCAAGTAGCCGGCTATGTTGGCGTCCGTTCTACAGCTTGACGCGATTTAGACGCAACGCGTTAGTAACCACGGAGACCGAGCTGAGGGCCATGGCAGCACCGGCAAAGACCGGCGAGAGCAGCAAACCGAAAGCCGGGTAGAGCACGCCGGCGGCAACCGGGATGCCGAGCGCGTTGTAACCGAAGGCAAACGCCAAATTTTGCCGGATGTTGCGCATCGTGGCGCGCGACAGCACGGTGGCGCGCGCGATGCCGCGCAAGTCGCCCTTGACCAGCGTTATGCCTGCGCTCTCCATGGCGACATCGGTGCCCGTACCCATGGCAATGCCGACGTCGGCCTGCGCCAACGCCGGCGCATCGTTGATGCCATCACCCGCCATGGCGACCTTGCGCCCTAGGGCCTGCAGGCGCTTCACGTGACCCGCCTTGTCCTCAGGCAGCACTTCGGCCAGCGCCTCGTCGATCCCGAGTTGCCGGGCAACCGCTTCAGCCGTGCTGCGCGAGTCGCCCGTGAGCATCACGATGCGCACGCCTGTTCGCTTGAGCGCCGCAATCGCCTCCGGCGTGCTTTCCTTGATCGGATCGGCCACGGCCGCAATTCCTGCTGCGGCACCGTCGATAGCGAAGAACACCACCGTCTTGGCGTTCGCCCGCCAAGCTTCCGCGCGTTCTTCCCAGCGCCGGATATCGACATCGCGCTGGGCAAGAAATCCGCGGCTTCCGACCAGCACGCGCTTGCCATCGACTTCGGCCAATACGCCGAGACCGTTCACCGCCTCGAATGCCGTGGCCGTTCCCGGTGTCAGGCCACGCGCTTTGGCGCCCTCCACGATCGCCAGCCCTATGGGATGTTCGGAAAGCTGCTCCACACCCGCGACGAGTGCGAGCGCGTCATTTTCTGAAATACCTTCAGCGATAAAATCGGTCAGCGCGGGACGGCCGAGCGTCAACGTGCCGGTCTTGTCGATCACCAAGGTGTCGATGTCACGCATCCGCTCGATCGCCTCGGCATTGCGGAACAAAATGCCGGAGCGCGCGCCCTGCCCCATGGCGACGGTCATCGAGATGGGCGTCGCGAGACCCACGGCACAAGGACAGGCGATGATCAAGACCGCGATCGCGTTGAGAAATGCGTACCCGAATTTCGGCTCCGGACCGAAGAACCACCATGCAAGCGCCGTCACGATGGCGATGACCACGACAATTTCGACGAAATACGCCGCGATGATATCGGCGAGCCGTTGGATCGGCGCACGCGTGCGTTGCGCTTCGCTCACCATCTGAACGATACGTGCCAGTAGCGTATCCGAGCCCACCCGCTCGGCGCGGATAAGCAATGCGCCATTGCCGTTCACTGTCGCGCCGGTTACCTTGGCGCCCGCGGCCTTCGCCATCGGGACGGGCTCGCCGGTAATCATCGATTCGTCCACCCTGCTCGTGCCCTCGAGCACCGTGCCGTCCACCGGCACCTTCTCGCCCGGCTTGACGCGAAGACGGTCGCCAACTGCCACGGTATCGAGCGGCACCTGTTCCTCGACGCCATCGTCGCGCAGGCGCCAGGCAAGGTTGGGTGCGAGTTCCAGCAATTGTTGAATCGCCTGACTGGTCTTGCCCATCGCGCGCAACTGCAGCACGTCGCCAAGCATTACCAGCGTCACGATCATCGCCGCCGCCTCGAAGTAAGTGCCTACCGCACCGTCGTGCTCGCGGAATTCCGGCGGGAAAAAACCGGGCATTAAGACCGCAGCGAGGCTGAACGCGTATGCAAGCCCCACCCCGAGTCCGATCAGCGTGTACATGTTGAGCGAGCGATGTACCAGCGAAAACCAGAATTTGCGCAGGATCGGCGATCCGACCCGCAGCACGACCGGCGTGCCCAGCACAAACTCGATCCAGCCGCGTGGCCGCGGCTGAAGGCCGAACGGGTCGTGGATGCCGATCATCGGCGACATCGCGAGCACGACGAGCGGGATGGATAGCGCGACACCGATCCACAACCGGCGCGTGAGATCGCGCAACTCGGAATCGTCGGCTTGGCCTGCGCCGGCGCCCGCAATCGGCACCAGCGCCATGCCGCAGATTGGGCAATGCCCTGGCGCATCGCGCACAATTTCCGGGTGCATAGGGCAGGTATAGAGCGCTCCGGGCGCGACCGCGCTCGCGACGGCAGGCTTTGTATGGACACAGCCCGGAGATTCCCGCGTTGCTTGATCGTGGGGATGCGCGTGATCGGGCCGCTTGGTGCCACCTGCAGACAGCGTGCCAACGTACGCTGCCGGGTTTGCCTCGAATTTCTTCTTGCAACCCGCGCAGCAGAAGTAATAGTTGCCACCCTCGTACACGCTGCTGCCTGCCGCGGTTCGCTCGTCGACCTGCATGCCACATACTGGATCAGTCGCCATGGCCTTACCTCGATAATCTCTGTGGTTTCACCTGCTGCGCGCTATGCATGCAGACGATGCTCCTGTGGCGATCAAAGTCCTAGGCACTCGCCCGCCCAACCGAATGCGCGGCGGCGCTTGAACTCCGTGCTCGTGGCCGGCGAAGGAGCAAGTAGGCCGCCGGGATGACGAACATCGAGAGCAACGGCGCGGTAATCATGCCGCCGACCATAGGAGCAGCAATGCGCCGCATGATCTCCGATCCGGTGCCGCTGCCCAGCATGATCGGCAACAGCCCCGCGAGAATTACCGCGACGGTCATGGCTTTCGGCCTTACCCGTAGGACAGCACCTTCGATAATCGCATCCTTAACAGCCTCGAGCGTGAGCGCCTTCCCTCTTGCGTATCGTTGGTCTAGCGCCTGCTCGAGATACAGCAGCATGATCACCCCGAACTCGGCGGCAACGCCACCAAGGGCGATGAATCCGATGGCGGAGGCAATCGACATGTTGTAGCCCAGCAGGTACATCAACCAAAATCCGCCGACCAGGGCGAAGGGCAGCGTAGCCATTATCAGCAAGGCGTCCGCGAAACGGCGGAAAATCAGATAAAGCAGGACGAAGATGATCACCAGCGTCGCCGGCACCACGAGCTTCAACTTTTGTGTCGCCCGCTCGAGGAACTCGAACTGCCCCGACCAGGAGATCGAATAGCCGGCGGGCAGCTTCACCTGCTGCGCGACGGCGCGCTGCATGTCGCGGACTGCCGAGCTCAAATCGCGCCCATGAAGATCGACATACACCCACCCCGAGAGGCGCGCATTTTCGCTCTTCAGCATCGGCGGTCCGTCGCTGATGCGTATGGCCGCCACGTCGCGCAGGCGGATCTGTGCTCCGCGCTCGGTCAACACCGGGAGATCGCGAATCGTCTCGACTGAGTCCCTGATCTCGCGCGGGTAGCGCACATTGATCGGGAAGCGCTGCAGACCCTCGATCGTCTCGCCGATGTTGTCGCCCCCGATCGCCGCCGAGACCACGCTCTGCACGTCAGACACATTGAGACCATAGCGTGCGGCGGTGGCACGATCGATTTTCACGTCGATGTAACGTCCGCCAGTCAGGCGTTCCGCAAACGCGGAGGTCACGCCCGGCACCTGCTTCACCACCCGCTCAATTTCGGCCGCGATGCGATCGACCTCCTGCAGATTCGTCCCCGCCACCTTCACCCCGACGGGACTCTTGATGCCAGTGGCCAGCATGTCGATGCGGTTCCGGATCGGAGGCACCCAGATGTTGGAGAGCCCTGGCACTTTGACGGTACGGTCGAGCTCCTCGATAAGCTTGTCGGGTGTCATCCCGGCGCGCCACGCCTCGCGCGGCTTGAACTGGATCGTGGTCTCGAACATCTCCAGCGGGGCCGGATCGGTTGCCGTCTCCGCCCTTCCGGCTTTGGCAAACACGCTCGCCACTTCGGGTACCGTCTTGATCAGCCGGTTAGTCTGCTGCAGAAGCTCGGCTACCTTTCCCGCGGAAATTCCTGGCAACGCCGAAGGCATGTAAAGCAGGTCGCCTTCATCCAGCGGCGGCATGAACTCACCGCCGATGCGGCTTGCCGGCCACAGCGTCGCCACGGCGATGACCACTGCCAGCGCTATGGTCAGCATGGGACTGCGGAGCACAGCATTCAGAACCGGGCGATAAACCGCGATCAGAAAGCGGTTCAGCGGGTTTCTGTTTTCTTCCGGGATGGGGCCGCTGATGAGGTACCCCATCAGCACCGGAATCAGCGTCACGGCCAGCCCTGCGGCCACGGCCATGGCATACGTCTTGGTGTAGGCAAGCGGCGAAAACAGCCGGCCCTCCTGCGCCTCCAGCGTGAACACCGGGACGAACGACAGGGTGATGATCAACAGCGAAAAGAACAGCGCCGGTCCGACTTGCGTGGCGGCATCGCCGATGACCCGCCACTGGGCGTCGCCTTCTAGCTTCTGGTCGGGGTGGGCATGGTGCCACGCCTCGATATGCTTGTGCGCGTTCTCGATCATCACCACCGCGGCATCGACCATCGCGCCGATGGCGATCGCAATCCCGCCGAGCGACATGATGTTGGCGTTCACGCCTTGGTAATACATGACGATGAAGGCCATCAGCACGCCGAGTGGCAGTGAAACAATGGCCACAAACGCCGAGCGCAGGTGAAACAGGAACACACCGCAAACCAGCGCCACCACGATGAACTCCTCGATGAGCTTTTCCTGAAGGTTGTCCACCGCGCGCTTGATGAGGCTGGAACGATCGTAGGTCGGCACGATCTCGACGCCCGGCGGCAAGCCGGGCTTGAGCGTCTCCAGCTTGGCCTTGACGGCGCCGATGGTCTGCAGCGCGTTTTTGCCCGAGCGCATCACGATAATGCCGCCCGCGACCTCTCCCTCGCCGTTCAACTCGGCGATCCCACGGCGCATCTCCGGGCCAATCTGGATGCGCGCCACGTCGCCCAGGCGCACCGGAACACCGGCGTCGCTCGTCGTCAGTGGAATCTGGCGGAAGTCATCGAGCGATTGCAGGTAACCGGAGGCGCGCACCATATACTCCGCCTCACCCAACTCCAGCACCGAGCCCCCGGTCTCCTGGTTCGCCTTCTGTACCGCATCGATCACCTTGCCATGCGGGATGTTGTGGGCGCGCAATCGATCCGGATCGAGCACGATCTGATATTGCCGCACCATGCCTCCGACGCTCGCAACTTCCGATACGTTGGGGACAGTTTTCAACTCGTACTTCAAGAACCAGTCCTGCATTGCGCGTAGTTGCGAAAGGTCCATCTTCCCCGTGCGGTCGATGAGCGCGTATTCATATACCCAACCCACTCCGGTCGCGTCCGGCCCGAGCGATGCCTTCGCCTGCGCCGGCAAGCGCGACTGCACCTGATTCAGATACTCGAGCACGCGCGAGCGAGCCCAATATGGATCGGTACCGTCGTCGAACAGGATGTAGACGAACGAATCGCCGAACATCGAATAGCCGCGCACCGACTTCGCTCCGGGCACCGAAAGCATGGTCGTCGTCAGCGGATAGGTGATCTGATTCTCGACGATCTGCGGCGCCTGCCCGGGATAGGTCGTGCGAATGATCACCTGCACGTCGGAGAGATCGGGAATCGCGTCAAGCGGGATCTTCAGCAGCGACCAGACGCCCCAGGCGGTCACCATCAACGTCGCCAACAGCACGAGGATTCGGTTGGCGATCGAAGCGCGAATGAGCTTGGCAATCACGGCTTGCTTCCTGTGGGCGCGCCCTCGGCCGGATTGGTGATCGACCCCTTAATTGCGCCGCCGGTCGGGGGTACGGAAGCGGACATCGGATCCATACGGCTTGCGGCGGCTTTCAGGTTCGCTTCAGAGTCGACCAGGAACTGACCGGACACGACCACCTTCTGGCCGGCTTCCAAGCCCTTGCGTATCTCCGTCTGGCCATTGCTGTCGAGACCCAACTCGACGTCGACCGACGCAAACCTGCCATCCCCAAGCGCTGTCACCACCACGCTGCGCTTGCCGGTCTGGATGACCGCTTCGGACGGCACCAGCAACACTTGCTTGCGCGCCTGCGGTGTGAAGTTAACCGTGGCGAACATGCCGGGGACTAGCTGACTTCCGGGATTGGCCAATTCGATACGCGCCTTGATCGTTCGCGTCGCAGCGTTTACTTCGGGCACGATGGCACTTACCTTGCCGTTGAATACCGCGCCGGGCAGCGAAGGCGTGCGAGCTTCGACCGGATTGCCGGGACGTATCTGCGCGGCGAGACTCTCCGGCAGTTCGGCATTCACCCAGACAGTGGACAGGCCGTTGAGACGGAACAGCGATGCGCCCGCCATCACCGTCATGCCTTCCCGCGCGGTAAGCTCGCCGACGACCCCGCCGATCGGCGCCGTGATCGTGACCCGTGTCTGCACCTTGCCGCTCGCTTCCACCGCCGCGATCTGAGCGTCGCTCATGCCGACGAGCCGCATGCGTTGCCGTGCGCCTTCGTCAAGTCCGGCGAGACTCCTCGCCGTCGACTGCGCGCTGATCCGCTTCGCGGTCAGGTATTCCTCCTGTGCTGCCACCCAATCGGGAACGTAGAGCTCGGCCAGCGGCTGGCCCTTGCGCACCGGGTCGAGTGGCGCACGAACATAGAGCCGCTCCAGGAAGCCGTTGCTTCGTGCTTGCACAACCGCAACATCGCGATCGTTGTACGCCACGCTGCCGACGGCCTCGACCGTCGACGCAAGCGAACCGAGCTTTACCTCGGCGACGCGCACGCCGAGGTTCTGCTGGACACGCGAATTGATGGTCACTGTGCCCGCGTCACTGACGCTGCCGCCATCGGCGTACATCGGCACCAACTGCATATCCATGAACGGTGATTTGCCGGGCTTGTCGAATTTCTGGCCAGGCGCCATCGGGTCGTGCCAGTACAACACCTTCCTGCCCGTCGCCGGATCAACGTCTCCCGGCTTTTGCGCGCCGGTCGTCGATTGTGTCGCGGTCGCGGTCGCACCATCACTCGTTTGCATGCGGTGATTCATCCCGGCGCGATACGCGCCATAGCCCACGGCGCCGACGACGGCGGCGGCGATCAGCGTAAGAACAAGATATTTGGTCTTCATTGCGAATCCTTGATGTGGGGTGCACCGGTGCGCGTCGCGGCATCGCTCATGGGCTCCAGGAAATTGAGCTGCGCCCACAAGCGCGCCGTGTCCATCTCCAGTTGCAGCGCCTGCAAACGGACATCGATCTCGTTGCGGCGAGCGAGCAGCACGTCGGTGATGCTGGCTTTGGCGCCGCGATAGGCGCCCACGGTGGCTTCCGTCCTCTCGGAGGCGAGCGGCAGCAGTTCGCGCTCATAGCGCGCGCTGCGTTCCCGATCGTTTTCCCATTCAGCGATCATCGCCCGGAGCTCCGCGACATGGACTCGCAGCATGTCCTCGCGCTCGGCGCGCGCCTGATCGAGCAGTGCCAGTTTGGATGCAAGGTCGCGGTCCTGGCGGTTGGTCCGGTCCCATTGCAGCGGCACCGAAACTTCCACGGAAATCATGTTCGAGTACGCGGGGCCGCGCTGGCTGTACATCACCTCAACACTCCAGTCTGCTTTCTTGTTCGCCTGCGCTACCCTGACTTCGGCGGCGGCGACATCTTCCTTCCTGGCGAGCACCGCGACCTCCGGGTGATGGCCGAGATCGCCATCTAGCGTACTCGGATCGAGTCGGATCGCGTCGATCGGGGGACGGCCCGCCAACGGCGCTTCGGCGCCATCGCCCAACCAGCGGGCGAGGGCGATCTTGGCGGCGCGTGCCTTGCGACCGAGCTCGCTGGCACGATCATCCAGGGCGACCAACGCGGCACGAGCCGAGAGCAGGTCGGACAAGCTGCCTCGTCCGGCACGATAGGCTCCCTCGGCTGTCTCGATCTCGGCCGCCGCTGCGCGCCTCTGCTCGGAGACGACCATTGTCATCGCTTCGGCGTAGTAGCGATCGAGCCACGAAATGGCGGTGTCGCGCCGGATGGTGGCTATAGTGACGCTCTTCTCGGCGGCGGACTTTTCCGCTTCACGCTCGAAACGGTCGGCGCGCGCCTCGCGCTTTTCGATCCGTGTGAGCTCCTGCATGACGCCCACGTTGCGCATGGTCATGAAGTCTCTGGTCAGGCTGAAGCGATCCTCGCCAGTGACCGGCAAATTGCTGATTCCCAGCTTGGCGACCGGATCGGGCAGCTGCGCCGCCGACACCGCCATTTCGCGCGAGGCATCGATCGCGGAGTCCTGCGCAACCAGCAGTCGCGAGCGCTCGATGGCCTTACGCTGGGCGTCTTCCAGCGTTAACGGCAATTGCGCCAGGGCGTTCGCGGTCGACACCAGCGTTATCGCCAGCGCGGCAAGGATCCGTGTCGTGGTTTCGGGCGCGCGCTGCGACAGCGCGCCAAGGCAATATTTCATGGAGATCTCCAAGTAAGTCCCAACACCGCCGCCCGACATTGGGCAACGGCCGAAGACCTACCGGAAGATCAAATGCGCAATACGCCGAAGCGTACTAAGGGAGGAGGATCGACAACTCTAGATGATGCACCATGGACATTGGGGCCGATGGCGAAATGAACATCCGATTGAACAACGACTGCCAAAAGGAGCAGGAGAGGCGGGTTTACCGATGAATGCGGTTGGGTGTCGACCGATTGCGAATCGTGAACACAATGCTGCTCGCAGAGCTTCGAGCGTTCCCGATCCATTTCCTGGCACGGCGGGACGTCGACAACAGCAGCCGCCGATATCGAACTGCCGTGAGCCGTCGGCGTCGGCCAGCCATGCGCGGCCACCGCGAGCTGCAGGAGCAGCAGCGCGCTCAGGCACAGCCATGCGGCTTTCTTCCGGCCCATTCGATTCATAAGGTTATGATAACACGAAGTGTTGTGCCGTGGAACGTTGAGTGTTGTGCCGTTGAGACTGCGGACCGGGAGGAGTAAGGAGTCGTTGATTTTGCGTGCCTTCAACCCGGACACTACGAGGCGGGAATGCGAGGCAAGTTTGCCGTTAAATGACCAATGTGGCTGAGGTCAGAAAATCGGAATCGTTGCGGAGCCGGCGCAATATTGACGCCCGTAATGACCAGGCCTTGCAGTAAGCTTGGCAACCCGCCGGCACGCCGCCAGGATATTTTGCGCAGGAATCGCAGATGAAAGTTGTCGATGCCGGCGAGACCGGGCGCGCCCTTCCCTTCGCCACCCTGATACCAGCGCTGCGTGAAATGTTCGTCGGCGGATGCGTGGCGCCGCCGCGCCATCATCATCGTATTGAGCTCGACCCGGGGCCGAACGCTACGCTGCTGCTGATGCCGGCATGGACGCCGCACGATGCGCTGGGCGTGAAGATCGTCAACGTCTTCCCTGGCAACAATAAAAAGGGCTTGCCGGGTCTCTACTCGCTCTATTGTCTGTTCGATGCCGAGCATGGGACGCCGATCGCCTTGCTCGACGGCAATGTCCTCACGGCCCGGCGAACCGCCGCTGTGTCGGCGCTGGCCGCGTCCTACCTCGCGCGACCCGATGCCGCTCGCCTGCTGGTCGTCGGCGCGGGGCGGGCCGCGAGCCTTTTGCCGGAGGCGTTTCGCGAGGTGCGCGCCATCCACCGAGTCACCGTATGGAACCGGACGGCGGCGGCGGCACAAGTGCTGGTCGATCGTTTGCGCGCACTCGATTTCGACGCCTCGGTCGCGCCCGATCTCGAGGCTGGTGTGCGTGCGGCCGACATCGTCAGCTGTGCAACGCTGGCGACCCGCCCGCTGGTGCTGGGAGAATGGCTCCATCCCGGAATTCACCTCGATCTGATCGGAAGCTTTACGCCGGAAATGCGCGAAACCGACGACGCCGCGATTCGTCGAGCATCGCTCTTTGTCGACACCGAGACTGCGCTGGCCGAATCGGGCGACTTGCTGCAACCGTTGCCAAGCGGCGCGTTTGTCGCCGGCCGGCTGGTGGGAACGCTGAGCGATCTGTGCGCCGGCCGCCATCCGGGCCGCAAGCATCCTCAGGAACTGACGCTGTTCAAGGCGGTCGGAACCGCGATGTCGGATCTCGCGGCGGCGATGGTGGCTCGCGATCAACTCGGCCTCAAGTGGCGCGTGAATCCCGACGCATAGCGCGATCGACAGAACCTGCCATTGAATATCACAAACAACAACATGCAAGCTCCGCGACCGTTCGCCGCGTTCGAGCAGGAAGTCGTTTCTCAAGCGGCCTTGCGCGCGGCCATCACCGCCGCTTACCGCCTGCCTGAGCCGGAGTGCGTGCCGGCGTTGATCGAGCAGGCGCGGCTCTCGGCTCCCGTTGCCAACGCGGCGCAATCGCTCGCGCGCCGACTCGTAGCCGCATTGCGGGCGTCAGGCAGCCGAAGCGGGGTCGAAGCGCTGATCCAGGAATTCTCTTTGTCTAGTCAGGAAGGCGTGGCACTGATGTGCTTGGCGGAGGCCCTGTTGCGCATCCCGGACACCGCCACGCGCGACGCGCTCATTCGCGACAAGATCGGCGGCGGCGATTGGGCGGTGCACGCCAGCAACGCGCCGTCGCTGTTCGTCAACGCCGCGAGCTGGGGTCTGATGATCACCGGCAAGCTGGTCGCGACGTCGAGCGAGGCGAGCATGGCAAGCGCGCTGACGCGTCTGATCGCCAAGGGCGGCGAGCCGCTAATCCGCAAGGGCGTCGACCTCGGCATGCGGCTGATGGGCGAGCAGTTCGTGTCCGGTGAGACGATAGAACAGGCGCTGGCAAACGGCCGCAAACGCGAAGCCAAGGGATTTCGCCATTCCTACGACATGCTCGGAGAAGCAGCGACGACCGCCCAAGACGCGCAGCGTTACTACAGCGCCTACGAGCACGCGATCCATGCGATCGGCGACGCGGCTGCGGGACGGGGAATCTACGACGGTCCCGGCATCTCCATCAAGCTCTCGGCCCTGCATCCGCGCTACTCGCGCGCGCAAAGGACACGCGTGCTCGCCGAATTGTTGCCGCGAGTGCGCGCCTTGACCACGCTCGCGCGCCAGTACGACATCGGGCTCAATATCGATGCCGAGGAAGCCGACCGGCTGGACCTCTCGCTCGACCTCTTGGAAGCGCTGTGCTTCGACACTGGGCTCGACGGCTGGAACGGCATCGGCTTCGTGGTCCAGACGTACCAGAAGCGTGCTCCCTTCGTCCTCGATTACCTGATCGACCTCGCCGCACGCAGTAGGCATCGGCTGATGGTGCGCCTGACCAAAGGCGCGTACTGGGACACCGAGATCAAGCGCGCGCAAGTCGACGGCCTTGCCGGTTATCCCGTATACACGCGCAAGATCTACACTGATGTGTCGTACCTCGCGTGCGCGAAAAAGCTGCTCGCGGCGCCGG
Organism: Casimicrobiaceae bacterium; assembly: GCA_036491495.1. GTDB lineage: Bacteria > Pseudomonadota > Gammaproteobacteria > Burkholderiales > Casimicrobiaceae > PALSA-1003. Next base: position 14,379 of record DASXBW010000011.1, read on the forward strand.
ACGGCATCTACCCGCAGTTCGCCACCCATAACGCGCTGACGCTGGCGTCGGTCTACCATCTCGCGGGCGTGACGTCTCGCGCCGGCCAGTTCGAGTTCCAGTGCCTGCACGGCATGGGAGAGCCGCTGTACGAGCAGGTTGTCGGCGGAACCGCGCAAGGCAAGCTCGATCGCCCGTGCCGCATCTATGCGCCGGTGGGCACGCACGAGACGCTGCTGGCCTATTTCGTGCGCCGCCTTCTCGAAAACGGTGCCAACACGTCGTTCGTCAACAGAATCGCCGATTCCACGGTCGGCATCGACGAGCTGATCGCCGATCCTGTGCGAGAGGCCGAACGCATTGTTCCTCTGGGCGCGCCTCATCCGAAGATCGTGCTGCCGCGCGCGCTCTACGCACGCGAACGAATCAACTCGGCGGGCCTGGATCTGTCGAACGAGGCCACGTTGGCGTCGCTCGCGAAAATCCTGAGCGATAGCGCGAGCAACACCTGGAGCGCGGTCCCCGGCGACGCGGAGAACGACACTCACGACCGCACGGCGCAAGATGTCCTCAATCCGGCGAACCGGCGTGACCGTGTCGGGCGGCTCGTCGAAGCCGGCCCATCGGACGTCGCGGCAGCGCTGGAGCGCTCCGTGCGCGCCGCGCCGACGTGGCGATCGACTCCGGTCAGCGAACGAGCCGCTTGTCTCGAACGCGCGGCCGCTCTGCTCGAGGAAGGGATGCCGCTGCTGCTCGGACTCGTGGTTCGCGAGGCGGGCAAATCCATTCCCGATGCGGTGGGCGAAGTGCGCGAGGCGGTCGACTTCCTCCGCTACTACGCGGCTCAAGTGCGGCGCGAATTCGACAACGCCACACACGTTCCGCTCGGTCCGGTCGTCTGCATTAGCCCGTGGAACTTTCCGCTGTCAATTTTTCTCGGGCAAGTGAGCGCGGCGCTCGCGGCCGGAAATCCGGTGTTGGCCAAGCCGGCCGAGCAAACGCCCCTGATCGCGGCCGAGACGGTGCGACTGCTGCACGAGGCCGGCGTCCCAAACGATGTCGTTCAACTCCTGCCTGGACGCGGCGAGACCGTCGGCGCCGCGCTCGTCGCCGACCCGCGCACCCGAGGCGTATTGTTTACCGGATCCACCGACGTCGCCCGTCTGATCGCACGCACGCTATCGCAGCGCCTGGGTAACGGCAGCGATAGCATCCACCAGATCCCGCTGATCGCCGAGACCGGCGGCCAGAACGTGATGATCGTCGATTCGTCGGCGCTGCCGGAACAGGTGGTGCAGGACGCGCTGCAGTCAGCGTTCGATTCGGCCGGGCAGCGATGCTCGGCGTTGCGCGTGCTTTGCCTGCAGGAAGAAATTGCGGCCGGCATGCTG
>DASXBW010000012.1:0-11588 GCA_036491495.1 Casimicrobiaceae bacterium
GCTTCCACACATGGGTCCAGCTGCGGTCGACCAATGTGACTCGGCCTCGCATGCGAGCGACACGTTGTCCGAGGCGAGTGGCCAACAGCAGCCCGGCAACGCCGCCACCGACGATGACGATGCGCGGGGTATTGCATGGAGGCAGCTTCATGAGTGAGTGAGCTCTCAACGAGGTCGTTTCACGATTCTCGGGTTCGCGAGCGTTCGTCCCGGCCTGGGGCCGTCACGCTGCCGCTGAGGCCCTTGCGATCACGGCAAGGCCTCGCACAACTGCGCTTTTGCATCCTGGCATCCATCCGCGCACGTGACCTTGCCGTACGAGTCCCTGGTGACATTGCCGCCGGGTCTCGTCGAGCACAACATGCGGCCTGTGTCGTCCGCCGCGCAATAGCCAACGCCGCACAGCACGTTTCCGTACTGGTCGCGCAGCACGCCGGCGCCTGGTTTCGCACAGTGCAGTTTGCCGTTGGAGTCCATCATGCAGTCGCCCCTTCCGCAGTAGAGGGTTCCGTAATTATCGCGGATGCAGGCGCTGGCGAAGACAGGCGAAGTGATACCAAGGGCCAAAGCACAGGCTACAACTAAGCGAGAGATCATGGCATCTCCGATGCGGCGAGCCCGGAGGGCGTGTGCCGCGGTTGATTTACGGGAACTGCGATTTCAATCATCGGCACGAGCTCATGCTTAGATCCGATAGATGTGGCCGTCCGCGATTCGCACACGGTCGCCCACCCGCAGGTTGAGGTCGCGCGGGTCTTCGACGATCAGCGAGCTGCCCGAATCGAGTCGCACGGTGATGCGGTATCGCGTCGCCTGCCGCTGCTTTTTCTCGATTTCGTTTCCGACGACCGCGCCGCCGATCGTGCCGACGATGGTCGCCGCCGTATTCCCGCGACCGCTGCCGATCTGATGACCAATGACGCCTCCGGCGATGCCGCCGAGCACCGTTCCGGCGTTGATCGGCTGGTTATCGGACGCGCGATAGATCTCGATGGCCGTGACCGTGCCGTCATCGACTGGCCTTGGGCGATCGCCCATTTTCGACAAAGGCCGACACTACAAGCGTGCACACCAAGAGGCCCAAGAGTCGCAGAAATCCAGTCGACATTTCAACTTTCCTTTTCTTTCATGCCTGCTTTCCGTTCGACGGTCGCTCGTGTCATTTGCCGGCGACCCATGCGGACGCATCTTAGAGGCAACGCGCCTCGAAGTGGTCGGCGAACGGTCGAGATTTCGTCCGGATTCGGTGGTTTCGCGCAATTCGGATGCGAAGGAAGACCGACCGAATGCCGACCCATCGCTGACGACTCGGCCGCAGATCCGAAGCTAAGCTCCGGGTCGCTGCATCGTTGGGCGCGGCGTCTCAAGTGCGGGTTACGCGCCTGTCCCCCAAACTTTTTCGGAGCTACCATGAATCGACTTCTCGCAACCTGTCTCGTTTCCTTTTCGCTTGCCGCATTGCCCATTGTTGCCGCGGCCGACTCCAAACCCGATGCCACGATCGACATCTCGGGTAATACCGTAGGGGTCGGCGTCGGCTTCACCGATGCGAAGGGCACCCTGCATTACGAGGGCAAGTCCTATCCCGTGCAGATTAAAGGTGTGGGCGTCGCTCAAGTCGGAATATCGACCATGACGGCGACAGGCGAGGTGTTCAACCTCAAGCAGGTCCAGGGCATCAACGGCAACTACACCGCTGCAACCGCCGGCGCCGCACTGGCGAGCGGAGGAACCGAATCGACGATGAAGAATCAGAACGGCGTCGTCATCAAAATGCATGCGACCAACGCCGGGGTGGATCTTCGCCTCTCGATCGACGGCGTCTCGGTCAAGGTCTCGCAATAAGGCAGGCGTTCTTCGTCGACGGGGCGGTCCAATCCGCCCTGTCGATTCGTCGCCGTTCACTCCATGACCAGGAACACGGCGAGCAAGATGACGGCGCCTATCAGGACGCCCGCAAGAAAATATCGCGCCTGGAACAAGGCCCGCAAGTTATCCGTGTTGATTGTTATCGTCCGCACAGATTCGCGTTGCGTTGGCGGTTGCTGAGAAGCGAGCTGCCGAGAGCGCATGCCTGACAGGGCGCGCGGGTAATTCATTGCATAACCGACCAGTTGGCGCATGGACGAGATGCCTCAGCCGAGGAGGGCCGCTGCTGCGATGACCCAGAGCGGCACCGGGAAGCGGGCGTCCGCCAGCGTTTCATCCGCCTGCTCGGTAAGGCTCTCGCACTGCTCGCCTTCGATGCGGTCGTACGCGGAGGCGTTGCGTGCCGACCCGAGGACCGAGCCAACCTGCGTGAAGAGCGGTTCGTAAATCGTTTTCATGACTTTGGACTCCTGTGGCGTAAATTTGCTATTGCGGGAAGGATGCAGTACTCGTTGGAGCGCGTGACTCTGCCGGCACCCTCCAGAAAGGCCCCGCGATGTGTTCCAGCGGTCGGCCCGGCTCGTTCGGCCGCAAGCCGTAACGCAGCATGGCGATTATGTCGGCGCTTACTTTGGGATTCGAAACGAAGTAACGGTGCCCGAAGAAGTCGGTTGTCCCGATGACCTCGATGATATCGACGGCGTCCAGTCCGCCGATCAATTCGATCTGGTCGGGCGTGAACATCGTCGCGTCGATTCTTCCGAGCCTTGCGATGCTGCCGAACAGCCAGCCGGCGGCTGCGAGCGCCTTGTCCTCGCGCGAGACATACAGGGTCAACCTGAGCCCTGGCGACGGCGGGATGATGGCGCCTGCATCGGGTTCCCCACCGAAAGGCAGGTCGGGATCTGAGAAGACTTTAAAAATCTTCATCACCGCGACGTCGCCGTCGAGGTCGGGAGCGACGAGCACGACGTTGCCAATGTGGAACTCGCGCGTCGGCGAGCTCTTTCGAGCGTAAGCCTCGGCGCTCAGCGCAGCCAAAGCCGACGCGAGCGTGTCGGTGCCCCGGCTGTGAGTAACGAAGTGAATCCTGTCGAGGCCGGGCGTCCCCGCGATGATGCGGATCACCTTGACCAGGTCCTCGACGGCGTACTCGGCAGACTCGCGGTCGACGTCGTAGCCGAACAGGATGCCGCCGTGACCGCCCGCGGGCCAGGAGAAGATGCCGCACACGAACTCCCGTCCCAGGAAATGGCACATTTCGCCCATGGTCAGTGCGGCGCTCTCGAAGTTCGCGTGATAGCCGTGCACGAACAGCACGATTTCCTTGCGTGGCACGCTCGCGAGGCGCTTCGCCACCTCGGCTCGCAACTGTTGCTTCGCCCGCTCGTGGGCGTCCACGACCGCTGGCGCGCGTCTCATGCCGTCGCGGGGGCCCACAAGCTCATAGGGTATTGCCGGAAAGCGACCGAACTCCGTCGTTGCACCTAGGGTTAGGTGCACCGGCAACGCACGCTCGGCCCCCGCACTTTGCGGGGCCAGCATATCGAGGGTGAGGCCTTGACCGAACTCGACCATCGCCGATCCGAATGCGATCGAGCGCGAGCGTCCGGCCGTGTACGGCGGATCACCTGGGTCTTGTGCGGGCGCACGGTCGGTAACGAAGAGCAGATCGAGCGTCGGCGGACGATCTGGCAGCGGCGTTTCCGCGAAAAGTGGCCTGGCGTTCGGTCCCGTATAGAGCACGGGGATCGGCATCAATGCATGATCCGTGGCACAAGCGGCGACCAGGCATGCGAGCACAGCCACGGAGATTCTCCCTGCGCGCGCCAGTGGGGCGAACGAAGACGCATGTCCGCGGAACAAGCGTGTGACGTGGCTCTGACAGCTACAGCGGACTTTGAGCGCGATGTCGCCGAGGCTCATCGTGGCATCTCGCCGCTCAGCTCTTCCGTGTGGCGATTCGAAGCTTCCGCGCTCTCTTTCGCACAGTCCTCGAGATAGGCTCGCATCATGTGCAATGCGTGCTCGACCTTCGCCGGCTTCATCGTCGTATCCGCGATTGTGACTATTACTGCCACGCGATCCCTCTCCGATCTCTTTGGGTGAACTGAGATGCACCTCCCAGGAACTGATCTCAGTGTTCCCGGCGCAGCCCTCGGAGCTTCCGCCACTCTGCCGGCGCCAGCGCGTCGGGGCTTTGATCGCTGCGATCCGCAGCAACGAGGTCAACAGAAGACCCGCGCAACCGCCCACCACAAATGCGACGAAGATCCACCACGCTGTAATCATGGCTCCATCCTTTCGTAGTTACCTGGCGCGTTATGGAATGGATTCGACATGCACGGCAGCCTATCTCCACGTAGGCCCGAAGTCGTCACCGAAGCGTCGGCTTTCCGTCGGGATTTCGTCGCGCCGGATTTCGCAGACACTGCGCTTGCGGAAATGCGGCCGTCGACTGGCTCGAGGCTGACGCAAGAGACCTCCGACGCTTAAGGACGAGGTGACGTTCGATGCGGGCTGAGTTTTACCGAATGCCGACTGAATCTCGACGGTTCGCCGACGACTTGCGAAGCAGGTCGGCCTTACGATGCATCGTCACTGAACGGACCCTTCTTCTGCTGAAACGTCATGAACAGTACGCAACTCAGCCCTACGGCGCCAGGCAAGAGCATCGTGGTCCCAGCGTCCATGAAGGAACATCCATGAACTCCATGCGAATCCTGACGGCCAGCCTCGCGGCGACCGCTGTTCTGGCGGTGTCCGAGGCGTCGGGCCAGCCCGCGACCTCGAATGACAGTCCCGGCCCGTCCGCGCCACAGCAGCCTCCTTCGATCACTTTTGTTTTGCCGAAACCCAGCGTGGTCGAAACGCTGGTCAGCGTCGCCGAATCAGGCAACGTCGACGCGATGAATCTTCTCGGTGTCCTCTATATGACCGGAACGCAGGTGGCGCGCGATACGTCCATGGCGCTCTACTGGTTCCAGAAGGCTATCGACGGCGGATCGGCCGACGCCATGGACAATATCGCGACGATGTATCTGTTCGGAATAGGGCTGTCGCGCGACCCTGTCAATGCGCTGCGCTGGTACGTACGTTCGGCCGCGCGCGGCAACGTGCACAGCATTTACAGCGTTGCCGTCATGGCAGAGAAAGGTTTGGGCACCGGTCGCAACCCGCAGCTCGCGCGGGCCATGTATCGGCGAGCGGCCGAGTCCGGCTTCACCCCGGCCATGATTCGGGTGAGCGAAGACTATGCCCGCGGATCGGGCGGGAAGCGTGACCTGATCGAAGCGTATGCATGGCTGCAGGTCGCATTGCAATCAGGTCTTCCGGAGGAGTTGCAGATCGCGGCGCTCGCCAGCATGGAGGAGTTCGAGGCGCGTCTCGCGCCGCAGCGCCGTGACGATGCGCGCGAGCGCGCCACCCGCATCATCGCGTTGGTGAAAACGCGTGCGCTTCCGGCCGAAAGCAAAGCCCCCACCGCGATGCACTTCTCGAGCCTATGAAAATGACGCGGCTCGCGCGTTCGCGGGATGTGCATCCTTTTTTGACGGAGCAACGGCAATGAAATCGATCCTCGATCCAACGTTCAGATACTACCCTTCGGTCGACACGGACCTGCGCCGCACGTTCCAGCGAATACGCAAAGAAATGCGCCAGGCGAGCATCGCACGATCCGAACGACGACACCCTGCCGCGCCAAGGAAGATCGCTTCTGTCGCGGGGCCGCGCTTGCTGCAGGTGGCGGACTGACATACAGCCATCGAGACGGCTGCGCCGACCGAAGTCATGCATGAAACGTAGCAAATCCGTCTATGGGAATGGCCTCGCTCCGGTGCGTGTCGTCGCGAGTCGGATGGCGCAATCGTGTACCGCATTCCGACCAAACACGGACCCTTTCCTTACGACCGGGGCTCCGGATGCGACTACGCTTAGGCCAGTTTCGTTGCGACACATGTCATGACTCTTAATTCTGAATCCAAGTATCCGAACCGACGGGCCTACGTGCTCAAGATGCGCGGCGATGCCAAGCCCGGTGCGCTTGCCGGACGGCTGGAGAACCTTGTCACCGGCGAGCAGCGCGAGTTTGCATCCGGTGGTGAACTGCTCGAGTCGATCGCCATCGATCTGGAAGTGCGCGCGGGTGGGCGATCGACCGATGCGATGCCGAAGTGACGATACAAATTCCTGCCGCAGTGTCATGGGCAAACAGAAAGAAGGACCAATGAGTAATTCAGCTAAACGGCTTTCACAGAGCCACGAAGTTTCGGAGAAGGTGACACAGGTACTTCAAGCCCGCACGCGCACAGCGCTGGAGCGCTACGGCAAGCGGGTGCAAGAGGCCCGTGAGAAGCAGCTCGCCGGGTCAGTGGCGAGTCCGATGTCGCCAGCGCAAGTCGCGACGAGCGGCGCGCAATACGCCGTCGACTTCGCGCAGCGCTCCATCTTGTTCTGGGACACGCTGCGCCAGCGCGGCAACAACTTCCTCGAGCACGAGCGCAAAGGATTGCCGCCGGTGCTCCACTTCGACTACGAGATGATCATGGACGGACGCACGCTCAAGCGTCCGGTCAACTACGCGCTGCTGCGCATCGTTCCGCCCAAGGGCGTGACGCTGGATAACAGACTTCGTCCCTACGTGATCATCGACCCACGCGGGGGGCACGGGCCCGGGATCGGTGGCTTCAAGGACGACTCCCAGGTCGGGATAGCGCTGCATGAGGGCCATCCGGTGTACTTCGTCATGTTCTTCCGCAACCCCGAGCCGGGACAGACGCTCATCGACGTGTGCAATGCCGAGCGCGAGTTCGTACACCATGTGCGCGAGCTCCACCCCGACGCCCCCAAGCCGGGAATCGTCGGCAATTGTCAGGCGGGCTGGGCCGCGATGATGCTCGCCGCGTCGAGCCCCGACGACACAGGTCCGGTCGTGATCGTCGGCGCGCCGATGTCCTACTGGGGCGGCGCGTGGAGAGAAGGCGAGGGCGACAATCCGATGCGCTATGCCGGGGGCCTTCTCGGCGGCACGTGGCTCGCATCGCTCGCCTCCGACCTCGGCGCGGGCAAATTCGACGGCGCCTCGCTGGTGCAGAACTTCGAGAACCTGAACCCGGCCAATACGTTCTGGGACAAGTACTACCAGGTGTTCGCCAACGTCGACACCGACGCGCAGCGCTTTCTGGACTTCGAGCGCTGGTGGGGCGGCTACTTCCTGATGAACCGCGAGGAGATCGAGTGGATCACGCAGAATCTCTTCGTCGGCAACAAGCTGTGGTCGGGTACGGCAGGTCCGAACGGAGTCTTCGACCTGCGCGAGATCAAGGTCCCGATTGTGCTGTTCGCCTCGCTGGGCGACAACATCACACCGCCGCAGCAGGCCTTCAACTGGGTGGCGGATGTCTACGGCTCGACCGAGGAGATCAAGGCCCGCGGGCAGGTGATCGTCGGTCTGATGCACGAGGATGTCGGCCACCTGGGCATCTTTGTTTCCGGCAAGGTCGCGAAGAAGGAGGGAACGCAGATCGCGTCGGTGCTGAACTCGATCGAGGCGCTCCCGCCCGGTTTGTACGGCATGCAGATCGCGGAGAAGAAGGACGGCAATGGCAAGCCGGCGTACGAGGTGAGCCTGGTCGAAGTGCGCCTGGAAGATGTCGTTGCGCGCATGAATCGTTTCAAGCGCGCCGACGAAAGGCCCTTCGAAGCCGTGAAGGTCGTATCGGAGTTCAATCAGCGTGCGTACGAACTTTTCGGGCGGCCGGTGATCGAGAGCCTGGCAAATGAGTATGGCGCCAAGCTCTCGCGCGAGTTTCACCCGCTGCGCTGGCAGCGCTGGGCGATTTCCGATCTCAATCCTGGGCTGTGGTGGCTTGCCCCGAGCGCGCAGGCGGTCAAGGCCCAGCGGCAGGCGCTTCCGCCAGATCATCCGGCGCGCCAGGCGGAGTCGACGGTATCGGAACTCACGAGCGCGTCGCTCGATTGCTATCGCGCACTGCGCGACGCGATGGGGGAAGCCGCCTTCTTCCAGATGTACGGCAACCTCTTCGCCTTCTATCTCGGCGACGGGCATGGCATCGAAACGGCCACGCCGCCGGTGGACCCCCGCGACCTCCCGTTCGTCAGGGATGCGCTGGCTTCAATTGACAAGGGCGGTTACGCGGAGGCGCTCGCGCGCGTCGCCTTCCTGATGGCCCACAAGGACGAGCCTCTGCCCCTCTCGCGGCTGCAGCTTGCCCGGGAGCTGATCGAAGACTACCGGGAACTGCTGCCGGATATCCCGCGGGACGAGGCGCGCCGCATCGGCGGCGAGCAGGAAATCATCGCCCGCTACGAACCGGAAAAGGCGGTAAAGACGCTTCCGGCGCTGCTGGCCGACCGCAAAGACCGGGAGCGGCTGCTCACGTTGCTGGAGCGCGTGCTCGCGGACAAGCGGGTGCAACGCATCCAGCCCTCGCCGGAGCAGAAGGCGATGCTCGCGCGCATCCGAAGCGTGCTCGGCTCGGCGGGCCTCCGGTCCCAGCGCGACCGCCGAACGGTGGTCAGGAAACTCGCAGCGGGGAACTAGCCATGGCCGAGAGAGAAACTGTTCCGGAACGCACTCACGAAAAATATCAGGGCCTGCTCGACTCCTGCAGGTCGCTGCCTCCCACGCCGACAGCCGTGGTGCACCCCTGCGACAAGAGCTCGCTCGAGGGTGCCGTCGACGCGGCGCGTCTGGGTCTGATTGCACCGACCCTGGTAGGACCGTGCTCGCGCATCGAAGCGGCAGCCAGGCAGTACGCGATCGACATCGCAGGGCTGCCGATCGTCGACGCGCCCTTCAGTCAGACCTCCGCCGAGCAGGCGGTCGCGATCGTGCGCGAAGGCAAGGCTGAGGCACTGATGAAGGGAAGCCTTCACACCGACGAGCTGATGGCGGCCGTCATCAAGCGCGACACGGGGCTGCGCACCGCGCGTCGGATCAGCCACTGCTTCGTAATGGATGTGCCCACCTACCCGGAGCCTTTGATCATCACGGATGCGGCGGTGAATATCGCACCGACGCTCAAGGAGAAGGTCGACATCGTCCAGAACGCGATCGACCTGGCACACGCGCTTGGCGCCGCGGAGGTTCGCGTCGCCATACTCTCGGCGATGGAGACGGTCAATCCCGACGTGCCTTCGACGATCGAGGCCGCCGCGCTATGCAAGATGGCCGACCGCGGGCAGATCACGGGCGGCATCCTCGACGGCCCGCTTGCGCTCGACAACGCGATCAGCCTGGAGGCGGTGAAGATCAAGAAGATCAATTCGCCGGTCGCGGGTCGGGCCAATGTGCTGGTGGTACCCGATCTGGAGGCCGGCAACATGCTCGCGAAGAGCCTGTCGTTTCTCGCCAATGCCGATGCGGCCGGCATCGTGCTCGGCGCGCGCGTTCCAATCATTCTCACCAGCCGCGCCGACTCGGTCATGACCCGTCTTGCTTCGTGCGCGGTCGCGGCGCTAATGGCGAGAGCCCGCCGTGAAGCAAGCAGCAAAGTGGTGGCCTGAAAGTGGCCGATGCTATCGCCGTCGTCAACGCCGGTTCCTCGAGCATCAAGTTCTCGCTGTTCGCGGAAGCCGACGGCGGACTCGACCTGAAGGCCCGCGGTCAGGTCGAGGGCATCTATACGGAGCCGCACTTTATCGCCAAGAACAGCGCCGGTGCGCTTCTCGCAGAAGAATCCTGGGGCGATGGCGTCAAGCTCGGTCACGATGGCGCCCTCGACCATCTGATCGGATTCGTGCGGGGCGAGTTCGGGCAGCTCCGACTGGCCGGCGTCGGCCATCGCGTCGTGCACGGGGGCACCGAGCATGCGCAGCCGGTACGCGTCGATGCGAAGCTCCTCTCGGCTCTTGAAAAGTACGTCCCGCTGGCGCCTTTGCACCAACCGCACAACCTGTCGGCGATCAGGCTCTTGCTCGAACGTCGGCCGGAGCTTGTCCAGGTCGCGTGCTTCGACACGGCCTTCCATCGTGCGCAGCCGCCCGTGGCACAACTGTTCGCGTTGCCCAAGTGGCTTACCGAGCGCGGCGTGCGTCGCTATGGTTTTCACGGACTGTCCTACGAGTACATCGCGCAAGCACTCCCGAAGTACGATGCTGCGGCTGCGCGCGGCAAAGCGATCGTGCTGCACCTCGGCAACGGCGCGAGCATGTGCGCGATGGCGGGCGGGCGAAGCGTTGAGAGCACCATGGGCTTTACCGCGGTCGATGGGCTGCCGATGGGGACGCGCTGCGGCAACCTCGATCCGGGAGTGATGCTCTATCTGATGGACGAGCTGAAGATGGATTCGCGCGCCATCGAGAAGCTCGTCTACCAGCAGGCGGGCTTGCTTGGCGTGTCCGGAATCTCCAGCGACATGCGCACCCTCGAAGCGAGCGTCGAGCCGGACGCGAAGACCGCGATCGAGCTCTTTGCCTATCGTATCGGCCGCGAGCTTGGCGCGCTGGCCTCGGCACTCGGCGGAGTCGACGCGATCGTATTTACGGCGGGCATCGGCGAGAACAGCCGCTCGTTGCGTGAGCGTGTCTGCAAAGACGCCGCCTGGCTCGGCATCGAGCTCGACAAGGCGGCGAACCAGGCGAACGGTCCAAGGATCAGCACGCCGGCGAGTCGCGTCGCCGCCTGGGTCATTCCTACCAACGAAGAGCTGATGATCGCTCGCCACACGCAGGCGTTGCTCTCCCACACTACGCACTGACACACATGTCCGCCGAACTCCCGCCCGCCCCACTCAAAGGCTTGAAAGCCCTTGTCGTCGGAGTCGCCAACGAGCATTCCATCGCCTACGGCTGCGCGAAGGCGTTTCGTGAGCTGGGTGCGGAGCTCGCGATCACCTACATCAACGAGAAAACCAGGACCTACGTAGAGCCGCTCTCGAAAGAGCTGGAAGCGCCGATCTTCATGCCGCTCGACGTCGAAGCGCCAGGCATGCTGGAGGCGGTGTTCGAAAGAATCGCCAGTGAGTGGGGCAGGCTCGATATCGTGCTCCATTCGATCGCCTATGCACCGAAAGAGGATCTGCGCGGCCCGCTTCTCAACTGCTCGGTTGAAGGCTTCAGGCGGGCAATGGATGTCTCTTGCCATTCGTTCGTGCGCATGGCGCGGCTGGCGGCGCCGCTGATGAAGGAAGGAGGGACGCTGTTCGCAATGAGTTACTACGGTGCGAACAAGGTCGTGCCCAACTACAACGTGATGGGCCCGGTGAAGGCCGCGCTGGAGGCGTGCTGCCGCTACCTGGCATACGAGCTGGGCAGCAAGGGCATCCGGGTGCACGCCGTCTCCCCGGGACCCCTCAAGACACGTGCTGCATCGGGACTGAAGAATTTCGAGCTTCTGCTCAACGAAGCGGCGCAGCGCGCACCGATCGGTGAGCTGGTCGACATCATGGACGTGGGCTTCGCCTGCGCTTACCTCGCGACGCCGTACGCTCGGCGGATATCCGGCGAGACGATGTATGTCGACGGCGGCGTAAACATCATGGCGTGAGCGGTCTGCCGCGCGGCCGCTGCCATGCGCCGAGCGACGGGTGTGTCGCCATCTGGGAATGGCGCTCACCCAATTCAGACCCAGCGGCGACGTTACGCTGACGACTCCGCATTGCTCTGCGCCTACGCTTGATTCGGATCGTACCGCCCTGCACATGATCGCGGCGCGGCGACGGATCGAGAAGAAGTCACAACACCGAAAGAGAAAC
>DASXBW010000013.1:0-7060 GCA_036491495.1 Casimicrobiaceae bacterium
CCTTCCAAGCCGCGTATTTTTCAGGCAAACAAACAGCACAAGGCCGGTAGCCAGCAGCGATGGCCGTCGCTTCGTCGAAGAAGAACACGCGCTGCCTTGCATAGCCGCCGCGCGATATCGCTTGTGCTGCCGCGCGACAGTCGAGGCGACCATATAGCTTGCCGCGGCGATGCGCGCCCAAGGTGCCGGGCATGTCACTCTCAAAGGCCTTGCCGTTTGCATCGATCAACGTCCAAGTTCTCTTCGGAGTCACCGCGATCGGACCTTCTCGGCATCGTGCAGCATTAGCTCCAGCCCAACACGCTCGCCGCTGCGCACACGACTGATCGCGTGCTTGAGATTGACCCTGTAGTAGCCCTTCGTTCCCTTGTGCGGGCGTTTCGCGACCGAGATGATGGCCATGTCGCCCCTGTGCAGAGGCAAGACCATAGGTCGCGACTGCATGCGTGGTCGCTGTTCGGTCATCACGAACTCGCCGCCGGTGAAATCCTTTCCTGGTGCGCTGAGCAACGCCACCAACTGCAGCGGGAAGATTTGCTCACCGTCGCTTCGCTGATGCAGCGCCTCGTAGTCACCTTCCCTCAGACGGCTCAAGTTCGATTGCGAGCGAGTCTGGCCGGCGCCGCGGTTCTGAATCAGAAACATGTCCAGCGTGTCGGGGTAGCGATGCGACAAGCCCAAAGCCTCGTTCCAGCGATTGGCGACAGGTGCCAGATGCCTGTAGAAGCGCGTGCGTAGATCTGCGATGAGAGGAGAAGGCGCCTTCGAGAAATAGCGCAGCTCGCCGCGGCCGACATCCTCGGAGGCGAGCGATACCTTCTCGTCCATGCCCGCCGAATCGCCCAGCGCCGCCAGATCGCGCACCTGACTCTCGCCCAGGAGGCCCGGGAGGCTCGCATAGCCTTCTTGGTCCAACTGCATCCCGATGCCCGCCCAATCGAGATGAGCGATGACTTCTTCTGTTTTCATGATCAGGCCGTTGCCTGCCGTTAGGCTGATTCGCGGTTCAGCAATTCGCGCTTGCGCTCGACTCCCCAGCGATAGCCGGAGAGTTCGCCGCTGCGGCGCACGACCCGATGACACGGGATCGCGACGGCCAGATGGTTGGCCCCGCACGCCTGCGCCACTGCGCGCACGGCCTTGGGTTGACCGATGCGCGCAGCCACCTGCGCATAGCTGACGGTCGCCCCTGGCGGGACCTCGCGCAGGGCCTGCCACACGCGCTCCTGGAAGACGGTGCCCTGCACATCCAGCGGCAGATTCAGGCCCAAGGAGGGAGCCTCGATGAAGCCGACGACCTGCGCCACGAGCTGCTCGAATTCGGCGTCCCCACCGATCAGCAGCGCTTTCGGAAACTGGTCTTGCAGGTCGTGGACGAGGCCTTCGGGATCGTCGCCCAGCAAGATGGCGCAAATTCCACGCTGGCTTTGCGCCACCAGGATCGCGCCCAGCGAGCATTGACCCACCGCGAAGCGAATCTGCATGTTGGGGCCACCGGCACGATAGTCGCGCGCTCGCATGCCAAGCATGCCGTTGGAGGCGGCGTAAAAGCGGCTATTCGAATTGAAGCCTGCGCCGTAGATCGCATCCGTCACCTTTGCACCTTTCTCGGTCAGTTCTTCGCGCAGCTTGTGCGCGCGGAAAGCGGACGCGTAGCCTTTTGGCGTCAACCCCGTCTCTGCCTTGAAGACCCGATGGAAATGGAATGGACTCAGGCCAACCTCTTCGGCGAGGTCGTCCAGGTTCGGCGGCGTCTCCGAACTCTCGATCAGACGACAGGCCGTGGCGACCATTGCCGCACGCTGCGCCGCGACTGCCGTCTGATCACCCGAGGCACGTTGACTTGCGCGATAGCCGGCAGCTCTCGCTGCTTCCTCGGTGTCGAAGAACTCGGCGTTCTCACGCTTGGGCAGACGGGCCGACGAGCTGGGGCGGCAGAAGACGCCGGTGGTGCGGACGCCATAGACGAAATGGCCGTCTGCCCGCACGTCACGCGTCTGGACCGCTGCCCAGCGCTGCTCGTCGCTCGCATAGGCGGCACGCTCGTCTTCTGGCTTGATCTTCTTGATGGCATTCATGTTCTCAGTCCCGATGAGATTTCAGTATCGTCCGGACTTCGGCCGCAAGCACTCTGTTTCTTGCGCTTGAATTCTGCGCACGTGGAATCGACGTATGGCAAGGATCCGCAGCGCCGGCGCCGGCATCAGAACAGCGATGCCGTCTGCGGCGTGACACGGCCCGCTTTGATGGCCGTTTCATGCTCGAGCAACCATCGTTTGCGGTACAGCCCCCACGCATAGCCTTTGAGGTCGCCGTTGGCGCCGAGCACACGATGGCACGGCACGATGATGGCGATGGGATTCGCGCCCACCGCCGTACCCATGTCCACTGCCGCGCGCCAGTCGCTGAGGCCGAGCGACTTGCCGAGGGCTCCATAGGTCGTGGTCTGCCTGGCCAGTACGCGGCGTACAGCCGCCCACGCTCGTTCCTGCTGCTCTGTGCCGGCTGTGGCCACCTCGACCCGGTCGAGAGCTCCAAGCTCCCCGGCGAAATACTGCTGCAGCGCGCTCGCCACGGCAGTCGGCGCCGGCCCTTCGGTCAGCTGATATTCGCCGTACTGCTCGCGCAGGTTGCGCTCCAAGCGCGAACGCCGCTCCGCGAACTCGAGCGCGCGGACGCGACGTTGCTCGTCAGTGGCGAGCAGCATCGCGCCCAATGGCGATTCCACATCGCTCAGGATCATCTTCATGTTCATTCGCTCCTCGATTTACCCCGCTTTGCGGAAGGTGAGGTTGATCCGCCGTCCTCCTAGAAGCGGGTGCGGCTCACCCTTCAGCGGCATGACGCCGTGATAGCGCAGCCGGTCCTCTGCGCCCCAGACCACGACATCGCCGTGAATCAGAGGCACCTTCGCAGGCCTGTCCGTCCGCTTATGGCCACCGAACAGGAAGGTCGCGGTGATGCCCAGCGAGACCGAGACGATCGGAGCGCTGTAGTCGCGTTCGTCCTTGTCCTGATGCAGGGTCAACCTCGCGCCGGGAACGTAACGGTTGATCAGGCAGGCGTCGGGCGAGAAGTCCTCGAAGCCGGCAGCCTTCGCCGCTTCACGCGCAAGGCGCGCGAACGTGTCGGGCATCGCTGGCCACGGCCGATCGCTCGCGGGATCGTCTCGCGTGTACCGATAGCCGATGCCATCCGTTGTCCATCCGAGTCCGCCGCAGTTCGTCAGGGCAACCGACATGGTGAAGCCGCCGGGCGTGACCATGTGCCGGAACGGAGCGACCTGTTCGATCGCCGCGAGCGAAGGCACCAGCTCGTCAACGCAGGGCAACGCGAAGCCTCGCAGGACGCAAGCGCGCGGGCCAATCGGCTGGACCGTGCCGCGCTCCAGTTCATCAAGGACGCTCGGAGTGCTCATGTCGTCACCGTGCATCGTGGAAGATCAGGCCGACCGTGTGCCGGTGGCCACTGCGAACGCGACTGACGCCGTGGCGCATGGCGACTCTCTGCACGGCGCCGCGCTTACCGACGGCAGGGCGCTGATTGACGGTAAACACCACGGCATCGCCCTGGCTGAGAGGTACCACGTCGGCATGCTGGTAGCCGGGACGGCCTTCCGTCATCACGAACTCGCCGCCCGAAAAATCCTCGCCAGGTTGCGACAGCAGGATCGCCACTTGGAGTGGAAACACGTGCTCCCCGTACAGATCCTGATGCAGGCAGTTGTAGTCGCCCTCGCCGTATTGCAAGATCAGCGGCGTGGGTCGCGTCTGGCCCGCACCATGGCAGCGTTCGAGGAACGACGCCAACGCGTCTGGATAGCTGATGCCGATCCCGAGCTGCTCGTTCCATCGATTGGCAAGCGGCACCAGCTTCGGGTACAGCGCATGCCGCAGCTCCTCGAGCAAGGGCGGCAACGGATAGGCGAAGTACTTGTACTCGCCCCTCCCGAAACCGTGCCGACCCATGACGACCCTCGAGCGATAGCCGACTTCTCGTGGGTACAAGGCGGCGAGTTGCCTGCACTGCGCGACGGTCAGCAACCCCGGCAGAACGGCGTTGCCGCCCGTGTCGAGCGATCGCTCGACTGCCGCCCAATTCTGCCGTTCGGAAGCGCAGATTGCATCGGTGCGACCGGCCGTCACACCTGCTCTCGCTGACTTCAGTTCGAACTCCGGAGTGGTCGCATGGGTCATGGTCTTCATTTCGGTCGATTTGCAGTGATCGCAGTCTAGGAACGCCACGCGATCCAGAAACTCCGGTCCTTGCGATCGAATTCGGCTTTGCTCACCAGCCGGGGTAGGTGACGATGAGCTGTAGCCACAGGGAGACGCAGCCGGTGTCCCGCAAGTGGCGCAATGCATCCACCGCGCCCCAAGTGCACGGAACGCGCCGCAGCCAAGTCGAATCCGGACCCGACCGGTAGAGCCAAACGATGGTCGCTGCCACCATTTGCTGCTCAGTGGACATCCCGCGGAAGTCGGCGCGTCACTGCGCCATTCCTTCCGCATGGATGTCTCCGGTGCGCTCGTCGTACGCCGTCGGGCAGACACTGCGGTGATGCTCACCCGCTGTGCTCCCGCAGAAAAGTCGATGAAGACGCAGTTGGCACAAGGTCTCGAGCAGTACACGATGGAAGGCCACCGCGGTGCGCTCCATAGGAGCAGATGAGGGATCGGCAAGCGCCCGGGCCACGGATGCCTCCTCCATGTCCATGTCAAGGCTGCGGCGTACGACCTCGCTGAGACGTACGGACTGCCGGGTCGCATTGACGGCGGGCGAGTGCAACGCGCTCACCATCAGCGCGAGATCGCTCAGTGGACTGGTGTCGTCAATGCGGTCGAGCGCTTCGGCGTCGATCAGTGTCAGGCCGCTTGCCAGGCGTTGCATGCCTAGCGTGCGCGCGGTCGTCACGATCGGCGGCTGATTCTCGCTCGGCGATTCATGAAGAGTGGTGTCCACGGCGTCTCGCGGAGAAAAAGCGCGAAAGAGTAGGCCAGTGCCGGTCGCAAGGCTTCCCGGTTCTTGCGGTCGAACTAATTTCGGCAAGCAAAGAATTCAAGCGCAAGAAGCGGAGCGTGTTGCAGCGAGCGACTTCCTAACGTTCAGGTCATCGCGAGGCACACCGCTTCGCAGCGTTCACGAGACGAGACCTCAACATGATCCGGATTGGCTATGCGCCTGGTGCGTTCGATCTGTTCCACGTCGGCCACCTGAACCTCCTTCGCAACGCAAGGAGTCGCTGCGACTATCTCATCGCCGGTGTCGTCTCTGACGACATGCTCAAGCTCAACAAGGGCATCACGCCCGTGGTCTCGCTGGAAGAGCGACTCGAGATCGTTCGCAGCATCAGCTTCGTCGACAAGGCCGTAGTCGAAGAGCTGCCGCAAAAGATCGACATGTGGCGCGAGTTGAAGTTCGACGTGCTCTTCAAGGGCGACGACTGGCGCGGCACCGAGAAGGGAACCTGCCTCGATCGTGATTTCGCGGCGGTCGATGTCGAGGTCGTCTACTTGCCTCGAATGGGGAACACCTCGAGCACGGTGTTGCGCGCTGCGTTGCGCAACATTAACCAGATCGGCGAACGGCTCATGCGCGGTGCTCAAGGCAACAGCCCTGACCACCGAGAGCTGCGCCTCGTCTAGACGTTCGGGCGCAAGAAACGGATCGTTCTTCGCGGCCCTCCTCACTACTCTCTCGATCCATCACTCACTCAATCTCAACAAGGAGAACTTTCATGTCCATCGAGCAAGACAACAAGGCCATCGTGGGCCGCTGGTTCACCAGCTTCTGGGGCGAGACCTGCGATCTCAGCATCGTCGACGAGATCGCCGCACCCGATATCCTCTTGCACTATTCGCTGCACGAGCCGCGTCGTGGCCGCGAAAACGTCAAGGCCTTCATGGCGGACTTCCGCAGGGCATTCCCGGATCTCAACTTCTGGGGCGCCGCGGACCTGATCGCAGAAGGTGACTGCGTGGTCGGGCGCTGGGAGGGTGGCGGCACGCACACCGGCCCAGCGTTCGCCGATTTCCTGGTCGGAGGACTGCCGGCAGCCACCGGCCGCAAGATGCATTTCACCGGGACGACGGTGCTGCGCCTCAAGGGCGGAAAGATCGTCGAAGAGATCGGCCTGGATGACGGCGTCAAGGCGCTGACCCAGCTCGGCCTTCTCAAGGCCACCGCCTAAACCCGTCGGCCGCCGCCCCGCACCGGCGGCGGCCTCTCTCTGTCCTCGCACAGGAGCTTGCCATGTCCCTCAATGCCACCCCAATCAACACGCATGCAGATCTCGGTGACGCATGGCTTCGTCATCAGACTGCTCGACTCCACCAGAAGCATCTGCAATTCGGGCGGCACTGCCGTCTGGACGTCGACGCTCTCTTGGTTCGAGCAGCCGGCGGGAGTCGAACGGCTCAACCAGCTGAAACGCAGAACGTGCGTGAGCAAATGTCGACCCATCACATTCGACGCGCGACGCTCGAGGCCATCGAGCACTGTGCCCGGTTCGAGACGTCTCCATCTGCTCGCGTGTCACAGGCGCTAGCCAGCTGAGCCACGTATGCAACCCGCGTCCGCACCGAAGCCCCGCTGCGTGCGAGGGCCGGCGACCCTCGGCGAGTTTGTTCTCACCAATCGGCCCGCCGCGTGTCCGCGTGATGAGTGGATCGCTGTCCTCGCGGACTCGACCGAGGTTGTCGTCCCTGGTCTCCAGGGAGCGCCGAGCCCGCTTGCCATCGAGAAGGCTGTTTCGATCGTGCAGAGCCGGGCGTATCTCGAGAAGCGGGCCCTGCAGCTTCTGGTGCCCTTTACCAAGGATCAGGGCGACTGGCGGCTGGTGACGCTCGATTTCGGGGTGGAGGCACAACGCCAGGAGTGCGAATTCCTGATGTGCTTCGCGTTTCAAGTCGCCAGTGGGAAGCTCTCCGTTACCAGTCCATACGTCGAGATCGGCTTCTCGTTGCCCGTGCCGATGGACGCGGACCCGGTCTTCATCCTGATGGTCAGAACGGCCGTCGGGTTCCCACCTTGAGGTATGCGCGAACGACCGCTTGTTCAT
>DASXBW010000014.1:0-70959 GCA_036491495.1 Casimicrobiaceae bacterium
GATCAAGAAAGCGAAAGCCCGCATCGGCACTCGTGACCATTGCGGTCAACGGCTGTTTGACCTCGTGAGCAATCGAGGCTGCGACAACGTCCCCGGTCATCAGCCGCGCCTCGCGCTCGCGTCGCTGGGCGAACACAGAAAGGGCCAAGCGGGCATACAAGGTCATCGTCTCCCAGAGCAAGACAATAAGCACGGTGGTCGCTGTGACGAGGGCGTACACACGACTCGCATAAAAGCCGAGAGTGAATCTGCTGCCAGCAACTGTTTGAGTAACTATGTCCAGTGACCACGCACACATTGCGACCATGAGCCATAAATCGAGAACCGATCGTTGACGGAACCACAGCATGAGGAGGGCGACAATGCTTACCAGCAACACCAGTCCGCTGAAAAACGCTGCAGCGGGAGCTTGTCGGCTTCTGTCCAGGAAGAGCTTTGGTAGATACTCTTCTCCAGCAGTGGCGAGCCAACTCAATCCGAGAACCATACCGATCACGACCGCGACACTGATTGCGACGGCGGCTCGCGCGGATTTGTGCGACACGCGGTTTTCTGGCGCTTGATTCTTTAGCACCACATACAGGATGACTGCGATTGGGAAGCCAGAATGCCAGAATTCGTAGAGCCAGCCGGTGGTCTGTAAACCAGCTCCAAGGAGGCCCGTCGGCGTAAAGGTGCCCGGAAAGGTAAGGAGCTGCGTAACGTCGATCAGAGCGGTGAAAAGGTAGCCGCTCGCCAGGACCAGAATCGCACGCCAGCGGACAATCACGAATTGCGCAATCAGAAGCACCGACGTAATGAGATCATTGACGAAGATGAAGGTCTGAGAGACTGGAATGAAAGCTTCAAACTGTCGAAGTTGCACGCTTGCAAACGGTGCCGCAACGACCGCAGAGCCCGACAGCACGAGGGCAACGGCGAACGCGGTTCGACGTTGTGTCTGTCCAGCAGGCAGGTCCACGAGGACAATGCCATCTTGGTCAGCCCGGTTGATCAACGGAGGCTCCAAGAAACGTGTTTGCTGGTATGCGCATCTTAGGGGCATATTCCGTGAAGAGATATCCCACTCGCGATCACGAGGGTAGCACGCGAACGCAGGATAGAGACCTGGGCGTACAGAATTGCGGGGCAAGGACAACAAGGGTCGAATGAAGGCCTAGATGCGACGGCTCGAGCGGAACCTCATCGATGACCGGCGTGCAAGATAAATTGAAATACGGCGCCACGGGGAGTGTTCGGGGAAAACCATAGCCGGCCATTGTGGGCCTCGATGATCGCTCGGCAGATCGACAACCCCATCCCCATGCCATCGGATTTGGTCGTGAAGAGCGGGTTGAATATCCGATCGATATCTTGCGGACTGACTCCTATACCGGTGTCCGCAACCGATATCATTACGCTGTCACCTTCGTACGCCTCGGATTTCACGCATAGGACCCTCGGCTCATCCTTAGCCGCCATCGCGTAGATGGCGTTGGTGATCAAGTTGAGAAGCACCTGCTGCAGCTGGACTCGATTTCCTCGTACCTCCGGCAGTCGCTTATTCGGCTCGACTTGAACCCGTATCCGGTGCTTCTCCAGATCGCTACGTTCCAGGGCAAGTGCTTCCCGGATGAGCTCGTTGACATCGAGCGAAATTCTTGTCCGGACATCACTCCGGAAGTTCGCGCGAATGTTTTCTACCACCGCTCCCGCGCGATGGCCATCGGCGGCGATAAGCTTGAACGCTTCCTTGGCTCTATCGAGATTGGGCGTCGAGCGATCAAGAAAGCGAAAGCCCGCATCGGCACTCGTGACCATTGCGGTCAACGGCTGTTTGACCTCGTGAGCAATCGAGGCTGCGACAACGTCCCCGGTCATCAGCCGCGCCTCGCGCTCGCGTCGCTGCGCGAGCACGGCGCCGAACAGCCTCACGTAAAGCGTTTCTATCTCATACAAAAGGACGATCAGGACAAGACTGCTGCCTAAGAAGCCGAGGAGCCGCGCCGCATACCACCCCGGGCTGAAGCGGCTCGGGTCTGGATAGTAGGTTGTAGGCATCTCGATCAAGAAGACGAACATTACAACCATCAGCCAAAGATCGAGCATCGAGCGCTGTCGTCTCCAGAGCAAGATGATCGCGCAACCACTTAACAGCGCGACGGGCACTGCTACAAGATAGACGAACAGTATGGTAAAGCCGCCGGAGCGGAGCACGATCTGAGGCAATAAGTCTCCCCCTGCTATGCAAGGAAATGCGCCTACCGCGACGAGGGCCACCGTAAGGGCGACGCTTCGGGCGATGGCCGCACGCGGCGTGCCCTTCAAATATCGTTTGCTAGGAGCCTCATCCTTCGACAAGGCATAGGCGATGACGAACAGGGGAAAACCGCAGTGCCATAAAATAAAGAGGCATCCCGCACTTTGGAAACTGCCAATTTCGGGGGTGGGTCCTAACACGCCTGGGAACGTGAGTGCATACATGATCACGACAAGCGCCGTGAACAGGTACCCACTCGCGATCATGAGGGTAGACCGCAACCGCAAAATGGAAAACTGTGCGAATAGAAGGACCGCTGTGATCGAATCGCAAACGAACATCGCGGTCACATAAGCCGGAACAAAGGAGTCGATCCGCCTTGTGCGAAAGCCCGAAAGCACACCAACGGTGATCAAGATAAACGCGGCCAAGATAGCAAGCACGACCGCGAGAGCCAGCCGTTTCTGCACGGGACCTGGCGACAAGCTCGAGATGATGAGATCCCGTCCCCCTGGGACAATGGCGGCTATCTCCGGCATTGAAGCGACTCTTCGCGGCGGCGCCAACGCGAGACACGAAGCGCCTTGGCCGTCGCCAAGGCAACGGCCCCGTCGTCGACAATAGTGCGGGGCAGCGCAACCATATGTGCCCGGAGGCTAGTCTTCCACAAAGGTTTTCCGCCCGCATTTTGGGCCGAGTACGTCTTGCAGCCTCGCAAACGAGAGCATGGTACGCCTAAGGGATGTGCGTTAAAAATCGCGTCGTCAAGATGCCCGGTTACGACTAGGGAGTAGGCAGACCTGGATTCCGCCGCACAGCGTCGCCGACGGCCGCGAGTAGTTCCTGCCCGTTGAACGGCTTCTTGAATAAGCGGTAGTGACCTGGGCCGATGGACGGCAATCGATTCAGCATCTCGGGGTAACCGGTGATGAGGATAATTGGCAACTCGGGCCGTGCCGCACGGACCACTCGTAATAGTTCAAAACCATCCACTACGGGCATGTCGATGTCCGAGATCAGGCAATCGATCTCTGCGAGACACCCGCTTTCGAGCAGTGCTTCCGCAGAGGCAAACACGCGCGCCGCATGATCCGCAGATTCCAGCAGATTCTCGAGCGACCGCAGAATTCCAGGATCATCGTCGACCACTGCAATGACGTAGCCGGGAGGGTGGTCGGTCATCGACGTCTTTGCCCAGTGTGAATGGGACGCAGCGACGAGCGCCGGGTGGTTCGGTTTTTCATTGGTGTATGTCGTCACCCATCAACAGGACGATTTCGTAAGGTGAGTTCATATGGGTCGCACCAATCAGCTGTGAAGTCGAGTTGGATTCGGGGCGCGCGCAGTCTGAGGCGACCTGCGTTAGACTGTGGCCAACAAATCCTTGTCACCAGAAGTCTGCCCGAGCCACACGCCGCCGTATCTAATGGAAAGATGTGATAGAGCCGCAACCATAATTGGCATAACGTTCCGCAAACGGTGGTTGAGCCCGGTGCAGGTTACGCGGCACTCGCAAGACGCGCGGGAATGAGCCTGAGGCCAACCGCGGCTGCTGTGTTGGCATGAAACGGGGCTACTCATGACTTCAGCGAACGCACTTGACCATGAATTGAGTTCATCACCTGTCTCGCACGCAACCCCAATCGTGTTCGTCGTTGACGACGACGTCTCGGTGCGCAAATCGCTGGAATTGCTGATCGACTCCGCAGGCTGGAAGTCGGAGACATTCGCGTCCGCGCAGGAGTTCTTGTCTAGCCCCCGAGTCCTTGCCCCCAGCTGCCTGGTACTTGACGTTGGTCTTCCGGATATTAATGGTCTGGAACTGCAGAAGCGCGTCGCTGTTGAGCGGGTTGATATGCCGATCATCTTCATCTCGGGTCACGGCGACGTGCCGATGACGGTACAGGCCATGAAGGCGGGAGCTGTAGAGTTTTTGACCAAGCCACTTGGCGGTGATGCGCTGTTGGGCGCCATTGAGCACGCCCTCGATCGGAGCCGCACTGCACTGGATCACGAGGCTGGGATGCGCGCGCTCCGAGAATGTCACGCGTCGCTGAGTCGTCGCGAAGGCGAGGTCATGGCGCTGGTCGTCGCCGGACGATTGAACAAACAGGTCGCAGGTGAGCTCGGCATCAGCGAGATCACGGTGAAGGCACACCGGGGCAAGGTCATGCAAAAGATGAAGGCCAACTCTCTCGCCGAGCTGGTGAAAATGGCTGCCAAGCTTCGCCTTGCTCCGGCGCCGAAAAGCCAACCCTTCGCGGTCTAGTAGTCGTTCCAAGCTAGGACGGATCAGCCGGCGTCGAATCGATTGTCAACGTCGCCAGTGACGCGATGGTTGCGTCGATCCAGTGGGGAGCTCCGCCCCGGGGCCGCTGCCGACGTTCTTCGCGGGTGGATCGTTCCGGCCGGGATGAACATATCCGATCAATTGGATGCGATACATTGAACACGTACACATCACACCAGAACTGAGGAGGTGAGTCTATTGCACGATGGTATCGGTCGATGCTCTGCGATTGTTGGCGCGGCGAGCGAAGATCGATTCCAAAGCACGAAAACGAATCCCAGCATCATCGACGACGGGACTTATCGCGTCGGTCCGTGCGAGTCCCACGATTAGTAACTGGATCGCGCTGATGCAGTCGAGCGAGAAGGCGCAGTGTCGTTCATTCAGTGCATCGAATGACAACAGCCGGAACCATTCTGCGTGAGTGAGCTGCCGGACCATCCATGGAGTTTCAGTCCGCCCACCAATTGCATCAGTCTTGCGCGGCCCGCGCGTTTTGCATGTAAAGCACGTATGCCGCGACGAGTAACGGAAGCGCGGAAATGCCCAGCGCCCACGAAAACCCGCCGGGAACATGAACCAGACCCGCGACCAGCAGCGGCCCGATAATCTGGCCTACGGCGAATGCGGACGTCATCGCCCCGATCAGCGCTCGTGCGTGCACACCCGCGACGCGGCGTGCCTCCTGAATTCCTGCCATCGTGTTCACCATAAAGGTGCCGCCGACACACAGCGCCGCAATCGCAATACCGGCAAGGTTGGGAAGCGTGATGGGGACCAGGATGCCGATCGCCATCGCGACATTGCTCGTGATCCATACGTTGCGATCGCTGAAACGGCGGACCAATGGTGCCGCAAGCACCGTTGAGATCGTTGCGGCAGCCCCGAATATCGGCCACGCCCAGGCGAACAAGCCGGCGTCGGCGATGACCTGCTTGGCCATGACGGGGAGGAACGTCGCCGGGATGATGTAGCCCAGTCCGAACGCGCCATAGCAGAACACCAGCCGCCAGTTGGAAACCGTGTCGTGAGGCCGGGCAGCGGGTGCGAGCTCAGATCCACTTGGGCTTTGGTCGCCCAGCACGCGCCAGACGGCAATGGTGACACCGACGGCGGTCATACCCAACACGATCCACGCCGTGTCCGAGGAAGCGCCCGTGCGCACTAGCAGCAGGCATACCACGCCGGCGAACATGATGCCTGTGCCGACGCCGGCGTAGACCGTGCCGCTTAGATGTCCGCGGCCCTCGTGCGCAAGCCTCGGCAGGATCCAGGCGGACACGACGATCAACACTAACGCGCTAGCGAAGCCCGGAATGGCACGAAGGATCAGCCACGCAGCAAAGTGATGCTCGATGCCCATGGCGAGCGTGCAAGCGGCAATCAAGACGAGGCCGATGCGCATCGCGGTGCGAGCCGGGATCTTCGGTTGCATTGCGAAAAGGCTTCCGGCGAGGTATCCCAGATAGTTGGCCGAAGCGAGCCAGCCACCTTGGGCCACCGAGATGCCATGGTCGGCCTGCATCATCGGAAGGACCGGTGTGAAGGCGAATCTGCCGATCCCCATCGCCACAGCGAGTGCCGCGAGGCCACTGACCGCCACGGTCAAGGCAGAGTGAGAGCGTGGCGCGGTCATTCGTTATCCAATACCGACGTCTTCGCTTTCCCGAAGATGCTTTCGAATAGCTCGGACGCGCCGCCGAGCCGGACGGTCCGCGTGACGTTGGCGAGCGATCCCAAAGGCTGGCGCGCGACCGCGTGGGCGTTGAGCGCGTGAGGTGCGCCTTGCGTCCCGCCTCCACATCGAGTTCCGCTCCGACGCGCGCTGACCAATGCGAAGGAGCGGCCGCCGGACTCAGTGCGCTGCGAGGAAGTCCTGCACCGCGGCGATCGTCGCCGCGGGCGCTTCCTCCATCAGCCAGTGGCCGGCGTTCGGCACGACGAGTTCCTGCACGTTCGTCGCCGCGTTGCGCATGACGACCGCCACGTTGGCGCCGAAGGCCTTCGCGGCGCCGATGGCGAGCACCGGCATCGCCAGCTTCGTCTCCATCGCCTTGAGGTTGTCGGCCTCGTCCTTCTGGCCGATCGCGAGGAACTGGGCGAACGCGGAATGCATCGCGCCGGGCCTCGCGTAGATCGCGGCGTAGTGGCGGCGGGTCGCTTCGTCGATCTTCGACGGGTCGCCGGCGAACTCGTTCCAGAAGCGGTCGAGGTAGATGCGCTCGCGGCCGGCGACCAGGCGCTCGGCGTCCGGGCCGCCGAAGTTGAAGTGCCACAACGCGGGCAGGCGCACGATCTGGTTCCACGGCGGGATGCCGGGCGCCGGCGAGTCCATCACGACCAGGCGGCTTGTCTTGTCCGGATAGCGCGCCGCGTAGGCATACGCGACCATCGTGCCGATGTCGTGGCCCACGATGGCGGCGCGGTCGATGCCGAGCTTGTCGAGGACGGCGAGGATGTCGCCGGCCTGCGTCCACTTGTCGTAGCCGCCGGCGGGGTGCGAGGAAAGGCCCATGCCGCGCAGGTCGGGCA
Organism: Casimicrobiaceae bacterium; assembly: GCA_036491495.1. Taxonomy (GTDB): domain Bacteria; phylum Pseudomonadota; class Gammaproteobacteria; order Burkholderiales; family Casimicrobiaceae; genus PALSA-1003. Next base: position 7,062 of record DASXBW010000014.1, read on the forward strand.
CGACGACGGTGTGGTCCTTCGCGAGCACGGCGGCCATCGGCGACCACATGTCGCCGGTGTCGCCGAAGCCGTGGATCAGCACGACCGCGCGCCCGTGGCCGCCGACGCGGACGTTGATCGTCGCGTCGGCGTTCACCACCTGCGAGCTGCGGAAGTCGGCTGGGAAGGGCGTGGGCGCGGCGTGCGCCGACAGGGCGCCCAGCGCCAGGCTGGCGGCGAGGCCGGCCGCGACTCGGCGGAAGAACGTGGACAAAACGGTTGCGGACATCCTCGGTTCCTTAGGGTGGGAGACGGGCATCCCGGATTCGAGAACGTTCGCCGGATGCCGTGACGCCACTCTCTGCCTTCATTGGAGTTGAAGCAATGATACAAAGGTGTAGGTCATCACGCGTCCGTCGGGCAGGCGGACCCAGCTCTCCTCGTCGCTGCGGTCGTTGTATGGGGCTGCCAAAGAGAAGGCGATCCGCGCGATGGATTGCGACATCGTGACTCCCCAGCTATTCCGCTCGATACGATGGTCTAGGCGACACCATCGTCCAATAGACAGAGCAGCGCTGAGGCACGAGACTGACTTCTGTCCCGCTTGAACCTGTGCACAGGAGCCCTCGTGAAATCAACCTCAGAAAGTCCTCAGGTAAGGCTGACCCGGAAGTTGCCGGGCTATTGCCGCGTCGTATTCGACAACCCGCCATTGAATCTGATGGGGCCGGAGTTCGTCGTGCAATTCAAGAAGATCATGACGGAGCTCGAAGCTGACGAGCATGTGAAGGTCGTGGTCTTTGAAAGTGCTGTCGAAGGCTACTTTCTGAATCACTCCGACTTCCTCGCCAAACTCGAGGATTTGACCAAATTGCCTCAAGGGCCGACCGGTCTCGAGGCGTGGCCCGACATCCTGGTGCGTCTGACTCGAGCGCCCTTCGTGTCGATCGCCTTGATCCGGGGCCGGGCGACCGGAAACGGAAGTGAGATCGCTCTTGCGTGCGACATGAGCTTCGCGAGCCGGGAACTGGCCGTTCTGTCGCAGTGGGAAGTGGGCGTCGGTCTGGTGGCTGGCGGCGGGCCCATGGCTCGATTGCCACGGCTCATCGGAAGAAACCGCGCCCTGGAAGTGCTGTTGAGTTCGGACGACATCCGAGGCGACCTGGCCGAGGCGTATGGCTATGTGAATCGCTCGTTGCCGGATGCCGCGCTCGACGACTTTGTCGACGCGCTCGCGAGGCGCATCGCCTCGTTCGACAAATGGGCGATCGCCAATACGAAGCGCCTGGTGAACGCGGCGAGTCTGCCGCCCGACGTCGAGATCGCGGCCGGATGGGATGCCTGCATGACGTCGATCACGCGGGCAGCCGCGCAGCAACTGATACGGGCACTTTTGGATCGAGGCTTCCAGAAGCCGGGCGACGTCGAGAACCGATTGGGGTTCTCGGTCGGACAACTCGGAGCGTGACCGCCGGGCGGTCGAGACCCGACAGCTTGCGCATCCGCATGTCGTCGATCATGCGTTGACGCAACGGCGAAACCCGAGGTGATGCGTCCATGGTTCTGCTCCGGTTGCAAACGCATCCGCGACCTGCCCGTTACCGTGGAGAAGCTGCTTTGAGAGATACTGTGTCTACCTGCTGACGTGCCGGGAAGTTTGCAACGGCCGCCGCGCAGCATTGGTTCGGGATCGCGCCGACACATGGAAACCGATAGCCTCCAACCCGGCTCGCCTTACGCGAGCAGCATTTCGGGGCGCCACGATCAGGCCTTCCCAAGGCTGACCGAGTCTGAGATCGCGCGCATCGCCCGCTTCGGTGAACGTCGGCAATACCACCGCGGCGAGCGCGTGTTCGCGGCCGGCGAACCGCCGCCCGGCATGCTCGTGGTGCTCAAAGGTACGCTGACGATGAGCTCGCGTGACGGTCTGGGTCACGTCGTGCCTATCGTGCGCCACGACCGCGGAAATTTCACCGGCGAGGTCGCCCAGCTCTCAGGTGGACTCTCCATGGTCGATGCGGATGCGGAAGACGATGTCGAAGCGTTGCTGTTTCCGCCCGATCGGCTTCGTGCCTTGATCGTTGCCGAAGCCGACCTTGGCGAGCGCATCGTCCGCGCGTTGATCCTGCGTCGCGTGGCACATATCCAAACGGGCGCCAGCGGGCCGGTATTGATCGGCAAGCCGCAAGCTCCCGATATGCTGCGCCTGCAGAATTTTCTGCAACGCAACGGTCAGCCGCATCAGGTCGTTGATCCGTCGCAGGACGAGGCGGCGGGCATGTTGTTCGCGCAATACGGCGCGGGGGCAGACGATGTGCTGGTCGTATGTCCGAATGGCTCGATGTCGCTCTCGCCGTCGGAAGAGTCGCTCGGGCATTGTCTGGGGATGCTGGACATGCTCGAGCGCGACGAGCTGTTCGATGTCGCGGTCGTAGGCGCAGGACCTGCGGGCCTCTCGACAGCCGTGTATGCCGCGTCGGAAGGACTGCGAGTGATCGTCATCGAATGCCGGGCCTTCGGCGGCCAGGCGGGTGCGAGTGCGCGTATCGAGAACTATCTCGGTTTTCCGACCGGCATCTCGGGTCAGGCGCTGGCTGGACGCGCCTTCGTGCAGGCGCAGAAGTTCGGCGCGGAAATGCTGATACCCGGGCGGGCAGCATCGCTCGATTGCACGAAAGCGTGGCGCGAGGGCGAGCTGGCGCTGAAGCTGGCGGATGGCCGAACGCTGCGGTCGCGCACCGTCGTGGTTGCAAGCGGCGCGCGTTATCGCCATCCCGCGGTGCCCGGCCTGGCGGACTTCGAAGGCCGAGGTATCTGGTACTGGGCCTCAGCGCTGGAAGCAAAGTTGTGCGCGGGCGAGGAAGTCGCAATCATCGGCGGCGGCAATTCGGCCGGACAGGCCGCGGTGTTCCTCGCCAGTCACGCGTCCAGGGTGCACATGCTGATACGCGGTAAAGGTCTGGCGGCGACGATGTCGCGCTATTTGATCGATCGCATTGCGGCGACCCCGGTCATCGAGCTTCATCCCAACAGCGAGCTCACGCGGCTCTACGGTGATGAGGCTGCCCGGCTGAAGGCGATTTCGTGGCGCGACAAAGCTGCCGGCACCGAGCAAAAAGCCGACATACGCAACGTGTTCGTCTTTGTCGGGGCGGATCCGGAAACCGGATGGCTCCGCGGGCGCGAGGTCGCGTTCGACGCACACGGATTCGTCCTCACCGGGCTGGCCGCGCAAGGTCCGGATGGCCGCGCGCCAGCCGCACTTGAAGCGAGCGTTCCTGGCGTATTCGCCGTAGGTGACGTGCGGTCGGGCTCGGTCAAGCGCGTTGGAGGTGCGATTGGGGAGGGCGCAGCCGCCGTCGCCCAGATCCATCAGTACTTGTCGCAGTCGCGCCAGGACGTAGCACGGCACACGAGCTGAAGTCGGCGCAGTACGGGCCGTTTTAGTCATCGATCTCCCATGCGTCTACATCGCCTTGATCTGCGCGGTCCTGATCCTCCACTTGCGGCCAGAGGTTTCCGGCTTCACAAATCGATGACGACGTCGCCGCTCGGTTGCGAGCAGCAAACGAGAACGTTGCCGTCGGCCGGCTTGTCGAGTGGCTCCGGTCCGTAGACGACCGCGCCCGAAACTAAACCGCTCTCACAGTTGTGACAGACGCCAGTGCGGCACGACCACCGAACAGGCACGTCACACCCCTCTGCCAACTCCAAAATGCTTTGATAGGCCGATCCCTTCCAGTGTGCGGCGATGCCGCTGCGCGCGAACGAGACCAGCGGACCGGTGTTGGCGTCGTCCGTGGGCAGATGCGGAGCTCGCGTCGCTGCACCGACGACACCAGGGGTCCTCGACTCACTGCCATTGAAGATTTCGACGTGAATCTGCTCCGGCTCCACACCCAACTTTGCGAGCGTCTCTTTCATCTCTGCCATGAAGCGAGTCGGCCCACAGAGGTAGACGTCCGCCTCTCGTGGGACGCCGACCTCGTCGAAGACCGATCGCGAGAGATGACCGGTAGCGTCGAAATCCTCACCCATCTTGTCGCGCGACCCCGGGCTGCTGTAACAGACATAGCTGCGGGCGCGGGAGAGCGCGAGCATGAGCCGGCGGACTTCGGCGGCAAATGGATGATGCTGTCGATCTCGAGCCCCGTGGAGCCACAAGACTTGCCGCGTCGATCGGGCAGCCGCCAGCGCGTGCAGTATCGCCAGAACAGGTGTCGCCCCGATTCCCGCGCTCACCAGCACCACCGGCCGATCTCCTGATTGCAGAATGAAGCTTCCGCGCGGCGAGCTGACGTCGAGAACATCGCCCACCCGGACATGCTCCCGCAGGTAAGGTCCGGCCACCCCATTCGGCTCGATCTTCACGCTGATTCGATAGCGCTCCGTCGAGAGGGGACCCGAAAGCGAGTAGCTGCGAAAGAGCGGCGGGTCGCTGGCGGCCCGTTGAAGACGCACGACCACGTACTGGCCGGGCATCGCCGTTGGCAGCGGCTGAGCGTTCGGGCTCTGCATCGTCAGCGAGAGGACGTCCGCCGACTCCTGATCGATCGCTGCCACCGCAAGTGGCCGAAATCCTGGGGCAGCCGGATGCGCAGCCGCGGCCGGCACGAGCCCCGCATTACCGCTCGTGTGGCTCTGCAGTAAGGCCTCAAACGACGAGCGCCATCCGGGCGAAAGCGCCTCGATCCGCAACGCCCGCTCCAGTCGATCGCGCGCGTGATCGGGCGAATAGAGGAGCGCGTTAATCTCGGCGACGGTCATTCGCTCCTTCGCCTCTCCCACCTTCACGATTTCGTCGCCGGCGCCCACCGCGCCTTCTTGCAGGACGCGGAAGTAGAACCCGGGCCGCCCGCTGGATGTCAGCAATGCCGGCATCCGGGGCTCGTTCGTCCGAATGCCGACGCGATAGCAGGTAACGCGAGGTTGGGTGACCTCGAACAGCGCGCTGCCGATCTGATAACGGTCGCCGATGCACACGGCATCGTCGGGCAATCCTGCGATCGTAAAGTTCTCGCCGAATTGTCCGTGGACGAAGTCGGTCCTCCTCAGTTGCTCCTGCCAGTAACGATACGATTCGATCTGGTAGACGAAGACGGCGCGCTGCGCTCCCCCGTGCCCGGCCAGGTCGCCTTGACCGTCTCCGTCCAGATTCAACCGGCCGACCCGACAGCGGCCACGCACGGGATCCTTCCAGATGGCGGTGTGCACCGTGCGACCCTTCCACTCGATGTTGCGCGGAAGGCCGACGTTTACCGATAGCAATTGGGCCAAGTCGCTCGCTTAGGTGGGACCGTTCGCAAGCGGGAGTACTCCAGGAGGCATCGTCGGAGTGGACGGAAGTGATGACAATCCTGCGACGGCGACTCTGCCAACTGCCTCACTTACCGGACAGGCGTTTACCGAACGAGACCGCGTACGCCGGGGAGCGAAACAGCAAGACGGGGTCGTTGGTGGGCGCGATGCCATCAGCCATTCTCAACGGGTCGAAGTTGATCGGCTCGCAGGCCTTACCCTTTTGTTGCGGCGTCGCCTGGTTGATGGTGAGGGTGCCCGCCGTGAAATGCTTGCGGCTCTCCGGCCACAGCACCGTCGGGTTGTCCTGCGGGTCCCCGGGCTCGCCGACATAGACGATCATGTCCCACACCGCCGGGCCTTTGCGAGTGCGCTCGATAAGATTCTTGTCGAGGAAGTCATGGGGCGCCACCTTCATTTCCGCGGCGGTCATCTCTTTCGTGCCATCGCGGGGGACGAAACGCCACCTCACCAAATGCTCGGTGCTTTTCGCATCGATGAACTTGAAGGTGTGAATGCTGAAGTAGGTGGCCTGATAGTAGTTTGCCGTCGGAGTATGGTGGCTCGCCAGCTCGGTCCCAGCCATCGCGTCGGGATGCGTGGCGAAATAGGCTTTTAGCTTCTCGGGGTCGGGCTGGCCAGTCTTGGGATCCGGCTTCGCGGCCAGGAGTAGATCGCGGAAGGAGGCCGGTGACGCGGTGGGGAAGATCGGCGCGTCGATCATGGTGATGTGCTGCAAGGCGCCGCCGGGAAGATTGAACTCGAGCGCCATGCCGCGCGGATTCGGCGCCGCATCCGGTGCTTCGGGATTACCTCCCCCGAGTGAGAAGCGCGCGACCACAGGGATGGTTTTGCCCGAGAAGAGCGCCGAGCGGCTGAGGGCGGCTGCCTCGGTCGTCCCGACGAACTCGCCTGCCGCGCAGAGGCCTTTGGTGTGGTTCCTGCGCTGGCCGGGGTGCACGCCGAAGTCACCTTCGAAAGCGTCGATCATTTGCGGGGCGGTGACCTCGGTGCTGTCGGCTGGCGCGCCGAAGGCCAACATGGCAGCGCTGGATGCGGCTGACGCAAGGATCAGCAACGCGAATCGCGCGCCGCGGGGGAGAGAAGTCGATTTCATTTCGGAGACCTCCGTCAATGAACGAGGTGGGTGATACTGTTCGGCCGCTATCTGGACGTCACAGGTTCAGATCGCTCAGCCCCGGATGCTCATCCGGCCGGCGGCCGAGAGGCCAGAAGAATTTGCGCTCTTCCTCCTTGATCGGAAGCTCGTTGATGCTGGCAACGCGACGCATCATGAACCCGTGGTCGTTGAATTCCCAGTTTTCGTTACCGTAGGAGCGAAACCAATGTCCCGAGTCGTCGTGCCACTCATAGGCAAATCGCACCGCGATGCGATTGCCTGAACAGGCCCACAGCTCCTTGATTAGTCGGTAGTCCAGTTCCTTCGCCCATTTGCGACTGAGAAATTGGCGAACCTGGTCGCGTCCGATCGGAAATTCGGCGCGGTTGCGCCAGCGCGTGTCTTCGGCATAGACAAGCACGACACGATCCGGATCACGCGTATTCCAGGCGTCCTCCGCCAGGCGCACCTTTTGGGTGGCGGTTTCAGTTGTGAAAGGTGGCAGTGGAGGCCTTGTTTCCATTGTGAGTCTCCTTGATCAGGAGGTAATGACGATTCTCAGGGATTCTATTGAGCATTACGAAAATGCGCGACGCTCGGACCCCAAATATCGTCATTCCCGCGCAAGCGGGAATCCAGTGTTGTTGGACGAACGCCGCTGGGTCCCCGCTTGCGCGGGGACGACGCTCAAGTCTTGTGGAACCTGTCACCCAATTCGGTAATCCTCGGTAAGTTAACGAACTACGCTAACCGCGGCGTCGAAGTAATACCCGGCGCCCCGCTCGGTCCGGATGAAGCGCGGTTGCGCGGGATCCGCTTCTATCTTGCGACGCAGTCGCCCTATCTGGACGTCGATCGAACGGTCATAGACCTCCGCGATGTGCAGGCGAGTCAGTTCGAGGAGCTGGTCGCGCGTCAGGATTGTCTGGGGCGCGGACAGGAATGCACGTAGAAGGTTGAACTCACCGCGCGAGAGCTCCACAGGCGTGCCCTTGGGCGACGTGAGGCGAAACAAACGCACATTCAGCTCAAAGCCAGCAAAGCGATAGGCGCGTATCCTGTTGTCGCGCGCATCGGCCCTTGCGTTGACTCTGGAGCGACGAAGGACGGCTCGAATTCGCGCCAGGAGCTCACGTGGCGAGAAGGGCTTCGTGACGTAGTCATCGGCGCCGAGCTCGAGTTCCATGATGCGGTCCGCTTCTTCGTGCCGCTCGGACAAGACGACCAGCGGCATGCTCGAAGAATCACGTATCGCCTTGGTAAGCTTTAGGCCGTCTTCGCCCGGCAGACCGGGTTCCAACAGGAGCAGGTCGATGCCATCACGCCGAATCAATTCGAGCATCTGCTTGCCGGTATTGACGGCGGTCACCTGGAAGTCGTTCTTCCCGAGGTAGTCGCTCAACTGGCGACACAGGTTCATGTCGTGGTCGACGACAAGCACATGGGAGCTTGATGTCTGCACGGGGGTGTCCTCCACCGTCAGTTGGCCCAGGCACACTGGCAAGTCCCCTAGACGAGGCATCCGCTGCCGCACCCTGCCACTGTCGCGAGTTTTGCTGCTTTCGATTGGAATGGTGGACTCCATGTTGAAGACCTGATTCAAATGGATGCGATGTATCGAATGCGACAGGTAGATGCGATCAGACCACAGGCGTAAAGACGAATCTATTGGACAATGGTATCGGCCGATACCTTCGTACAATCGACAGGGCCCGCTGCGGCTGGTGAAATTGGTTCCACACCCCGCGTACAGATCGCCGGGCAAATAAACTCGTCCACGACGGTTAAGGACAGTTAAGAAAGGATCAGCCATGAAGCGCAACAGCAAGCTCACGATTGCGATAGCCACGGCAGTGCTCGCCGTCCTGGGCGGCACGGATGTTTACGCGCAGGACAAGTACTCGCTGAAATCGCCGGGCGGAATCGCGTTCTCCGACTTCATGGGATACGAGGACTGGTCGGTGATCTCTTCCGCCCGGACCGATAAGGAGCTCAAGGTCATCGTCGGCAATCCGATCATGATCAAGGCGTACAAGGCCGGCGTTCCGGGCAATGGCCAGCCTTTCCCGGAAGGCTCCAAGACCGCGAAGCTCCAGTGGAGCTTCAAGAAGAGCACGGAGGCCCCGTTCGTTGTGGATGTGCCGGACGCTCCCACGCAGGCATTCCTCATGGAGAAGGACAGCAAGCGCTTTCCAAACACCGGCGGCTGGGGATACGCGGTCTTCAACCATGACAATGCGACCGGCAAGATGACGCCCGACGAGGCCAAAGCCGACTGCGGGCACGTATGCCATGTGGCGGTGAAGAGCAAGGACTACATCTTCCACCCGTACCAGAAGCGTTGAACCGCTCTTGGCCAAAACGGCCGGTAATATTTTTACCCGATTGGCATCATTGCTTCGACTGGCTGCCGGTCGGACACGTCGATCTACGCGGCGGCGTGGAGTTCGGCCACTGCGTCGCGTTAATGCCGTATTCGTTGATGCGGCCGGCAGTACGAGCTAGGGAGAAGCGAACGAGTCGACGATTTGATCGGCCGTCATGATTGCACTCGCGTAGTTCGGGATATTGACGTCGAGAGCGGCGTGCATCTCGTCATCCGAGTAATCCGCGGTCGCGTCTCTTACGACCGTGACCTCGTAGCCAAGCTCAGCGGCATAACGAACGGTCGCCTCCACACAGGTGTGCGCGATGAGTCCGATGACGATGAGTCGGTGGATGCCGTGCTTTTTGAGCTGCAAATCCAGATCGGTGTTGGCAAAGCCACTGGAACACCAATGTTCCTGGGCCACGATTTCGCCCGGTTGCGGTGCGAATTCGCTTCGGATCTCGCCGCCCCACGTCCCGTATTCGAAGACCTTATGCGACCAGCCTGCCTTCTGGATAGGCGCGATGTACTTCCAGGTCTCGTAGTCGCCTGGACGGTACCGGTGATGCAGCGCATAGAAGACGCGAAGCCGCGCCATCCGCGCCGCATTCAGAACCTGCAGCATGTGGGGGATACAACTATTTGCTTCTGCGACCGTCTTCAGGCGATTCCATATCTTGCCGCCCTCGGAAATGAAATCGTTGTAAGGATCGATCACCAGAAGTGCAGTGAGCTGCTTGTCGTATGTCACTTTCGTCATGCTCTCTCGCCAACGGTCGTATGCAGCATCCGATGACCCTCGGTACTAAGGTGCGTAATGGGTGAAGACATAGTCATGATCTTTCGCGGGCGCGTGGCACGGGAAGCAGGTTTTGTGCAATGCCTCGTCGCCAGGTTTTCCGTCCTTGAAGTCAGCGAACCCCCAGCCGCCCGTTGCGGCGTACTTTTTTGAGTCCTTGACCATAAACTGAACATTTACGGCGGACCCGACGACGAAAGATTGAGCGCCGGGGAATGCGCCGTCCAGGACTTTGTTGTTGTCTTCCGACGGGACACGAGTCCAATGCTGCGCGGCAATGAATGTGCCGTCTGGGAACGGGACCTTCCCTTCCTTAAAGGCCTTGATCGCTATCTCGTTGCCGAATTGGGCGCGCAACTGGTCGACCTTGCCTATCACTAGGTGGTTCACCGCGATCAATTTCCAATCGCGGTATCCAGCGGGGAGTTTGACTCCGTAGATCGGGGCGGCCACTTCATCGGCCTGTCCAGATGCGGTCGCAATGTAGGCGACCACGCTGGCCAGCGTTGCAACTGCGACCAGCACGAAAGCAATCCGTCTCATACGATGTCTCCTTCAAGTATGCGAAATTGAACCATGCGTTACTGGATAGTGCGACCCGTTTCTATCGGGAGAACGTCTCGATGATCGCCTCGGCGATCGCGTCCGCGTACTCGTCGAGCACGAAGTGACCGCCGTCGAAATAACGCAGGTCGGCCGTCGGCACAACCTGCTTCACGAATTCCGCGGCCGCTGGCAGGAGAAGGGGGTCATTTCGCCCCCACACGATGAGCGTCTTCGGCTGCCGGTCCTTCAGATAGGCGGTCCATTCCGGGAAGTGCGGAATGTTCGTCGAGAGGTTCATAAACAACCTCGACATGAAGACCCGACTCTCCGGGATAGAGAACGTATAGGCGTCGATCGCCCAATTGTCCGGATTCAGGGCGTCGGGCTGCCGCGCGCCCGTCTTGTGGAGGAACATTGCGCGTTGCACTGTGGCTAATTGCTCCGTCTCGGCCAGCTTCTCCGGGGTTTCAGGGCCGCCGAGTCGCTCGTAGACTTTCAGGCGCTCAGGGTTCCAACCCTTCTCAGTAAGTGTGAAGTTCTGAAAAATCAGGCCGGCGATCCGCTCCGGATGGGCCGTCGCGATCCGCATTCCGATCTGACCGCCGATGTCGTGCATGTACAAGATGAGCGGCCCGGACGCCCGCTGCGCGATGAAGGCGTCGATTGCCTTGCCCACATCGTCGAAGTTCGGGCGCAGAACGGCTGGGGCCGGCGCATCGCTGTAGCCCATGCCGGGGTAGTCGGGCGCGATGACATGAAACCGGTCGGCCAGACGCGGAATGAGGTCGTGGAAGTGGTGCGACGAGGAAGGAAAACCGTGCAGCAGGACGATGGTCGGCTTGGACGGGTCCCCGGCCTCGCGGTAGAAGAGCCTAAGGCCCACAACGTCGGCGGTCTTGAAGTAGTACATCGAGTTGTCCCTTTTCTGTGGCCGTACGGCTTTGGCTACCTCCGGGCCGTTGACGTCCCTCGCGGTCAGTGCCGAGGCAGAGACCGCTTGCAGCGCGATTCCACCGCCGATCGCTGCCGCCGCCGCTGCGAGTCGAGTCGTTCTCATGTGATCTTCTCCCGTCCTTCCAATCGAGAGCAGGTAATCAGTGTGGAGGTCTAAGCGATCGGAACGCGGCGCGTAGCTCCTCGGTAAACAGCTGCGGCTGTTCCCATGCCGCGAAGTGGCCGCCCTGGTCGACCTCGTGGAAGTACGTCAGGTTGGGATAGGCGCGCCGGGCCCATGTCTCGGGGGGTCGATAGACGTCCTCCGGGAATACCGTGATGGCCACCGGCAGCGAGATCTCGGCGGTCTTCTGCGCGGCCGCAACAACAACGCTGCCTCGGGCGCCGTTCTCCCAGTACAGGCGCGCCGACGAGGCTGCCGTGTTCGTCAGCCAATACAGCGTGATGTCGTCCAGCACGTCGTCTTTCGTCGGTGACTTTTCGGGATCGGCACCGTAGGTCCACTGCGAGAAACCTGGATGCACGAGTATCCAAGCCGCGAGCCCGGCCGGTGAGTCCGTCGCGCCGTAGCCGACCGTCTGTGGCCGCGCGGTCATCATCGTGAAGTAGGCCAGGTTCCCCTTCTTGCCGGACGCGACGAGCGCGTCGAATACCGCGCGTTCGTTTTCGGAGAGTCCCGCCGGTGCGGGCCCGCCCATGGGGAGCACCGCGGCCACCTCCGGAGGCACCGTTGCCGGCAAGTTGATATGGATGCCGAGCAGTCCTTCGGCCTTCTGGCGCGCCATCGCGCTGGAGATGGGCGTGCCCCAGTCGCCGCCTTGGGCGACGTAGCGGGTGTACCCGAGGCGCTTCATCAGCTCCGCCCAGGCTCGCGCGATGCGGTCGGGGTCCCAACCGGTGCCCGTCGGTTTGCCGGAGAAGCCGTATCCGGGCACCGAGGGTATGACGACATCAAAGGCGTCCTGCGCACTTCCACCATGAGCGGTCGGGTCAGTGAGCGGACCAATAATCTTGAGCTGTTCTATGACGGACCCCGGCCAGCCATGGGTGATGATGACCGGCAGGGCATTCGGCTGGCGGGAGCGGACTTGGATGAAGTGAATGTCGACTCCGTCGATCGTCGTCATGAACTGCGGCAGGGCATTGAGCTTCGCCTCCGCCTTGCGCCAGTCGTACCCGGTGCCCCAGTATCGAACCAGCTCCTGAAGCTTGGCCAACTGCGCACCCTGCGACTGATCGGTGACGGTTTCTTTGTCGGGCCATCGCGTGGCAGCAATGCGCCGGCGCAGGTCATTGAGCGCGGCTTGCGGTACATGCACTTTGAAGGGGCGGATGGAGCCATCCTCGGGCGCTTGGCGCGTGGCGGATGCCTGGGCGACAACGACGGCGTCCGTGTCGGGCGTTGTCATGGTCTGAGCGTAGCTGGGAGGGGCGAACACAAACAGGCCGACAGAGAGCGCGGCTGCCGAACGGGCAAGAAAGTTGCACCGAGTTGGCGACGAGGACAGTTTCTCGAGCGTCATGGCGGATCCTTGTTTGGAAGAGAGGTCTGTCGCGCGTGCGATTCGATTCCATCGATACACAGTGCGCGGAGGGAATCGCACCACACGCATGGCGTCGCGTCTATTGGACGATGGTATTGCCCAGTACCTTGTATGCGCCGCGCGAGTGAACGGCGTGGGCCGGCACCGCTCAGTTTTGATGAAGTGTATTACTGCCGCGGCGTGAGCAGTCGCTCAAGTTCCGCTTCCGAATGTTGGAGTTTGGATATGATCAGGGAGTTGCCTGGCGCGAGGAGGTAAGGTGCATGGCAGATGACGGATCGATATTGGTAACCGGGGCAGCCGGCCAACTGGGGTCGGTCGGACGCACAGTCACCGGCCTGCTCCTCGATCGAGGGTTTCCTGTTCGCGCCATGGTGCGGCGCGAGGACGAACGGGCAGCGTCCCTACGAGCCGCCGGCGCCCAAGTGGTGGTCGGCGACCTGCTCGAACCGGGTGATGTTTATGGCGTCGTCAGCGGCTGCAGCCGGGTCTACTTCAGCATGTCCCCGTCTGCCGGGTACCTCGAAGCGACCGTGACCATGGCGGCCGTGGCGCGGGAAGTCGGAGTGAACGCGTTGGTCAACATGTCCCAGATGACGGTCTCCGAGATGAGCATCCAGAACACCACGCCGAGCCATCAGCAGCGGCAGCACTGGTTGAGCGAGCAGGCGCTAAAGTGGTCGGGCCTGCCTGTCGTAACGATCCGGCCGACAATGTTCCTGGAAAGTTTTTTCCAATTAGCCGCTCCGAGCATCCGCGACCGAGACCGCATCGAACTGCCGTTCGGGCGGGGCAAGACCTCACCGGTTGCCGGGGCTGATGTCGCTCAGGTAGTCGCTGCCGTTCTCGCCGACCCTATACCGCACCTGGGCCGGATCTACGAACTCACCGGTCCACAGTCGCAGGACATGGATGGGATCGCCCGCGAATTCTCGGAGGCGCTGAACCGGGAGATCACGTACTCGGACATTAGTCCGGAGAAGTGGGAACAGGCGCTGAAAATGTACAGGTTACCGGAGCATCTGATGGGGCACCTTTTGACGATGGGCGCGTTGCACCGAGCGGGTCGTTATGACAGACAGGCGGACGGCGTCCAACGGGTGACCGGCCGGCCGGCGATGAGCGTCCGAGAATTTGTGTCGCTTTACGCGGAGGAGTTCGGCGGACGTCGCTCCTAAAAGGCACACCGCGCCAAGAGCGCGGCTGCAAGCGGGCGTGTACGTCCCCCAGCTGATCAGTCCTGTTCGGCCAACAGTTGCGCCTGCGTTTTTCCGTACGGATAGAAACTTGTCTTCTCGCCCTTCGCCCAGGCGGCTCGCTGCTCCGAGCTGCTGATGTCCCAATCGGGACGGCAACGCTGCAGCACGGCGCGGAGGTCGAGGCGCAGCTCCTCCACCGTCGGCCGGCCGAAGAACCAGTAGCCGCTGTAAATCTTGTAGACACGCAGGCCGGGCTCGAGCACCAGCGTGTGCGGGATCATCGGATTGTGATGCGGGTCGGTGTATTCCGCGATGTCGAGATCCTTCTGCAGTTTGCGCCCCGGGTCCGAGAGAAACGGCCAGAGCGCAGCGACGCCCGACCGGAACTCGTTCGTCTCCAGCAAGTTGTCGGTGGATATCGTCACGAGACGGCAGTAGCCGACCTGCGCCTCGCGGTGGAGTTGCAGCAGCCCCTCGTGTTGCCGCCTGTCTTTTGGACAAAAGCTTCCGCGAGAGAGCACCAGCACCAGCGGATCGCCTTGCTGCAACTCCGAGAGCGTGCGGTGCTTACCGCGGTGGTCGGGAAGCTCGTAGTCGGGAAAGACTGCGCCGGGGACGATGTCGGCCCTCATCGGCGGGCACCTTCCATGTGGAGCGCAGCATCTTTGGCTGCCTCTTCGGAAGTCCTCCCCTGCTGGCGCGCGACGATGAAGGCGGCGTACCACCCCGACCAGTGGTGCTTCGGAGCGGTCGGTTCGTACTCGCCATGGCGCTTCTCTGTCTCTCGCAGAAGCTCAGTCAGAGTCGGGACGTCCAGGTTACTGAGTCCTCGTCCGGGAAGCCGTGTCTTGATTTCCTGGAGTAGAAACCTGTTGCCGTCTGGATCGCTGAACGTGGCGAACGATCCATAGCTGGCATGGTCGGGTGCGGGCCCGCCGACTCGACCGCTCGTGCCGTCGCGCTGGAACTGAGCTCCCGGCGTCCCGGCGTGGAACACCTCGCTGATCTTGGCGCCACGGGCGACGAGCTCGTCGCGTGCAATCTCGATCTCGGAGACGATCAGATAGGTACCCTGGGCCGAGCCAGGCGCGGCCGACGTGATGTTCGTGCCGAATTGGACCGAGCACGCCGAGCCGGGCGGCGTGAGCTGGACGACCCGGAAGCCATTATCGAAAGCGAAATCGGCGTCCAGCCGCCACCCCAGGCTCCCGTAGAAGCGCTTGGCGCGATCGACGTCTGATACCGGAATGACGACGACCTCGAGCTTCAGATCGACCTTCGCAGCAGTCGGTGTATCTGTGGCGTGTTCATTGCTCGTCTGTGTGGTGCTCATTGCGACCTCCGTAATTTGGTGGTGAGCGGGATCAGGATCGCGCCGCGCTTTGCTGCGCAACCTTCGCGGCGAGCTGGCCCAGGCTTTCCCCAAGTACCCGGTTGAAGGCTGGGAACGGATGGATGACGTCGGCGAGCGTCCGCAGCGGAGTGCCGAGTTTGATCGCCAGCACGAGCTCGCCCACGATCTCACCGGCGCGCGGCGTGACCAGGGTCGCGCCAATCAACACGCCGCGCTCGCGGTCGGCGACGAGCTTGAGCGCGCCCCAGTGAAAGTCATGGATGTAGCCTCGCGCGGTCTCCGCCGGATCGGTGCTGGCGATGACCACCTCGATGCCTCTCGCGCGTGCGGCCGCCTCCGACAGCCCGACCGACGCGATTTCCGGATCGGTGAATGTCACGCGAGGGACCGCCGTGTGATCAGCCGTCACGTCCATGCCCCGCAATCGGCGCGCGATCACCTGCCCGTGGTAGTAGGCGAGGTGGGTGAATCCGCCGAGTCCCGTGACGTCGCCGGCTCCGAAGACGCCGGGCTGCGCTTCGAGCGTCGCCGGGTCCACCTTCAACCAGCCGCGCTCCGTCTGTGCGAGCCCGGCGGCGTGCCACGCCTCCACGTTTGGGCGCCGGCCGGTGGCAACCAGCAATCGGTCTGCGCGTACCACTGCTCCAGACTTCAAATGGACACAGACGGCCGAACGCTCGCGCGAGGGTCCCATGAGTGGCTGTTCGACCGCGATACATGGGTCTCCGATCACCAGCATCATGCCGTCCGCCTCCAAATGTGGCCGCAGCGCAGCTCCCACCTCCGGCTCCTCGAGTCCAAGGAACGCCGGTCTGGCTTCGATCACGGTGACCCTGGAGCCGAGGCGCGCGAAGGCCTGTCCGAGTTCGACGCCGATGGCGCCGCCGCCGAGAATCGCCAGCGACGCCGGCAGCTCTCTGGGAATCGCCGCCTGGCGGTTGGTCCAGAACTCGACGGTGTCCAGACCTGGGATGGGTGGGATCGCCGCGGTGCTGCCGTTGGCGATCACCACGGCGCGGCGGGCGATCAGTTGCTCGCTTCCAACCGCGACCGTGCGCAGGTCAATAAGCGTCCCTTCACCTCGAAAGAGCTTGGCCGCGGTCGCCTCCATCGCCGCGGCCGGCCGGCTGTCGTCGAGGTTGCGGGCCATCCATAGCACGCGTTTGGAGACCTTGGGGAAGTCGACGGTCCATTCCACGCGTGACGCGGCGAGGAGACGAGCGCGATCGGCCTCGCTCAATGTTTCGCCTGAGCGAAGCAAGGTCTTCGAAGGCACGCAGCCCCAGTACGGGCACTCACCCCCGACGAGCTCTCGCTCGACCACTGCCAGCGTCAGCCCGCTGTCCTGAAGGCCCACCGCGATCGCCTCGCCCGCGACGCCACCGCCGAGACACACGACGTCAAATTCCTGGGGCACCTTCCCTACCTCCGTGAGCCACCCTTGAAGGCGGCGCCGCTACAAAGCGAAATATCGAGCACGAAAGGCGAACGATGGAGGCATTGGTGATCATTGTGCCTGCCGCGGTCGAGTGGTTGCAGCAATCGAGCGCGGTCCGCTCTACGTTGGCTACCTGAAAAACTTAGGACCGAGCGCCAATCGCAACGCCGGCCATCGGCGCTTGAATGATTGAGAGCGCTATGCCGAATAGATTACGTAGCCGTGTATTTGTTTGCGCGTTCATGTGCATGATCACGCGGATCGTCACCCGGATCCAGGTATTCGAGACCCAACGGACCGATGGCGTTTACCTGGGTGACGTACTCACCGGATTTTGCCCAGTGGAAGTGATACGTATCGCCGGGCAGAACGATGACGCTACCGGGAGGATACGCCGCCACCCTATCGCCGTCGAACCGATCGCCGAGGCCGACGTAGAAAACGCCAGACATGACGGTGTAGATCCTGTCCTCCGGGTGTCTGTGCGGCATCAGCTTCACGCCGGAGGGCACTTTGACCCTGATCAGGTAGGGGCCGGGCTCCGAGGGTTGACCGACGAGGACGGCGAGGCGGACCGAAGGTGGGAACGCCGGGAACGGCTTCCACTCGATGTCTTCGGGCAGGACCGATCTGAAAACGGCTTCGCCTGGTTGATGCGTTCGAGCCATTGCGGTCCTCCTGATGTGGACGTGTTGCCCAACTGACCTCTAGATCAATTTCGCGTCCAATGTGATCGCGGCGTTGAGCACCTTGGAGACTGGGCAATTCTTCTCGGCATCGCTTGCCATTCGAGCAAACGCAGCTTCGTCCAGGTTTGGCACTTGTGCGCGCAGAGTAAGAGCCGACTGACTGATGCGGAATCCCTGCCCCTCTGGCTCGAGAGTGACCGCGGCCTCGGTACTGAGCTCCGTGGGTGTATAGCCCGCGCCCTGCAGCTGAAAAGCCAGTGCCATGGTGAAGCAGCCGGCATGGGCGGCAGCGATCAACTCCTCGGGATTGGTGCCCTTCTCGTTCTCGAAACGGGTCCTGAAAGAATACGCGGTCTCTGCCAGCACGCCGGAATCGGTGGAAAGGTTGCCGCTGCCGGTACGACCAGTGCCGTGCCAAACCGCTTTCGCCTTGCGGATCATGTAAGGTCTCCTTGCTATGGTGTGTGTTGAACTCTCTCGAATTTCATTTCAAGCTTCGTACGCATCGTGACGGCGGTCGCTCACACCGACTGCTTCAACGCTGCAGTGTCGACCGGCGGCTTTCGCAGACGCTTGCCGGTTGCCGCGAAGATCGCGTTGGTTACCGCGGGGACGATCGCCGAGGTTCCGGCCTCGCCCATCCCTCCTGGCGGCTCGGTGCTGTTCACGATGTAGACCTCGATTGCCGGCGCCTCGTTCATCCTGAGCATCTGGTAATCGTGGAAATTGCTCTGCTCGACACGACCATCCTTCAGTGTGATCTCGCCACGCAACGCCGCCGTGGCGCCGAAGATGATCGCGCTCTGGATCTGGGCCCTGACCGTATCCGGATTGACCACGGTGCCGCAATCGACGGCGCAGACGACGCGCCGGACACGGACCGCTCCGTCCTTCGACACCTCGACTTCAGCCACCTGCGCCATATACGTCGCGAAGACGAACTGGAGGGAGACGCCGCGGCCGACCCTTTCGGGCAGTGGCTGTCCCCAGCCGGCTTTGTCCGCCGCAAGCTCGAGGACGGCCTTGGCGCGCGGCGTCTTGTCGAGGAGTGCCCGCCGATAGGTGACAGGATCCTGCTTCGCCGCTGCTGCCAGCTCGTCGATGAAGCTTTCGGTCACGAACACATTGTGCGATGGCCCGACGCTGCGCCAGAAGGCCGTCGGAACGCCCGGAGGTTCCACCCGCAGATACTCGACATGCAAGTTCGGTAGGGCATAGACCAGATCGATCGCACCCTCGGTGGTGTCGGGGTCCAGACCCTTGTTGAATGCCGGAGGAAGCCACCGCGCGATGACCGAGGAGCCGGCGAAGCGATGGTTCCAGGCGACCGGCATTCCCTTGGCATCGAGACCCGCCGATAGCCGGTCGAAGAAACAGGGCCGATACATGTCGTGCTGGATATCTTCTTCGCGGGTCCATACGACCTTGACGGGACCGTCGACATGTTGCGCGATCTGGACGGCGCGCTCGACACCATCAGACTCCAGTCGCCGGCCGAAGCCGCCGCCGATCAGATGATTGTGGAGCACGACCTTGTCCAACGGCAGGCCGGTGATCTTCGCCGCCGCCGCTTGGCAGCGTGCGATGGCCTGGTTGCCGACCCAGATTTCGCAGCCGTCCTTGCGGACATGAACCGTGCAGTTCATCGGCTCCAGCGCCGCGTGGGCGAGGAACGGAACCTGGTAGGTCGCCTCGACTTTGGTGACGGCGCTCGCCATCGCCTTGTCGACGTCCCCGACGTTCTGCGCAACCGGCCCTGATTTGAGCGTCGCTTGTTCGAGCTCGGCCGCGATGTCATTCGTGGTGAGTTTGGCGTGCGGACCCTCGTCCCATTCGATCACCAGCGCCGCCAGTCCTTTCTTCGCAGCGCCCATATGGTCAGCGACCACAGCGACGGCGTCGTCGAGGCGCACGATCTGGCGCACGCCCTTGACGGCCCTGGCCTTTGCATCATCCACGCTCTTCACACGACCGCCAAAGACGGGCGATTGCGCAAGCGTCGCGATCTTGACACCCGGCGGTCGGACATCGATGCCATAGACCGCCGTTCCGTTGATCTTCGCCGGTGTGTCAAGGCGCTTCGCCGGCGTGCCGATGAGCTTGAAATCCGCCGGTCGCTTGAGCGCCACGTTTTCGGGGACCGGCATGCGGGCCGCGTCGACGGCAAGCTCGCCGTATTTGATCTTTCTCCCGGTCGGTGCGTGAATCACCTCTCCGCTTTGCGCGCGACAGGATGCCGGATCGACATTCCACCGCTTGGCCGCCGCCGACACCAGCATGACTCTTGCGGTCGCCCCGGCCTGGCGCAGCGGCTGCCACGCCCCGCGTACGGCGTTCGAGTTGCCGGTTGCCTGCACTCCGAGCAAGGGATTTGCATACAGCTTTTCGTTCGGCGGGGCGTGCTCGAGTTGCACCTGCTTGAGATCCACCTCCAGCTCTTCGGCGATCAGCATTGGGATGGAGGTGTAGGTGCCCTGGCCCATCTCGACATAGGGCATGGTCAGAACAACTTGCCCATCGCTTCCGATGCGGACGAAGGCGTTGGGTGTAAACGGCGGGCTCGCGACGCTCGGGGCTGCCTCGGCAGCCCCGAGCGAGGGACCCGTCGTGAAGCCGATGAGGAGACCCCCGCCCACCGCCGCGCTCACACTCAGGAAGCGGCGACGGGAAAGATCCACGCCGTCGCTTTCGACGAGGTCGATCATTCGATTGGAAGTCATGTCAGGCCCCCTTCTTGTCACTCGTTCCACCATGCGCCGCGCGCTTGATTCCCTCGCGGATGCGCACATAGGTCCCGCAACGGCAGATGTTTCCGGACATCGCGTCGTCGATATCGTTATCGGTCGGGTTGGGCTTCGCAACGAGCAATGCCGTTGCGGACATGATTTGCCCGGACTGGCAGTAACCGCATTGCGGCACCTCCAGCTCGATCCAGGCCTGCTGAATCTTCTTGCCGGCTGGTGTGGCGCCGATCGCCTCAATCGTGGTGATGCGCTTGCCGGCCACGGTAGAGATCGGCGTGATGCATGAGCGAACCGGCTTCCCATCGAGATGGACCGTGCAGGCGCCGCAGAGCGCCTTGCCGCAGCCGAACTTCGTGCCGGTCATGCCCAGCACGTCGCGCAACACCCAGAGGAGCGGGGTGTCGCTATCGACATCGACACTGTTTGTCTTCCCGTTGACTCTGATGCTGAAGGCCATGGCGTCCTCTTCTTTCTACCGACGGCGATCGGCGGCGCGATCCGCCTGCGCTTTCGTTGTTAGACCTCTGTCCTCCACCAGGGCCTGCGCGACTTCGCGCTCCATGCCCGGCAGGCAATTGGATGCGATACACAAAAACACAGATGTGATCAGACCAGAAGCGTGAAGGCAAATCTATTGGACGAAGGTATCGGTCGATACTTTGGCAGCAGTCGGCGACCCGCAAACATTGCGGTACCCCGGAGCGAGTTCGCACCGCCGTCACCGCAGCCTCCGCTATACTCGCCCGAGCATTCATCACAGGGCGCCAAATGCAAGAGCATTTTGCCGAAGCGAGAGAAATACTGAAGGACGCCATCGTCATCGATACGCTCGGGGGTGCCGTCGTGCATCCGACGCCGTTCGTGACGGAGGGCACCTACGAAGAAACGATGGTCGGCGACGGGTGGACTGCGCTCCACACCACGCTGGTCTCTGAACCGTCATACACACCGACCTGGGAGCAGGTGCAGCGCGCGATATACGAGAATCTGCTCAACTTCGAGATGAGTCCCAAGGTGCGGCATGTCGAGCAGCTGCAGGACTTCTACGAGGCTAAGAAAAACGGGCAGCTGGGCGTCATCTTCGGCATCCAGAGCCCGAGTTGTATCGGGCAGGAGCGCGAACGCATTCGCATCCTTTACAAGTTGGGCCTGCGCACCTTGCAACTCACCTACATGGAGCGCAACTGGCTGGGGGACGGCTGTCTCGAGCCCGAAAACAAGGGACTGACGCACTTCGGGATGCAGGTGGTGCGCGAGTGCAATCGTCTGGGCATCCTTATCGATTGCTCCCACGTCGGACAGCAGACAACGCTCGATGCCATTCGGCACTCGGAGAAGCCGATCGTCATCTCGCACACTGCGATCCGTGCGATCACGGAAAATCCGCGCTGCGTTACCGACGAGCAGATGAAAGCCGTTGCGGATAAGGGCGGTGCGATCGGCATCACCACGTTTTCTCCATTCATCCGCACCGATCGGCAACCCTCGCTCGACGACTATCTCGACCATTTTGACTACGCGATCGATCTGATCGGAGAGGATCACGTCACCTTCGCCACCGACTGGTTCGATGGCAAGACCAAGGCCAACTGGGCGACCCCCTGGTACTACCCGGAGGTCACGCAAGGGAAGAAATTCGGCGGACTGGGCCTGGTGGGATTCAGCAAGCGATCCGAGCTCGTGAACGTCGTGGCCAGCTTCCTCAGCAGGAAGTACAGCGCGGAAAGGATCAAGAAGATTCTCGGCGCCAACTTCATGCGCGTCCTGAAGGAGGTTTGGAAATGAAGGCGAGAGCCATTTGGTTTGCGGTCGCGACCGCCATTGCGCTGGTTGCTCCGATGCACGCCGGCGCACAGGCGTGGCCGAGCAAGCCGCTGCGGCTCATTGTGCCTTTCTCGGCGGGCGGATCGACCGACACGGTCGCGCGCATCATTGGCGAAAAGCTCTCGCCACGACTCGGGCAGCCGGTGGTCGTGGACAACCGTGTCGGCGCCGGGGGCGCCATCGGCTCCGATATCGCGGCCAAGTCGCCGGCCGACGGCTACACGATGCTGCTCGGCACCAGCAGTACGCTCGCCATCGCGCCGCACGTGTACACCAAGCTGCCTTACGATCCGGCCCGCGACTTTGTGCCGGTGATATTGCTCGGCACCGCCGACATCATCATTGTCGTCAACGCCAAGGTCCCGGTTCGTTCGGTTCCCGAGCTTCTGGCCTACGCCAAGGCGCATCCGGGAAAGCTGACCTTCGCATCCGGCGGGAATGGTTCGATCTCGCACTTGTTGGGCGAGTATTTCAACTCGATGGCCGGTGTCGATACGCTTCACGTCCCCTATAAAGGCGATGCGCAGATGGTGACCGACCTCATCGGCGGCCAAGTCGACATGGCTTTTGGCACCGCAGTAGCCTTCCTGCCCCATATCAAGTCTGGAAAGATCGTGGCTCTGGCGGTCACCAATCCGCGACGATCGACGACGCAAACGAGCTTGCCGACGGTGTCCGAAAGCGGAGTCCCTGGCTACGAAGCCGTCCAATGGTTCGGCATTGCCGTGCCGACGGGTACGCCACAGGCTGTCGTCCAGCGCCTCAACGAGGAGATCCGGGCGATCCTCGCGACGCCCGACGTGCGCGCGCGCTTTGCCGAACTCGGCTTCGACGTGGTGGGGGACAAGCCCGACGAATTCGGTGAGTTCCTGCGCGCCGAAAACCAGAAGTGGGGCAAGATCGCCAAGATTTCCGGCACCAAGCTCGATTAGTGTCCCGTCCCGCGAGCAACATGCGACAAAGGGTGGCGGTCATCGGCGCGGGCGTGGTGGGGCTCGCTTGCGCAAGCTACCTGCAGCTGCGGGGGCATGCGGTCACCGTCATCGACCCCCGGCCGCCCGGCGAATATTGCTCCTTCGGCAACGCCGGGTGCCTTAGCCTTGCTTCGTTCGTTCCCCTCGGCCTGCCGGGAACCTGGAAGAAGGTTCCGGGGTGGCTCATGGATCCTGCGGCTCCGCTTTCGATTCCCCCTCGCTACGCGCATCGCATTGCACCGTGGCT
The DNA here is from genome assembly GCA_036491495.1 of Casimicrobiaceae bacterium. Classification (GTDB taxonomy): domain Bacteria; phylum Pseudomonadota; class Gammaproteobacteria; order Burkholderiales; family Casimicrobiaceae; genus PALSA-1003. The sequence continues at coordinate 30,139 of DASXBW010000014.1, forward strand.
GTGGCGATTTCAGCGATCCTCATCGATGGCGCGCGTGAACCAGATCGCCGATGCACTGCATCCGCTGCTCACCTGCACGCTGGACAAATGGCGCCCCCTCGCGGCGCGCGCCGGCGTTCCGGAGCTGATCGTGCAAAACGGATATGCGTTCGCCTACGAAAGCGAAGCTGCGTTCCTGAGCGATGCGCTGGGGCGCGAGATCCGTCGTCAGCGCGGCGTGAAGATCGAGCTGCTGGTCGGGCCGGCGATCCGGGAGTTCGATCCGGCGCTGTCGCCGCGCATCACACATCTGGTGATGTTTCCGGAGCAGGGTCACTGTCCTAACCCGCTTCGCCTGTCGCGTGCACTCGCCGAGCGTCTGCAGGGGGAAGGCGCACACTTCATGCGCCATCGTGCAAAAGGTTTCGAAAGCGCCGGCGGACGCGTGACCCGCATCGTCACCGACGACGGCACTGTCGAGACCGATGCCGTCGTCATCGCCGCGGGCGCCCACTCCAACGAGCTTTCGTCACAGCTGGGCAGCAAGGTGCCGTTGGAAACGGAGCGCGGATATCACGTGATGCTGGAGTTGCCGAGTATCACGCCGCGAATCCCGGTGATGGCGGGGGAGGGTAAATACTTTGCTACGCCGATGGAAGGCGGTCTGCGCATCGCGGGAACCGTCGAGCTTGCCGGGTTGGAAGCGCCACCGACGTTTGCCCGCGCCGACGCGCTCCTCGTCGGAGCCAAACGCCTGCTGCCGGAATTGCGCCACGGAAAGGTCGAGCGTTGGATGGGGCACCGTCCGTCGCTGCCCGATTCCATGCCGGTCATCGGGCGCTCGCCACGGATGCACAATGCGTTCTTCGCCTTCGGGCACGGCCACGTGGGCCTCACCGCCGCTGCTCCTACGGGAGAAATCATCGCCGACATCGTCTCCGGCGGCGAACCGAGCATCGACATCTCAGCTTTTGCGGCCGAGCGTTTTTAGGAGCGGCCGGCCCGGTTGCGCCCGGGAGTTAAGGTCGAGTATGGCGCTTGTACCATGCATCACCGCTTATAGGCTAAGTAGCAACGTTGTCAGCGCGCTGCGACACGCTGCGGCGATATGGTCATCGCGCGCATGACGACCGTCGCGGATGTGCCACTGGCCCCCGACCATGACGTCACGAACGCATTTGGGATCGCCAGAAAAGATCCAGGCATCGAGTATCTTGGCGGGCTCCGTGTTCCAGAACACCCGATGGTCCGAATCGAGCGCCACCAAATCGGCCCTGCATCCCGGCATGATCCGGCCAGCGTGAATGCCCAGCGCCTGTGCTCCGCCGGCGGTCGCCGCGACATGCATTCGGCGCCCGGGCGAGGGCTCGTCATCGCTCGCGAGGATGGCGCGCTGGTGTCGCATCAGCCGCTGTCCGTATTCGAGCAGGCGAAGCTCCTCGACGACGCTGACCACGACGTGACTGTCCGTACCGATGCCAAAGCGCCCCGAAGCGGATAGAAATCCCGGCGCCGGAAACACGCCATCGCCAAGGTTCGCCTCCGTCGTCGGGCAAAGACCGGCAATGGCATCGCTTTTGGCAAGGCGCAACACTTCGCGATCATCGAGGTGGGTGGCGTGGACGATGCACCAGCGCTCGTCGACCACGACGTTGTCGAGCAGCCATTCGACCGGACGCTGTCCCGTCGAGCGCATGCATTCCTCGACCTCATTCAGCTGCTCCGCGACGTGGATGTGGACCGGCGCCGCCGGGTCGAGTCGAGCGAGCGCGTCCTGAACATTGCACATCATGGACGCGTCCACCGCACGCAGCGAGTGGAACGCAGCTCCAAGCCGGACGTTGGGGCTGTTGCGGTACTGCACGTCCAGCGATTCCAGCAACGCGATGAAATTGTCTGCGGAATTGACAAAGCGCCGCTGCCCGCCCGTGGGCGGCTGCGCACCGAAACCACCGTATGCGTACAGTACAGGCAGATGCGTTATCGCAATGCCGGCCGCGCGTGCCGACGCTATCAGGCGGTGCGACATCTCCGCGCGGTCGCCGTATGGCTTGCCGCTCCTGTCGTGATGCAGATAGTGGAACTCCGCCACCGACGTAAACCCAGCCTTGAGCATCTCCACATAAAGGTGGGTCGCGATGGCCTGCATTTGCGTTGGGTCGATTTTTGCCGCGAAGCGATACATCGTGTCGCGCCAGGTCCAGAAGCTGTCCGACGTGTGCAGGCGCAGTTCGGTCAACCCCGCCATCGCGCGTTGAAACGCATGGGAATGGACGTTGGGCATGCCCGGCACCGTGAATCCACGCACGCTCTCCATTCCCGGCTCGCGCTGTGTCTCCGGTGCCACCGAAACAATGCAGCCACTGGTGTCGGTTTCGATGAGAACGCGGTCCGCCCATCCGTTCGGCAACAGCGCTCGCTCGGCAAGCAGCTTCACGCCGTCAGACCTTGCTGGGCGATGGCGAGGCCAGCCCGAAAGACTGCCGGGGAAGCGCGTCTGCCGGATAGAGGTGGCAGGCAACGCCCCGGTCGGGTGCCACCTGCACCCAGCTCGGATAGACCTGGCGGCAGACCTCCATGACGTGCGGGCAGCGCGGATGGAAGTGGCAGCCGCTGGGCGGCGACAGCGCGGACGCCACCTCGCCCTCGAGCTTGGCCATGATGACCTTGGCCTTGGGATCGGGTACGGGCGAGGCATTGCGAAGCGCGCGGGTATAGGGGTGCAGCGGCTCGTCGAAAATCGCCGGCACCGGGCCGCGCTCGACGATGCGCCCCAGATACATGACCGATACCGTGCTGCAGAAATGGCGGACGACGCCGAGATCATGGGAGATGAGGACGAAGCTGAGATTATGTCGCTGCTGCAAGCCGCGCAGGAGGACAAGAATTTGCGCCTGGATCGAAACGTCCAGCGCGGACACCGGCTCATCGGCGACGATGAGCTCCGGCTGCAGCACCAGGGCGCGGGCGATGCCGATGCGCTGGCGCTGGCCACCGCTGAATTCGTGCGGATACTTGTTGGCGGCATCGATCGGCATGCCGACTTCGGCGAGGACCGAGCGCACGGCCTCGACAATTTCCCGCGCCGTGCCAAGGCCATGGACTGCCATCGGCTCGGTCAGGGTCTGACCGATCGTGCGGCGTGGATTAAGCGAGGAATAGGGATCCTGGAACACGATCTGCATTTGACGGCGCAACGCGCGCAGGCGGCTCGGGTTCGCTCCAAGCACGTCTTCGCCCTTGAGCAGCACGGTACCGGAGTTGGGCTCGACCAGCCGCAGTATGGCGCGGCCAGTGGTGGATTTTCCGCACCCGGACTCGCCGACGAGCCCGAAGGCTTCGCCTGCCGCCACCGAGAACGACACATCGCTCACCGCATGCACGACAGCGCTTTCGCCGCCCATGAAGCCGCGCCGAGCCACAAACGTCTTGCTGAGATTGCGAACGTCGAGCAGCGGCATTTTCACGCGCTTAGCCTTTCGTCGGCGCCACGCACCCAGCAGCGCACCTGGTGTTTAGGGACTCCTGCAAGTCCGACCAGCGGCGGCATCGTTGCGCAGCGCGCCACGCGCAAGGGGCAGCGATCGGCGTAGCGGCACCCGGAGGGCATCGCGGTGATCGGCGGCACTTGCCCTGCGATCGGCTTTAGATCGCCTGCGTCGCGATCGACTCGTGGGATCGAGGACAGCAGCGCCTCGGTATAGGGATGCATCGGGTGCTCGAACAGCTCCCCGACCGCCGCGATCTCGATCAAGTCGCCGGCGTACATGACCGCGACCCGATCGGCGATCGAGGCGACGACGCCGAGATTGTGGGTGATGAAGATCATCGCCATGCCGGTCTCGGACTTGAGCTCCGCGAGCAGCGCCAGTACCTGGGCCTGTATGGTCACGTCGAGCGCGGTGGTCGGTTCGTCGGCGAGAATGATCTGCGGGCTGCAGGCGAGCGCAATCGCGATCATGACTCGCTGACGCATGCCGCCGCTGAACTGGTGCGGGTAATCGTTGAAACGACGCGCGGCCGAGGGAATCTTGACATGCTCGAGCAGCGCGAGCGCCCGCGCCCGCGCTGCTTCGCCGCTGAGCGGAGTGTGGTAGCGCAGCGCCTCCGCGACCTGGAACCCGATCGGCAGCACGGGATTGAGCGAGGTCATCGGTTCCTGGAAGATCATCGAGATCGCGTTGCCGCGGATCTTCTCCATCTCCGTTTCGTCGAGCGGCACCAGGTCGCGCCCATCGAGGAGCACGCGGCCGGCGGTGATGCGCCCGTTCGCCTTGGGCACGAGGCCCATGATCGAGAGCGCGGTGATGCTCTTGCCGCATCCGGATTCGCCGACCAGCGCCAGGGTCTCGTTACGGGCAACCGAAAAACTCACGTCCCGAATCGCGTCATACCAGCGCCCTTCGACGCGAAACGCAGTGGTGAGCCCGTCGACCGCGAGAGGAAGCTCTCGCGCCTCACTCATGACGAAGCCTCGGATCGGAGGTGTCGCGAAGGCCATCGCCCAACATGTTGAGGCCGAACATGACGATGAGGATCGCGATGCTCGGGAAGATCGCCAGCCACGGCGCATCGAGGATGTTCTCGAAGCCCTCGCGGATCATCCCGCCCCAGGACGCGGTGGGCGGCCGCACGCCGAGACCGATGAAGGAGAGCGACGCCTCGGTTCGGATCGCGGTTGCCAGCCACAGCGCCGCCATGACCAGGATATCGTCCAGCACGTTGGGCAGAATGTGAACAACCATGATGCGCAGGTGCGAGAAACCGAGCGCGCGGCCGGCCTCGACGAAGTCGCGCTCCTTGACGGTGAGGGTCGGCGCGCGGGCGATGCGCGCGAAGGGCGCGACCGCGGTCAGCGTGATCGCGAGAATCAGGTTGCCGACCGTCGGACCCAGCATGGCGACCACCAGCAGTCCCATGACCAACGTGGGAAACGACAGCAGCACGTCCATCGCCGCCATGAGCACCCGGTCGAACAGCCCGCCGATGTAGCCGGCAAGGATGCCGAGCGCGCCGCCGACGAAGATGGCGATGAGCACCGACAGCGTGCTCACGTAGAGCGACACGCGGCCGCCCCAGAGTATGCGCGCGAGGATGTCGCGGCCGAAGGAATCGTTGCCCAGAGGGAACTCCGCGCTCGGCGACGCAAGCCGCAGCAGCACGTCCTGCTCGAGCGGATCGTGCGGCGCGAGCCAAGGTGCAAAGAGGGCGCTCAAAACCATGAGGACAACGATGGCTGCGCCGAATGAGGCCATCTTGTGATGGCGGATGCCCGCTCCCAGGCGCGCCCACGCGCCGCGTCCTATCGCGACCTCGACGGCGCTCATCGCTGGCTCACCCGCGGATCCACCAACCCGTAGGTGAGGTCGGTCAGGAGGTTGGCGATGACGATGAAGAAGGCATAGATGACCATCAAGCCTTCGAGCATGGTGTAGTCGCGCTGATTGAGCGAGTTGACGATCAGCTTGCCGAGCCCCGGCCGATTGAACACGATCTCGGTCAGAACCGAGTTGCCGATGAGCACGCCGAGATAGAGGCCGACCACGGTCACCACCGGGATCATCGCGTTGCCGAGCGCGTGCCGCCAGATCACGACCCGCGCCGGCACGCCCTTCGACCGCGCCGTGCGGATGTAATCCTCGCCCAGCACGCCGAGCATGCTCGAGCGCGTGACGCGCATGACGTAGGCCACCATGATGAGGCCCAAATTGATTGCCGGCAGCACCAGCGCGCTGACGCGACTCAAGGGGTCGCCGGGCCTGCCCTCGCTGATCACCGGGAACCAGTGGAGCTGTATCGCGAAGGCGAGCAGCAGCATGATCGCCGACACGAACGCCGGAAACGACAAGCCAGCAAGCGAGAACAAGCGCGCCGCATAGTCGAGCGCTTCATTGCGGTGGCGTGCGGCGGCGACGCCAAGCGGCAGTCCGATCACGACACCGATCACCAGGGCGCTCAGCGTGAGCTCGATGGTGTAGGGGAGGACGTTCGCAATCTCGCCCCAGACCGATCGATGCGTCACCAGCGACGTGCCTAGGTCCCCCTTGAGCACCGCCGACATGAAGTCCACATACTGGACCGCCATCGGCTGGTCGAGGCCGAGCTCGTGCCGAACCGTGGCGAGCGCTTGAGGACCGGCCTGATCGCCCAGGATAATGAGTGCAGGATCTCCGGGCGCGATGCGGACGAAAAAGAATACGACCGTCAGCACCGCCAGCAGCGTCGGCACCGCGACCAGCAGCCGCTTGACGATGTATGGCAGCATTAACGCGCGGTCCGGACGGCGATCACACGGGCGTCCCGGCCGGCGAGCCGGCCTGGGCTACTGCAGCGTACTCTGCTCGTTGATGATCGGGCCGAGCGTAAGCGACGCGTCGAGCTTGTAGCCGTAGTCGAGCTTGTCCCGGTGCGCCCAGACCTGGAGCTGCTCGTAGAGAGGAACGGCGCACACCTCCTTGATGAGCTTGTCCTGCGCCTCTTTCCACAGCGCTTTCTGCTTGGCGGGGTCGGCGGTCTGGCGGGCGCCGTCGATCTCCTGATCGGCGATGCCGCAATGGGAGAAGTTGGTGACCGCGGTCGGCGTGCCGACGATGCTGCGCGAGTGGAAGAACTGGGTCAGGTATACGTCGGCCACCGGCAAGCGCGCCGCAGCGTACATGACCGCCATGCTGAGGTCCTTGCGAATCTGAGCATGGAAGGTCGGGTGATCCACCACCTCGAGCTGCCAGTCGATGCCGACCTTTTTGAGCTGCGCCTGCACGATCTGCATCGTGTTGAGCATGCTGGGAAGCGAGGTCTGGATCACGGTGATCTTGACGCCGTTGGGGTAGCCCGCGTCCGTCAGCAGCTGCTTCGCCTTCGCGGGGTCGTAGGGATAAAGCGGCGCATGCTCGTCGGTGCCGAGGTAATCGTGCGGGATGATCGACACTGCTTCCCGTGCGGTCAACGCGCCCTTGAATTTCACGATGTCGGCCCGGTTCACGCCATAGGCGATCGCCTGCCGCACCCTGAGATCGTCGAGCGGCTTCTTGGTGATATCGAGATTGATGTCGGAGAGCTCGCCCGGGCCGAACACGTCGACCACCGTATGCGGCAACGACTTCATGCGCTCCACCCAGGTCTGGTCCTGGCGGCCGTAGAGGAGGTCGATCTCGCCCGAATTGTAGGCGAGGTCGCGCGTCGCGTCCGAGGGGATGTAGCGGTAGACGATGCGGTCGATCTTGGGCGCGCCACGGAAATAGCTCTTGTTGGCAACCAGCGTCACCGATTGATTCGGCGTGTAGCTCTCGACTGCGAACGGCCCGGTGCCGACAGCTTTGGTTCGGAAGTCGTCGCCGAGTTTCTCCATGGCCTTTTTGCAAACGATGTTGCCGCCCTGGTAGTTGGTGAGGATGCCGAGGACGCTGGGCTGCCGCCGCTTGAACTTGATCTGGACCGTGGCGGCATCGGGCGCCTCGATCGAGGCGACGTCGGCGTAGTCCGAGGAGAACGACGAGATCTTGGGGTCGCTCGCCCGCTTCAGCGAAAACACCACGTCGTCGGCGGCGAGCTCACCGTAGCCGTTGTTGCACTGGACTCCCTTACGCAGGTGAAAGGTCCAGGTGAGTTGGTCGGCCGAGGCGTCCCAGCTTTGGGCGAGATCGGGCTCGATCGCTTCCGGGTTCATCGTCCCCGGCTTGAAGCGGACCAGTCCGTTGAACATCCAGCCGATGATCGCCTTGTCCGGCGTCGTCGCGCTGCGATGCGGGTCGAGCGACCCCAGATCGGCGGCCGCCATGCCGACGTTGAGCACTTTCTCCGCCTGCGCCGGCACGACCGCTGCAAGCAGCAGCGCGCCCACGACGCCGGCCGCCATCGATGCAAAATACCTCATCGCTTTGCTCCTCCTTGTTCGGGGTTCACCGCCGAAGCGTGCCGCCGGGCGGCGGCGCCTTGGAAACGACCGATGTCGAACGTGCCGAGCGGGCTCTCCGAGGCGCCCGTTCTGACGAGCTCGTCGATGATGATACCGATCACAGGGCCAAGTTGAAAGCCGTGTCCCGAGAAGCCGAAGGCGTGGATCAGGTTCGGCGTGGTGCCGCTGAAGCCGATCACTGGAATATCGTCCGGCATGGCGCCTTCGATTCCGCTCCAGCTTCGGATCACCAGTGCCGATCTGAGCGCCGGAACCACCTCGAGCGCCTTGTCGATCGCGCGCGCCGACACTTTGCTCGACGGTCGCGAGCGCTCTTGCTTTAAGTCAACCCAACCGTCGCCGCCCCCCAACACCACGTTGCCGCGCGCCACCTGCCGCAGATAGACGTCGCCGCCGCAAACCCCAACCGAACGGGTGATGAAAGGCGGCAGCGGCTCGGTGACCAGCATATTGGGCGCGGTGGTCTCGATCGGAACCGGCTCATCGAAGGCGCTCGCAATCTCGCCTCCCCAGGCGCCCGCGGTGTTGACGAGGAAGCTCGCGGACACCTCGAGGCCCGTCGCGCAGCGCACCCGAAACCGCGCTCCGTCCCGCGCCATCTCCACCACCCGCGCGAACTCCCGGAGATCAGCGCCGAGAGCGCGAGCGGCGCGCCCGAAGGCCGGCGCGACCAGGCGTGGATTGGCGTGGCCATCGTCGGCCGCCAGCGAACCGCCGATGACGTTCTCGCTGAGCCACGGATACTCGTCGCGTACGCGCTTGCGGCCCATCATCTGCAGCTCGAGACCGAACGTCGCAGCGTCGACGGCGTAGCGCTCCAGAGCGGCGAGATCCGCATCGCTCCGCGCGAGCTTGATGTGCCCCGACGGGACGAACTCGCAGTCGGTGCCGATGAGCTCGCGCAGCCGACCCCAGACCTCGCGCGATCGGCGCGCCAGGGGCAACTCGGCGAAATGCCGTCCCTGTTGGCGCACGCCGCCGAAATTGACGCCGCTCGCCTGCGATCCCAGCGCGCCTTTTTCCAAGAGGCATACGCTTAAGCCGTGCCGGCGAAGATGCAGCGCCGCCGAGCAGCCGGCGATGCCGCCGCCGACGATGGCGACATCGACGCGAAGGCGCTCGGTCACGGTGCGCTGGGCCACGGCATCGGCAGCGGTTTTATCGGTGGCTGGCCGCGCAGGCGCCCGACCGCGGCCAGATCCTGTCGAGTCTCCGCAGCTAGAAATTCCGCCGCGGCGAGGCCGCACATCCGCCCTTGACAGCGGCCCATGCCGACTCGGGTGATCGCCTTCATTCGATTCATTTCGACCACGTCGAAGGCGCGAATCGCCTCTTTCACTTGGGCCACGCGAATCGCCTCGCAGCGGCAGAGGATCGTGTCGTCGGAAAGTCTCGAGCCCTGCCAGGGAAGCGGAAACGCTCGCTCCAGCCCGGCGCGAAACTGCGCGAGGCGCGCGAGTCGCCGATCGATCGTCGCAATGCGGCTCGCGTCGCGCCGCCGTCCGCAACGCGCGGCGATGCTAAGTCCAACGCGCTCTCCCCAGAGCTCGGCCGCGTCGGCCCCGCCGATGCCGGCGCCGTCGCCCGCGAGGTACACGCCGGAGACGCTGCTCTCGCCGTCGCTGTTCCGCTCCGGCAGCCACTGCCGGCTCTCGCGGTCGAAGCGGAATCGGCAACCCGCGAGGTCCGCGAGCTGCGTCTCCGCCTTGAGGCCGAAGCCCAAGCCGACGGCATCGCAGCGAACGGTTTTCTCGACGCTGCCGCGGCGATAGCGGACCTCACGCACCTCATCGGTCCCGGCGATGCCCATCGGCGTCACACCTTCGTCGACGGCGATGCCGTGCGCACCGAGCCAGGTGCGATAGTAGATGCCCTTGGCCAAGGTACGCGGCCTTGAAGCGAGACCGAACAGAGCGCGGGGCTTGGTGTGCACGGGGTTTACGTCGAGCACGGCTTCGATCTCCGCCCCAGCCTTCGCATACTGATACGCGACCAGATAAAGCAACGGTCCGGTACCGAGGAATACGGTGCGCCGTCCGATGGCGCAGCCTTGATATTTGAGCGCGATCTGCGCACCGCCCAGCGCATAGACGCCGGGAAGCGTCCACCCCGGCAGCGGCAGCAGGCGATCCATCGCGCCGGTGGCGATGATCAGGATATCGAACACGACCGACTCGCCGCGGCCCGCGCAGAGCGTGTCGAGTCGTCCATCGCAAACGTTCCATGCGAACGTCGACGGCCGATAGTCGATCGCAGTCGCCAAGCGCTGGATCGTCCGGTGCAGCGCGCTCGCCTTTCGCGCTTCGAATCCATAGCGGCTGGAGGCTGGCCGTTGAAAAGAATCCGGTGGCTGGCGATAGATTTGACCCCCGCCCTTCGGCGCTTCGTCAATCAGTATCGCGGACAAGCCGTGTTGCGACAGCGCTTCGGCAGCGCGAATGCCGGCGGGGCCCGCGCCGACGATTGCGATTACTGGATCAGCCACCTATAAAGTGTCCGCCGGTCGCGACCGACATGCCCGCGGTCACCAAGGTGCTGCAGGCGCGTGCCCGTGTGCCGTCGACCGTGACCCAACACTCCTGGCATGCGCTCATCAGGCAGAAACCGGCGCGCTTGCCTTCGCCGCACGCGGACTCCACGAGACAACGACGTGCGGTCAGCACCGCGGTCAGGATCGTGTCGCCTTCCTGGGCCGTCGCGGGCATGCCGTCGAGGCTGAACGTCAGGCGCGCTCGCTCTGCGTCGACCAGACGCACCATCCGCGGCTGCGCGGCCTCATCGGTCGAATGCCGCGCCGACGCACTCGGTTTCATCCAGGTCAAAGCGTGTCTTCGTAACGCATGTCGAATCGATCATTTCGGCCAAAGTCGGCGCAGGCGTGACAGTCCTTCCACGATTTCACGCTCTTCTATCGCACCGTAGCCGAACACCAGCCCCTGCTTGGCGTGTCCGCCGAAATAGTATGGTCGCAAAGGATAGACCCCAACATCCAGTTCGCGTGCTTGCTCGGCAATAGCGTTCAGGTCCAGCGATGACTTTGCGAGCGCCGCCACATGTAGTCCTGCAACGGACGGAATCGGTTCCAGCCACCGGCTGAAGTCTCGCCGCAGGCAAGTCAGCAACACGTTAAGGCGAGCGCCATAGATTGGCCGCATTTTGCGTACGTGGCGCGCCATGTGTCCTTCCGAAATAAACGTTGCGAGGGTGTCTTGCTCGAGTACCGCGCAATGCACGTCGGCGCACTGTTTGGCCGCAGCCAGGGCACGTTGCGCCCAGGCCGGCGCAACCACGAAACCAAGACGAATGCCCGGGAACAGGCTCTTCGAAAACGTGCCGATGTAGAAGACCGCCTCTGTGCGATCGAGCGACTGCAACGCATCGAGAGGACGACCGCAGAAGCGGAACTCTCCGTCGTAGTCGTCTTCGATGACCGTCGCATTACGCGCCTGCGCGAATTCGAGCAAGGCCGCCCGGCGCCGCATGGACATGGCCGTGCCGAGAGGGAATTGATGCGACGGCGTCACGCAGATCACGTGCGCGTCGGTGGGCAGCTTTCGCACGACCATTCCTTCACCATCGACCGGTACGGGCACGATCCTCGCACCAGCGGCTGCCAGCGCCGCGCGCAGTGCGGGGTAACCCGGGTTCTCGATCGCGACCACGGTACGCCCGGGGGTGACCAGAATCCGGGCGAGCAGATCGAAGGCTTGCTGCGAACCCGCCGTGACGACGATGTCGCCCGCCCGACAGGCGACCGCGCGGGCAAACGAAACATGCTTGGCGATAGCGTCACGCAATGCCTGCCGCCCTTGGGGCCCAGAATAGCCCGGCGCCCGGGTCGCAAACGCGCGCAGTGCCCGCGTCGACAGGCGGCGCCAGATTTCGAACGGGAACAACCGTTTGTCGGAGACACCGAGCCTGAAGTCGAAGCGCGCCGTCGATCGCATGTTCGCAGGCATGATCGCAGGCGGTGCGCGCCAGAAGGCGCTCAGTCGGCGATCGATCGCGGGATCGCCGCTCGAAGGCCTGCGATTGCGCAGCTGCGGCAGCACATCTGCCACATAGGCTCCGGATCGCGGGCGCGTGACGAGATAACCCTCGCTCAACAGCAGGTCATAAGCCGCTACCGCCGTGTTGCGCGAAACACCATACGCGTCGGCAAGCGCGCGCGTTGACGGCAACTGCAAGCCGGGCTGCAGTCGGCTGTCGAGGATCGCCGCTCTCAATTGCTCGTGCAGCGCGCGAAGCAGCGTGCGCGAGCCCTCTGGCGGCAGGCTGATCGGGAAGGGGAGAGCTGGATCCATAAGTTTGCCCACCTGTGGCACTTCTCTCATACCAGTGTACACCTTATGCTGCGTTCATCAACGGCATGGAACAGACGGAGAACACGATGCTCCGGGCAGCAGTCGTAGCGAGCGTCGCAGCGCTGATCAAGGCGCTGGGCGCCGATATCCGCGTCCTGGTCGCGCTCTGGCGCGACAGCAGGGCGCGCAGCCGCGAGGTGCGCGCGTTCGACACCACCAAGGACATGAACGAGCACATGCTTAGAGACATCGGTGCACACGACCGGCTGATCGCGCTTGCCGCTGCACGGCGTGATGCGGATCATCGCCGGCGGATTTCGGTTCAACTATCGACGCCTCTTTTGGTGGTTGCGCTGACCGCGACTGCGGTGCTCGGCGCGGCCGGAGAGGCAACAGATTCACGGCCGATGAGTAAAGCGGCGGCCAAGTCGCAGCTGGTTGGAGTTTTTACCGGCCAGTACGTCGATGGAGTACCGGTCTACCGCTTGCCCGCGGTACGCGTTGTCACCAGTCGCAAAGCGGAGCGGGCAAAGTTGGAGCGCGAGGAGCAATTCATGCGCGGCCAGCAAGCACGGGAAAAAGCCGCTGCAAAAAACCCCGCTTAGCCCTGGCCTAATCTACCGGCAAGGCAGCCCTGGACAGGACAAGCAATGAAAGGAGCTGGCGTGACGCGGGACTGCAGTCAGCTTACGCTGCCGACATCAACCCACATCGAACGGACGAGAAGACAATGTTCCTGACAGCAGTCGCAGGATCAAAACTCATCATGGCGTTGGGTGCCCGTATCCGCTCGGCATGGCAATGGTTGGCGGCCGCGGACAGCCTGCGACGACGCGGCGAGCACGAACGCTATTTCGCCGATTCGGCTGATCGCTTCGAGTTGGAGCGGCGCGAGCGGGCGTGGACCCGAGGCCACTACAGTGACGGAAGCCTGCTCGGACGGTGAGACGACGCTTAGGGCCCATGCACTGACTACATCAGGCCGCCAGATGTCTCCGGGGTTGCGCGTGCGCAGCCTCGAGTCCTGTCTGCTGAGCGCTCTTCGCGGTAAACAGATCCGCAATCCACTCGACGAACACGCGCACCTTGGCCGAAAGGTGGCGGTTCTGGGGATACATGATCCATACCGGCAACGGCTCTATCTGCCAGTCGGACAGCACGCACCTGAGCTTCCCGCCGACAAGTGCGTCGTTCACCATGAAAGTCGCGGCCTGCATGATGCCCAGGCCGGCGAGCCCGGCTTCGTGATACGCCTCGCCATCATTCAGAGCCACGAAACCATCGGGCTGCAGCTCGATGCGCTCGCCGTCCTTGCTGAAGTCCCAACCCATGTTCCGCCCCGTCTTCGAAGAGAAGTAGTTTATGCAGCGATGACGGATGAGGTCGTGCGGGTGCTTCGGCACGCCGTGGCGCTCGAGATATCCCGGGCTCGCGCAGGCGATGAATTCGACCTGTCCGACGCGGCGGGCAACCAGCGTCGAGTCCGGCTGGACGCCACCGCGCACGACGCAGTCCACGCCTTCCTCGATCAGGTCAACGGGCCGGTCGGAACATCCGACCTCGAGCCGGATGTCGGGGTAGCGCGCGAAGAAATCCGGCAACGCCGGAACCAGCACCCGACGGCCGAAGGTCACCGGGACATCGACGCGCAGCCGTCCGCGCGGGCTCGACTTGGTGCGGCCGAGCGCACTCTCGGTCTCCTCGACGTCGGCCAGTATGCGGATGCAGCGCTCATAGTACGCCGCGCCATCGGTGGTAACGCTTACGCGTCGGGTCGTCCTGTTGAGCAGCTTCACCCGCAGGTGCACTTCGAGATTCTGGACCAGCGTCGTCACGGTCGCCTTGGGCATGTGCAACACCTCCGCTGCCCGGGTGAACGCGCCGGTATCAACCACGCGGACAAACACTTCCATCGCCTGCAAGCGATCCATATGAATTATTCAGATTGGTGAATAGTTAATTCAATTCTAGCTACTTTGTCCGTGATTGGCGAATGAATAACATGCGAAGCGTGTGATCGCGAATCTCACGCGATCCATTCGCAACTGAGCCTGTCGATTTCGCGCAGACCGGTTCGACTATCCAGTGAAGGGAAATGCATCGCCCGTCTTCCGCGAGGTGCGGGGGAGGTTGGTTCCGTTCATTGAAGCGTGACCGGGCGCTCGAGAAGACCAGCAACCAAGGAGAGAACATGTTGAGCAAGGGTAACCGTCCCGGTGGCCACGTACCGACGCATGAGCACTGAAGCCGTTGCGGCGGCGTCCGCGGACGAGCGGTATCGGGGCTATGCGGGCGAATTGGCGCTTCGCATCTATCGGCCCGCGCCTTCAGCAGCTCCGGCGGTAGTCGTGTTATTTCATGGAGGCGGCTTCGTCGGCGGCAGTCTCGACGGCATCGCGCCACTTGCGGCCGCGATGGCCGCGCGTCTGGACCTCGCCGTTGCCACCCCCGGATATACCCTCGCCGGCGAGCTTCCGTTCCCGGCGGCTGTCGAAGATGCCTACGCGGCAATTACCTGGGCGGTGGAGAACGCGCACCGCGAGCACTGGGATAGCAGACGGCTGGTGGTCGCGGGCGTGGAGGCCGGCGGCAATCTCGCTGCGGTGGCCGCGATGATGGCGCGCGATCGCGGCGGGCCGGCGCTCGCTGCGCAGATTCTCGTCGCGCCGATGCTCGATCCGACCCTCACATCGCGCTCCATGCAACACTTTGCAGCGAACGCCTCGCGCTCGCGGGGCGAATGCAACGCATGCTACCGCGCCTACCTGCCGAATGCCGCCGATCGCCTGCACCCCTATGCCGCGCCGTCGTCGTGCTCGCGAGTCGCGGGGCTCGCGCCGGCGCTAATCCTGACTGCCGAGGGCGATCCGCTGCGTGACGAGGCAGAAGCCTACGGCGCGAAGCTCATCACCGCCGGCGTGACGACGCAGGTTTCGCGCTTGGCACGCATCGAAGCCGCTAAGGACACATGGACTGACGAAGCCTGGACGATCGTCGCGGCATTCATCGGACCGCGGGTCGCCAACCCATGACCCCAGGCCGGCAGAGAAGTTTCGCCGCGGATGTCGAAACGTCGCCCGCTGGCTCGTCATTGTATCGAGTGAGAACGAGTGAGAACGCTTCGAATTTCCGACCTTTGAAAGCACTGCTATGAACCACGCGCTTCTGATCCATCAAAGCCCGGCCGATTTTGCCGCCCGCACTGATCCGAGGAAGAAAACAAGCTTCTGGACGACGCTCGCGGCATTGGCGTCCGGCCCGCTGGCCAACAACTTCCCGTTGACAACACTAACCGAGCGGTCAAACACAATGAGCACTCAATTCACGTCAGCTCTCCGCATGACGCTTCCGCTGGTGGCCCTTGCAGTGGTCGCCGCCTGCAGCAAACCCGAAGCCCAAGGAGGTCCACCACCCGGTCCGCCACCGGTGAGTGTTGCTGCCGCAGTCGAGCGCGAGGTCATCGACACCGACGAGTTCCCCGGCCGGATCGAGGCTGTCGAATCGGTCGAGGTTCGCGCGCGTATCAACGGCTACATCCAGTCGGTGGACTTCAAGCCTGGTGCCCAGGTGCGGAAGGGCGACCTGCTGTTTGTCATCGATCCGCGGCCGTTGGCCGCCGAAGTGGCACGTGCGGAAGCGACGCTCGCCAACACGCGCGCCCAGCTCGATCTATCGCGGACCGAGCTCACGCGAAACGAACAGCTCCTGGCCGAGCAGGCCACGTCCAAGCGCGAGTATGACGACGCCGCCGCGAAAGTGCGGCAGCTCGAGGCGCAGATCCGTGCCAACCAGGCGTCGCTCGAGACTGCGCGACTAAATCTGGCCTACACGCGCGTGACCGCACCGATCAATGGTCGCGTGGGCAAGGCCGAGATCACTGTCGGCAATCTGGTGCAGGGCGAGGTTCCCAACTCGCCGCTGCTCACGACGGTCGTGTCCGCCGACCCGATCTACGCATCGTTCGAAGCCGACGAAGGCGCGTATCTCAAGTACATCGGCAAGGCGCGTGGTGGCGCCCTGACGGTGGCGGTTGGGCTCGCCGACGAGCAGGGTTTCCCGCACAGCGGGCGCCTCGAGTTCGTGGACAACCGCGTCGACCCGCAGAGCGGAACCGTGCGCATGCGCACCATCCTCGACAACAAGGACGGGCGCTTGACGCCGGGCCTCTTCGCGCGCGTCAAGCTCGGCGACTCGGCCACGCCGCGCAGGGCGGTGCTGGTAGCCGACCGCGCGATCGGCACCGATCAGAGCAAACGCTTCGTGCTGGTGGTGAACGCAGACAACAAGGCGCAGTACCGCGAAGTGCGCATTGGCCGGCTCGCAGAGGGCTTACGCGTCGTCGAAAGCGGGCTCAAGCCGGGAGAAGTCATCGTCGTGAACGGGCTGCAGCGGGTTCGGCCCGGTGCGCCGGTGACGCCACAAACCGTGCCGATGGAAGCGCGCGCGCCCGGTCAGCCCGAGCGTCTCGCCGCCAAAGAGTGACCGCATGAATATTTCGCGCTTCTTCATCGATCGCCCGATCTTCGCGGGCGTGCTGTCGATCGTCATCTTCCTCGCCGGCGCGATCGCGATCACCCGGTTGCCGGTGTCGGAGTATCCCGATGTCGTGCCGCCGTCGATCGTGGTGCGTGCGACCTACCCGGGCGCCAATCCGAAGGTGATCGCGGAAACCGTCGCCGCGCCGCTCGAGGAGCAGATCAACGGTGTCGAGAACCTGCTGTACATGTCGTCGCAGGCCAACACCGACGGCGTGCTGACGCTCACCGTGACCTTCAAGATCGGCACCGATCCCGAGCTCGCCGAAACGCAGGTGCAGAACCGCGTGCAGCGCGCATTGCCGCGGCTCCCTGACGAAGTGCGCCAGATCGGCGTGATAACGCAGAAGAGCTCGCCGGACTTGACGATGGTGGTGCACATTCTCTCGCCCGACAGCCGCTATGACGAGCTGTACCTGCGCAACTACGCGGTGCTCAACGTCAAGGACGTGCTGCAGCGCATACCCGGCATGGGCCAGGTGCTGGTGTTCGGCGCGGGCGACTATGCGATGCGCGTCTGGCTCGATCCGCAGAAGCTCTCGTCGCGAAACCTTACCGCCAGCGACGTGACGCGGGCGATTCGGGAGCAGAACAAGCAGGTCGCGGCGGGCGTGGTCGGCGCGCCGCCGGCGGCCAGAGACACCGAGTTCCAGCTGTCGGTGAACGCGCAGGGCCGGCTGACGACCGAGGAAGAGTTCGGCAACATCATCGTCGCCACCTCGGCCGACGGCGGCGTGCTGCATCTGAAGGACGTCGCGCGCATCGAGCTCGGTGCCGGAGAGTACGCGCTGCGCAGCCTGCTCAACAACAAGCCCGCGGTGGCGCTAGCCATCTTCCAGGCGCCCGAGTCGAACGCGATCGCGCTGTCCAACGACGTGCGCAAGGCGATGGCGGAAATGAAGAAGGACTTCCCCGACGGCGTCGACTATCAGATCGTCTACGACCCGACGCGCTTCGTGAAGCAGTCGATCCAGGCGGTCATCGAAACGCTGCTCATCGCGATCCTGCTGGTGGTGCTGGTGGTGATCGTGTTTCTGCAGACCTGGCGCGCGTCGATCATTCCGCTCGTCGCGGTGCCGGTATCGATCATCGGCACCTTCGCTTTTCTGCTGCTGCTTGGTTTCTCGATCAATACACTGACCCTGTTCGGCCTGGTGCTCGCCATCGGCATCGTGGTCGACGACGCCATTGTCGTGGTGGAGAACGTCGAGCGGAACATCGAGCTCGGCTTCGACACCAAGGAGGCCACCTATCGCGCCATGCGCGAGGTCAGCGGGCCGATCATCGCCATTGCGCTGACGCTGTGCGCCGTGTTTGTGCCGATCGCCTTTATCAGCGGCCTGACCGGCGAGTTTTATCGCCAGTTCGCATTGACGATCGCGATCTCGACGGTCATCTCGGCGTTCAACTCGCTGACGCTCTCGCCCGCGCTTGCGGCGCTGCTACTGCGGCCGGCCGGCGCACCGAAGGACCGGCTTACCCGCTTCATGGAGCGGACCTTCGGCTGGTTTTTCACCCCCTTCGACCGCGTCTTCAAGCGCTCGGCGAACGGCTACCAGGGAGCGGTGGCGCGCGTTCTCAATCACAAGACCATCGCGTTCGCGGTGTATCTGGTGCTCATAGGATTCACCTACTTGGCGTTCCAGTCGGTCCCCCACGGATTCATCCCCGGCCAGGACAAGCAGTACCTGGTCGGCTTCGCGCAGCTGCCCGACGGCGCCTCGCTCGACCGCACCGAGGAGGTGATCCGCCGCATGTCCGACGTCGCGATGAAGACGCCTGGCGTGAGAGATGCGGTCGCGTTCCCCGGCCTGTCGATCAACGGCTTCACCAATGCCCCCAACGCCGGCATCGTGTTCTTCGGTCTCGACGAGTTCGAAAAACGCAAATCGCCCCAGCTCTCCGGCGGCGCCATCGCCGGCGAGATCAACAAGCGCATGGGTGGCATCCAAGATGCGTTCATCGCCGTATTCCCGCCACCGCCGGTCAACGGCCTTGGCACCATCGGCGGCTTCAAGCTGCAGATCGAGGACCGCGGCAGCCTCGGCGACGAAGCACTGTACGGGGCCATGAAGGCGGTGCAGACGAAGGCGTACCAGACGCCGGAGCTGGCGGGCGTGTTCTCCAGCTTCCAGATCAACGTGCCGCAGCTTTTTGCCGACGTCGATCGCGCCAAGACGAAGCGCATGGGCATCGCGCTGACCGACGTGTTCGACACCATGCAGATCAATCTGGGATCACTGTATGTCAACGACTTCAACCGCTTCGGGCGCACCTATCGCGTGGTGGTACAGGCCGATGCGCCGTACCGGTCGCGCGCGGAGGACATTGCGCTGCTCAAGACCCGCAACGCCAAGGGTGACCTGGTGCCGCTCGGCTCGGTGCTGAAGGTCGACGCGAGCTTCGGCCCGGATCGTGCCATCCGCTATAACGCATTTCCCTCCGCAGACTTGAACGGCGCCGCGGCGCCGGGCTTCAGCTCGGGCCAGGCCCAGGCTGCGATCGAGCGCATCGCGAAGGAAGTATTGCCGCGCGGCATCACCTACGAGTGGACCGACCTCACCTACCAGGAGATTCTCGCCGGCAACACCGCGCTGCTGGTCTACCCACTCTGTGTCCTGCTGGTGTTTCTCGTGCTTGCGGCGCAATACGAGAGCTTCAAGCTGCCGCTGGCAATCATTCTGATCGTGCCCATGTGTCTGCTGTTCGCGATCAGCGGCGTGTGGCTGACCCATGGCGACAACAACATCTTCACCCAGATCGCGCTATTCGTGCTGATGGGGCTCGCCTGCAAGAACGCGATCCTGATCGTCGAGTTCGCGCGCGGGTTGGAGACCAAGGAGCCGGAGCACGATCCGGTCCGCGCCGCGCTCGAAGCCTGCCGCATCCGGCTGCGTCCGATCCTGATGACCTCGTTCGCCTTCATCATGGGCGTAGTGCCGCTGGTCTTCTCGACCGGCGCCGGATCCGAGATGCGTCACGCCATGGGTGTCGCGGTCTTCTCGGGCATGCTCGGCGTGACCTTCTTCGGTCTCTTCCTGACCCCCGTGTTCTACGTGCTGCTGCACCGGCGTCGCAAGACGCAGCCGGCAAACCAGGGAATCTCGCCTGCTACGGCGGCGGCGGACTAAAAGGACATTGCGATGATGCGCAACGTTGCAATCGTATTGACGGCATTGCTTGCCGGCTGCTCCCTCGCCCCGAAATTCGAGCGACCGGAGAGCGAGACGCCGGTGCAATTCAAGGAGCTCACGCCGGCCGAGCGCGGCAACTGGAAGACCGCACAGCCCGCAGAAGAACAACCGCGCGGCGAGTGGTGGAGAGCGTTCCACGATCCAGCGCTCGATCAGCTCGAAGCCGATGCGATCGCCGCCAACCAGACCCTCAAGGCGGCCGCGGCGCGTGTTGCGCAGGCGCGTGCGCTCGTCGGTGTAGCCAAGGCCGATCGCATCCCGCAAGTCGATGCCGGCTTCGGTCCGAGCCGCGCCAAGCCGAGCGGCACGTCGCTCGGCCTGCCGTCAGGCACGGACGTCGCGCCTTTCACAGCGTGGCGCGGGCTCCTGACGGTGAGCTACGAGGTCGATTTGTTCGGTCGCATTTCGGACAACATCAACGCCGCCCGCAGCGACTATGAGGGCTCGGAAGCGACATTGCGTTCGGTGCAGCTCGTGCTGCAAGCCGATGTGGCGCAGACCTACTTCGCATTGCGGGAGACCGACGAGGAGCTCTCGCTCTTGCGTAACACCGTGGGTTTGCGCGAGGACAGTGCCCGGCTACTGCAACGGCGCTTCGACGTCGGCGACATCGGCGAGCTCGACGTCGCGCGAGCGCGGACCGAGCTCGCGACGACCCGCAGTGACGCCATCGCGCTCGAGCGTCAGCGCGCTCAGCTCGAGCACGCGCTCGCGGTGTTGTTGGGCAAACCCCCGGCCTCGTTTACCCTGGACCCGGCGCCGTTGGCGAGCGCGATGCCCGCGATCCCGGCCGGATTACCCTCGTCGCTGCTTGAGCGCCGGCCCGACATCGCGGCGGCGACCCGCACCATGGCGGCAGCGAACTCGCGCATCGGCGTCGCGAAGGCTGCGTTCTTCCCGGTGCTGAATCTCACGGCGCAGGGTGGTTTCGAATCCGCCGAGCTCGGGGATCTCTTCAAGTGGTCGAGCCGCACCTGGGCGCTCGGGCCGCTCGTCGGCACCATCCTGGCGATGCCGCTCATCGACGGCGGCCGCAACCAGGCGAATCTCGATCGCTCCTATGCCGTGCTCGAGGAGTCAGTGGCCGGCTACCGTCAGCAGGTGCTGGTCGCATTTGCCGAGGTCGAGGACAACCTGGCCAACGTGCGCACCCTCGATGATCAGGCGCAAGCGACGCGCGACGCCGTCGCGTCGGCAAGCCGCGCTCTGCGGATCGCCCAAGTCCGCTACAACGCCGGCGCAACCGGTTACCTCGATGCTATCGACGCGCAGCGCAGCCTGTTGTCGATCCAGCGCCTCGACACGCAGATCAAGGGCGCGCGGGCGACCTCGACCGTGGCGCTGATCCGCGCGCTCGGTGGTGGCTGGGATGCGCCGGCTCCAGCGGTGGTGGGAAGCCGCTAGTGACGACGGCGTGCGCGTCGGGGCGAAGTTCCGGGACCGGGTTCTGTGTGATCCTCGAGGATGGCAACTGATGAAAAGACGTCAAGCAACACGATCGCGACAGGTCAATTTTGTCGCCGGGACCTTGATCGGGTTATCCATTGTGGTCGCCGTGTTCGTTATGATGACCTAGAGCCGGAGCGATTGGCAGGCAGGATGACTGTCCCATGAGTTTCATGAATCTCGCATCGGGCCAATTGCACCGGGCCGCTCCTTTCCGGAGCGTTGCAAAGCGAGCCTTGTTTGTCGCCATGCTGCTGTTGCCTGGAGGCTTGGTCGTGATGCCTCTGGTGTGGTGGCTCGATCGTGCCAGGGCACGACGCGCTGCCCCACAACCGGACGAGGGACGAGCAGTTACGAATGAAGGGCAGAGCCCGCTTATCGAGGCGTCGCGCCCCGGCTGACGTTTCGGACCCTGTCGAAATGGGTCCTGCTGGAACGTCATTGTCTCGGCGGAGTTCATTGCTGCCACAACGGACGAAGGAGCGAACCATGCAATACCTATTGATGATTTACGGAAATGAGGCGGGCATGCTGTCCGCGAGCAAAGAGACGGCCGGTCAGATAATGGCCGCTTACGCCGCCTATACGGAAGCGATGAAGAAGGCGGGTGTCTACGTCGGCGCAAATCGCCTGCAGCCTACCGCCTCGGCGACTACGGTGCGAGTCCCCGACGGCAAGACCAACGTCCTTGACGGACCTTTTGCCGAGACCAAGGAGCAGCTTGGGGGCTACTACTTGATCGAGGCGCCCGATCTGGACGCCGCCCTGTCCTGGGCGGCGCGTTGCCCGGGAGCCGTGCACGGCGCGATCGAAGTCCGTCCGATCTGGGTGACATAGGATCGATACGCCGCGTAGCACGGGGCCGGCAATCGAAACGCGCCGCGCGATCGAGCGCGCGGCGCGCGACTCCTACAGCCGGCTCGTGGCATTTCTGGCCGCGCGCTCGCGCGACGTAGCGGCGGCTGAGGATGCACTCGCGGATGCCTTCCATTCCGCGCTGGAAACGTGGCCGCGCAGTGGTGTGCCGGACAAACCCGAGGCGTGGCTGCTTGTCGCGGCGCGCCGCCGGCTGATCGACGCGGCCCGCCACGTCCGCGTGCACGCCGATGCCGTGCCTACACTGCTTGCGGCCGCCGACGAGGCGCAAGAGCTAGCGGGTACGGACATCGCATTTCCCGACGAGCGTCTGAAGCTGCTATTCATCTGTGCGCACTCTGCGATCGACGCCGCGGCGCGCACGCCGCTCATGCTCCAAGTTGTGCTGGGACTGGACGCGGCACGCATCGCGTCGGCGTTTCTTGTGCAGCCTTCCGCGATGGGTCAGCGGCTCACCCGCGCAAAGGCGAAGATCCGCGATGCGGGCGTCGCGTTCGAGTTGCCCGAGGCGAAGGAATTGCCATCGCGGCTCGATGCAGTGCTCGAAGCGATCTACGCCGCCTACGGCAGCGGCTGGGACGACGTGGCAGGAGCCGATCCTCGCCGCAAAGGGTTGGCGGCGGAAGCAATCGAGTTGGGCCGGTTGCTCGTACGGTTGATGCCAGGCGACCCGGAGGTGCAAGGGTTGCTGGCGCTCATGTTGTATTGCGAATCACGTCGGGATGCGCGACGAGGGGCGACGGGCAGCTACGTTCCCCTCTCCGAGCAGGACATGAAGCGCTGGTCGAGGCCCATGATCGAGGAAGCGGAGCGGCTATTGACCGCCGCCAAAGGAGCGGACCGCATTGGGCGTTTTCAGCTCGAAGCGGCGATCCAGTCGGCGCATGCGCGGCGTGCAGTAGCTGGCCGTACGGATTGGGAAGCGATCGCTCTGCTCTACGAGGGGCTCGTAGGTCTCACACCCACCATCGGCGCACTGGTCGGCCGCTCGGCGGCCGTCGCCGAAGCACGTGATGCAGCAACAGGCTGGGAGCTGCTCGAAGCGATACCCAGCGAGGCGGTGAAGAGCTATCAACCCTATTGGGCGCTTGCCGCCCACTTGCTTAAGCGCATGCAACGAATCGAGGAGGCGGCTGACGCGTACATCCGTGCGATCGGGTTGTGCGAAGACCCGGCGATGAGGGAGTTCCTGATGCAGCAGGCTGTGCAAGCGACTTGTGGACCTTCGATTCCACGAACGGTCTGACCAAGCTCATGTCGAGATAGGACCGCGTTAGTCTCGGTGGTTGCCTCTCGTCGCGGTTCGGCAAATCGCTGGCAGCCGGTCAATTACGGTATTTACCTTTGGGAAGCAGAGGGCTATTTCCTCTTCCCTTTTGTCCCCTCGCGCTTCGTAGGGTGAGCCTTTGGAGGCAGGGACAACACATGAGGAAGCGCCAGTCGGATGCACGCCTGTACCGCGCGATCATCCAAAGCCGGATGATCGACGTAGATGTAGCCTTCCATCGTGCGGCCTTTCATCTGCATCGGTCGCGCTCCCGGTTGAGCGAGCGCCTCGCGCTGGCGGGCTTTGCCAACGCGCACCAGCAGGCCGCGATGGGACGCTCCGGCGATCAGATTACCGTTCAGCATGAAGCCGATCCCGCCAAACATCTTCACTTCGCGAATGCTGCCTGCGCCCAAGAGGGCTGCGCGCACGCTCGCGGTCAGTTCTTGGTCGTTCACCTGCAGTACCCCTTCGGCATTCAGCCATTGCGACGAATACCACATGGCCCTCGGGAGTGACGCCCGAAGCAAATTCGTCACTAAGTTGGAATCCTGAGCATCTGTCCCGGATAGATCAATTCCGGGGTTTTCAACATTGGTTTGTTCGCCTCGAAGATCGCGTTGTATTGGTTCGGATTCCCGTAGTATTGCTTGGAGATCTTCGATAGCGTGTCGCCCTTGACGACGGTGTAATACTGCGCCTCGGGTTCGCTCTGGTCCGCCGCCGTCATCTGATCGTTCACCGACTCAACGTTCTTTAGGTTGCCGCAGCACAAAACGATCTTTTCCTTTGTCGGCTGGTCGGGCGCGATCCCGTACACGGTGACTGTACCGGCCATGCCGTCGTAGGTAACTATCAGGCCGGTGGCCCTGAGCCCATGTGCCTCGACATGGCTCTTGATCGCGTCGGCGGCCCGGCCATTCGCCGTCTTGAGCTGGTCCTCCGACAACGCGGCAGCAGCGGCCGCATCGTGGTAGAAGAGTTTTTCGCCGGCTTCTTTAATGAAACTCAATGTCCCCATGTTTGCTCCTTGCCTGGCGGGAACGCCGGTGATCACCCGTTACCGTGTCTACAATAAATGATGGGAGCTGGTTCAAGCGCGCTCATCGGTACTACGACGCAGGTCCTGGAACATGTTAAGCCCACGCAAGACCAATTGTCCGAAGGGAGCACGCGCCTTCAGTTTCCAAGCTTACCCGACGATTACGTGCAGCGGCACGAGGACATCTCGATCGAGCGCCGAGTGCACACGGCAGGGCATCGGATCGCAATCCATCCGTCCCGGACGTTAAAATGAGACTCGCCGCCGTCAATGCGCTCGATCGCGAGGCCTTCGTCGCACTGTTGGGTGGCATTTTCGAACACTCGCCGTGGGTCGCTGCGGCGGCGTGGGACGTGCGGCCGTTTGCGAGCACCGACGCGCTGCACGCAGCGATGGTCGCGGCTGTCGACCGCGCGGGCGAGGTGCGCCAACTCGAGCTCCTGCGCGCGCACCCGGAGCTTGCCGGCAAGGCGGCGATTCGCGGTGAGCTCACTGACGACTCGGCACAGGAGCAGGCGAGTGCGGGCCTCGACCGATGCTCGCCCGAGGAATTCGCCCGGCTTCAGGCTCTCAACGCCACTTATAATGCGAAGTTCGGATTCCCGTTCATTGTCGCGGTCAAGGGGCTCGATCGCGCGGGCATCCTGCAACAATTCGCCACGCGACTCGAGCACGACCCTGCGACCGAATTCCGCGAGGCGCTCGCGCAGGTCGCCAAGATCGCCCGGCTCCGCCTCGTTGCCCTGATCGCGTGATACGTGAATTTTCCGCGACTGGATTCCCGGCCCGCCGCCAGTGCCCGGATATCGTCAGTCTCCGTCGGCCCCGAACAACGCGACGAGATCCGTCGACGTCTCGGTCTCGTCGCTCAGGTCGAGCTGTCCCTCCAGGCTTTCGAGATGCGACGTCATCGCTGCCACCGCCTTCGCGACATTGCCGGTCGCGATGGCGTCGATGATTTCGATGTGCTCGTCGATCGAGCACGTCCTGTCAGCTCCCCGGCCCCGGTACGCCAATACGACCAGCGGCGTGCGTGCGATCAGCTGGTCGAGGAATTCTGCCAGCACGCCGTTGCCGGCGATCGCCGCGAGCTGGCGGTGGAATTTGAGTGACAGTTTGAGTCCCTTGCGCACTTCGCCACAGCGGTAGGCTTCACGCTCGCTTTCGGCCAGCGCGCGCAGTTCTTTCAGCTCCGCCCGGGCGATGTTGCGCGTAACCGCGTCGACGATCGCGGCTTCCGCCGCACGGCGCGCGGCAAACAGATCGCGGCCTTCCTCCACCGATGGAATCGCCACCACCGCGCCGCGATTCGGGCGCAGCGCAACGAGCCGATCATAGGCGAGACGAGTCAGCACCTTGCGCACCACGCCTCGGTTCGCACCGAACGCTTCGGCAAGCGCCACTTCCTTGAGCTTGGTGCCGGGTTGCAAGCGGTGATCGAGAACTGCGTCGTAGATGCGCCGGTAGATCTCGGTCTCGTTCAGGCGAATCGACTTGGCTCGGCGGGCGCTGCCAGCGCGTGCGCGCGCAACGGCTGCCCGCGAGCCGGCAGGATGCGCATCCCCGGGAGACCTTCGTGTGCCCATGTTATCTCTTTATTGTTGACAATATGAGCATGCATTATTAACATACCGCCTATTAAATGCAAGCGATTTGTGACGCGCAACGCGGCGCTGACGGTTGGCTTCGCGCCACGTCGGTCGTTCAATCTCTGGCAAGGATATGGATTTTTTGATGTGCCCGCATGTTGCGGCACAATGTCAACAAAAATATAAAGACTTGTTGACATTGTTGAGTCCCAGTAGCACCATGCCGATTCGACCGAGGAGGAGTGATGGGCCGGCTTACGACACACGTGCTGGACACGGCGCGCGGAAAACCCGGTACGGGGATTGCGCTGACGCTCTACCGTGTTGACCGCGATGGCACTCGCGTAGAAGTAGCCGCCGCGGTGACGAACGCCGACGGACGCTGCGACCAGCCGCTGCTGGAAGGTGCTGCTATGGTGACTGGCGTCTATGATCTGGTGTTCGCCGTCAGCGACTACCTTGCCCGGTCGGGCGCGCAAATCCCCGATCCGCCGTTCGTAGGCGAGGTGGTGCTCCGCTTTGGTGTCGCGGAACCCGATCAGCACTATCATGTACCACTTCTCGTTTCACCTTGGAGCTACTCGACTTATCGCGGCAGCTGACGACAGCATTGCGCCCGAACGCCGACCAAACGAGGGGCACGCTGGCGCCAACGAGCGCAAGGAGATGGCATGGCAGGCAGTAGGCAGAAGGCCCCGATGACGAGCAGCACGGTCCGGTTCGTGCTGGACGGTGAGGTCATCGCGGTTCCGGACCTCGATCCTACCCGCACAGTCCTCGAATTCCTGCGCGAGGACCTCGGACGCATCGGCACCAAGGAGGGCTGCGCCGAAGGCGACTGCGGCGCGTGCACCGTCGTTGTCGGCGAACTCGCAGGCGAAGGCGTTCGCTTCCGTGCTATTAATTCGTGCATTCAGTTCCTGCCGACGCTCGACGGCAAGGAATTGATCACGGTCGAAAGCCTGAAAAGCGCCGACGGTGTATTACACCCGGTCCAGCGGGCGCTGGTGGACTGCCATGGCTCGCAGTGCGGGTTCTGCACGCCGGGCTTCGTCATGTCCCTGTTCGCGCTGTACAAATCGGCGCAAAAGCCATCGCGCCAGGAGATCAACGATGCGATTGCGGGTAATCTGTGCCGCTGCACCGGTTACCGTCCCATCGTCGATGCCGCCGAGAAAATGTACGACTATGGCAACGACACCGAAAAGTCGCACGAGCATTGGATGAATTGCTCGTTCTCCTCGCTGTCCGACCCGGAACTCTCGACTAGCGAGCGAGAGATGATCGAGCTGCTGCGCTCTATCCAACGGCGCGACGCGCTGGTTCTGTCACATGGCAAGAAAATTTACATCGCACCAACGAGCCTGGTCGACCTCGCGGCATGTCGCGACGCACACCCGGACGCGCGCATTCTGGCCGGCGGCACCGACCTGGGGTTGTGGGTGACCAAGCAGCACCGCGACCTGAATACGCTGATCTACGTCGGCAATGTCGCCGAGTTAAAGCGCATAGACGTTACCGAGGCACACATCGACGTCGGCGCGGCAGCCTCGCTGACCGACGCCTTCACCGAGCTTGTGCTGCATTATCCGGAAGTCGACGAACTCTGCCGCCGCTTCGCGTCGCCACCGATCCGCAACGCCGGTACGCTGGGAGGCAACATCGCCAACGGCTCTCCGATCGGCGACGCCATGCCGGTGCTGATCGCGCTCGGTACGACGCTCGTGCTGCGCAAGGGCACGCGGACGCGCGAGCTGCCGCTCGACGAGTTCTACCTCGGCTATCAGAAAAACGCTCTCGAGACGGGAGAGTTCCTCGAACGCGTCCGCATCCCCCGGCCGGTGTCGGGCTCGCAGGTGCGCTCCTACAAGATTTCAAAGCGTTTCGACCAGGACATTTCCGCCGTCTGCGGCGGCTTTCGCATCGAAGTAGACGACGGCGTGATCCGCGACGCCCGAATCGCCTACGGCGGCGTTGCCGCTATCCCGAAGCGCGCGCATCATTGCGAGCGCGCGCTCGTCGACCGCCCGTGGACCGTCGACGTCGTACGCGAGGCCATGACGGCGCTCGATCGCGACTTCACACCGCTCACCGATATGCGCGCGAGTGCGGGCTATCGGCGCACGGTATCGAAGAACCTGCTGTACAAGCTGTTTCTCGAGACCTCCGGCCAGCCGGCTAAGACCAACGTATTCGAGTTCACGAGGTGATGCCCATGGTGGATGAACGCGTGAAAGGTGGCGCCGGCGCCGCGATCCCCCACGACAGCGGACATCTGCATGTCAGCGGTGAGGCGATCTACACCGATGACATCGCCGAGGCGCGCGGTACGCTCTACGCTGCAATCGGGATGAGCGATCGGGCGCACGCCCGGTTGAAATCGGTCGATCTCACCAAGGTACGCGCGGCGCCGGGTGTCGTCGCCGTGATCACCGCGAAGGACATCCCGGGCAAGAACGACTATGGCCCGGTGATCGCCGACGACCCTATCTTTGCCACCGCGCTCGTTCAGTATCACGGTCAGTCGCTGTTCGCCGTTGCCGCGCGCACCACGGAGCAGGCACGGCGTGCCGCACGACTTGCGGTAATCGAATACGAGGACCTGAAGCCTAATCTGACTGCCGAAGCCGCGCTCAGGGACCAGTCGTTCGTGTTGCCGACCGAACGCCTCGTGCGCGGCAATCCGCGCGCGGCAATCGCTTCGGCACCGCACCGTCTGTCCGGGAAGATCCGCATCGGCGGGCAGGATCAGTTCTACCTGGAGGGCATGATTGCGTACGCCCTGCCGAAGGAGGACGGCACCATGCACGTCTACAGCTCGACGCAACATCCGGGCGAGGTCCAGCATCAGGTTGCGCACGCGCTCGACGTCGCCGCCAAGGACGTGGTCGTCGAGTGCCGGCGGATGGGCGGCGGCTTCGGTGGCAAGGAAAGCCAGCCGGGACTATTTGCGTGCGTTGCGGCGCTGCTCGCGCGCAAAACGCGTCGTCCAGTCAAGCTGCGGGTCGACCGCGACGATGACATGATGATCACCGGCAAGCGACACGACTTTGTCACCGAGTATGAGGCGGGCTTCGACGACGACGGCCGCATTCTGGGCGTCGATTTCGTGCTGGCCGGACGCTGCGGCTATTCGGCCGACCTCTCCGGATCGATCAACGATCGCGCGATGCTCCACAGCGATAACTGCTACTACCTCGAGAATGTAAGCATCCTGAGCTTCCGCTGCAAGACCAACACCGTGTCGAACACCGCGTTTCGCGGCTTCGGCGGACCGCAGGGCATGGTCGGCATCGAGGCGGTTATCGACGACATCGCGCTCTATCTCGGACGCGATCCGCTCTCGGTGCGCAAGGTCAATTTCTATGGCGTCGACGATCGCAATATCACCCATTACGGACAGACGATCGTCGACAACGTGATCCACGACATCGTCGCCGATCTCGAGCAAAGCGCCAACTATCATGCGCGGCGCGACGAGATTCGCGCGTTCAACCGGACGAGCCCGCATCTCAAGCGAGGGATCGCGCTGACGCCGATCAAGTTCGGCATCTCGTTCACCGCGACGCACCTCAACCAGGCAGGCTGTCTGCTTCACATTTACACCGACGGCACGTTGCTGCTGAATCACGGCGGCACCGAAATGGGCCAGGGACTCTTCGTCAAGGTCGCGCAAGTGGTTGCCGAAGAACTGCAGGTCGACATCGACCGGATTCGAATCACCGCGTCGGATACGAGCAAAGTCCCCAACGCGTCACCGACGGCCGCGTCGTCAGGTTCCGACATGAACGGGAAGGCGGCGCAGGATGCCGCGCGCAAGTTGAAAGCGCGACTCACCGAATTCGCGTCGACTCACTTCGCCGCGGCGCCGGAAACGATCGTCTTCCGCGCCAACGAAGTGCGCGCCGGCGATAAGTCACTGTCGTTCAACGAGCTCGTCAAGCTCGCGTACTTCGCGCGCGTCTCGCTGTCGGCCACCGGCTTTTACCGCACACCCAAGATCGGCTACAACCGCAAAACCTGGAGCGGCACGCCTTTCTATTATTATTGCTACGGCGCCGCCGTGTCCGAAGTAATCGTGGACACGCTGACCGGCGAAAATCGGCTGCTGCGGGTCGACATCCTGCACGACGTCGGTAAGTCGCTGAACCCGGCGATCGACATGGGGCAGATCGAAGGCGGCTTCATCCAGGGCGTGGGCTGGCTCACGACGGAAGAGCTGTGGTGGAACGACAAGGGCAAGCTGATGACGCACGCGCCGTCCACCTACAAGATTCCGGTGGCAAGCGACGTACCGGCGGAGTTCAATGCACGGATCTACGAATCCGGCATCAACGCTGAGGATTCCATTTTTCGCTCGAAGGCGGTCGGCGAGCCGCCGCTGATGCTCGCTATTTCGACGCTGCACGCGATACGCGATGCAATCGCGAGCACTGCCGACCATGCGCTGTCGCCACGTCTCGATGCACCGGCGACCCCCGAGGCAATCCTGTTCTCGATCGAGGAGCTCGCCGCGCGTCGCGCCAATACCGGCGTCAAGGCCGAGCCCGTTTTGGAGACGGCGTCGTGAACATGCACGCAAATGTCGCGGGAGTCGGCCTATGACCCATTGGATCGATACACTCGTGCGCCTGCGCGACTGTGGGCAGCCCGCCGTCGTCGTCACCGTGGCGTCGACACGCGGCTCGGCACCGCGCGAGGCCGGGACGAAGATGATCGTCACCGCCGCGGCCGTCCACGGCACGATCGGTGGCGGCCATCTCGAGCACAAGGCGATTGCGATTGCACGCGATCTCCTAACCTGCGGCGGGCCTAACGCGCTACGCCGTTTTCCGCTCGGTGCGAGCCTCGGCCAATGCTGCGGCGGGCTCGTCAACCTGCTCTTCGAGCCGGTCGTCGATGCGGCGCCGTGGCTCGACGCGCTGGTCGAGTTGCGCCGCGACGGTGTCGATGGTGTCATGGTGAGCACGACCCATGGCATCGCCGCCGCTGGCAAGCTTGTCGTTGCGTCGAACCGCGCCTTCGGCTCGGTCGGCGGCGGTGTGGAAGAAGAGGTCACGGCGCTCGCCCGGCAGATGCTGACCAGCGGCGATGGGCCGCGTCTGTTGCCGCTCGGTGACGGCGAAGCCACCCGCACGCTGCTGCTCGAGCCGGTGCGCGCCAATGAATTCGCCATCGTGCTCTTCGGCGCCGGGCACGTCGCTCGCGCGCTGGTGCGCATCCTCGCAGATCTTCCCTGCCGCATCACCTGGGTCGACGAGCGCGAGGACGAATTTCCGCGCGACGTACCGGAGAACGTGAGGGTCGTCTGCAGCGACACGCCGGAATCCGAAGTGGACGCGGCGAAGCCGGCGACACATTTTCTGGTGATGACGCACAGTCACGCGCTGGACGAGGCGCTCGCCGAGCGTATCCTGCGCCGCAACGATTGCGCATGGTTCGGGCTCATCGGTTCGCTGACCAAACGGCGCCAGTTCGAGCGGCGGATGGAACGCCGCGGTATGCCGGCGGCGCGCTTCGCTGCGATGCGCTGCCCGATCGGCGTGCCGGGAATTCCCGGCAAGGAGCCGGCGGTGATCGCGGTGGCCGTCGCAGCCGAGTTGCTGCAAGTGCGTGCGCGCGCGGTCGCTGGGGTCGACGCCCTGGCTGACGCCCGCCGAGCCTGACACCAGGTAAAGCACAACGCCTCGCAAAAAGGCGCAGGGGAGGACTCTGGATGTCGACAGCGACACAGGCGGCGAATGCGGGCACTCCGCGGATCGAGCTTCGCGGCATCACGAAGATCTACCCGAGCGTCGTCGCCAACAAGGACGTGTCGCTCACGGTGCTGCCCGGCGAGATTCACGCTGTCCTGGGCGAAAACGGCGCGGGCAAGAGCACGCTGATGAAGATCATCTACGGCGTGGTCAAGCCCGATGCCGGCGAAGTGCGCTGGGAAGGTGCGCCGGTGACGGTTGCGAATCCGGCGCATGCGCGCGAACTCGGCATCGGCATGGTGTTCCAGCACTTTTCGCTGTTCGAAACGCTCACCGTGGTCGAGAACGTCGCGCTGGCATTGCCAGGCAAGCCCGAACTGGGCGAGCTCGCGCAACGCATCACGCAGGTGTCGGAACGTTATGGGCTGCCGGTCGATCCGCGCCGGCTCGTCCACGCGCTGTCGGTCGGCGAGCGTCAGCGCGTCGAGATCGTCCGCTGCCTGCTCGTCAATCCGAAGCTCCTCATCATGGACGAGCCGACTTCGGTACTAACGCCACAGGCCGTGCGCAAGCTGTTCGAGACCTTGCGCCAGCTCTCCGCGGAGGGCTGCAGCATTCTCTATATCAGCCACAAGCTCGACGAGATCCAGGAGCTCTGCACCAACGCTACGGTGTTGCGTGGCGGTCAGGTAACGGGCCATTGCGATCCGCGGCGGGAAACGCCGAAGACGATGGCGCGCATGATGATCGGCAAGGACCTGCCGCACCCGCAGCACGGTGAGCCGAAGGTGGGCGAGACGCGGCTCGTGGTCGCCGGGCTTACGCATGAGCCGGCCGACCCGTTCGGAACGCACCTCAAGGACATGCATCTCTCGGTGCGCAGCGGCGAGATCGTCGGCATCGCGGGAGTTTCCGGCAACGGCCAGCAGGAGTTCCTGGCGGCCATTTCCGGCGAAGAGCCGCTCGCGGAAAAGCATCCCATCCTTGTCTGCGGTATCGAGGCCGGCCGTATGGGACCCGGAGAACGGCGGGCGCTCGGCATGTGCTTCGTACCCGAGGACCGGTTGGGCCGCGGCGCGGTGCCGCAGATGTCGCTCAGCGAGAATGCCCTGCTGACCGCCCACCGGCAAGGATACGTGAAAAGCGGCCTCATCAAGTTCGCCGAGATCGAGGGATTCGCCCGCAACTGCATCGATAGCTACAACGTGAAGTGTGGGGGACCGCAGGCCGAGGCCAAGAGCCTCTCAGGCGGCAACCTTCAGAAATTCATCGTCGGCCGCGAGATCATGCAGAACCCGAAGCTGCTCGTCGTCGCGCAACCAACGTGGGGCGTGGACGTCGGTGCTGCCGCGTTCATCCGGCAGAAGATCATCGATCTGCGCAACGAAGGTGTGGCGATCCTCGTGCTATCCGAGGAACTCGACGAACTGTTCGAGGTTTGCGACCGGATCGCGGTAATCGCCAAAGGGAGGCTTTCGCCGGCCAAGCCCATCAAGGAAACCGACGTGGAGGAAATCGGCGTCTGGATGAGCGGAATGTGGCCGGATGCCGGCGACGAAGCGCATTTTTCGCCCGCCCATGAGGAGGCACTTCGTGCGACTGAAGCTTGAAGCGCGGGCGGAGCCGTCTCGCCTGATGGCGTACCTCTCGCCGCTGCTCGCGGCGGGGCTCACGATCGTCGCCGGGTTCATCCTGTTTTCGGCTTTGGGCAAGAATCCGCTCCAGGCGTTCTACACGTTTTTCATTTATCCGATCCGCGATCTGAACGGTATCGCCGAGTTACTGCTCAAGGCATCGCCGTTGATGCTGATTGCGGTAGGTCTCGCCTGCGGCTACCGAGCCAACGTGTGGAATATCGGCGCCGAAGGCCAGTTGATCCTGGGTGCGATCTTTGCCGGTGGCGTCGCGCTGTATTTCTACGGCAACGACAGCAAGCTCGTGCTGCCTGCAATGGTCGTCGCCGGCGCGGTCGGCGGCATGTTGTGGGCATCGATTCCGGCGTTCCTGCGCACGCGCTTCAATACCAACGAGATCCTGGTGAGCCTGATGCTCGTCTATGTCGCCAATTTGCTGCTGTCGTGGCTCGTGCATGAGCCCTGGCGCGACCCGGAAGGTCTCAACTTTCCACAGTCGAAGCAGTTCACCGAGACCGCGCTCTATCCGATGCTGATCGAAGGTACGCGCCTCAATTTCGGGTTTCTGATTTCGCTGGCCGCAATCGCCGCCGGCTATGTGTTCCTCAACCGCAGCTTCATGGGCTTCCAGATGCGCGTGGCGGGTCTCGCCGACGCTGCGGCGAAATACGCGGGTTTCAGCGCCCGTCGAATGGTCTGGCTTGGACTGCTTATCGGTGGCGCCGCGGCCGGCATCGCCGGCATGGGCGAAGTAGCCGGCCCGATCGGGCAGCTGGTGCCGTCGGTGTCGCCGGGATACGGCTTCGCGGCGATTATCGTCGCCTTTGTCGGACGGCTGCATCCGATCGGGATCCTGCTCGCGAGCCTGTTGATGTCGCTGCTGTACCTCGGCGGCGAGTCCGCGCAGATGGGACTGAACCTTCCGTCGGCGATGACGGGGTTGTTTCAGGGGATGCTGCTCTTTTTCCTGCTGGGCTCTGACGTGTTCATCAATTACCGGATCAAGCTCGTGCGATCCGCCGCCGCGGCGCCGATGGCGGCCAGGGCGGCAGCATGATGGACAATCTCGTCCTCATCCTCGCCGCCGCGATCGCCGCGGGCACGCCGCTGGTGTTCGCCGCGCTCGGCGAGCTCGTCACCGAGAAATCCGGCGTCCTCAACCTTGGCGTCGAAGGGATGATGCTGGTCGGCGCGATCGCGGGTTTCGCAACGGCTTCCGTGAGCGGCAGTCTCGTGATCGGCATTTTCGCGGGCATGCTCGCCGGCGCGCTGATGTCATTCGTCTTTGCCGTGCTCACGCTCAATCTTATGGCCAACCAGGTCGCGTCGGGGCTCGCACTCACGCTCTTCGGCGTCGGGCTTTCGGCCTTTGTCGGCAAGCCGTTCCAGAGCGTCTCTCTGATGCACTACGGTCCGCTTGAAATACCGTACCTGTCGCAGATCCCGGTGGTCGGAACCATCCTGTTCAAGCAGCATGCGCTCGTCTACGTATCGTGGGCGCTGTTCGCGGGCGTGAGTTGGTTCCTTTACAAGAGTCGCGCCGGACTGGTACTGCGTTCGATCGGGGAATCGCCGGAGTCGGCGCACGCGATCGGCTATCCGGTGATTGGCATTCGCTATCTCGCGACGCTGTTCGGCGGCGCGATGGCCGGGCTGGCTGGCGCACACCTGTCCGAATTCTATGCGCCAATGTGGGCGGAGGGCATGGTCGCGGGACGCGGCTGGATCGCGCTTGCGCTGGTCGTCTTCGCCACCTGGCGTCCGGCGCGCGTGATGGTAGGTGCGTATCTTTTCGGCGGGGTGACCATCGCGCAATTCTTCGCGCAGGGATCCGGCGTCGCAGTGACATCGCAGTTGCTTTCGGCCCTGCCTTACCTGGCGACGATCGTCGTGCTCGTAGTCATCTCGCGCAACGTCAATACCATACGGCTCAATTCGCCGGTGTCGCTCGGCCGAGCCTACCGGCCCGACTGAGTGGAGGAGGAATCCATCGTTCGCACCACCTGCAAGCTTGTTGCAAGACCCGCGCTTCGTCGAGGCTCGCCAGCGCCTGTCCTCTCCGCTCCAGGGCATCGACATTCCAATTGCTTGACACAGGAGATCCACCCATGAAACGCAGCAACCGAATGACCCGCATCCTCGCCGCGCTGGCTGCCGGCGCCACGCTCAGTGTTGGCACCAGCGGAGCAGTACTTGCGCAGGAACCTCTCAAGATCGGCTTCGTCTATGTGAGCCCGATCGGTGATGCAGGATGGACGTATCAACACGACCAGGGGCGCAAGGAAATGGAAAAAGCGCTCGGTGCCAAAGTGACGACCAAGTTCGTCGAAAACGTGCCGGAAGGCGCCGATGCGGAACGCGTGATCCGCGAGTTGGCCGCGAGTGGGAACAAGCTCATCTTCACCACGTCATTTGGCTACATGAACCCGACCATCAAGGTTGCTCCGCAGTTTCCAAGCGTCGCCTTCGAGCATGCGACGGGATACAAGATGGCCAAGAACGTCGGCATTTACAATGCGCGCTTCTACGAGGGACGTTATCTGTGCGGCATCATCGCCGGCAAGATGACCAAGACCAATGTCGCGGGTTACGTGGCGGCGTTCCCCATCCCCGAGGTCGTGCAGGGCATCAACGCGTTCGCGCTGGGCATGCGCAGCGTCAACCCTAAGGCCGAGGTCAAGGTGATCTGGGTCAACTCGTGGTTCGACCCGGGCCGTGAGCGTGAAGCGGCGAATACGCTGATATCGCAAGGTGCCGACGTCGTCACGCACCACACCGACTCTACCGCCGTCGTGCAGGCCGC
Organism: Casimicrobiaceae bacterium; assembly: GCA_036491495.1. Classification (GTDB taxonomy): domain Bacteria; phylum Pseudomonadota; class Gammaproteobacteria; order Burkholderiales; family Casimicrobiaceae; genus PALSA-1003. Next base: position 66,419 of record DASXBW010000014.1, read on the forward strand.
GGAAGAGAAGGGCAAGTACGCGTTGGGCTACCACTCCGACATGTCCAAGTACGGCCCGAAGGCACAGCTGAGCGCATCGACACACCAATGGGGCGCCTACTACACGAAGGTGGCCAACGCGGTGATCGCCGGCACGTGGAAGCCGGGCAGCACCTGGGGCGGGATCAAGGAGGGCATGGTCAAGCTCGCGCCGCTCAACCCGGCCGTACCGAAGGATGTCGCCGAACTGGTCGCCGGCAGAGAAAAGGACATCGGGAGCGGCAAGCTGCATCCGTTCCAGGGCCCCATCAAGGACAACGGCGGCAAGGAACGCGTCGCCTCGGGCAAAACGATGACCGACGACGAAATGCAAAAGATGGACTTTTACGTCGAAGGCGTTCAAGGCAGCCTGCCAGCGAAGTAATTCCCGACGCTCCGCTCGCACCCGGCCCGTCGCACGGCGGGCCGGACTCCTGCTCGCCCGGCAAGTCCGACGCGAAGGCAGTCGGGCGCGATGAGCGAACCACATCGCGAGGCCGTGTACCCATGGAAGCCTATATCGTTGACTGGCTGAGCCTGCTTACGCGCTGGCTGCATCTGATCAGCGGCATCGCATGGATCGGTGCATCGTTTTATTTCGTGATGCTCGACAACTCGCTCACGCAGCCGAAGAATCCGGACGATACCAAGCGCGGCGTTTGCGGCGAGCTATGGGCGGTCCACGGCGGCGGATTCTACGTAAGCCAGAAATTCCTGACCGGTCCGAAAGGTGAGCCGCTGACCGAGAATCTGCACTGGTCGAAGTGGGAAGCCTACACGGCGTGGCTGTCGGGAATCGCGCTGCTCGCGCTCATCTACTGGCTCGGCGCCAGCTCGTATCTGATCGATCGTAGCGTGATGGCGCTCTCGCCTCCCGCGGCGATTGCGATCAGCGTCGCCTCCCTGGCTGGTGGGTGGTTCGTCTACGACGGTCTGTGCCGCGTGCTCGAAGGCAAGGAGAACGTGCTCGCGGCGCTGGTGTTCGTGTTCATCATGGCATGCGCCTGGGCGCTGTTCCACGTGTTCAGCGCGCGCGCAGCGTATATCCACGTCGGCGCGATCATCGGGACCATCATGGTCGCGAACGTGTTCCTTCACATCATCCCCGGGCAGAAGCGGATGGTCGCCGACATTCGCGCCGGCCGTGATCCCGATCCGCGGCCCGGCATCATCGGCAAGCAGCGCTCGGTTCACAACACGTATTTCACGCTGCCGGTGCTGTTCGTGATGATCAGCAACCACTATCCGATGACCTACAGCCACCCGCAGGGCTGGCTCGTACTGGGTGTGATCATGCTTGCCGGCGTGCTGATCCGGCAGTTCTTCGTGCTGCGCCACAGCGGCAAGGTCAAGTGGGTGCTGCCCGCCGCCGGGGTCGCGTTGCTGGCGGCGGTCGCGGTGGCGATTGCGCCTAAAATCGCCGACAGTGGCGGCAGCAGGGTAGCGTTCGCGAACGTTCAAGGCGTGCTAAAGGAGCGCTGCCTGCAGTGCCACGCATCGCAGCCGACGCAGCCGGGTTTCGCGCAGCCGCCGAAGGGTGTTTTGCTCGAGACGCCCGAGCAGGTGGCGGCGAACGCGCCGAAAATCGCCGAAACGGTGGGCAACAAATACATGCCAATCGGCAACCTGACGCAGATGACGGACGACGAGCGCGCACTCATCGCCACGTGGTTCGCGCAGGGCGCGGCAACCAGGTAAACGGAGAGGTCATCTGAACGCGCTCGAACTCGCGGTTGACGGAAAGCGTGTCGACGCATTCCGCGCGTCGCTGTTTCATTTTCTCGCCGACCCGGCAGAGCGCGCCGAGGGCGCGTACGAATATTTTGACGACGGCCTGCTGGTGCTCGCTGACGGCGTCGTCACCGCCGCCGGCGATGCACGCACACTGCTGCCGAGCCTACCCACCGCTGCGACGATCGTCGACTACACGGGCAAACTGATCGTTCCGGGCTTCGTTGACACCCATGTCCACTATGCGCAGACCGACATCATAGCGGCGTATGGCGAACAACTTCTCGAGTGGCTCGAGCGCTACACGTTTTCCACCGAGCGGCGGTTTGCGGATCCGGCTTACGCTCACGAGGTCGCGGAGTTTTTCCTTGCCGAGCTGTTGCGCAACGGAACGACCACGGCGCTGGTGTTCGCCACCGTTCATCCCGAATCCGTCAGCGCGTTTTTCACGGCCGCGCGAGCACGCGGGCTGCGGATGATCGCGGGCAAGGTGATGATGGACCGAAACTGTCCCGAGTTCGTACGCGACACCGCCGATGCCTCGTACGAGGACAGCCGGGCGTTGATCGACAAGTGGCACGGCCAGGACCGGCTGCTGTACGCGGTGACGCCACGCTTCGCGCCGACGTCAACCGACCGACAGCTCGAATTGGCAGGCAGGCTGCTGGACGAGCACCCGGGGGTATATTTGCAATCTCACCTTGCGGAGAACCGCGGCGAGGTTGCCTGGGTCGCGGAGCTGTACCCCTGGAGCCGCAGCTACCTCGACGTATACGACCATTTTGGTTTGGTGCGCGAGCGCGCCGTATACGCGCACTGCATCCATCTCGACGCTCCCGGCCGCGCCCGCATGGCTGAAACCGGTGCCGCAATGTCGTTCTGTCCCACGTCGAACCTGTTCCTCGGCAGCGGACTTTTCGACACTGACGCCGCGCGGACGCACGGGATCCGAGTGGGGCTCGGTACCGACGTCGGTGCCGGGACCAGTTTCTCCATGCTGCGCACGCTCGACGAGGCGTACAAGGTCGCACAAATGGGCGGCCATCGCCTCTCGCCGCTGTCCGCGTTCTATCTCGCAACACTCGGAGCCGCGCGTTCCTTGTATCTGGACGACCGCATCGGTAACTTCGCACCAGGCAAGGAGGCGGATTTCGTCGTGCTCGACCTCGCCGCGACTCCGCTACTCGAACGGCGGATGGCGCACGCCGGATCGCTTTCCGAGCGCTTATTCGCGTTGATGATTCTGGGCGATGACCGCTGCGTTCTGGCCACGCACATCATGGGCAAGCTCGCCTACGCGCGCGACGTAGGTCACACCCGGTGACCGATATGACGTCGTCGCAAGCTCGGAACAACTGATTCCCGATCGCGCGACCGGCGTTCTCGAGCAGGTCAAGCGCCGAATGGCGCTGTGCGCAGGTCACAGGTTCAAATCCTGTCCCCGCAACCAATCATATCAACGGCTTGCCTTCGCGCAGGCCGTTTTCGTTTCGGATCTCCGGTGTCTGTGTAGCCGCCATGTAGCCAGATTCGAGCAATCATTGAGAGCCGGGGCGTGGCTGCCGGCGGCCTACTTCGCTTTCTTCTCCGCCCGGTCAAGTTTTCAACGATTAGGGTCCGGCACAGCGTTGAACGGGTAGGCATGTCAGGCGGCAACCGCTGCAGGTTGTCGAGCCTGCGTGATTCTGTCGGCGCCAGTCGGGGCCAACATAAGGTTCCGGTGCAACAGCGGCGTCAGCTAGACTGGGTTGTCGACGGAGAGGCCCAATGACCAAACGCCAAGACCGTGATGCGATCTATGTCAAGCGCCACTTCGACGCCGAGATCATTGCTCTGTGCGTGCGCTGGTACATCACGTATCGCCTTAGCTACCGAGATATGGTTGCAATAATGGCCGAGCGCGGCGTGGTCCTTTCCCACACGACGATCATGCGCCGGGTGATTCGGTATGTTCCGGAATTCGAGAAGCGCTGGAATCGATTCTCCCGCTCGATCGGTAGCTCGTGGAGGGTTGATGAAACTTATTTGTCGATCAAGGGCAAGTGGCATTACCTCTACCGAGCCGTCGACAAGCAAGGGCGCACCGTAGATTTCATATTGCGGCCTGATCGGGGCATCGCCGCTGCGCAGGCGTTCTTTCGCAAAGCGCTCGCGTCGCATCCGAAGCGAGCTCCGCGCAAGATTACGCTCGATGGTCATGTGCCCAGCCACCGGGCATTGAAGCTATTGCGACGCGAGCACTCGGCTTGGCGTCGGGTCAGAGTGCGATGTTCAAAGTACCTGAACAACATCATTGAGCAGGACCATCGAGCAATCAAAAGGCGATGCGCCTCGATGAAAGGCTTCAAGTCGTTCGCTAACGCAGCGGTCACCATTGCTGGCATCGAGCTCGCTCATCGCATCCATAAGCGGCAATTTTCGTTTGGACGAGGTCGTCCGCGCTACGACAGATCGCTGCGGACCGACTGGGAGCGCGCCCTTGTTTGAGAATCGACGCGTCCCCGAAAACCCATCACTTGCCTGCATTCTCCGTAGATGCACCGGAACCATGCTCTCGCACCGAAATCGATATATGGTGCTATTGCGGAAACGCGTTCAACAAGTACATTGCTGAGAGTATTCCCGACGGACGTCCGATCGGCCCGAGCCATGTCATGAAGATCCCTTCGATCTCGCCGCCGACGTAGATCTGTGTCAACGCACGATTGACCTCCAATCGGAACGCGGAGTCGCCGCGGGGCAGTGCAAACGCGATCGGCTCGAGCGATAGATCCTCGCCGAGAATCGCCAGT
>DASXBW010000015.1:0-23828 GCA_036491495.1 Casimicrobiaceae bacterium
TTACTTTCGGACGACCGATGTGACCGGCTCGGTGGAGCTGCCGGCGGGGACCGAGATGGTGATGCCTGGCGACAACATTCAGATGACGGTGACCCTGATTGCGCCGATTGCGATGGAGGAAGGCTTGCGCTTTGCGATCCGCGAAGGCGGCCGCACGGTCGGCGCCGGCGTGGTGGCGATGGTTATTGAGTAGATCGTCGGCGAAAAGTAAGAACCTACTTTTCGCCGGAACAGCAAATTTAGCGCGAGACGCTTGGGACCGCCCGGCGCCTTTCGCCCAGTAAGAGCAACGAGGAACCGAGCGAGTGTTTGATCGGTTCTTCCAAAGGTAAAGCGATGCAAAACCAGAGAATCCGTATCCGCCTCAAGGCTTTCGACTACAAGCTGATCGACCAGTCGGCGCAGGAAATCGTGGAAACGGCAAAGCGCTCCGGCGCGGTGGTCAAGGGTCCCGTTCCGCTGCCGACCAAGATCGAGCGGTTCGATGTTCTGCGCTCGCCGCACGTCAACAAGACGTCGCGCGATCAGCTGGAGATTCGCACCCACTTAAGGTTGATGGACATCATCGATCCGACCGACAAGACGGTCGATCAGCTGATGAAGCTCGATCTGCCGGCGGGTGTCGACGTGGAGATCAAGCTGCAGTAAGACCGTTCTTTAACCGCGTTAAGCGCAATCGAAGTTGTAGCAACCAACGCCGCCGGTCAATCGAAATCGGCAGCGAGAATTAGGAAACCGGGGATCAGGAAAAGAGTCCCGGTAAACCAAGGAAACGAACATGAGTCTAGGACTTGTCGGCCGCAAGATCGGCATGACACGGATTTTCTCCGACGACGGCGCTGCCGTGCCGGTGACCGTGCTCGATGTCGCCAACAATCGCGTCACCCAGATCAAGACCGAGGAAACCGACGGCTATTCCGCGGTGCAGGTCACCTATGGCAAGCGCCGCGCCAATCGCGTCACCAAGCCGCAAGCGGGCCACCTGGCCAAGGCAGGCGTGGAAGCGGGAACCATGCTGAAGGAATTTCAGGTGCCGACAGAGCAGCTGGCGAACCTTAAGCTGGGCGAAACCATCAGCGTCGAGACCTTCGCTGTCGGACAATTGGTCGATGTCAGCGGCACCACCAAGGGCCGCGGGTTTTCGGGAGTGATCCAGCGCCACCATTTCAGCTCGAACCGCGCCTCACACGGCAACTCGCGCTCGCACAACAGCCCAGGCTCGATCGGTATGGCGCAGGACCCGGGCAGGGTGTTTCCCGGCAAGCGCATGGCGGGGCAATACGGCAACGTGAAGCGCACGGTGCAGACACTGAAAGTTGTCCGCGTCGACGTCGAGCGCGGACTGCTGCTGGTCAAGGGTGCGGTCCCAGGCGCCGACGGCGGCCACATCGTCGTCCGGCCTTCGGTCAAGACCCCGCTGAAGAAGGGGGCCTGAACATGGATCTGAAGCTCATCAACGACAGCGGCCAACCCGCCGCTACGGTCGCTGCATCAGATTCGCTGTTCGGCCGCGAATACAACGAAGCGCTGATCCACCAGCTGGTGACGGCGTATCAGGCCAATGCGCGCAGCGGCAATCGTGCGCAAAAAGGGCGTGCCGACATCAACAAATCGCACAAGAAGCCGTGGGCGCAGAAAGGCACCGGCCGCGCCCGAGCGGGCCAGGCCAACAGCCCGCTGTGGCGCGGTGGCGGCAAGATTTTCCCCAGCTCGCCCGATGAGAACTTTTCCCAGAAGGTGAATCGGAAAATGTTCCGTGCCGGCATCGCCTCGATCCTGTCGCAACTGGTCCGTGAAGGTCGACTGTCGGTCGTCGATCAGATCGCGCTCGATGCGCCGAAGACGAAGCTGCTCGCGCAGAAGATCAAGGGGCTGGGTTTAAGCGGCACCATACTCGTCGTCGTCGACGCTCTGCACGACAACGTCCATCTGTCGTCGCGCAACCTGCAAGGGGTGCTGGTGCTGGAGACGCGCGAGGTCGATCCGGTCAGCCTGGTTCGATTCGATCATGTGCTGTTGACCCGCGCCTCGGTAACGCAGTTCGAGGAGATCCTGGCATGAGCGCACAGAAAACGGTTGCGCCGCTCGGCGCGGCAGCGACCAAGTTCAACCCGGAGCGGCTGCTGACGGTGCTGCTGGCACCGACCATTTCCGAGAAGGCGACGCACATCGCCGACAAGCACGAGCAGGTCGTGTTCAGGGTCGCTCCCAACGCCACCAAGCCGGAAGTCAAGGCCGCGGTCGAGCTCATGTTCAAGGTCCAGGTCGAAAGCGTTCAGATTGCCAACGTCAAGGGCAAGGTCAAGCGGTTCGGCGCCTACAACGGCCGCCGCCGCAACTGGAAGAAGGCGTACGTGAGCCTGAAGCCGGGCCAGGAAATCAACTTCGCGCAGGAAGCCTGATCATGGCACTTATCAAAGTCAAACCGACCTCGCCCGGCCGTCGCTCGCTGGTCAAGGTCGTCAATCCGGACTTGCACAAGGGCCGGCCGGTCGAGGCGCTGATCGAGGCGAAGAAGCGCGGTTCGGGGCGCAACAACAATGGCCACATCACCATGCGCCACCAGGGTGGCGGCCATAAACAGCATTACCGCATCGTCGATTTTCGCCGCAACAAGGATGGTGTTCCGGCCAAGGTGGAACGGCTCGAATACGACCCGAACCGCAGCGCGCATCTCGCTTTGCTGCTTTACAGCGATGGCGAGCGGCGCTACATCGTTGCTCCGCGCGGCGTCGCGGCGGGCACGCAGCTGATGAGCGGGGCCGAGGCGGCGATCAAGCCCGGCAATTGCCTGCCGTTGCGCAACATCCCGGTGGGCACGACCATCCATTGCGTCGAGATGCTGCCTGGCAAGGGAGCGCAAATGGCGCGTTCCGCCGGAGCGTCGGTGCAGTTGCTCGCGCGCGAAGGCGCCTATGCGCAGTTGCGCATGCACTCGGGCGAGATCCGCAAGGTGCACGTCGACTGCCGGGCCACGATCGGCACCGTCGGCAATGAAGAGCACAACCTGCGTTCGATCGGCAAGGCCGGCGCGCAGCGGTGGCGCGGCATCCGCCCCACCGTACGCGGCATCGCTATGAATCCGGTGGATCACCCGCATGGCGGCCGTTCCAACGGTGGCGGCCATCCGGTGTCCCCCTGGGGCACGCCGACCAAGGGTTATCAGACACGGCGCAACAAGCGCACCGACGGGATGATCGTCCGCCGTCGCCACGCGGCAAAGAAGGGGTAGAGGAAACAAGATGGCTCGCTCAATCAAGAAAGGTCCGTTCGTCGACCACCATTTGCAGGGCAAGGTCGAGGCGGCGCGCGCCACGTCGGACAAGCGGCCGATCAAGACCTGGTCGCGGCGCTCGACGATCACGCCCGATTTCGTGGGGCTGACCATTGCGGTTCACAACGGCAAGCAACACATACCGGTGTATGTGTCGGAAAACATGGTCGGACACAAGCTTGGCGAATTCGCTTTGACCCGCACGTTCAAGGCGCACTCCGCCGACAAGAAGGTCGCGGCGCCGCTGCCGCCCCGGAAGTAAGGAGCTTTTAGCCAATGGAAACCAAAGCAATCCTGCGTGGCGTGCGCCTGTCGGCCCAGAAGGGCCGGCTCGTCGCCGATCAGATCCGCGGCCTGAAGGTCGACAAGGCGCTCGACGTGCTGACGTTCAGCCCCAAGAAGGGCGCCAAGATCATCAAGAAGGTCCTGGAGTCGGCAATCGCCAACGCCGAGCACAACGAAGGCGCCGATGTCGACGAGTTGAAGGTCAACACGATCTATCTCGACAAGGCGACTAATCTGCGCCGTTTTACCGCGCGGGCCAAGGGGCGTGGCAACGTGATTCTCAAACAGACTTGCCATATCCATGTCACCGTCGGTGACGGAAAAAAGGAATAGGCCATGGGACAGAAGATACATCCGATCGGCTTTCGTCTGGCCGTCAATCGCGACTGGACGTCGAAGTGGTACGCCAACAGCAAGCACTTCCCGACGATATTGAACGAGGACATCAAGGTCCGCGCGTATCTGAAGAAGAAGCTCGCGCACGCCTCGGTCGGCAAGATCACGATCGAGCGCCCGGCCAAGAACGCGCGCATCACCATTCACAGCGCGCGCCCAGGCGTGGTGATCGGCAAGAAGGGTGAGGACATCGAAACGCTGCGGGCGAACCTGCGCAAGATGATGGGCACCGAAGTCGGCCTTAATATCGAGGAGATTCGCAAGCCCGAGATCGACGCGCAGCTCGTCGCCGACTCGATCGCGCAACAGCTCGAGAAGCGCATCATGTTCCGCCGTGCCATGAAGCGCGCGATGCAGAACGCGATGCGCCTTGGCGCGCAGGGCATCAAGATCATGAGCTCAGGGCGGCTGAACGGCATCGAAATCGCGCGTTGCGAGTGGTACCGCGAGGGGCGGGTGCCGCTCCACACACTGCGGGCGGACATCGATTACGGTTTTGCGGAAGCGAAGACGTCATACGGCGTCATCGGGATCAAGGTCTGGGTGTTCAAGGGCGAAGTGATGCCGCACAACGCGGAGCCGCAAGCGGCCCCCGTGCCGGCGCCCGAAGCACCGAAGAGGGTTCGGAAGCCAGTGGGAGTGAAAAATGTTGCAGCCAGCTAGACGGAAATACCGCAAGGAGCAGAAGGGCCGCAACAAAGGCGTTGCGACCGTCGGCGCCAAAGTCAGCTTCGGCGAATACGGGCTGAAGGCGGTCGGGCGCGGACGCCTGACCTCACGCCAGATCGAAGCCGCCCGGCGGGCGATGACGCGACACATCAAGCGCGGAGGGCGGATCTGGATTCGTATATTCCCCGATAAGCCGGTCTCGCAAAAACCGGCCGAAGTGCGGATGGGCAATGGCAAGGGGAATCCGGAGTACTACGTTGCCGAGATCCAGCCCGGCAAGGTTCTGTATGAAATGGACGGCGTCGACGAGGCGCTGGCCCGCGAGGCGTTTGCGCTTGCCGCGGCAAAACTGCCGATCAGGACGACCTTCGTCCATCGGCTCCTCGGCTAAGGATCGCGACCATGAAAACTTCCGAACGCAGGAAGGACTTGAGGGCTAAGTCGCCTGACGAGCTCACCACCGAGCTCCATGCGTTGCTCAGGGAGCAGTTCGGCTTGCGCATGCAGAAGGCGACCCAGCAGCTCTCGAATCAATCCAAGCTGCCCGCGGTCCGGCGCAACATCGCCAGAGTGCGAACGCTGCTCACCCAAAAATCGAAGATGGCACAAACATGAACGAAGTCATGGAACAACCGGGCCAAGATGCTGCCGATGGCGCCGCGGCGGGCACCCCCGCAGCCAAGGGTAGCCTGATCCAGACCCAGATCGGCCGGGTCGTGAGCGACAAGATGGACAAGACGGTGACGGTACTGGTCGAGCACCGGGTCAAGCATCCGCTTTACGGCAAGGTCGTGACCCGCTCCAACAAGTACCACGCCCACGACGAGAACAACGAATACAAGGCAGGCGATCTGGTCGAGATCGAGGCCTGCCGCAAGCTCGCCAAGACCAAGGCATGGCGCGTGAAGCGCCTGATCGAAAAAGCCAAGGATATCTAGGGGCTTAAAGCCAGGCCAAGCTTGCCAATACTGGCTTGAAGTGTCATACTTACAAGCTTCGCCTGCCGCACACCGGTTGTGGTTTTAGGATCCTGAACAGGCAGCTTGGTCGCGCGGCGGCTTCACCCGGACGGGTTCCAAAACTGGTCGCCGCGAGGCTTAAGTTTCCGCGGCGAGTCAAGTTGGAGATTTAGCAATGATCCAGATGCAGACAATGCTGGAGGTGGCCGACAATACCGGCGCCCGGCGGGTAATGTGCATTAAGGTGCTCGGCGGCTCCAAGCGCCGGTACGCGCACATCGGCGACATCATCAAGGTCAGCGTGAAGGATGCGGCGCCGCGCGGCCGCGTCAAGAAAGGCGAGATCTATAGCGCGGTTGTCGTTCGCACCCGGCACGGTGTTCGTCGCGACGACGGCGCCAAGATCAAGTTCGACACCAACGCCGCAGTGCTGCTCACGCCCAAGCTCGAGCCGATCGGGACCCGCATTTTCGGGCCGGTCACGCGGGAGCTTCGCACCGAGCGTTTCATGAAGATCGTGTCGCTCGCGCCGGAGGTCCTATGACCATGCGCAAGATCAAGAAGGGCGACAACGTGGTCGTGATTGCCGGTCGCGACAAGGGCAAGCGTGGCGACGTTACACAAATCGTCGACGCCGATCACGTCGTAGTCGCCGGCGTCAACCAGGTGAAGCGGCACACACGGCCCAACCCGATGAAGAATCAGCAGGGCGGCATCGTGACCAAGGAGACGCCGATCCACGTGTCCAACGTTGCGATATGGAATCCGATAACGCTGAAGGCCGACCGGATCGGCTTTCGCAAGCTCAACGACGGCCGCAAGGTTCGCTTCTACAAGTCGAACAAGGAAGTGATCGGAGTTTGACCATGGCACGCCTCAAGGAAATCTACAACAAGGAAGTCGTTCCGGCGCTGGTGAAGCAGTTCGGCTACAAGTCGGCCATGCAAGTCCCCCGGATCGAGAAGATCGTTCTCAACATGGGCGTCGGCGAAGCGATCGCCGACAAGAAGATCCTCGAAAATGCGGTCGCGGACATGCAGAAGATATCCGGCCAGAAGCCGGTGATTACCAAGGCGAAGAAGTCGATCGCGGTATGGAAGATCCGCACGGGCTATCCGATCGGTTGCATGGTGACACTGCGCCAGGCGCGGATGTACGAGTTTTTCGACCGGCTGGTGTCGATTGCGCTGCCGCGCGTGCGCGACTTTCGCGGCGTATCCGGGCGCTCTTTCGACGGCCGCGGCAACTTCAACATGGGCGTCAAGGAACAGATCATTTTCCCGGAGATCGAGTACGACAAGATCGATTCGATCCGGGGCATGAATATCACGATCGCGACCACGGCCAAGACCGACGCCGAGGCAAAGGCCTTGCTGGCCGCGTTCAAATTTCCGTTCAAGAACTAACTGAGACTAAAGGACGCCCATGGCGAAAAAGGCTGTCATCAACCGCGACCTGCAACGCCGCGTGACGGTGAAAAAGTACGCCAAGAAGCGTGCGGAGCTGCAAGCGACGATCGGCAACATGAGGCTTTCCGACGAGGACCGCCTGGCTGCGCGGCACAAGCTGCAGCAGCTTCCGCGCAACGCGAGTCCGACGCGGCTTCGCAACCGATGCAGGCTGACCGGTCGCCCTCGCGGCGTGTACAGCAAGTTCGGCCTGGGGCGCAACAAGTTGCGCGAGATCGCGATGCGCGGCGAAATTCCTGGCGTGGTCAAGGCCAGCTGGTAATGAGCGCCGGTTTCGCCAGCGCAATAGGCAGCGCCCAGCAACGTGGCAACCGACGTCGCAACTGAGTTGAGGTGACACATGAGTATGACTGATCCGATCGCCGATATGCTGACGCGCATCCGCAATGCGCAGCTCGCGGAAAAGGCCACGGCGCAGATGCCCACATCCAAGGTCAAGTTGGCGATCGCCAAAGTGCTCAAGGACGAGGGCTACATCGAAGGTTTCGCCGTCGTCGGCGACGAGGCCAAACCGCAGCTGGAGATCGCGCTGAAGTACTACGCGGGCCGGCCGGTGATCGAAAAAATCGAACGCGTGTCGAAGCCGGGCTTGCGCATTTACAAAGGTAAGGACGACATCCCGCGGGTGATGAACGGGCTGGGAATTGCCATCGTCTCGACCTCGCACGGCGTCATGACCGATCGCAAGGCGCGCGCCACCGGCGTCGGCGGCGAAGTGCTGTGCATCGTCGCGTGACGGAGAGCAGAACATGTCCCGCATAGGCAACAATCCGATCAAGCTGCCGCCGAAGGTCGAAGTGAATGTCGGCCCGGGCGAAATCTCGGTAAAGGGTCCGCTCGGAACGCTGTCGCGTCAGTTCGGCACCGCCATCACCGTTGAAAAGAACGGCGACACGCTGGTGTTCAAGGCGGACAACGTGGAAGCAAGCGCGATGCACGGCACCCTGCGCGCGCTGGTCGCGAACATGATCAAGGGCGTGACCGACGGCTACGAAAAGAAACTGGCTCTGGTGGGTGTGGGATATCGCGCACAGGCGGCGGGCGACAAGCTCAATCTGTCCTTGGGCTTTTCGCATCCGGTGGTGCACCGGATGCCCAAGGGCGTGAAGGCGGAAACGCCGCTGCAGACGGAGATTGTGATCAAGGGCATCGACAAGCAGCAGGTGGGGCAGGTCGCGGCCGAGATTCGGGCCTACCGTCCGCCCGAGCCGTACAAGGGCAAGGGCGTTCGCTACGTCGGCGAGCGGGTCGTAATTAAGGAGACGAAGAAAAAATAACGCGACGGTCAAAAGTACAAACCTACTTTTGACCGAAACAGTCACTCTTGAATCGCGGGCGGAGCCCGACGATTCAAGATGGAAAAAGCTGGAAAGGGCTGTAGTCATGAACAAGAAAGACGCTCGAGTCCGCCGCGCCCGCAAAACCCGGGCGCGCATTGCCGAGCAGCGCGCCAACCGGCTGGTGGTCAGCCGGTCGAACTGCCACATCTACGCGCAGATCGTCGCGCCGTCGGGCGACAAGATCCTGACCAGCGCGTCGACGCTCGAAGGCGACGTCCGGAAGGATCTGAAGAACGGCGGCAATAAGGCCGCGGCGGCGGTGGTTGGGAAGCGCATTGCGGAAAAAGCGAAGAAGCTGGGTATCGATGCGGTTGCCTTCGACCGTTCCGGATTCAAGTATCACGGTCGCGTGAAGGCGCTGGCCGACGCCGCTCGCGAGGGCGGTTTGAAGTTCTAGCGCCCGCGGCAAAGCGGACACAAACGGGAACGAACATGGCAAAGCCAATGGGCAGGCAGCAGGGCAGGCAACAGCAGGACGATCGGGGCGACGGCCTGCGCGAAAAGATGATCGCCATCAATCGCGTCACCAAGGTGGTGAAGGGCGGGCGCATTCTCGCCTTCGCGGCGCTGACGGTCGTCGGCGACGGCGATGGCCGGGTCGGCATCGGCAAGGGCAAGGCCAAGGAAGTTCCGGTCGCGGTGCAGAAGGCGATGGAAGAAGCACGGCGCAGGATGATCAAGGTGCGCCTGAAGAACGGCTCGCTGCATCACGCCGTTCAGGGACGTCACGGCGCGACCAAGGTTTTCATGCAGCCGGCGTCGGAGGGGACCGGGATTATCGCCGGCGGCCCGATGCGTGCCGTGTTCGACGTGGTAGGGGTGACCAACATCCTTGCCAAATGCCACGGCTCGACCAATCCGTACAACATCGTGCGCGCGACCCTGAATGCGCTCGAGCACTGCAACTCGCCGGCGGAGATCGCCGCCAAGCGCGGGTTGACGGTCGAGCAGCTGACGGAGGCCTAAAGGCATGGCGGCGGACAAGAAAATCGGAACGGTGCGAGTCACCCTGGTGCGCGGGTTGGTGGGCAAGAAGCCCGATCATCGCGCCACGGTTCGCGGGCTGGGACTCAAGTGGCGCATGCATAGCGTCGAAGTGCAGGACACGCCGCAGACGCGCGGCATGATCAACAAGATCGGCTACATGCTGCGGGTCACCGAGGCAAAAGGCTGAAGGACACGATGATGCGATTGAACACGATCAAGCCGGCGGCAGGCAGCAAGAAGGCGAAGCGCCGGGTCGGGCGCGGCATCGGCTCCGGGCTGGGCAAGACCGCGGGCCGTGGCCACAAGGGCCAGAAATCGCGCTCGGGCGGCTTTCACAAGGTCGGCTTCGAAGGCGGTCAGATGCCGCTTCAGCGCCGCCTGCCCAAGCGTGGATTCAAGTCGCGTACGCATGGCGACGCCGCCGAGGTGCGGCTGTCGGACCTTACCAAGGTTCCCGTTGCGGACATCGATCTTCTGGCGCTCAAGGCGGCCGGACTCGTGCATCCCGGCGCCAAGACGGTGAAAGTGATCAAGACCGGCGAGATCACCAAGGCCGTGAAACTGTCGGGCGTGCTGGCGACCAAGGGCGCCCGCGCGGCGATCGAAGCCGCCGGCGGCAGCATCGCCTGAAGCAGAAGAAGATTACCCAGACCTAAGTATTCGATACAGGAATCCACTTGGCCACCATCAATCCGGCGCAAAAGAGCGGCAATCGATACGCAGACCTGAAAAAACGTCTGCTGTTCTTGCTCGGCGCGCTCGTCGTATATCGCATCGGAACGCACATCCCGGTGCCGGGGATCAACGCGTCGGTGCTCGACGAATTGTTCAAGTCGCAGCAGGGCGGCATTCTCGGCCTGTTCAACGTATTTTCCGGTGGCGCGCTCTCCCGGTTTTCGATCTTTGCGCTGGGGATCATGCCGTACATTTCGGCGTCGATCATCATGCAGTTGTGCACGGTGGTCGTCCCGACGCTGGAAGCGCTCAAGAAAGAGGGCGAGACCGGGCGCCGCAAGATCACGCAGTACACCCGTTACGCGACCCTGGGGCTCGCATTCTTTCAGGGGCTCGGGATCTCGATTGCGCTGGAAGCGCAGGCCGGGTTGGTGGTCGACCCGGGGGTCGCTTTTCGCTTCCTGTCGGCGATCACCCTGGTGACCGGGACGATGTTCCTGATGTGGCTGGGCGAGCAGATCACCGAGCGGGGCCTCGGCAACGGAATTTCGCTGATCATCTTTGCCGGCATCGCCGCCGGCCTGCCGCGCGCGATCGGGCAGACGCTGGAGCAGCTCAACACGGGCGCGTATTCGATTCCTCTGGTCCTGGGTATCGTCGCGCTGGTGGTCGCCGTGACGGCGTTCGTGGTGTATGTCGAGCGGGCACTGCGCAAGATCCAGGTGAACTATGCCAAGCGCCAGGTCGGCAACAAGGTCTATGCCGGCCAGCAATCGTTTCTGCCGCTCAAGCTCAACATGGCCGGCGTGATTCCGCCGATCTTTGCGTCGTCGATCATTCTCTTTCCCGCGACGCTGGCGCAGTGGTTCGGCTCGAGTGAGAACACGATCTGGCTGCGCGACCTGGCGGCCACGCTTGCCCCGGGCCAGCCGGTGCACGAAATACTCTACGCGGCGGCGATCATATTTTTCTGCTTCTTCTATACGGCGCTGCAGTACAACCCGAAGGAGACCGCCGAGAATCTCAAGAAGAGCGGCGCCTTCATTCCCGGGTACCGTCCCGGCGAGCAGACCGGGAAGTACATCGAGAAAATAACCTTGCGTTTGACGCTCCTTGGCTCGATATATCTGGTCGTGGTCTGCTTTATCCCGAACTTTCTCATCGCCTGGAAGAATGTGCCGTTTTACTTCGGCGGGACTTCGCTCCTGATTATCGTGGTCGTGACGATGGACTTCATGACCCAGGTGCAGGCGTATGTGATGTCGCAGCAGTACGAGAGCCTGCTCAAGAAGGCGAACTTCAAGGGCGGATTACCGACGCGCTGATGGCGAAAGAAGAAACGATACAGATGCAGGGAGAAGTCCTGGAGACGCTGCCCAACGCGACTTTCCGGGTGAAGCTGGAGAACGGGCATGTTGTGCTTGGCCACATCTCCGGAAAGATGCGGATGCACTACATCAAGATTTTGCCGGGCGACAAGGTGACGGTGGACCTTACTCCGTACGACCTGTCCCGGGCGCGGATCATTTTCCGCGCGAAGTAGGGCCGAAGTGCGGCCGAAGCGAAAGGAAGAGCGATGAAAGTACTGGCTTCAGTCAAGAAGATTTGCCGCAATTGCAAGATTATCCGGCGCCACGGTGTCGTGCGAGTGATTTGCACGGATCCTCGCCATAAGCAGCGGCAAGGTTAACGGAAACGAACCATAGGGTAAGCACATGGCCCGTATTGCAGGCGTCAACATTCCGAATCACCAGCACGCGGAAATCGCGTTGACCGCGATTTACGGCATCGGGCGTCCGCGCGCGCGCATGATTTGTAAGGCCGCGGGTGTCGGCCACGCGACCAAGATCAAGGATCTTTCCGACGCGCAGATGGACAAGCTGCGCGAGCTCGTCGGCAGGTACACCGTCGAAGGCGACCTGCGCCGCGAGGTGACCATGAGCATCAAGCGGCTGATGGACCTCGGATGCTATCGAGGCGTGCGACACCGCAAGGGATTGCCGGTGCGCGGTCAGCGCACGCGTACCAACGCTCGGACCCGCAAGGGACCCAAGAAGGCGCGGCAGGCGACAGCCTCGCGCGGAACCGCCAAGCCGGCCAGCAGCCCGGCGGCCGCCAAGCCGGCAACCAAGTAGCGATCGAGGACTGAGGACATAGCGAATGGCACAGGCACCGACCAAGACCGTCACGCGGACGCGCAAGAAGGTCAAGAAGAACATCTCCGAAGGAATTGCGCATATCCACGCGTCGTTCAACAACACGATCATCACCATCACCGATCGCCAGGGCAACGCACTGTCCTGGGCGACGTCGGGCGGTGCCGGCTTCAAGGGCTCGCGCAAGTCGACGCCGTTCGCGGCGCAGGTTGCCGCCGAATCGGCGGGCAAGGCGGCGCAGGAATGCGGCGTCAAGAACCTCGAGGTGCGGATCAAGGGGCCCGGCCCCGGCCGGGAGTCGGCAGTGCGGGCCTTGAACGCGCTGGGACTCAAGATCACCAGCATTTCGGACGTGACCCCGGTGCCGCACAACGGCTGCCGGCCGCCGAAGCGCCGGAGAATCTAAGGCAGGTTTTTCGTATGTTTTGGTGCTGAAAATCGTCGGGCTTTGCCTGCGATTTTCAGGTGAACAGACCGGCCGAAAGTAGGTTTTCACTTTCGGCCGAAAGGATAATTATGGCTCGATACACCGGACCAAAATGCAAACTGGCGCGACGGGAAGGGACCGATCTTTTCCTGAAAAGCGCGCGTCGATCGCTCGACTCCAAGTGCAAGCTCGATTCCAAGCCAGGGCAGCATGGTGTCAGATCCGGCATGCGCCAGTCGGACTACGGCAATCAGCTGCGCGAGAAGCAGAAGCTGCGCCGGACCTACGGCATCCTCGAGCGGCAGTTCCGTCGCTATTTCACGATGGCCGCGCAGCACAAGGGGTCGACCGGCTCGAACCTGTTGCAGCTCTTGGAATCGCGGCTGGATAACGTCGTCTACCGCATGGGATTTGGCTCGACCCGCGCCGAAGCGCGCCAGCTCGTGTCGCACCGTGCGGTGACGATCAACGGCAAAGTCGTCAACATTCCGTCTGCGCTGGTGAAGGCCGGCGACGTGATCGCGGTCAAGGACGGCGCGAAAACCCAACTCCGGATCGTCGACGCGCTGCAGCTCGCTGACAAGATCGGCTTTCCATCGTGGGTACAGGTCGACGTGACCAAGATGACTGGCCTGTTCAAGGGTGCGCCCGATCGTTCCGAATTCGGCCAGGACATCAACGAAAGCCTCGTCGTCGAGCTCTACTCTAAGTAACTGGCGCGCTTTTTCCCAGGGCTTCGCCAGAAGTTTTGACCGGGTTTCGATTTAAGGACTCCGCATGCAGAGCAACGCTTTCTTGAAACCGCGCATCATCGATGTGCAAAGCACGTCGCCGTTCCACGCCAAGGTGGTGATGGAGCCGTTCGAGCGAGGCTACGGCCACACGCTCGGCAACGCGCTCCGCCGCGTTCTTCTCTCTTCGATGCCGGGCTACGCGCCGACCGAAGTGAAGATCACCGGCGTGCTGCACGAGTATTCCGCGCTAGATGGCGTGCAGGAGGACGTCGTCGATGTGCTCCTGAATCTCAAGGGTGTGGTGCTGAAGCTCCACAACCGCGACCACGTCACCCTGAAGCTGGCCAAGACTGGCGAGGGTCCGGTGACGGCGGCCGATATCGAGCCGAATCACGATGTCGAGATCATCAATCCGGAGCACTTGATCGCCCACCTTACCGCGGGCGGCAAGATCGAGATGGAGATCAAGGTCGAGAAGGGACGCGGCTATCAGCCGGCGACGGTGCGCATCAAGCCGGACGGCGGCCGCAGCATCGGCAACATCCTGCTCGATGCGTCGTTCTCGCCGGTGCGCCGCGTCAGCTATTCGGTCGAGAGCGCTCGCGTCGAGCAGAGAACCGACTTGGACAAGCTGGTGATGGACATTGAAACCAACGGCGTGATCGAGCCCGAACAGGCGATCCGCTACGCGGCCAGCATTCTGGTCGAGCAGCTTGGCGTTTTCGCCGATTTGAAGGGCACCGAGGCGCCGATCGAGCAGCGCTCGATGCCGCAGGTCGATCCGATCCTGCTGCGCCCTGTCGACGACCTCGAGCTGACGGTGCGCTCGGCCAATTGTCTCAAGGCGGAGAACATCTATTACATCGGCGACCTTATCCAGCGCACCGAGACGGAGTTGCTCAAGACGCCCAATCTCGGCCGCAAGTCGCTCAACGAGATCAAGGAAGTGCTGGCCACGCGCGGCTTGTCGCTGGGGATGAAGCTGGAGAACTGGCCGCCCGCAAACCTGGACCGGCCGTAAGGAAATATCATGCGTCACCGCCACGGATTGCGTAAGCTCAATCGCACCAGCAGCCATCGTCTGGCGATGCTGAGGAACATGACCAACTCGCTTCTGACGCACGAAGTCATCAAGACGACGCTGCCGAAAGCGAAGGAACTGCGCCGGGTCGCCGAGCCGCTGATCACGCTTGGCAAGACGCCGACGCTCGCCAACCGGCGGCTCGCCTTCGATCGCTTACGCGACCGCGATGTCGTGACCAAACTCTTCGACGAGCTCGGTCCCCGTTATGGCGCGCGTCCCGGCGGTTATTTGCGCATCCTGAAGTTCGGATTTCGTATCGGCGACAATGCCCCGATGGCGCTTGTCGAGCTAATGGATCGGCCGGAACCGGGTGCTGCGGCGGAAGACGATGCGGCCGAAAGCAAGGAAGCGACCAAAGGCGCGAAGGCGGCCAAACCCGAAAAAACCGCCAAGACCGCTAGGACACCGAAGGCCGCCAAGACGCCCAAAACGGCCAAAGCCGCCAAGGAAACCAAGGCCGCAAAAGGCTCAAAAAGCGCCAAGGCCGCAGCCTAAGAAGACGCGCTCCAAGCAATCGACCGGGCTCAAAGCGCCCGGTTTTTTTTCGGGTGCGCGAGGACGCTCGCGTAACATGACGCCATGGCAGATACGGTTTTGGTCACCGGCGGCGCCGGTTACATCGGCTCGCACATCGCCGTCGAGCTTGCCGGTGCGGGCTACAGCCCGTTGATCGTCGACAATTTCGCTACCAGCTCACCGTCAGTGCTAGCGCGGCTGCGGCGCCTGACCGACCAGCCGATTCCGTGCATTACGGGCGATGTCCGCGACCGGTCGCTGATGAAGCGCTTGTTTGCCGAGCACGCGATCTCAGCCGTCATTCATTGCGCGGGCCTGAAGGCCATCGGCGAAGGCGAGGCAAAGCCGGCTGCGTACTACGACAACAATGTCGGCGGCGCGATTACGCTTGCCGAAGCGATGGCAGGCGCGAGTGTGAAAACGCTCGTGTTCAGCTCCTCCGCCACCGTCTACGGACAGCCTGATCGCAATCCGGTGACCGAGGATGCGCCCCTACGCACGGCGAGCGTGTACGGCCGCACCAAACGGATGGTCGAGCAGCTGCTGGAGGATATCGCGGCTTCGGACGAACGGTGGAGCATTGGTTTGTTGCGCTATTTCAACCCGGCGGGCGCGCATTCGTCCGCGCAGATCGGAGAGGCTCCGTCCGCGACGCCGAACAATCTGGTCCCGATCCTTGCGCAAGTCGCCGCCACCGAGGCGCCCGAGATCGCGGTCTTCGGCCAGGACTGGCCTACTCCCGACGGCACCGGAGTTCGCGATTACGTGCACGTCATGGATCTGGCCGCGGGGCATGTCGTCGCGATGCAATACTTGGCGCGCGCGAGAGGGGTGACGACACTCAATCTCGGCACCGGCCTGGGTCATTCCGTACTGGAGGTGGTCGCTGCATTCGAGCGAGCATGCGGAAAGACGATAGCGCGCCGTCTTGCGCCGCGCCGGCCGGGAGATGTCGCGATCTACTACGCTGATCCATCGCGCGCGCAACAGCTTCTGGGATGGCGCGCCGCGCGCGACCTCGACGCAATCTGCGCTGACGCGTGGCGCTGGCAGATGAATCGGCATCGTTAGATTCACCTTATTTCGCGCGACGCACCGAATCGATGGAACGCTTTTACACCGCCCACAACCGCTTCGACGCCTATCTCGTGCTGCACCGATTGCAGCAGGCAGGCATCGCGGCGCATATCTTCAACGAGCACATGTCGAGCATAGTCGGCGAGGTGCCTCCCGATGTGGCGCAGCCTCAGGTGTGGCTCGACGACGGGCGTGACCGGCCGCGCGCCGAAGCCGCGCTTGCGGCGTTGCGATTCGATCGGGCACAGACCGGCAGCGTGTTCTGCCGCGCCTGCAAGGAGGAGAATCCAGCAAGCTTCGAGCTCTGCTGGCATTGCGGGGCGAACCTGTAGCCACGCCTGGTCGAAGCGCTGAGAGAACGGGTCACCGGCGGAAGGGATTCCGGGCGGCAGCCGTCAACCCGTATGAGGCGGCTCGTCGCTGTCGTCAAGCAGCGCGCGGCCTCGCGCTTCTGCGCCGGGATCCGTCGTCAGCTGCGTCGACCGTCCAGCGTGTTCACGACGCCGCAGTATGGTCCACCACAACAGGCCGCCACCGGCGAGCAGAGCGAACGGGCCAATCCACAGCAGCCACGTCGTGCGCTTGAGCGGCGGATCGTAAAGCACGAAATCCCCGTAGCGCGCGACGAGGTAGGCACGAATCTCGCTGTCGCTCTTGCCCGAAAGCGCGAGATCGCGCACTTCGCGCCGCAAATCCTCTGCCAGCGAGGCGTTGGAATCGGCGAGTGTCTGATTCTGGCAGACGAGACAACGAAGCTCGCTTTCGAGCGTCTTGAGGCGAATGTCGAATGCCGCGTCGGCCGGCACATCCATCTTGGTGGCGGCTGCAACCAAGGCAAACGCGGCCGCCGCGATCCCGCACGCCAGTCGCGGGTATAGCCTCACTTCTGCAGCTCGCGCACCAGCGGCAAGATCTTCTCCTGCAGTGATTCGACGCTTAAGGGGCCGATCTGCTTGTAGCGGACGATGCCCGATCGATCGATGACAAACGTTTCCGGCACGCCGTAGACGCCGTAATCGATGCCGACGCGGCCGTCCTGGTCGACGATCGACGCGGTGTACGGATCGCCGTTCTGCACGAGCCAGGCGCGAGCGTCGTCGGGCTTGTCCTTGTAGTCGAGGCCGTAGACCGGAACGATCCCGGCTTTCGCAAGCTGCAGCAGCAGCGGGTGCTCCACCCTGCACGAAACGCACCACGACGCCCAGACGTTGAGCAGCCATACCTTGCCCCTGAGCTCGGCCGTCGACAGCGGCTTGTCGCCGTGGATCTGGGGCAGCGCAAAGGAAGGCGCGGGCTTGCCGATCAGCGGCGACGGAACCTCGCGCGGATCGCGGCCCAGTCCGACCCAGAGGAATGCGACCAGCACCACGAATAGGGCCAGCGGGATCGACCAGCGCACCGTCTTCATTGGCTGGGTCGCCTCTAGTCCGCGCCGGCGTGGCCGACAGCGTCGCCGAAAACTCGAGCGGCCCGGGTCTTGAGCGCGAGCCGATAACGGCGATCCGACACGGCGATGAATCCGCCGAGCGCCATCAGGAACGCGCCCGTCCAGATCCAGTCAACGAATGGTTTGAGATAGATGCGCACACCCCACGCTCCGTGAATGTCCGTCGAGTCGGCGCTGACCGGCTCGCCGAGCGACACATAGCGGTCGCCGAGTAATCCGGTATCGATCGCAGCGATGGTCATCGCCTGTCCCGAGGCGTTATAGACGCGTTTTTCCGGCGCCAGCGTCTCGATCAGGCGGCCATCCTTGCGTACCTCGACCACTCCCGTGAGCGCGCGGTAATTGGGCCCCGGCTGCGGTGTGACACCGACGAACTTGAAGTCGTAACCGCCAAGCGCAACGCTTTCGCCGACGTCGAGACGCACGTCTTTCTCGACCTCGTAGCCCTTGACCAGCGTTACGCCGATAATGAAAACACCGACGCCCAGGTGCGCGAGGATCATTCCGTAATAGGACGGAGAGTTGGCGCGAAGCTTCCTCAGCACACCGCGTCGAGGCGACGCCAGCAGCCGTTGACGCAGATTGACGGCGGTGGTCGCGAATATCCAGAACGCAAGAAAAAGACCGAAGGCAACGAGCAGCGACCAGCGTCCCAGCAGGAACGGCGCCACCAGTGCCGTGGCAGCCGCGACGCCGAGCGCCCAGCGGAGCCGGGCTGCCAGCTCGGGCAACGGAGTACGCGTCCAGCGCGCGAGGGGTCCCACCCCCATCAGAAACGCCGCCGGCGCCATCAGCGGATAAAACACCGTGTCGAAATACGGCGGACCGACTGAAATCTTGCCCAGGTTCAGTGCGTCCAGAAACAGCGGATAGAGCGTTCCGAGCAGCACGCTGGCCAGCGCCACGATGAGGAGTACGTTGTTGGCCAGCAGCATCGATTCGCGCGAGACCGGGTCGAAGGTGCTTCCCAAGCCAACCTTTCCCGCGCGATAGGCAAACAGCGCCAGCGAGCCGCCGATCACGATCGCCAGGAAAGCCAGAATGAAAACGCCGCGCGCCGGGTCGGTCGCGAAGGCGTGCACCGAAGTCAGGACGCCGGACCGCACCAGAAACGTGCCCAGCAAGGAGAGCGAAAAAGCGATGATGGCGAGCAGCACGGTCCAGCTCTTGAACGCGCCGCGCTTTTCGGTGACCGCGAGCGAATGAATGAGCGCGGTGCCGGTAAGCCAGGGCATGAACGACGCATTCTCCACCGGATCCCAGAACCACCAGCCGCCCCAACCGAGCGTGTAATAGGCCCAGCCACTGCCCAGTGCGATGCCGACGGTGAGGAACGACCATGCAACGGTCGTCCACGGACGCGACCAGCGGGCCCACGTCGCGTCGAGACGGCCGCCGAGCAGAGCGGCGATGGCAAACGAGAATGCAACCGAGAACCCGACGTAACCCATGTAGAGCAGGGGAGGATGGAACACCATGCCCGGATCCTGAAGCAGCGGGTTCAAGTCGCGACCCTCCGCCGCGGCGGGCAGCAGGCGCTCGAACGGGTTTGACGTGAACAGCAGGAACAACAAGAAACCGGCGCTGACGAGTCCCATCACCGAAATCACCCGAGCGAGCATCGGTGCCGGCAGATTGCGCGAGAAGAGCGTCACCGCGAAGCTCCAGCCGCCAAGCATCAGCGTCCACAGCAGCAGCGAGCCCTCGTGCGAGCCCCATGTCGCGGCGACGCGATAGTGCAGCGGCAGCTCGGAATTGGAGTTGGTGGCCACGTTCTGCACCGAGAAATCGTTGGCCACGAACGACCACGCGAGGCAAGCAAACGCCAGCGCCACAAGCACGAACTGGGCGCGCGCTGCCGGTCGCGCCAGCGCCATCAACCGCGGCTGGCGCGTCGCCGCGCCAAGCATCGGCAAAATGCCCTGCACCAGCGCGGTGAGCAGCGCGACGATCAGCGCGAAGTGGCCGAGTTCCGGAATCATCGGTTGGCCTTCGTTTCCTCGTGCAGGCTCTTCATGGTCATTCCCTTGTGTGCCTGGTCGACGGCAGCCTTGGCTTCCGGCGGCATGTAGTTTTCGTCGTGCTTGGCGAGCACTTCGCTGGCGTGGAAGACGCCGTCGGGCCCGAGGGTGCCTTGGGCGACGACGCCTTTGCCTTCCTTGAACAAGTCAGGAAGCAGGCCGGTATAGGAAACCGGTATCGTTTTCGCCGTGTCGGTCACCCGGAAGCGCACGGTCAGGCTGTTGGGCTCGCGCGCCAGGCTGCCTGTCTCGACCAGCCCTCCCACGCGAAACGGTCGTCCCCGCGGCGACTCGTTGGCCGCGATCTGGCTTGGCGTGAAAAAGAACACCAGATTCGACTGGAATGCCGACAGCACCAGCGCCGCCGCGATGCCGAGTATGCCAAGGCCGGCGGCGATCCATGCGAAGCGACGGGTACGTGGCTTCATTGGGTATCGTCGGCCACCGGGACTGCACGGTCCGGTCTCAGCGCGGACTTCACCGCCGCGCGAATACGAGCGCGCACGGCGACGATTTCGAATGCGACGGCGACCGCGGCTACGACGTATGACGTCCACACATAGAAGCCGTATCCGCCCATCGCCATAAACTCGGAGAGTCCGCTTGCTTTCATCGTATCCAGGGCAGGAGCTCGCCCATCCAGCGGGTATTCTGCTCGCGTTCGATGATGATCGCCTGCACCCGTATCAAGGTGATCGCAATGGCGTAGAACCAGGCGGCGAATGCCATGATGAGCATGCCGGCGAGCATTGTAGCCGCCATGGTCGGCGCCGACGTCAGGCTTACCGAAGCGCCCTGGTGCAGCGTGTTCCACCATTTGACCGAGAAATAGATGATCGGGACATTGATCGCTCCGACCAGCGCCAGCACCGCGCTCGCGCGGTCGGCCCGACGCGGATCGTCGATGGCGTTGCGCAGCGCCATGTATCCGAAGTAGAGGAATAGCAAAATGAGCTCGGAGGTCATCCGCGCATCCCACGCCCAGTAGGTGCCCCAGGCGGGTTTGCCCCACATGGCACCGGTGACGAGCGCCAGTACGGTGAACATCGCGCCGGTCGGCGCCAACGCCTGCGCCAGCATCGCCGCCAGCCGGGTGTTGAAGGTGAGCGATACCGCACACCAGAATGCCATGACGATATAGATGAACATCGACATCCATGCCGCAGGCACGTGAATAAAAATGATCCGGTAGGCGTCGCCTTGCTGGGCGTCTGTCGGGGCGACCAGAAGGCCCAGCCACAGCGCCGTCAGGGCAAGCACTGCCGCACCCGCGCTGAACCAAGGCACGAGCCGACGCGCCAGCGGGAAGAACGACGCCGGCGATGCGAGCCTGAACCAGGCGATCGAGCTCATAGGCCTCATTGACCCTATCAATCCAGAGCGATGCGCACCGCGGCAGATGCCGCGAGCGGTGCACCAACCACTGTCGCCAGCAGTGCCGCGGCGAGCAGCGAAAGTTGTGCGCTTGCGCCCAGGCCGGCTCGCACTGCTTCGATCGAACCCGCGCCGAAGATCAGGATGGGAACGTAAAGAGGCAGAATCAGCAGCGCCAGCAGACCTCCGCCGGCGCGCAGTCCAAGCGTCAGTGCGGCGCCGATCGCGCCCAGCAGCGACAGCGTCGGCGTGCCAATCAGCAATCCGAGCGCCAGCAACCATCCCTCGTCAGTCGTCAGCCCGAACTGTGCGCCCAGAAGCGGAGAGATAGCCACCAGCGGAAAGCCGGTCGACATCCAATGCGCCGCTATTTTACCGGAGATCAGCGCCGGCAGCGGTAGCGGCGACAGCGCGAGCTGCTCCAGGCTACCGTCGGCGTAGTCTGCGGCAAAGATACGCGACAGCGACAATAGCGACGCGAGCAGTGCCGCGACCCACAGCACGCCCGGGCCCAGGGTGCGAAGCAGGAGCGGCTCGGCACCTACCGCCAACGGAAAGAGCGTCACTACGATCACATAGAACAGGAGTTGAACGCCCAGTTCCGCCTTCGAACGAATCGCCAGGTCGAGGTCGCGCGTCATCGACCATGCGAAGCCGCGCCAGGCGCTCGATTCGCGCGTGTCGTCGGTGATCTCCAGGATGGCGGCCAAGGCGAACCTCGTCAGAGCTCGAGCTTGCGCATGGTGCCCGCGAGCGCAAGCGGCTTATGGGTCGCGATGACCGCGACGCCTCGTGCAGCCAGGTGCGCATTGACCCGTTTCTCGAGTGTCGCAACACCCGAAGCATCGAGTGCCGTCACCGGCTCGTCGAGCACCCACAAGCAGCGCCGGGCGAGGTCCATGCGCGCCAGCGCAATGCGGCGTCTTTGTCCCTGCGACAGCACGCGTGCGGGGATATCGTCGTGTTGGCCCAGCGACCATTCCGCAAGTGCGTTGCCCAGCGCCACTCGGTCCGGCGCGGCGCCGTGCAACGTGGCGAGGGAAAGAAGATTCTCCTCGGCCGTGAAATCGTCCTTGAGGGCGGCGGCGTGTCCGATATACAGCGTTGCAGCTCTGAGCGCGTGATCGAACGCGGCGACGGGCGCGCCCCGCCACGACAGTTGGCCGATGTGGGGCTGGGTGAGGCCCGCCACCATGCGCAACAAGGTCGTCTTGCCACTGCCGTTGGCGCCGGTCACGATCAGCGCTTCTCCGCAAGCCAATGCAAATTCGACGTTCGCGAACAACGTGACGCCACCGCGTTGTGCGGCGAGCCGTTCAGCTCTCAACATTGGAAGCGATGCACCCGGAATGCGGACCTCGCATTATAGCGTCCGGACGCGAGCGGGCGAGGAGGCACGCGACGTGACGTATTAACGACGCTCGTGCAGAGCTACCAACCCAAGCATCCGAAGGCCGCCGAGCGCGCGGCCAAGACAGGATCGCCGTGCTCGCGATAGAATCCGTGCACGTTTAGCGAGGAAGGGCGTAGATCGATGCATCGCATTGCCGCAACGTTTGCAATGTTCGCATTCGCCCAGTTTGTCTGCGCGGCGCCGTTTCAAAACGGCAGTTTCGAAGCCGGATTCCCGATCACCAGTCCCGAACCCTGTTTTGTTACCCTTCCGAGCGGCAGCACGAACCTCACCGGCTGGACCGTGATCTTGGGCAATATCGACTGGGTGGCGCCGGCGTGCGGCGTTCAGTCACAGACCGACGGCATAGCAAGCGTCGACCTCGTCGGCGACCAAATGGTCGGCGGCATTCAGCAAACCTTCGACACCGAACCCGGATATGTCTATGAGGTCAGGTTCGATCTGAACGGTAATTTCGGCGGCGCGCCGGTCATGAAACCACTGACGGTGACCGTTGCCGGTGTCGTGCAGAACTACACTTTCGATACGACCGGCGAGAATCCAGGCAACGCCGCCAGCTTTTGGACCACCAAGTTCTTCACCTTTGTGGCCACCGGCGATAGCGAGACCATCACGTTCGTGAGCGACACCACCGGGCAGGGTGTCAACGCGGGCGCCATCATCGACAACGTGCGCATCACTACCGGGTCTGGCCTCACGCCGCCGTCAATCGTGAAGTCCTTCGGCGTGGCGACCATCCCGCTGAACGGGTCGACCTCGCTTAGCTTCACCATTCGCAACCCCAATGATGTCCCCCTGAACGGCGTCGGCTTCACCGACACGCTACCGCCGGGTCTCGTTGTTTCGACCCCGAACGGGCTCACTGGTGGCTGCGGCGCGAGCGGCAGCATTGTGGCGACCGCCGGCTCCGACACCGTCAGCTTGACCAGCGGGTCGCTCCCAGCCGGCAACACGTGCACGTTCCAAGTGAACGTGACCGGCACCACTCTGGGGATCAAGAACAATACGACCGGCCCCGTAGGCCCGGGTCCGGGCAATCCCGCTTTGGCCAGCGTTACCGTAATACCGGCCCCCGTTGCGCCGCCGACTATCGCGAAGTCCTTCAGCGCGGTGACCATCGAGGTGAACGAATCGACAAAGCTTAGCTTCACCATCGACAATCCCAACAAGTCCAACAGCTTGACCGGCGTCAGCTTCACCGACCTGCTGCCGGTCGGTCTCAGGGTCTCGACCCCAAACGGGCTCGCCGGCAGCTGCGGTGGCGGCGTCATTGTGGCCGCCGCCGGCTCGCGCGTCGTCAGCTTGACCGGCGCGACGCTCGCAGGGGGCACCTCGTGCGCATTCAGCGTGAACGTGACCGCCATTGACACGGGAACGATGGACAATACGACCGGCTCGGTGACCTCGGTCGAGGGCGGCACGGGCGGCACCGCCTCGGCAAGTATAGGAGTCGGCTCGCCTCCGCGTCCGCCTCCGCCGCGGTGCGTTGCGCCAACGATCACGTCGGGTCCCTTCCCTTCGGGA
>DASXBW010000016.1:0-16008 GCA_036491495.1 Casimicrobiaceae bacterium
CATCAGCGCTTCGGCCGCGACAAGGGCGCGGACATTCCGACGCGAACCGACTACGTCCATGCGCTTAAAGCGCTGCTCGATCGCTTCGGCAACGAGCGCGATCTGACCGTGATTCTGTTCACGCTCGATGAGACGGCGTATTCGCGTGAGCTGGCGCCGCTGGCGGGGCACTACCCGATTCTCAAGCTGGGCCCGCCGTGGTGGTTCTACGACAGTCCCGAGGGCATGCAGCGTTTTCGCGAGCAGACAACGGAGACCGCCGGTTTCTACAACACCGTCGGCTTCAACGACGACACGCGCGCGTTCCTTTCGATCCCCGCGCGTCACGATGTCGCGCGGAGAATGGACTGCCGCTTCCTTGCCCAGCTCGTGGCCGAGCACAAGATCGAGGAGGACGAGGCTTTCGAGCTGGCACCCGAGCTCGCCTACGGTTTGGCGAAGCGCGCCTACAAGCTCTAGGCGCGAATGGCTGCCGACGCGGGTAGCGTGTGCCATCGCGCGGGATTGTTGCTGATCCTTGCGCTGCCGATGACGGTTCATGCTGCGCACCCGCTGATCAGCGAGGACACGGCGACGCAAGGGCGTGCCAGGTTCGAACTCGAGATCGGCAACGCGTGGACGCGTGACGGATCGGATCGATCGTTCGAGCTCGGGCCGCAGCTTTCCTACGGAATTCTCCCGCAGCTCGACGCGATCCTTCGCCCGACCTGGCTCGAGCAGCGATCGACCATCGACGGAGAGGTCTTTCACGCTCGCGGCGCGGGCGACACCGCGGCCGATCTGAAGTGGCGTTTTTTCCAGCGAGACAAGCTGAGCATGGCCGTTCGCGCCGGCGTCAACGCGCCTACCGGCGATGCCGACCGCGGCCTCGGCTCCGGCAAGCCGACCTATCATGGGCTCCTGGTAGCCAGCATCGATCTGGCGCCCATCGCCTTGCATACGAATCTTGGCTACACCAGAAACCGCGCCGATCCGACGGAGCGCCGCGATCTGTATCACGTTTCCGCGGCGGCGGTGTGGACCCTCAACGAGGCATGGCGCGTGCTCTTGGCGGAACTCGCGGGCGACACCAATGTCGATAACACGCGGTCCGTGTGGCCCGCGTGTGGCGCGCGCCGGCGCAATCTAGACAGTGAAAAAAGACCTCGATATCGACGTCGGCTACCAGACACGTCTTAACCACGAGGCGGTGAGGCAGATACTGCTGATCGGGATCACGGCACGCTGGGGGCCGTGACGATTGACGCCGCGCCTGGGCGCGTCCTATAGTCGACCGCCGATCGCGGCCTTCCTCTTCGGCCGATTCGAGGGCGACCGGCAATGGTTCGACCCGAATGACTTGATCAACTTGCGGGAGAAGCGATGAAGAACCAATCGGATGCATTGGCGCTGGTGGGGCGTATTTTGCTGGGTTTGATTTTTGTGCTATCGGGCTTCCAGAAGCTTATGGGCTTCTCTGGCGTCGCCGCCGGCATCGCCGGCAAGGGCTTGCCGATGCCGGAGGTGCTCGCCGTATTGACCGTCATCATCGAGCTCGGCGCCGGGCTGCTGCTGGTCGTCGGCTGGAAATCGCGTTGGGCCGCGTTCCTGCTTTTCCTGTTCATCATTCCGGTATCGCTGGTCTACCACAATTTCTGGACGATGGAGGGAGCGCCGGCCGCAATGAACAAGATCCAGTTCATGAAGAACGTGTCGATCATGGGCGGCATGCTGCTGGCGGCGGCCTTTGGCCCGGGCCGTTACAGTGTCGACAAGGGATGACGCTCATGCGTCAGCGCAACTGACCGTGGCGGCCAAGTTGCGTGCAGTGAGGACGGCCAAGGCGCGCGTCGGGACGATCGCCCAGCAGATCGAGATCGGACCGCACCTGGTGATCACCGACGAAGGTCGCGACGCCGGAGGCGATGATCTAGGGCCCGACCCGCATGAGCTGCTCGACGCGGCGCTCGCGGCCTGCACCGCGCTCACGCTGACACTCTACGCCCGGCACAAGGGCATCGAGCTGGCCGCGCTCGAAGTGGAGGTGGACCACGAGGAGCACGATGGCGTGTACCGGATGCGTCGGGATATCCATGTCACCGGAGAGCTTTCCGCCGAGCAGCGGACGCGGATGCTGGAAATCGCCAACAAGTGCCCGGTGCATCGCACGCTTTCGGGATCGTTCGATATCGTTTCACAACTCGACTGATCGCCCACCGGCTTGGCGAGGGTTTACTCGCGCTATTCGCGCGTTGCGGAGTCGATCCAGAGCGTGACCGGGCCATCGTTGGTCAGCGTAATCTGCATGTGCGCGCCGAACACGCCGGTCGGGACCTGCCGCCCGAGTTCGCGCTCGAGTGCGGCGACGAAAGCGTCGAACAAGGGCTGTGCGAATTCCGGCGACGCCGCGGCGCTATAGGACGGGCGGGCGCCCTTTTTCGTCGACGCATGGAGCGTGAACTGACTGACAGCGAGAATCTCGCCGCCGCTGTCGCGCACCGAGCGGTTCATGACACCGGCGTCGTCGTCTAAGATGCGCAAGGCGACGATCTTGTGCGCCAGCCAGTCGGCTGCGGCGATTGAATCCGACGGCGCGACACCACACAAGACAAGGAGGCCGGCGCCGATCCTGGCGACGGTGTGATCGTCGACCGTCACCGCCGCCTCGCGCACGCGCTGGATCACCGCGCGCATCGGTCAGCGCACGACCTTGCGCTCGACGTTGGCGACCAGTCCGCCGGCGATGGTCAAAGTGGTGATCGTGTCCGGGTCTCCCGCTGCAGGGAGGTACGACCAGTGCTTGCCGTCCTTGCCTTGCTCGCGGCTGCTGCGCGCATCCACCTCGGGCTTGCCGATGCGTCGAATGACCTCCGACTCGGACATGCCGACGCGGATAAATCGCCGCTCCGTGGCTTTGCCCGAGCTGAGTTTCTCCTCGGGTGCGCGACGCGCGACCGGGGCGGCACGCGTGCGCTGCGCGGCAGGTGGCGCTGGTGTTGCGGCTACCGGCGAGCCGGGAACTACGCTCACCGTCGCGGGGTCAGTGTCGAAGTTGCGCAATTCCATCCCGGGCTTGCACGGCTCGTCCTGATAGACCACGCTTCCCTGGTCGCCTTTGCACTTGACCATGGTGGCGTCTGCTGCGCTTGGGTGGCCGAGCAAGACATACATGGACAATGACAGAGCAAGTAATGAACGCATGGCGGTGCTTCCGCGGATGGGATGCGTTTACTATATTACCTTTACGACCTTGAGCACTCATCCGTTCGATGGATAGCCAGACAAACTCCGCGAAGTTGCACGGCGCCTCGCGAAGGCCCCTTCGCGCGGCGGCGGCGCTGTTGCTTCTGCCGCTGCTGGCAGGGTGCACGGCTGCGGGTTATTACTGGCAAGGCATCCGCGGTCAACTCGATTTGCTGGAGCGCGCCCGGCCGATTCCCGCGGTCCTCGCCACCACCGAGGACCCGGCCTTGAAACGCAAGCTCGAACGGGTGCTGGCGATTCGCGAATACGCGAGCCGCGAGCTTGCATTGCCCGATAACCCGAGTTATCGGAGCTACACCGATCTCGGGCGCCGATTCGTTCTCTGGAACGTATTCGCGGCACCGGAGCTTTCGCTCGAGCCGCGCCAATGGTGCTTTCCGGTGGCCGGATGCGTGAACTACCGCGGCTATTTCGACGAGGCCGCGGCCCGCGCCGAAGCCTCGCAGCTCGGCGCGACCGGCGACGATGTCTATGTCGGCGGCGTGCCCGCGTATTCGACGCTCGGTTATTTCAACGATCCCATGCTGTCGACGGTCATCCGCTATCCCGATACGGAGGTCGCGCGGCTGATCTTCCACGAGCTCGCGCACCAGGTTGCGTATGCGAAGGACGACACGGTGTTCAACGAATCCTTTGCCGTAGCAGTCGAAGAGGAGGGGATCGGCCGCTGGCTTGCGGCGCAGAACGACCCGGCGCTGACGACGCAATTCAACACCAGCCAACGCTATCGCGACGGATTCCGGACACTGGTTGCCCGCACCCGGAGCGAGCTCATGACGCTCTATGCAAGTCACGCCAGCGTCGAAGAGAAGCGTGCCGGCAAGGCCGCCGCCTTTGCGTCGATGCGTGTTGCCTACGATGCGCTGAAGCAGGAGTGGGGTGGCTTTGCCGCCTACGATGCCTGGTTCGCGCAAGGGCCCAACAATGCGAATCTGGCCGCGGTCGGCCTCTACACTCAAAAGGTGCCGGAGTTCCATGCCTTGCTCGCCGGGGACAGGGGCGACCTTCGACGGTTCTACGCGCACGTCAAGGCGCTGGCGGCACTGCCAAAGGGCGAGCGCGATTCGGCACTGGCGGCTGCGGCCGCCGCGAATCGGACGGCGGGAACGATACCGGCCCGCACGTCGAACGCCCTGCCGCCAGGATAAGCCCAGCTTTTAAAGACACTGGGTTCTCGCTTTCGCGGGAACGACGAAATTGGGCATCCGGACGTCACGCTCTCTCGCAATGCTCCCTAACACCTGGGCAACTGTAAGCCATTGTCTTATCGGACGATTCATAATATAATCACTGGTTCCTTGCCTCACCCGCCGCAGACGGGGAGGCCGCCGGCAACACCGAGCATCAACCGTTGCCCAACCAACGTCCACAAGGAGCGATCTGCATGCGTCATTACGAAATCGTATTCATCGTTCATCCCGACCAGAGCGAGCAGGTGCCCGCGATGGTCGAGCGTTACCGCTCGATGGTCACCGCCACCGGCGGGAGGATCCACCGCCTCGAAGATTGGGGACGGCGGCAACTCACCTATCCCATCGCCAAGGTTCACAAGGCGCACTACGTGCTCATGAACATCGAGTGCGACGCACCGACGCTGACCGAGCTCGAACACGCCTTCAAATTCAATGACGCGGTGCTACGCCATTTGATCGTCGCGGCAAACGAGGCAGTGGTCACCCCATCGCCGATGATGAAGGAAGAGAAATCACGCTCCCTGTCCCCTGGCGGAACGGCGGCGCCCCCCGCGTCGCCTGCAGTTGCGCCGGCAGCCGTCGAGCCGACGCCGGTACCGACCTGACGACAAGCGCGGTGAAGGCCAACTCGGTGACGCTCGATGCGCGCTTGCAGTCGCGCGGCTCGCTGCGCTTCACGCCTGCCGGCGTGCCGGCGCCCGATTTCGAGCTCACGCACGAATCGACGCAAATCGAGGCTGGGAGCGAGCGCAGAGTTGCATGCGAGCTCGCCGCGGTTGCCTTGGGTCCGGTGGCAACGAAAATTGCCGACGTCGCGCCAGGTGCGCAGATCCGCTGCACCGGCTTTCTCGCCCGCCGCTATCGCACCGGCATCACCGTGGCGCTGCACGTAAACGAATTCGATCTGAAGTCAGAAACCAAGGAAGGAAACTGACATGCCCCGTCCCATGGGAAGAAACGCCAAAGGCAAGGGTAAAGGCAAGGATGGCAAGAAGCGCGAACGCGGCAACAACCTGTTCAAGCGCAAGAAGTTCTGCCGCTTTACCGCCGAGGGCGTCAAGCAAATCGATTACAAAGACATCGACATCCTGAAGGATTTTGTGCAGGAAAACGGCAAGATCATGCCGGCCCGGATTACCGGTACCAAGGCCCGCTATCAGCGGCAACTGTCGACCGCGATCAAGCGCGCACGTTACCTGGCGCTGCTGCCGTACACCGATTTGCACTGACAGGAGCAGCGATGCAGGTCATATTGCTGGAAAAGGTCGTAAACGTCGGAGACCTCGGCGAAGTGGTCAAGGTCAGGCAGGGCTATGCCCGGAATTTTCTGATCCCGCAAGGCAAGGCCAAGCGCGCGACGCCGGAAAATCTCAAGCTGCTGGAGGAAAAGCGCAGCGAGCTGGAAAGAGCCGCCGGCGAAAGACTGGCGAAGGCGCAGGCGCAGGCCGAAAAGATCGAAGGCGTGACCATCCAGGTCACTCAGAAAGCGGGCGTCGACGGCCGCTTGTTCGGCTCGGTGACCAACGTCGACATCGTCGATGCGCTGCAGGGGCTCGGCCATAGCGTCGAAAAGTCGATGGTACGTATGCCCGAAGGACCGCTAAAGCACGTAGGAGACTTCCCGTTGACCATCGCGTTGCACACCGATGTTGCGGCGCATATCACCGTCACGGTCCTGGGCGATACCACGGGCAATCAGGCTGCCTAGCGGCACGCTTGGGGGCGTAAGCGCGTGAGCGAAGGGGGCCGGCAACGGTCCCTCTTGTTATCGACCCGGGACTCTCTTATTTCGTCATTCCCGCTCATTTTGGTAACCGAGCGGGAATCCAGTGTCTTTGGAACGAACGCCACTGGGTCCCCGCTTTCGCGGGGACGACGGTCTCGCGGCGTAGCGCGCGCGTTTCGACCTGCTAATATGTAAACCGCAGCGCGTCTGTGCGTTCCTCGCATGCCCAACGATACCCAAATTGAAGCTCTGAAGGTTCCGCCGCATTCGATCGAAGCGGAACAATCCGTGCTCGGCGGCTTGCTGCTCGACAATGGCGCCGCCGACCGGATCGCCGACTTCTTAAGCGGAGATCATTTCTACAGCGACGCCCATCGGCTGCTCTACAACGCGATCATGCAGCTCATCGGCGACAACAAGCCTGCCGACGTGGTGACCGTCGCCGAAGCGCTAGGATCGATCAACAAGCTCGATTACGTCGGCGGCATGAGCTATCTCGCGGCGCTGGTCGAGAACGTTCCCACCGCCGCCAATATCCGCCGCTATGCGGAGATCGTGCATGAGCGCGCGATATTGCGCCGGTTGGCCGCTGCCGGCGGAGAGATCTCGGAAAGCGCGTTTCATCCGCTTGGCCGCAGCGTGCGGGAGATTCTCGATCAGGCCGAGACCAAGGTTTTCGAGATCGCCGAGCATGGTGCCCGCGGACAGCAGGGCTTTCAGGATATCCGTCCGCTGTTGACACAAGTCGTGGAGCGGATCGAGTTTCTGTACAACCGCGACAATCCTTCCGACGTTACCGGCGTCGCCACCGGATTCACGGATCTGGACCGCATGACCTCCGGACTTCAGGAGGGCGACCTGATCGTCATCGCCGGCCGGCCCAGCATGGGCAAGACCTCGCTAGCGCTGAACATCGCCGAACATGTCGCGTTGGTGCTCAAGATGCCGGTCGCGATCTTCAGCATGGAAATGGGCGCAACGCAGCTCGCCATGCGGCTCATGGGCTCGGTCGGGCGGCTGGACCAGCAGAAGATTCGCACCGGCCGCTTGACCAACGACGACTGGGAGCGTCTCTCCGGTGCCCTGGGCAAGCTCAACGACGCGCCGATACACATCGACGAGACGCCGGCGATGAACGCGCTGGAGGTGCGCGCGCGCGCCCGCCGTCTCGCCCGCCAATATGGGGGCAAGCTCGGCGCGATCGTCGTCGATTATTTGCAACTGATGGAGGCGGTCAGCGATGGGGAGAACCGCGCCACGGAAATATCCGAAATCTCGCGCTCGATGAAGGCACTCGCCAAGGAGCTCAAGGTGCCGGTCCTGGCGCTGTCGCAATTGAACCGCAGCCTTGAGCAGCGTCCGAACAAACGTCCGGTGATGTCGGACCTTCGCGAATCGGGAGCGATCGAACAGGATGCGGACCTGATCCTGTTCATCTACCGCGACGAAGTCTATAACGAGGACACGCAGGAAAAGGGCGTGGCTGAGATCATCATCGGCAAGCAGCGCAACGGACCGATCGGCGTGGTTCGCCTTGCGTTCCTGGGCGAAAATACGCGATTCGAGAACCTCGCCACGGCGGGGACCTACTAGGCCTTAGACGCATGGCGGCGGTCGGTCGCAACAGCGCCCGGAAGTGGAAAGCTGGACAAGGGCTGAGTGCGCAGCGAAGGTTCGGGTGTCCTTGTATGCGATGGCGGGACGTGTGGTCTGCTTGATTATCAGGGCAAAGGCTTAGACGAGAATGGATCATCTTTGGCAGACGCATCTTGGCGCCGACGTTTCTTTTGACCCGCTGTATCACCAGAGTCCGCGAAAGGAGATCACCAGCTTTTTCAACGACGCTCCGGAGGTCGTACTCGATATCGGTTGCGGCGGTGGCGGAACCGGGCGACTGATAAAGGAGAAATTCCCTGGCACCAAAGTTATCGGGATCGAGCTCAACCAGCATGCCGCGGAGCAGGCCCGCCAGCATCTGGACCTGGTGATTTGCGACAATATCGACACTCTTGAATTGAGCGAACATATCGGTTCGCAACACGTCGACACCGTGCTCCTTCTGGACATCCTGGAGCACCTTTATGATCCTTGGCGCGCGCTCGTGCGGATCCACAGCTGGCTCGACGAAGGCGTGCGTGTTCTGGCGAGCATTCCCAACATTCGGAATCTCGGCAATTTAGACGAGCTTGCCGGAGGAAATTGGAACTATGGACCCAACGGCGTGCTCGATATCACCCACGTACGATTCTTTACACGCGCCTCTCTCCGCAAGCTGTTCGAGGAAACAGGTTATGTCGTTCAGCAGATGATCCCATTGACGCAACCAAAGTTTCTTGAGCGATACGTCGTGGACCGCCGGCCAGGTGAAATCGTTACTCGGCACATGACTATTCGATACGCCGATTTCGAGGAACTCGAGGAACTCTACGCGCTGCAGTACGTTATCGACGCGCGGCCGGCGCCAAAGGGCAGAGCATAGCGGTGGTCCATGGCAGGTAGTCTTGCTTCGGGAACTTTGGGACGCAACAGCCCTTGCTCATGTGGCAGCGGTAAGCGTTACAAGGATTGTCACGGTGCGATCGGCGCAAGTTTGTCTGCTTCGGTCGGCCCTACTGATCGTGTCGCGAGACGCGCATCGCAATATCGGGCACCGGACGCGGAGTGGGGGCATCTTTCCGATGAACAGCGGGATGCGCTCGGCGTCACGATGGAGGCAGCGCTCGCCCACCAGACCACCGGACGTCAAGATGAGGCCGCCAGGCTTTACCGTGAGGCGCTGAAGACTGCCCCGAAGACTCACGATGCACTCCACATGCTCGGCGTGATCGAATGGTCGCTGGGTGATCTGGATCGCGGCGAGGCGCTGATTCTGGAGGCCATGACGTTGCGGCCAGCTTATCAAAGCATTCAGAGCAATCTTCAAATGCTTCGCGCCGCGCGTCTTGCGCGTTCTGGTGCGATGGAGGACGAGCTTGCGGAACTCGCGTTGCCCATTCTTAACGACCTCATGCTCAAACCCTTGCGTCCGGGTCGAGGATGGCGGCCGGCTACGTCTGCTGCCGACGTTATTCACCTCATAGGACGATTCGGTCGGGCTGACGACGATGGCTTAACGCTACGCGCGTTGGCACAGGCGCTGTCTTCACGAACATTGAAAATCTGGTCGCCGTACCGAGGAAGCGCGTTCGTGCCGAGTGTACCGGGTTGCACCACCATCGATCCGCGCAGCGGACGTTATCCTAGTGGTGGTACGCACGTATTTGTCGGTGTGAATTATGAGCTGGGCGACTGGATCGAACGCTCTGACGCTGATCAAATCATTGTTCTGTGCGGCCGCGGAAGGCCTTCGGTCTACTTGACCCAGCTTCGTGCGATCGCGATGGACGGCGCGCGGCGCATCGAGTTGGCATTTGCGTCCCGGTCCCGCGCCGAACGATTCGGCTCGGGACATGTCATTCTGCCGGTGCCAACGTGCGAGCTTTCGAAGCCCGTGCCCGCCTGCGGCAAGAATGTTCCCATTGTCGATAGCGGCAGAAGCGAACGGCCATGGTCTGTTGGCATCGTTGGCCAGGTTAGCGATCGAGTTGACCCGCCGGTGGACGCGGACTTCATAGCCGAAATCGCTCATAGCGCCGGCGCGTTGGTGATGCACGACCCCGGACCCTATCGTTTCGAGCTCGGGGCATCGCGGTCGGTACGATTCTTGGAGCGTACACCTGATGGACCGGACGCTTTTCTTTCGGAGATCGACTGTCTCTTCTGTCGCAGACAACCATGGTGGGACGAGGACGACGGCCGTGGCATCCTTGCCGCGATGGCACGGGGCCTACCGGTAATCTGTCCGCGCAGTTCGATCCATTCCGATTTTATTGAAGATCGCGCGAGCGGATTGCTATATCGCGACGACGACGAAGCTCTAGCGCTTGTAATGGAATTGCGCCGCGCGAGCGGCCTGGCGGCCGATCTCGGCGCTGCTGCGCGGGCGAAGGCCGCAGAATTGCTCGATCCAATTGCGTCCGCGAACTCGCTGCGTTCGCTGTTTCCGGAGCCGACGCGCCTTGCCGCGGTGAGCCTATGACCACGACATCACCATCCGTGGAGAGTGATCGCAAGCGGGAGCCGCTCGTGCGCTTCATCGCATTTTATCTTCCTCAGTTTCACCCGATTCCCGAAAACGACGAATGGTGGGGGAAGGGCTTTACGGAGTGGGCCAATGTGGTGCGGGCACGGCCCAATTTCGTGGGCCATTATCAGCCCCATTTGCCCGCGGATTTCGGATTCTACGATCTGCGCGTTCCCGAGGTGAGGGAACAACAAGCCAACCTCGCGCGGGCGCATGGGATTCACGCATTCTGCTATTACTACTACTGGTTTGCCGGCAGACGGCTACTCGAGCGGCCGGCCGAGGATATGCGAACATCGGGTAAACCGGACTTTCCTTATTGCTTTTGCTGGGCGAACGAGAATTGGACGCGGCGGTGGGATGGAGCCGATAACGAGATATTGATAGCCCAGAATCCAAAATACACGGACGACGAGCGTTTCATCCGCGACTTGCTGCCCCATTTCCGTGATCCCCGATACCTCCGGGTCGGTGGCGCGCCGCTACTGATAGTATATCGCGTGGCATTGCTTCCGGACCCGCGAAAAAGCGCCACGATCTGGCGCGAAATATGTCTGAAAGAGGGTGTGGGCGAGCTTTATCTATGCGCCGCCAAGACCTACGAAACGAGCGATCCTGCGTCTTACGGCTTCGACGCGGTCGTCGAGTTTCCTCCGCATGGCGTGCGATTCGCCAGCAGGACAAGCGCGTTTCAGATTACCAACCCGGCGTTCAAGGGCTCGATCATGGACTACCGCGAGCTCGTCAGGGATCATCTCGTAAAGCCACCCTCGGCCTATAAAATCCATCCCACCGTGATGACAGGCTGGGACAACACCGCACGAAGACCCAACGTCGGAAGCACGTTCGTGAACGCAACGCCGGAGATGTACGAGATCTGGCTGAGGGAAATTGTCGCCCGGACTGTCGAAAACCGGGAGCCGGAAGAACGCCTCGTCTTCGTCAACGCATGGAACGAGTGGGCCGAGGGCGCTCATCTCGAGCCTGATCGCCGTTACGGTCTCCAGTACCTCGAAGCGACGCGCCGCGCAGTGTGTGACGAACCGGTGGACGGCGCGCCGTTCAAGAGATTCTCTGGCCGAACGCGGTTCGAAAACAAACTGAGCCGCGCCAGATGACGATCGTGGCCACTAATACTACCGCAAGATGCGGACAACTACGGCAGAGACTCCGCTGACAGCGACGTGCGAGTCGCAACGCGCGATCATCTGCTAGGCAGCCTGCTATCCTGTGCCGTGGACCCATCGATTACGCTCGAGCAGCTCAGGGGATTGTATCTAGATCTCATGCGCGACTGCCTGACAGGCATGATCTACGACGATCCTCCGCTGGAGTGGAAGGCGGAGGGCGTGCGCCCGTTCGACCGCGGGACTCGAGAAATCGGGATGGATTGGCCCGCGCGCGCGCATTCGATGATCGGGCAGAAGCGGATGCTGCAGCTGCAGCGCGCGGCCGAATTCGTTATCGAGCGCGAGATACCGGGCGACTTCATCGAAACCGGCGTCTGGCGCGGCGGAGCCTGCATCCTCCTTCGGTCAGTTCTGAAAGCCCACGGCGTTACCGACCGCCGCGTGTGGCTTGCCGATTCCTTCGAGGGCCTCCCCGCGCCGGATCCGGAACACTATCCGGCCGATCGCGACGACACGCTCTATACCTATCCCGCACTCGCCGTCCCGCTTGAAACGGTGCGCGACAATTTCGCGCGTTACGGCCTTTTGGACGATCAAGTCGTTTTTCTCAAGGGGTGGTTCCGCGACACCTTGGCTGCGGCGCCGATCGACCGACTTGCGATTCTGCGTCTCGACGGTGATCTCTACGAATCGACCATCCAGGCATTGACGGCGCTCTACGATAAAGTGTCGGTTGGCGGGTTCGTCATCGTCGACGACTATGGCGTCTTCCCTAACTGTCGCGCGGCAATCACCGATTTTCGGCAATCGCGCGGGATACGGGGGCGCATGCACGACGTTGATGGCACGGCGGTGTTCTGGCAAAGCGGGGTAGAGTAAATGAGCTTCCTGCTCGTCAGCGCAGCGCGTGGCGCAAATTCCTCAGCGCCGAGCTTAGCGGATCTGCTCAACTGAAGTACGATCCGTCGTAGTGGCAGCCGTCGTAGACCTTGCCGGCCACGAGTTCGGGGCTGCCACGATTCAGCGATGTCGCAAAACGTTGCTCCAGGATTTGCGGTTGAGGCACGCGATAGTCGGGGTCGCGATAGCCTTCGACGATAATGCGATTGACCCGAAAACGCCGTTCTTCTTCGATACGCTTGGCTGCGGCTTGGTCGGTCGCAACCGAGGGTACTGTCGGGTTGCCTTCCTGGCCTTTTACCTGGGGCGGCGAGATCGTCACCGTCGGTTGGGCAGGCGCGGATCCACCCATCGCGTCGGCGCGACGCGCAAAATCCCGGTTCGCCGTGTTTCGCATAGCGGCGCCGATCACGGCGCCGGGGCGCTCATCTCCCACGGCAAGCTCCGCGTAAGCAACACATTGAGCAGATTGTCCTGAAAGTTGATGTTGCCGGTCAATCGATCGTGGCGTTCGCAAAGAAAAAACCAGTAAGCGATGGGAATGAAGCTGTCTTCGTTTTGCGGTGCGCTGGGATCGAGTGTTTCCCGCGCAAGCAGCGATGGCTTGGTTACTTTCCCGTCGCCGGGCTCAAGCATGATTTCATCGTAGCGCACGCCGGGCACTCGGCCGCGGATATCGTCGGGATACAGCCGCGCAATGGGTGTCCCGGCCTCGTCTTCGAGTGCCAGCCGCGCCGGCGTAAGCGTGCAATCGCCTCCGAACAAGACATAGCGTATCGGCGTCGCGGGCTCGGGGGTCGACAGCGCCCACAAGAAGCGCCGTGCGCGCTCCAGCCGAAAGTCGAAGTAGCGGCGCAGCGACGCGAGATACGCGTCTGCATCAGCGCCGTGGCGCGCGCGGATGCGCGCTTCAATCGCGGGATCGAAGATCGACCAGCGGTAGCGTCGCCAGACCTCGCCGTCGAAAAGATCGTCGTTGCGCGCGTTGCCGGCGGAATCGATCAACCAGGTGACCAGCGGATGCGGGAACAGCTCGTAACCTGATGGCAATGTAGCGAGCACCTCCTGTGGAATACGCTTGAAGCCGATCGGCTCCCCGACCAGGAACGCATGCAGAGCCGACGCCGCACCCATATTGGGCGTCCCGAGCAGAATGAGCTTGCGAACGCGGGTTGTACCGTAAAGCGTGACCAGCTGTTCGCTGCCGTCGAGCACGTCGACCGGGCCGTAGCGCAGGAAATAGCGCGCGACCAACCCTCCCATGCTGTGGGCGATGATATCGACGCGAAGGGAGGGGTCGTTGTAGTCGCGGCGGAGCGTCTCGATCAGCCGATCGAGGCCGCGTGCCGCGTCGACGTTGTCCTGCCGCCAGTCGTACGGATAGATGTAGTAGCGACGCTCTCCCGGGACGCTCGGCGTACCCGGAGCCGCTTTCACATAGCCTCCAAAGCGCTGCAGCGCTTCGATGATCTGGCCGTAGAAATCCTTGCCCAGCGCGGCGTCGGTGATCCCGAACGCCTCGTTGTTGTCGGGACGGACCTGCAGCGATGCGCGGTCGAAGTCGAGTGCGAGCGAGTGGTAATCGTCGAACAGGATCATCTGCGCCGATCCTGGCCAGATCTCGGCGCCGGTGGTGCGATCGCGCAACCGTGAGCCGAACAATCCCGGAATGACGATCACCGGCGTGGTGTCGGCGCCTTCGCTCCCGATGCGGTAGAGCCTTGCCAGGTCGGGTCGCGTGGGCTCCTGACTGCACGCGACCAGCGCGGCGCAGAGCGCGACGACGCCGAGGCGCCGGAGTCGGCGCTGAAATGGCTTCATGCGCGCATTCTAGCGCGGCGCCGCGCAATTTCCGCTCTACAAAACCTCGGCTGCGTGATCCGCGAGCCGCGACCGCTCGCCGCGTTGCAAAGTGACGTGGCCGCTGTGCGACCAACCCTTGAAACGGTCGACGACGTAGGTGAGCCCGGAGCTGCCTTCGGTCAGGTACGGCGTGTCGATCTGCGCTATGTTTCCCAGGCAAACGACCTTGGTGCCCGGACCGGCGCGCGTGATCAAAGTCTTCATCTGCTTGGGCGTCAGGTTCTGCGCCTCGTCGATGATCAGGTACTTGTTGATGAACGTGCGGCCGCGCATGAAGTTGAGCGACTTGACCTTGATGCGTGATCGGATGAGATCGCGCGTCGCAGCGCGCCCCCACTCGCCGGCTTCGTCGTCGGTCTTGTTGAGCACGTCCAGATTGTCCTCGAGCGCGCCCATCCACGGGTTCATCTTCTCTTCCTCGGTCCCGGGAAGAAATCCGATATCTTCACCTACCGGCACCGTGACGCGGGTCATGATGATCTCGGAATAGACTTTGTATTCCAATGTCTGCATCAAGCCCGCGGCGAGCGTCAACAGCGTCTTGCCGGTCCCGGCCTGACCGAGCAGCGTGACAAAGTCCAGGTCCGGATTCATCAGCAGGTTGAGCGCGAAGTTCTGCTCGCGGTTGCGCGCAGTGATGCCCCAGACATTGTTTTTCTGATGGGTGTAATCCT
This sequence comes from Casimicrobiaceae bacterium, assembly GCA_036491495.1. Lineage (GTDB taxonomy): Bacteria > Pseudomonadota > Gammaproteobacteria > Burkholderiales > Casimicrobiaceae > PALSA-1003. The sequence goes on from DASXBW010000016.1 coordinate 14,853, forward strand.
TCAGCGTCTGCAACAGCGCGGTACGGCCCGAAACCTCCTTCACCACCGAGTACAGCGGCGTCTCGCCAGGCCCCTTGCCTTCGAGGTAGAGGAATTCGTTGATCAGGAGGCTCGCGCTCAGGGGGCCCGTGACGCGGTAGTAGGTATGCCCGCCCTGTTGCCACGATTCCATCCCCTTGGCGTGGCGGTCCCAGAAATCCGCCGGCAGCTCGCGCATCCCGCTGTAGAGCAGGTCGGTGTCCTCGAGGACTTTGTCGTTGAAATAATCCTCCGCGGCGATTCCCAGCGCATGCGACTTGATGCGCATGTTGATGTCCTTCGACACCAGGATGACGCTGCGATTGGGATGCACACGCCGCAGGTGCATGACGACGGCGATGATCTGGTTGTCGGCCTTGCCGCCGGCAAGCGAGGGCGGGAGCGTGGTCGAGATCGCCTCGGTTTGCACAAACAGGCGCCCGCTCGCCGCACCGCCGCTGCGTGGCTTGAGCGGAATGCCGGCGCTGATATTGCCAGGACTGATGGCGCTGGCCGCGGTGACTAGCTCGTCGAGATAGCGCGAGGCCTGGCGCGCGTTGCGCGCAACCTCGGTCGTGCCTTTCTTGTTGTTATCGAGCTCCTCGAGCGTGAGCATCGGGAGGAAGATATCGTGCTCTTCGAAGCGGAACAGGCTGGTGGGGTCGTGCATCAATACGTTGGTATCGAGCACGAAGAGTTTCGGCGAGGATGTCTTGACAGGTGTGTCGACGTGAAGCGCGGAGCGAAGTTTGCGCTCGATCATGGGCCTCCTTGGGCGATCGAATGAGTTGCGGCCCCATCGTAGCGACGCAACGGGGCGAATACAAGGGATTGTGGTCGCGTCCGGCCGCCGAGGCCATGGCTTGTGGTGGAAAGGGAACAGTTGTCGCCGACGCTTGGCGCCTCGGACGCTCATCGCAGAACGGTTGCAGACGGGCCTCAGGGAAGGAATTCGTCGGCAAGCGATTCCACGAGGCAGCTGAATGAACTTAGTCCTACGGCCGGCTGACAAAGGCGAGGACAATCGACTTCACGCAAGGCAAATACAATTGTGCGCTGTTCGCGTGCCCGATTGGCGCTCGCAACTCTAGCAGCTTGATAATCGTTATGAGCGCCAATCGGGCACGCGAACAGCGCA
>DASXBW010000017.1:0-22687 GCA_036491495.1 Casimicrobiaceae bacterium
GAAAAGCCTGTGTCGCATGCTCCAGATGTCAGAAGCGTGATCATCGGTGCCGAGCCGGGCACGCACGTGCCAATCGAATTCGTGAGAAAGGGCGCGCGCGCGATCGTGGATGTCACACTCTTGCCAGTCCCGACCCAGCAGTGACCGCGCATTCGGGGCATACCCGCGGCGTGTTGTGGTAGCTCTCACACAACATCGACGAATCGGCGACGTTTCGCTGACAACCCGGCATCGCCTTGCGCGTAGGCTTAATGACGTTGACTTCAAGGGCCCGTCGCCACCGATAGCCGAGATGACCCTCAACACTAACTCCAAGTACCCGACCCAACGCGCATACGTGGTGAAGGTGCGCGGCGATGCAAAGCCTGATGCGCTCGCCGGTCGTCTCGAGAACCTCGTAACCGGCCGGCAATGTGAATTCGCGTCCGGTCGCGAGCTGCTCGACTCCATTGCTAGCGACCTCGACGCGACCCTCCACGGGCGGCCGCCCGATGCGGAATGCAAGTGATCGCCGCCTTCCTCGTCGGCAATCATGACGATTCACACGATGGAGCGAATCCATGGCTGAGCAACAAGATCATAGGCAGATCGCCTGGTGGGTGGAGAACATCGACGAGCTCGACCGCGAGATTGGGAGGTTGTGCACGATTTGTCAGGTACGAATTCTCGATCCCGGCGTCATCGAGCGTGTGCTCAAGAAAGACGCGTCGGTGTGCGGAACACCGAACCCGATAGCTTTCGCAAAGCTGCACAACATGCTCATCTTCTATTTCGCAAACCGTGAAAAGGCGGCCGCCGCCATCGGGGAGCTGCAAACGGCGCAGATCGAGGCGCATGTCGTCGAGGAGCTGAGGAAGCGCTTCGCCGATTTGCTCGGAAAGTGGCCGCCCGCATGAATGAGCGAACGCATGGATAGTGCGATCGTCGGCGCCATGGCAGGCGTGCTCGGCTCGCTTGTCGGCGGCTCGGCCGCCGTTGCAACCGCCTGGATTACCCAGAAGACGGTCAGCAAGCGCGAGCTGATTCAGGAGGAGATGCGCAAGCGCGAGACGCTCTACGGCGAATTCATCGCCGAATGCGCTAAGCTCCTCGTAGACGCGTTCACCCATACGCTCGACAAGCCCGACACATTGTTGCCCCTCTACGCGCTGATCAACCGCATACGGCTTTCCGCCTCCCAGCCGGTTCTCGCGGAGGCGGAACGCTTGCTGAGGCGCATCGCGGAGCAATACTTCTCGCGCAACCTGACGCTCGAGGAAATGCGCGAACTCACCCGTTCGAAAGACGCCGATCCGCTCAAATCGTTCGGCGAGGCTTGCCGGGTGGAGCTCAAATCGATGCGCGCACGGGTGTAGTCATGGCGCGAGTTCTCGCGGCGCTGATGACGGCGCATCGGGGCTGCACTAACGAGTCGGTCTAGCGTTCCTGGCGTCACTCCGCTCGATCACCTCCTATCGGTGGCAAACGCCCCGGAAGCTAGGCGTTTCGAGTCGCCACCGAGCTCGCCAGCATCCGAGTGCCGGGGGTCGACGACATCGTGACTCGGGATCAGCCGGCTTACGCACCAAGGGCGTCGAGCTTGAGTGACCTGCGATGCAGGCAGTCCTGCGACGGCGACGCTCACGAAATCCCCACGGAATGTCGATGCTTCGCTCACGACTCCCTGTGCCTCCTCCACTACGCTAGCGCCATATCGAGTTCGGACAACGCCAGCAACCCGATGCCGCTACTTGCATCCCTTACTCAGTTGTCTTGGCCGACGACGCTGCAGCGTTGCTGTCGCACCTCACGCCAGCCCATACAGCGCGACCCGGTCGAGTCGACGGTGCGTCAAGACGTTAAAGCGCGCAAGCACGTTCCGCCTGGCTCTCGACCATCCGCGCAAGACATTGCCGCCCGACTCGCCGCGTTGCTCGCGCTCGCTCTGGTCGGATGTGCCACACCCGTGCTGAAGCCATCGCTCGATGTGCCGGACCGATTCGCGGCAGCGACGGCCGCCGTGGACGAGCCCGAGGTGGCGTGGTGGGAAGGCTTCAAGGATCCGGTGCTTGCCGACCTCATCCGCCGTGCAGCGCAGCAGAACCGCGACGTCAAGATCGCAGCCGAGCGCGTGCGCGCGGCCCGCGCAGGCGAGACGATCAGCCGCTCGTGGCTATTCCCGAACATCAACGTGGGCGGCGCCGCCTTCGACCACAAGACGAGCTACGACTCGTTTCTCAAGAACTTCGTTCCGGAAGCGGCGAATACGCGCGCGGCGCAGGTCGGTGTGGGCGTGACCTGGGAAGCCGACCTCTTCGGTCGCTTGCGCGCGGGCGCCGCTGCGGCCGCGGCCGACACGCTGGCCGTCGAAAACGGCGCGCGAGGCGTGCGTCTGTTGGTGTTGACTGACGTTGCAACCAATTACTTCATGCTCACCGGCGCGTTGCGCCAGCTCGAAACGGTGCGTGCGATATCCGCCGCGCAAGACGAAACGTTGCGCCTCGTCACGGCGCGCCAACGGGTCGGTCTGGCGACGGCGTTCGACGTCGAACGTGCGCAGACGGAAGCCTCGCGGGCACGCGCGGCGATACCCCCGCTCGAAACGCTTGCCGCCGCCGCGCGGCATCGCATCGCCGTGCTCATCGGAGACCAGGCGTTCAATGCAGCGAGCATCACGCCGTCGACCGTCGCGCCAACCGTTCCGCCGGCGCGTCCGGGCCAACCCGCCGTGCTGTTGCAACGCAGGCCGGACCTGCTCGCTGCGAACGCGCAGCTCGACGCCGCCAACGCGCGCCGGCAACAGGCGATGGCGGAATGGTTCCCGCGGCTTCTTCTCGGCGCCGTGTTCGGTCGCGAGAGCATCGACCTCAACGGCATGGCCCTGGGTCCGGCGCGGTTCACCAACGTCGCCGCGCTGCTGGCGATGCCGATCTTCAACGCCGGACGCACGCAGGCGATCAACGATATCGCCGAGAGTGGACAACGCGAAGCCGTCCTGCGCTACGAGGACGCGATCGCGCGTGCCTTGGAGGACGTCGAGAATACGCTTGTGACGCTCAAGGATGAAAGGCAGCGCGCAGAGCTGCTCAACACTGCCGCGGCATCGGCGGATGCGGCGCTTGGCCGCGCGCAATCGCTATACGACCGCGGCCAGATCGATCTTCTGCCTCTGCTCGATGCGCAGCGCGTTCGCCTCGCGGTGCGCGTCGGGGCCAACGACAGCAACACGCAATTGCTGCTCGACAGCGTCCAACTGTACAAGGCGCTCGGTGGTGGCTGGCAGGCATTCGAGCCGGTCTCCGACCCCGCTGCGTCCGCCGACCCGAATTCGCCAACATCATGAAACTCCGTCGCTCGATACGAGGATCCGTCGTGAATCCATCTCTCTCGCCCGCACTAGTCGTCGTCGCGGTGATCGCCGTCGCCGTCCTGTCCGCGTGCTCATCGAAGCCACCCCCTGAAGTGCTTCGCGCGGTGCGCACCGCCGAGATCCGCTACGACAAGACGCAGGAAACCGATCGCTACTTCGGCTCCGTGCAGGCGCGCTACGAGGTCGATCAGGCGTTCCGCGTCGGCGGCAAGGTGGTGAGCCGCAAGGTCGACGTGGGTCAGAAGGTGCGGCAAGGCGACGTGATCGCGGCGCTCGACGACGCCGATTACAAGCTCGCAGTGGAAGCCGCGCAGCAACAGCTGGCCGCTGCGCAGGCGCAGGCACGGCAGGCGGAGTCGGATCGGCAACGGCTGAACGCGCTGAAGAGCGACGGCTCGGTCAGCCCTTCCGACGACGAGAAAGCGCAGAGCATGGCGCAAACCACGCGTGCGACCGCCGAAGCCGACGCGCGCAAGCTCGACCTCGCGCGCAATCGCCTCGAGTACACCACGCTGCGGGCGTCGCAGGATGGCGTGGTCACCAGCATGAAGTTCGAGGTCGGCCAGGTCGTGGCCGAAGGGCAGCCGATCGTCTCGATCGCGAAGGAGGTCGAGCCGGAAATTGTGGTGAACGTTCCCGAGGATCAATTGTCGGCGTTCAAGGCGTCGCGCTACAAGGCCGTGCTCACGAGCGCGCCCGACCAGGCGTTCGACGTCGTGTTGCGCGAGCTCGCGCCGCAGGCGGCTTCGACAACGCGGACGTTCCGCGCTCGGCTCAAGCCCGCGACGCCGCGCGCGCTGCCACTCGGCGCGAGCGCCAGGCTCATCGTCGAGCGCCCCGCTGCGGATACGCCGGCGGCCGCGATCCCCGCATCGGCCATCACGCAGAACAAGGGCCAGCCGGCGGTCTGGGTCGTTCGCCGCGCGGGTAGCGATCCGGCCGGAACCGTGGACCTGACGAACGTCGTGGTCCACGGGTATCGCAACGACGAGGTGCTCATTTCCGGGCCGCAGGCCGGAGAGCTCGTCGTCAGCGCAGGCGTGCAGAAAATGGCGCCCGGCCTGAAGGTCGCGCTTCCCGGCGCGACGGCCAACCTCAACCCGAAGCAGGTCGCGCGATGAAGTCCTTCAACCTCACCGACTGGGCGCTCAACCACCGCGCCATCGTCCTGTTCCTGATCCTGGTGATCGGCATCGGCGGCGTGCTGGGCTTCGGCAAGCTCGGCCAGCTCGAAGACCCGAATTTCTCGGTGCCCTCGATGACCGCGGTGGTGATCTGGCCGGGCGCCACCGCGCAGCAGATCCAGGACGAGCTGCTCAACCGGATGGAAAAGAAGTTCGAGCAGCTCGACCACTTCGAAAAAGTCGTGACCTATGCCCGCCAGGGTTACGGCGGCATGACGATCACGGTGAGGGGCGGCACGTCGCACGCGGATCAGCGCGAGGCGTGGTACCAGGCGCGCAAGAAGTTCAACGACATCAAGCTCGATCTGCCCGAAGGCGTCATCGGCCCGATCTTCAACGATGAATACGGCGACGTGACGGGGCTGCTCTATGCAGTCAAGGGCGACGGCATCAGCCAGTGGGAGCTTTCCGACATTGCCGAGGACGTCAAGCGGCGGCTCCTCAAGGTGCCGATGGTGAAGAAGGTCGACGTGATGGGCAAGCAGGCGAAGAAGGTCTACGTCGAGTTCTCCAACGAGCGGCTGGCCGCGCTCGGGATCACGCCGCTCATGCTCGCCGAAAGCCTGCGCAATCAGAACAGCGTTCTCGCGAGCGGCCAGGTCGACACCAACGGCGACCGCGTGATGGTGCGCGTGAGCGGCCAGTTCGCGAGCGTCGACGATATCCGCAACGTTCCAATCTCCGCCGGCGGCCGGCTGATCACGCTCGGCGACATCACGACGATCACGCGCGGATACGAGGACCCGCCGCTGTACACGGTGCGCCACAACGGCCAGCAGGTGATCATGCTGGGCATCGTGATGACCGACGACGGCAACATCGTGGACCTCGGCAAGTCGCTCGAGAAAGTCGTCGCCAACATCCAGGGGGAGCTGCCTTACGGCGTCGAGCTCGAGCGCGTGGCCGACCAGCCGAAGGTCGTCAGCGAATCGATCTGGGAATTCGAGCGCTCGCTGATGGAAGCCCTCGCGATCGTCCTCGCCGTGTGCCTGTTGAGCTTGGGCTTTCGCACCGGCATCGTGGTCGGGCTTTCGGTGCCGATCGTGCTCGGCGGCGTCGCGCTTGTGATGCTCGTGGCCGGCTGGAACCTCGAGCGCGTGTCGCTCGGGTCGCTCATCATCGCGCTCGGCTTGCTCGTCGACGACGGCATCATCGCAGTCGAGATGATGGTCGTGAAGATGGAGGAGGGTTGGGATCGCGTCAAGGCGGCCGCCTTTTCGTATGCGTCGACCGCGATGCCGCGGCTGACCGGCGCGCTCATCACCACCGCCGCCTTCATGCCGATCGGATTCTCGAAGTCCACGACCGGCGAGTACGCGGGCGGCATATTCTGGATCGTCGGTACCGCCGTCGTGTTCTCGTGGGTCGTCTCGGGCGTCATCACGCCTTACCTCGCGGTGAAGATGCTGCCGGACTTCAAGAAGCATGACCACGGCGGCGACCCGTACGACACGCCGTTCAACCGGAGGCTCCGCGGCTGGCTCGACTTCGCCGTCGAGCGGCGCTGGCTGATCATCGGTATCACCGTGGCTGCGCTCGGCGCTGCGATTGCCGGAAGCCGGTTCGTGCCGCAGCAGTTCTTCCCCAACAGCGCGCGGCCCGAGCTTGTCGTGGAGCTGCGACTGAAGGAAGGCGCATCGTTCGCCGCTACAACTGAGCAGGTCAAGAAGATGGAGGCCGTGCTGGCAAAGGACGAGGACGTCAAGTTCTACACCGCGTACACCGGCGCCGGTCTGGCGCGCTTTTATCTCGCGCTCAATCCCGAGCTGCCCAACCCCGGCTACGCGGCCTTCGTCGTCATGACCAAGGACACGGAGGCGCGCGAACGCGTGCGCTTGCGCTTGATGGGGGCTGTGAACGAGCAATTCACCGGGGTGTGGGTGCGCGTGACGCGCCTGGAGCTCGGACCGCCGGTCGGCTTTCCGGTGCAGTTCCGCGTCGTCGGTCCTGATACGCTGAAAGTGCGCGAGATCGCGCGCGAGGTCGAAGCGGTGGTCGCGTCGAGCCCGAAGGTGCGCGACGTCCAGCTCGACTGGAACGACCCGGTTCGCGTGCTCAGAGTCGACCTCGATCAGGACAAGGCGCGCGCGCTTGGACTCGCCCCGGCCGATGTCGCCCTGGTGACTCAGACGTTCCTGAACGGCGCGCCGCTTTCGCAGTACCGCGAGCACGAAGACCTGGTCGATATCGTCGCCCGCGCGGTGCCGTCGGAGCGTCTGAACCTCGACACGCTCAAGAACATCAACCTCTACACGCGCGACGGAACGGTGGTCCCGCTGTCGCAGGTCGCGCGCGTGCGCTACGAGCTCGAGGAGCCGGTGCTGTGGCGGCGCAATCGCGATATGGCGATCACCGTGCGCGCCGATGTCAAGGACGGCGAGCAAGGCGTGTCCGCGACGCAGGAGATCCGGCCCCAGCTGAAGGACATCGAGGCGAAGCTGCCATTTGGCTATCGCATCGACGTCGGCGGAGCGGTGGAAGAAAGCGACAAGGCCAATCGCGCGCTGGCCGCGGTGTTCCCAGCGATGCTGGTCACGATCCTCACCATCCTGATGTTGCAGCTGCAGAGCTTTTCGCGCATGTTCATGGTGTTCCTGACCGCGCCGCTCGGATTGATCGGCGTCGTGGCCGCGCTGCTCATCTTCCAGGCGCCGCTCGGCTTTGTCGCGATCCTCGGCATCACGGCGCTCAGCGGCATGATCATGCGCAACTCGGTGATCCTGGTCGACCAGATTCAAAGCGAGATGGAGAAAGGCCTCGACCCGTGGAATGCGGTGCTCGATGCGGCGGTCCACCGGACGCGGCCGGTCGCGCTGACGGCGGCAGCCACGGTGCTCGCGATGATTCCACTGGCGCGAAGCATCTTCTGGGGCCCGATGGCGATCGCGATCATGGGCGGCCTCACGGTTGCGACTCTGCTGACGATCTTCTTCGTGCCGGCGCTCTATGCGGCGTGGTTCAGGGTCGAGCGGACTGCGGCTCCGAATCCGATGCCGTCCGCGGCCGCCGCCCCGGCATGAAGCAGCGATGAACGAGGCCAACAGTCAATTGGGACGACCCATGTGCCTGTAGATCAACGCGCTGTGATAGGCGCTCGATACAAAAGGAGAGAATCGATGGGCAACACGATGAAAGCTGCCGTCGTCCGCGAACTCGGCAAGCCGCTCACACTTGAGGAAGTACCTGTTCCGCAGCCGAACGAGAACCAAATCCTCGTTCGCATCGCGGCGACCGGGATTTGCCACACGGACCTCCACGCGGTGAAAGGCGATTGGCCCGTCAAGCCAAAGACGCCCTTCATCCCGGGCCACGAAGGCGTGGGCACGGTGGCCGCGATGGGCCGTGCCGTCCGCGGCGTCAAGGAGGGCGATCGGGTCGGAATTCCATGGCTGCATACGGCCTGCGGGTACTGCTCGTACTGCCGGACCGGGTGGGAGACGTTGTGCGGCTCCCAGTTAAACAGCGGCTACTCCGTGAACGGCAGCTTCGCGGAATATGCGCTGGCCGATCCAGCCTATGTCGGTCGCCTGCCGAACAATCTTGAATGGGGGCCGGCGGCTCCGATCCTCTGCGCCGGAGTGACTGTCTACAAGGGTCTCAGGGAGACGGAGGTGAGGCCAGGCGAATGGGTGGTGATCTCGGGGATCGGCGGCCTCGGCCACATGGCGGTCCAATACGCCAAGGCGATGGGCATGCACGTCGCCGCCGTCGATGTGCATCCCGAGAAGCTCGAGCTCGCCAAGTCACTCGGTGCCGAGATTGCTCTCAACGCGCAGGCCGGGGACGTCGCGGCCGAGATGCAAAAACTGACCGGTGGCGCCCACGGTGCGCTCGTTACGGCCGTGTCACCGAAGGCATTCGAGCAGGCTTTTGACATGCTGCGGTCGCGCGGCACGATGGCGCTGGTCGGTCTGCCGCCCGGCAAGATGTCGCTGCCGATCTTCAACATGGTTCTCAAGCGCATCACCGTGCGCGGCTCCATCGTCGGAACCCGCCAGGATCTGGAAGAGGCGCTGGCCTTCGCCGGCAGCGGAGCCGTCTCCGCCCACTTCTCCTGGGATAAACTGGAGAGCATTAACGACATCTTCGCGCGTATGGAGGACGGCAAAATCGACGGCCGCATCGTTGCGAACCTGCAATAACGGGCCGGATGATGAGCGGACCCGCCGTCGCAATGAACAAGCGCGATTCGCTGCTCGACGAGCTGCGTGTGCGATTCGAGGCGCTGCCAGAATCGACCGACGACCACTGCGACGTCGAGAGCTTCCAGGCGATCGATGGACGGCTGCGCGAGGCGTTTCGCTGGCTAGAAAAGGCGATCAGCTATCTCAACGGCCTGAAGCCCCCGATTGAACACCGGTTCGACCTCGGCTATGGTTACGTATTCGATTCGCCGCGGTTCGCCCACGGTTCGGTCGGTCAGCACGAGCGCCGCATCCGCGGCTTCCCGGTGCTCGAAGCCATCGACGTCCACTACGAAGTTTCCGCAGCCGAGCCTCTGTCGATCGAGGTGGTCCCCGGGTGGGTCTCGTTTGCCGAGAAGACCCTCGATGCGTTCGGGCTGCAATACACCTGCCGCCGCGTGGAAGATTCCGACGGGACGCTGCGCAAATGCATCTTTTCGGTCCCGCCTGTGATCCCGGCGCGGGTCTCGTTTCGTGTCGACTATCGGACGGGCATCGTGACCGTGACTCTCGTCAACGTCGATCGCCTCGAGCGCGTCACGCTGGAGTTCCCGAGCACCGCGATCAAGGAGCCTGTTCTCGAGGACCTCGTGCGGCTGATCCTCGGCCACGACTCGGCATTCCTGAAGCGCGGGCGACTCGCTGGGCTACGCAGTCGAGCCTCGGGCTAGCGCGCAGTACGGGGCGGAGAGCCGAACCTCGATGGATATGCTTCGCAGCTATGGCTGAACTGGCTCCGAAATGTGTAACAAGGATGTCCTCGCTGAGACAGCGTGCTGGAATCGTCATCGCCGCCATCGCATTCGTCCTGACGGGTTGCGCGACGAACCGCGCGATGATGCCGACCCCGGTGCTCTACACAGGGGAGAATGCGAGGCCGCTTTTCACCGAGTTGTCCATCGACAGTCGCCGGCCGCCGCTCGATCTGCTGTTCATCACCGATCGCGCACCGGCAGAGCATGCCGATGACTTGCCGTATACCTCGAGCCGATCGCGTTCGATGGCGTTCGGATCGACGACGATCGAGTTCGGCGAAGACGTCTCCTGGGACGTGCTGGTTAAGGAAAGCACCGCGACGCAACGCGTCAATCCACTCCAGCTCAAGCTCGGGCCGACCACGGAGCTCGGTCGCTTTCCGGCCATACCATATGAAGTCGCTGTTGCTCCGGATGGCATAAGACGTGTACCCGCCGTCGTCGAGGCGTACCAAAAGGCGAAGCAGCAGCTGCAAGCCGAGATTGCGAGGCGGCTCGCTATCGCGCGCCGCAAGGAAGTCGTGCTGTTCGTGCACGGCTACCACAGCAGCTTCGAGCGTGCCTCGCTGACGATGGGCGAGCTGTGCCATTTCCTGGGGCGGGAGTTCGTGTGCGGCATCTTCTCGTGGCCCGCCGGCGGGAACCGAGGTATCCTGTTCGGCTACGACGTCGATCGCGAATCGGCCGAATACGCGGTCGAGGACCTGTTGAAGGCGATCCGCATCGTCGCCCGGACGCCGGGCGTGGAGCGTATCCACCTCATTGCGCATAGCCGCGGCGCGGACACTGTCGCATCGGCGCTGGCCGAGCTCAGCGTCGAAGCCTATACACTCCAGAGCTCACCGGATCGCGAGTTTCACATCGGCAATGTTGTCCTCGTCGCTCCGGATCTCGACGGCGACGTCGCGCTGACCAAGATCTTCAAAGTCTTCTCCGACCCTGACTTGCCGTTCGGCGGGAAAGCGGACCCGGGCGCCCTCATCCCCCCTTCACCTAGCCTCAGGGTCACCCTCTACGTTTCGCCCGACGACAAGGCGCTCGCGACGGCGAGCTGGCTGTCCGGCAGCATCGCCCGGCTCGGGCGGATCGTCGCGACGGCATTCAGCGCTGACCAGATCGAAGCGATCGCTTTGTTGCGCGCGGTCGACATCATCCAGGTCCGCGGGACAACAGACTTCTTCGGCCACAGCTACTTCATTTCCAATCCGCAGGTGAGCGCCGACCTCATGGCGCTGCTCCGCTATGGACTCAAGCCCAACGAACCGGGCCGACCGCTGGAAGAAGTGAAAAGACCGTTCTGGCGGATAGAGACGGGCGCATCGGAGAGTGCTTCAATGCGAGAATCGGCAGTTGCGCCAAGCCAATGAAATCGTGCGCAGAGGGTCGGCGTTTCTTTCCCAACCGGAGCTCGACCAACGCTGCAAGTGATGATTTCGTTCCGTCGTGGGTTCGCATGCCGCGCCGCGCCTTACACTTCCTCCCCGTTGACGGCTTCGCGAGTATCGGAGATCAACGATTCGCGCACCCATTATGGTCACTGTTACTGCGATGGGCTGCGTAAGGCGATCTCGATGAACAAAAAGGCCCTTCTCACCGGTGTCAAGAAACTCCTTCTGACGCATCCCCGCGATCAGGACGCAGTGGATCCCTCGACAGCGCCGGCGCGCGTGCTGTTCGGTCCCCCGCCCGAAACGGCGACGGGCGAGAGAGGCAGCGACCTAGTGGACTTCCTCAAGCAGGTCACCCTCTTCAAGGACCTCGGCCGCAGCGATCTCAAACAGCTCGCCCGGATCGTCCACGAACGGAGGTACGGGGACGGCGAATACATCTATGAACAGGGAAAGCCCGGCGTGGCGCTGTTCGTCATACGACGTGGCGTCGTCGAGATCGTCAGGCGGAGACAGAACGGCGAGGACGTGCCTCTCGCGTTGCTGGAGCCTCCGGCCTGCTTCGAGGAACTGGCGGTCACGAAGGCGGAGGTGGTTCGCTGGGCTTCGGCTCGGGCTCGCGGCCCGGTCTCCTTGGTCGCCCTCGGGTGCTCTGATCTGGATGCCCTCAGCCACAACTTCCCCCTCCTGGCGAACAAGATTCTCAAGAAGTTGGTGCAGATCGCCGCCATGAGGCTCCAGATGCTCGTAGAGGCCGAGTACTTCCAGGAGGACGACAAGGAGTCCAAACCGTGACGCCCAGCAATGCTGGAGGATTCCTTTTCAAGTCCGTCGTGACGGCCGCCGGCGTGGGCCTGGCAGCGTACCTGCTTATCGAGCTTCGCAGCCTCATCGTCCCCGTGGCGGTGGCCGGGCTGCTCGCATACGTCTGTCGACCGCTCGTTGCGGTGGTGGAGCGTTACAGGGTCCCCCGAGACGTGGCGATTGGATTGTTGCTGCTGTTGTTCGTGCTCTCCTCTCTGTTCATCGTGAACCGTATCCGGGCAGTCATACCCACGGATATCCAGGCCATCGAGCTCAAGGTCGAGGTGCTTCACAAGATCAACGAGCGCTACAAGGCGCTGATGGGTCTCGACGAATCGCTGAAGAAGGGAAATCGGCTCTACCAACTCGTGCATCGAGACCTGGACCCGTTGCTGGATCGTGTCAACCACGAGCTCGCCCTCACGCCCGAAGAGCGCGCCACATTATTCGCCTCGCGCCCTCGCCGCCCCGACGCTTCAACGGCATCCGATCGGCTGCTCGATCACGATCGAGCGAACCTCCGGACGCTCAAGCTGCGCTCGCGGACCGCGCTCGCCGAGGCTGACGCGGTGGGCCCTGGACGCGCCGAGGTTGTCCAAGCGCCGACCCTGGTCGCGAAGAAGCCTCTCGCAGCGCTGGCCGACATCCTGTCCACGTGGTTGGTAGCCCCCCTGGTCTTCCTATTCCTGCTGCGCGATACCGGCGAGGTCAAACGCGGCCTTCTAGGGATGGTTCCCAACCGTCTGTTCGAACCGGCGCTAACAGTCATGGCTGACCTCGACCACGCGGTGGGCAACTACGTGCGCGGCATGTTCCTCGAGGGCGCGTTGCTCGGCTTTACCGTGGCGCTGTTGCTCACGATCGTCGGCGTTCCTCTGCGCTGGGCGATCGCCATCGGGCTTCTCTCGGCGGCTACGAACATGGTTCCGTACGTCGGCTCCGTGATCGCAGTGCTGGGGGGGCTGGGGTATGTCGTCCTGGCGGAGGAGATCCAGCCGCTGCTGCCCGCCGTCGATATGGAGAACGTCTGGATCTGGGTGATTGTGGCGGTGGGACTTGCCGAACTGCTCAAGAACGTCATCTACGAGCCACTGGTTCTTGGCGGTGCCGTCGAGCTCCACCCGCTCGTGGTGGTGATCGGAGTGTTCGGCGGCGCCATCTTGTTCGGCGTAGTCGGGATGCTGCTCGCGATTCCGACTATTGTCGTGCTCAAAGTCTTCGTCTCGAGCACAGCGAGGCAACTCAAAGCCTATGGACTCGTCTAGTCGGGCGCATCCTGGTGATCGACGAATCGATTGGCGACTGGCGCCGCGCAGAGTTCGGTCCTGACCCCTCAAACCCGGCGGGAGCCGTTGTGGAAAGGCCATCGAATGCAGACGTTTCGCTGACGACTCTTCATCGCGACGCCGTCGCGCGCGCTGCGCCTTCGGTGCCGATCCCGGCGCGAACGTGTCGATCGACATCATGAGGAGCGGCAGGCGCGCGACCTTGGACGTTGAACTCGCGCAACTGCCGGCGCCGCAGCACGCGTCCCGGTGAGCGTCTCCACCTGATCACGCATCCGCTCGCACACCTGCGGCGCGCGGGTCCAAGTCTCATGCGCGGATACAGGAAGATCATAAGTCGTCAGGCTTGGCGCCTCGCCGCGCAGCGTTCGAGCCCTCCAGCCCGGCGGAAGCCGTGGTTGAAAGAGCTCCAGACAGAATTCCCATCGAAAGCAGACGTTTCGCTGACGACTCTGCAGGCGCGAGACGCTAATCTGAGCGCATGACATCGCTGCAAACCCCACTCCATTCCTGCTACCGCAGTTCGATGGGTAGCGATCAAGTAAGAAGGGCACCATGAGCAATTTGGCTAGAAAGCTTTCCCAGAGCCACGACGTATCCCCGAAGGTCGCGCAGCTGCTGCAGACCCGCACGACCCACGCGCTCGATCGCTTCAACGAGCGGGCGCAACAGGCACGCGAGCAGGTCGCCGCGTTGACGACGAATCCGACCTCGCTGTCGCAACTCTGGGCAGGCGGCGCGCGATACGCCGTCGACTTCGCGCAGCGCTCCATCCTGTTCTGGGATACGCTGCGCCAGCGCGGCAACAACTTCATCGAACACGAGCGCCAAGGATTGCCGCCGGTTCTGCGCTTCGACTACGAGATCGTGATGGACGGGCGCTCGTTCAAGCGTCCCGTCAATTACGCGCTGCTGCGCATCATTCCGCCCAAGGGCGTCACGGTTGATGCGAAGCGTCGCCCGTACGTGATCATCGACCCGCGCGGCGGCCACGGCCCCGGCATCGGCGGCTTCAAGGACGATTCGCAGGTTGGAGTGGCGCTGCACGAAGGGCATCCGGTGTACTTCGTCATCTTCTTCCCGGAGCCCCAGCCGGGACAAACGCTGCTCGACGTATGCAACGCCGAGCGCGAGTTCGTGCATCGTGTGCGCGAGCTTCATCCGGATGCCCCGAAGCCGGGAATCGTAGGCAACTGTCAGGCCGGCTGGGCGGCGATGATGCTCGCCGCTGCCAATCCCGACGACACCGGTCCGATCGTGATCGTCGGCGCGCCGATGTCCTACTGGGGCGGCGCCTGGAGCGAGGGCGAGGGAGACAATCCGATGCGCTATTCCGGAGGGCTGCTGGGCGGCACCTGGCTCGCCTCGCTCACGTCTGACCTCGGCGCAGGCAAGTTCGACGGCGCGCATCTGGTGCAGAACTTCGAGAACCTGAACCCGGCCAATACCTTCTGGGGCAAGTACTACCAGGTGTTCGCCAACATCGACACAGAGGCGCCACGCTTTCTCGAGTTCGAGCGCTGGTGGGGCGGTTATTACCTGCTGAACCGCGAAGAGATCGAGTGGATCACGCAAAATCTCTTCGTCGGCAACAAGGTGTGGTCCGGCGCCGTGAAGGCGGGACCGAGCAAAGGTTTCGACCTGCGTGACATCAAGGTGCCGATCGTCTTGTTCGCTTCGGCGGGCGACAACATCACGCCGCCGCAGCAGGCCTTCAACTGGGTCGCCGATGTGTACGGCAGCACTGAGGAGATCAAGGCCCGCGGCCAGGTGATCGTTGGCTTGATGCACGAGGACGTCGGTCATCTCGGCATCTTCGTTTCCGGCAAGGTCGCGAAGAAGGAGGGAACTCAGATCGCGTCGGTGCTGAAGTCGATCGAGGCGCTGCCGCCGGGCCTGTACGGGATGCAGATCGCGGAACAGAAGGGTCGCGGCGGCAAACCGGCGTACGAGGTGAGCTTCGTCGAGCTGCGTGTGGAAGACATCATTGCGCGCCTGAATCGCTTCAAACGTGCCGATGAGCGACCGTTCGAAGCCGTGAAGGCGGTCTCGGAATTCAATCAGCGCGCATACGAACTCTTCGGACGGCCGCTGGTACAAGCACTCTCGAACGAGTACACCGCGAAGCTCTCGCGCGAATTTCACCCATTGCGTTTGCAGCGCTGGTCGATCTCGGACCTCAATCCCTGTCTATGGTGGCTCGCGCCGACTGCGCAGGCGGTGAAGGCACAGCGTCAGGTGCTGGCGCCAGACGATCCGGCCCGCAAGCTCGAGTCGTCGGTGTCGGAGCTGACAAGCGCTTCTCTCGATTGCTATCGCGCACTGCGCGACACGGTGGCCGAAGCCACCTTCTTCCAAGTCTACGCGAACCTGTTCGCCTTCTATCTCGACGACGAAAGGGGCATCGAAACCGCCACTCGGCCGGTCGACGACCCTCGTGACCTTCCCTCCGTGAAGGAAGCGTTGGCTTCGATCGACAACGGTGGCTACCCCGAGGCACTCGCGCGTGTCGCATTCCTGATGGCGCACGAGGACAAGCCTCTTCCGCTTTCGAGGCTGCAGCTCGCACACGATCTGATCGAAGAGTACCGCGAATTCCTGCCGGAGTTGGCGCCCGACGCGCTGCGCCGTATCGGCGGCGAACAGGAGATCATCGCGCGCTACGAGCCGAAAAAGGCAGTCGAGACGCTGCCTGTGCTGGTCGCCGACCGGAAAGACCGGAATCGGCTGCTAACGCTGCTGGAACGCGTGCTCGCCGACCCGCGCATGCAACGCATCCGGCCGTCGACCGCGCAGAAAGCGATGCTCGCCCGTATCCGCCGCGTGCTCGGTGCAGTGGAGCGCCGGCCGGCCGGGTCGCGGCGCCGTTCTCGGCTGCCCCCAGGCAGTGCTCGGGTGACGATTGCGAAGCCGCGCGTCGCGCTCGCGAAGAAGGCCGCGCGAGAAGCCTAGCATGACCACGCAAAAACAGCGGACCACGGAAGGTGCGGCTGCGGTGGCACGCGAACCGGGGAAGGCGGATGCCCACGAGAAATATCAGCGCCTCGTCGACGATTGCAAGACGCTGCCGCCGACACCAACCGCGGTCGTGCACCCGTGTGACCAGAGCTCGTTGCAGGGCGCGGTCGACGCGGCTCGGATGGGCCTCATCGCTCCGATCCTGGTCGGCCCGCGCACGCGCATCGAGGAAGTGGCCAGGCAGAACAAGATCGACATCTCGGGGCTGCCAATCGTCGACGCGCCTTTCAGTCATGCCTCCGCCGAAAAGGCGGTCGATCTCGTTCGCGAGGGCAAGGCCGAGGCGCTGATGAAGGGGAGCCTGCACACCGACGAGCTGATGGGCGCCGTCGTTCGACGCGATTCAGGGCTGCGCACCGCGCGCCGCGTCAGCCACTGCTTCGTGATGGATGTGCCCAGCTATGCAGAACCGCTCATCGTGACCGATGCGGCGGTGAACATCGCACCTACGCTGGAAGAGAAGGTCGACATCATCCAGAACGCGATCGACCTCGCGCACGCGCTCCACTTCCCGGAGGTGCGTGTGGCGATACTCTCCGCGATGGAGACCGTCAACCCGAAGGTGCCCTCGACGGTGGAGGCCGGGGCGCTATGCAAGATGGCCGACCGCGGGCAGATCACCGGGGCGATTCTCGACGGGCCGCTCGCGCTCGACAATGCGATCAGCCTGGAGTCGGTCAAGATCAAGAAGATCGAATCCCCCGTTGCAGGCCGCGCCAACGTGTTAGTCGTGCCCGATCTCGAAGCCGGCAACATGCTGGCGAAAAGCCTATCGTTCCTCGCGGGCGCCGATGCGGCCGGCATCGTGCTCGGAGCGCGCGTACCCATCATCCTCACGAGCCGGGCGGACTCGCTGCTGACGCGTCTCGCGTCCTGTGCGGTGGCCGTGCTGGTCGCGAAGGCTCGCCGCGAAGCGGGCACGAAAGCGGTGGTGTGACGTGGCCGATGCGATTGCCGTTCTCAATGCAGGCTCCTCCAGCCTGAAGTTCTCGCTCTTCGCCGAGCGTGGCAACGCGCTCGACTTGACCGTGCGCGGACAAATCGAAGGCCTCCTTAGCGCGCCACGTTTCGTCGCCAAGGATCGGCACGGGAAGACCCTGGGCGAGAAGTCCTGGGGCGATGGCGTCAAGCTTGGGCACGATGGCGCGCTCGATTATCTGGTCGCCTTCCTGCGCGCGGAGCTCGGCAAGCAGCCCCTGACAGGAGTCGGACACCGCGTCGTTCACGGCGGGCTCGAGTACAGCCGACCGGTTCGCGTCGATGCGACGGTGCTGTCGGCATTGGACAAGTACGTTCCGCTCGCACCTCTGCACCAGCCGCACAACCTGGCTCTAATCCGCGCCCTCCTGAAACGCGCGCCGGAGCTGCCGCAGGTCGCTTGCTTCGACACCGCATTCCACCGTGCCCAGCCCGAGGTGGCGCAGGCATTCGCACTGCCGCGGTCGATCACCGACCGCGGCGTAAGACGTTATGGATTCCACGGGCTCTCCTACGAGTACATCGCGCAGGCTTTGCCGACCTACGACGCGAAAGCCGCCGCCGGCAGGCTCATCGTGCTGCATCTTGGCAACGGTTCCAGCATGTGCGCGATCACGAACGGCTGCAGCGTCGCGAGCACGATGGGATTCACCGCGGTCGACGGCCTGCCGATGGGAACAAGGTGCGGCAGCTTGGACCCGGGCGTGATCCTCTACCTTCTCGACGAGCTCAAGATGGATGCACGCGGAATCGAGAAGCTCCTCTATCAGCAGTCGGGCCTGCTCGGCGTATCGGGCTTTTCCAGCGACATGCGCGCCCTGCTTGAAAGCGACAAGCCAGGTGCGAAGGCCGCGATCGACCTCTACGTTTACCGAATCGGCCGCGAACTCGGCTCGCTCGCGGCTGCGCTCGGCGGGCTGGACGCCGTCGTCTTCACGGCCGGGATCGGCGAGAACAGCGCGGCCCTGCGCGAGCGGGTGTGCCGCGATGCGCGCTGGCTGGGGATAGAGCTCGACGCGGCGGCAAACGCAGCCGGCGGTCCGCGCGTCAGTAAGGGGCTAAGCGGCGCCTCGGTCTGGGTAATCCCGACCAACGAAGAGCTGATGATCGCACGGCACACGCAGGCGTTGCTCGCCCGGACGGATGTCCGCGCGGCGGACTGACATCGCGGCTCGGCTTCCACCAGGAAACGCGATGCAGACCCTACCCCTCGACCGACTCGTGGCGAAGATTCCCGACGCCGCAAGCCTGATGATCGGCGGCTTCATGGGGGTCGGCACGCCGGAGCGCCTGATCGATGAACTGGTCAGGCAGGGCAAGCGCGACCTGACGGTGATCGCCAACGACACAGCGATGCCCGGTAGAGGAATAGGCAAGCTCATCACAGCAAAGCTCGTTCGCAAGCTGATTGCGAGCCACATCGGGCTCAATCCCGAAACGCAGCAAAAGATGCTCTCGGGAGAGATGGAGGTCGAGCTGGTCCCCCAGGGCACGCTTATCGAGCGTATCCGCGCGGCGGGCTACGGACTCGGAGGCATCCTCACGCCCACCGGCGTCGGGACCGTCGTGGAGCAAGGCAAGCGCAAACTCGAGGTCGACGGTCGCGAGTACCTGCTGGAAACGCCGCTTGCCGCGGACTTCGCGCTGGTGGAGGCGTTTCTAGCCGACTATCTCGGCAACCTCACGTACGCGCTGACGGCGCGCAATTTCAATCCGGTGATCGCCATGGCTGCGAAGACGGTCATCGTCGACGCAGAGCATACCGTGCCGGTGGGCACCATCTCTCCGGACCACGTGATGACGCCCGCGCCGCTCGTCGATTACCTCGTTGCCCGTTGACCATGGATTCCCAGACCATCATTGCCAAGCGCATCGCGCTGGAGCTGCGCGACGCTATGCTCGTGAATCTCGGCATCGGCATTCCTACGCTCGTGGCGAATTACGTACCGGCCGGCATGCACATTTTCTTTCAGTCCGAGAACGGACTGATCGGTACGGGCC
The DNA here is from genome assembly GCA_036491495.1 of Casimicrobiaceae bacterium. Taxonomy (GTDB): domain Bacteria; phylum Pseudomonadota; class Gammaproteobacteria; order Burkholderiales; family Casimicrobiaceae; genus PALSA-1003. Next base: position 18,948 of record DASXBW010000017.1, read on the forward strand.
CGATACCCGAAGAGGGTATGGCGCAACCGCGCCTGACCGACGCGAGCGGAACACCCGTTAGCGCGATACCCGGGGCTTGCACGTTCGACAGCGCCGTGTCGTTCGGCCTGATCCGCGGGGGACACGTCGACATGACAGTGCTTGGAGGATTGCAGGTCGACGAGCGGGGACAGCTCGCCAACTGGATGATCCCGGGGAAGATGGTTCCGGGCATGGGCGGCGCCATGGACCTGGTGACCGGGGCGAAGCGCGTGGTGGTCGCCATGCAGCACACCGCCAAGGGCAAATCGAAAATCGTCAAGCGATGCACGCTGCCGCTAACTTCGGTGCGCGCTGTCGACCTGGTGGTCACGGAGCTCGCGGCAATCTCGTTCGAGGGTGGTCGCCGGACGCTCCGCGAGACCGCACCCGGCGTGTTTCGGTGCAGCAGGTGCTCGCGGCGACCGAGGCAAGCCTGATCGTGCCGCCGCAGGTGCCGCAGATGCAAATCTAGGAGATCAAGGATCATGACCGTCGAAATTCCGCCGCCCGTGCTCAAAGGCGCCAAAGCGCTTGTCGTCGGGGTGGCGAACCAGTATTCGATTGCCTATGGATGCGCGAAGGCGTTCCGTGAGCTGGGCGCCGAGCTCGCGATCACCTACGTCAACGAGAAGACGAAGACCTACGTCGAGCCGCTCGCCAAAGAGCTCGGTGCATCGATCTTCATGCCGCTCGATGTCGCCACGCCGGGCATGCTCGAGGCGGTGTTCGACAGGCTCACGAAGGAGTGGGGCCAACTCGACATCCTTGTCCACTCGATCGCCTACGCGCCGAAGCAGGACTTGCAGGGGCCGCTCATCGATTGTTCGGCCGAGGGCTTCAAGCAGGCGATGGACATCTCCTGCCATTCCTTCGTGCGCATGGCGCGGCTGGCGACTCCCTTGATGAAGAACGGTGGATCCATGTTCGCGATGAGCTATCACGGAGCCAACAAGGTCGTGCCGAACTACAACGTGATGGGCCCTGTGAAGGCGGCGCTCGAGGCGTCGTGTCGTTATCTCGCCTTCGAGCTTGGCGGCAAGGGCATCCGCGTGCACGCGATCTCGCCTGGGCCGCTCAAGACGCGCGCGGCGTCCTCGCTCAAGGGCTTCGATCTGCTCCTGAACGAGGCCGCACAGCGCGCGCCGATTGGCGAGCTGGCCGACATCATGGACGTCGGCTTCACCTGCGCATTCCTCGCCACCCCCTACGCACGCCGGCTGTCCGGTGCAACGCTGTACGTCGACGGCGGCGTGAACATCATGGCTTGAAGAGATCCGAGACGGCGCGAACAGCCCGAGGGCTCAGAAGAACGAGAATGAAACTTTGGATGGGAAACATCGCTCCCGACACGAGCGACGGATATTGAGGGATATTCCATATGACATCTCTGCAAACGATCGGCGTTATCGGCGCCGGCACCATGGGTAGCGGCATCGCGCAGGCGTGCGCTGTCGTTGGGCTTTCGGTCACGATGATCGACGTCGACGAGGCCGCGGTCGCGCGCGGGCGCAACGCCGTGTCGTCGAGCCTCGATCGGCTGGTGAAGAAGGCGAAGCTGTCCGCGGCCGATAAGGACGCCGCGTTGAACTGCATCGACGGCACGACGGACTATGGCGCGCTCCGCAACTGCGACTTTGTCATCGAAGCCGCGACTGAGAACGAGGCGATGAAGGTGAAGATCCTCAAGCAAGTCGACGAGGTCGCGAAGCCCGAGGCGACCATGGCGACCAACACCTCATCGATCTCGATCACGAAGCTCGCCGCGGCGACGAAGCGTCCTCAGCGCCTCATCGGCATGCACTTCTTCAACCCGGTGCCGATGATGGCGCTGGTCGAGGTGATCCGCGGCTTGCAGACCGACGACGCGACCGTGGAGGCCGCCGGCGCGCTGGCGAAGCGACTCGGCAAAACGCCGATCGTGGTGAGGAATTCCCCAGGGTTCGTCGTGAACCGTCTCTTATGCCCGATGCTCAACGAGGCGGCGTTCCTGTACGCGGAAGGGATAGCGAGCGCGCAGGAGGTCGACGACGGGATGAAGCTGGGCTGCAACCATCCGATCGGACCGCTCGCGCTTGCCGACCTGATCGGCCTCGACGTGCTTCTCGCGGTCATGGATGTGTTCTACCGCGATTTCAACGATCCGAAGTACCGGCCGGCGCCGCTGCTCAAGGAGATGGTCGCCGCGGGCTATCTCGGTCGCAAGACGGGCCGTGGTTTCTACACCTATGGTTGACCTGGCGGCGGAGGTTTCGTGCTCATGAGGCCAGCGCGCCGCGACGTATTGCTCTCTCGCATCCGTAGGCTGTTTTCGTTGGTCAGCTGCCCTGCCATGGTGTCTGAGGGCTCACATGTCGAATGTAGCGACCTATCTCGCTAAGGAAGCGCTGAAGGACGGCAACGAGGTGACCATCCGGGCCATGCGCCCAGATGACAAGGAGCGCCTTGTCAAAGCCTTTCTTCATCTCCAGCCTCAGACGATTCGCACACGCTTCTTTTACCCGAAAAGGACTCTGAGCGAAGACGACCTGCGTTGGCTCGACGAAATCAGCCAAGGGAACCATGTGGGACTGGTGGCCACCGTGCCAAGCGGATGCGAAGAACTCATCATCGGCGAAGGTAGCTACGCGGTGCTCGGCCGCACGGCGGAGATAGGCTTCACTGTCGCAGAAGCCTGGCAGGGACGGGGCATCGCAAGCCGGCTGCTGCAGCATCTCGCCAGCATTGCGCGAGACCAGGGAGTAGGCGAGTTCGAGGGATACGTGCTCCAAGAGAACGAACCTATGCTCGCGGTATTCCGTCGCAGTGGGCTTTCAATGACGACTCGATACGCCGAAGGTGTACTGCATGTCACGCTTGTGCTCGATTCGCCAGCGGCACCGCGTTGATCGTGGCGACTCGGCTGCAGTGTCGCATCGCCGTATTTGTCATGGTCGCCGTGATTGCATCAACGGGGGTCGTGCACGCACAGTCATCGTCATCGGGTCCTGACGTGGCGCAATCGACCACGCCCGAGCCGCCATCAACCACGATCTCTGTCTGGGATGCGCCAGAACCGTGGCGAACTGATCGGTTCTATTTCGAAACGAGTATCTATACTCGCCACTTTCGCGACGACGCCGCGCACGACGATCATCAGGATGCGATAGTCGTCGAATGGAACGTCACGGAGCGGTGGCTCATCGGTGCGGGCGCGTTCAACAACTCCTACGGCCAGGCATCGCAGTATGTGTATGGTGGCTACCGGTTCTGGCCATTCGAGAGGTTGCAGCCTCTGTATTTCAAGTTATCGGGCGGCCTCGTCCATGGTTACCGTGGCCAGTATCAACACAAGATTCCCTTGAACGGTTCGGGGGTTGCCCCCACGATCGTGCCGTCCGTGGGCTACTGTTTCAACCGGTTCTGCTCCGAACTCGTTTTCATCGGTAGCGCAGGAGCGATGCTCACTGTTGGCGTCACCGTGCCATAGCGGGGCACGCGTTCGAGCCGCAGCCGAGGCCCCAATCAAGATCGAAATCGATGAGACAAGATCGGGCTGTGTCTCATCCACATTTACCCCGTTGTGCTGACCGCCGCCGCCACCATGCTCGCCATGATTCCGCTGACGACGGCACTCGCAATCTCCACCGAATTCCCACGCAACGCAGACGTTTCGCTGACGACTCCCCGGATTGCGCGCGCTAACGTACGCCGTATGACATCCACGAAAACGATCGGCGTTA
>DASXBW010000018.1:0-5512 GCA_036491495.1 Casimicrobiaceae bacterium
GAGCGCGGCGATCGCCGGCAACGCTTCCTGAAGCGCCTCGAGATCCAGATTGCAGTACGGACACCAGACGCCGCGATAGAACGTCACCACGAGCGGCCCCTTCGCCAGCAGGTCTCGCGACGAGACCTCGCGACCATCGGCGTCCTGCAGGACGAATTCCGGCGCACGATCGCCGGCCTTGAGCGCACGCCTTGCGGCGCCGGACGCGATCAGCTCGTCGGTCGCACGATGCATCAGCTCGTGAACCCACGTGGGCGCGTAATACGGAGGACCGCCAGCCTCGAAGTTGGCGCGGAAGGCGGCGAGTCTCTCGGGCAGTGTCATTGGCTTTCCTTCGGTCGGTGCCGCTTAGGCTGTGTTACCAATGTGCGCCGCCGTCGGCTCGGCCGGTAGAGGCCAGGCAGGACTGACATACATTCGTCCGGTGAATGAATCGAAGACGTCATGACGGACCGCATGGTCGCCTTGCGGCTTTTCGTGCGCGTCGCGCGCGCCGGCAGCTTCTCGCGCGCGGCCCGCGAGCTCGGGATGTCGCAGCCCTGGGCCTCGCGCATCGTCGCGACCCTGGAGAAAGAGATCGGCGCGACGCTCTTCACGCGAAGCACGCGCGTGCTGTCGTTGACCGAAGCGGGCGCCGAATACCTCGCGCGCGTGGAAGTGATCCTCGCCTCGCTCGACGAAGCCGAGCACGCAGCGCGCGGCACCGGAGAGCTGCGCGGCGTCCTGCGGGTAGCGGCCGCTTCCAGCTTCACCCAACACGCGGTCATTCCGAGGCTCGGCGATTTTCTCGCGCGTCACCCGAAGCTGCGGATCGTTTTGCTCGTTTACGATGAGCGACAGGCGCTCATCGCCGAAGGCGTGGACGTCGCCTTTCGCTTCGGCACGCTCGGCGATTCCACGGCAACGGCGCGCCGGCTCGGCAGCGTCGAACGCGTGCTGGTTGCCTCGCCGGCCTACCTGCGCCGCGCCGGTCGCCCCAAGGCTCCCGCCGATCTGAGCTCGCACGCCATCATCTCCGGCCCGATGGGCACAGAGGGCTGGACATTCGAGAAGGACGGGCGCCGCGTCTCGCTTCGTTTGGAAGGCCGCCTTGTCGTTTCGTCGAATGAAGGCGCGGTGACGGCCGCCGTCGCCGGCCTCGGAATCACGACGACCGGCATCATCGCCTCCCGCAAGGAGCTCGCGAACCGCTCGCTCGTTTCGGTCCTGCCTGATTGGCAGATGGGATCAGTGGACGTGCACGCAGTGTTTCCCTCCGGACGCGCGGCAAAGGCCGCCGCGCGTGCGCTGGCAGACCACATGACCGGAGCGTTCCGCCAGCAATGAACAAGCGCGTTCGAAACGCCTCTTCTAGCCGATCCCTCGCGTCCGCGAACGGCCGATCTCCACAAGCTTGAGCGACGGCTCGGGGTCCGGTTGCCATCGAGCTCGGCTCCGCGGCAACCGCTAGATCACCTTCTCGACCGTGATCGGCAACTCGCGAATTCTCTTGCCCGTGGCGTGATAGACGGCATTGGCGATCGCAGGCGCGACCGACACCCCTGTCAGTTCACCGAGTCCCTTGGCGCCGACAAGACTCGCATCCGGATCGAAGCTGCCCGCGAACGCGATGTCCAGGTACGGAATGTCCGCGTTCGTCGGCACCAGATAGCCCGAGTAGTTCCGGTTGATGTACCGAGCTGTCCGAGGGTCCCAGTCAGAGTGTTCGAGCAGGGCTTGACCAACGCCCCAGATGATCCCGCCGATCGCCTGGCTGCGCGCCGTTCGCGGATTGATGACGTTGCCGGCGTCGTACGTGCCGACGAAGCGACTCACCCGGACGAGTCCCAGCTCCTCGTCGACTTTCACCTCTGCGAAGACCGCCGAGTAGCTGAAGATCGCCTTCGGCCCCAGGTGTTCCCAAACGGGGTCGTAGTTGCCGCTGCCGGTCAGCTCCTGCATGCGATGCTGTTTGAGCAACTGCGCGTACGAGATCCGCCGTCCCTGGTTGGACCAGATGAGCTCGCCGTTCTCGGCGGTGATGTCGGCCGTGGACGCTCCCGCGAAGGGCGCGTTGCGCCCCGAGACGGCCAGCTTGATCGCCCGGTCGCGCGCGTCTTGCCCCGCGAGAAAGACCGCAGAGCCCGTATTGGCCATCGTTGCCGAGCCGATGGCCGGGTTCGTCGGCGGAAGCCGCGTGCTGCCCAGCTGAACATCGACCTTTTCCGCCCTCACGCCCAGCGCATCGGCGGCCACCTGGCGCATCACCGTGTACGTACCGGTGCCGAGGTCGTGAGCGCCGGTCAGCACGACCGCCGACCCATCGGCGCGCAACACGACCTTGGCGGTGCCGGGCCACTTCCAGTGCGTGTAGATCGCCGAGGCAACCCCTTGGCCGACCAGATATTTTCCGTCTCGCATGGAACGCGGTTCCTGCGTTCGCCGGGACCAGCCGAAACGCTCTGCTCCTTGCAGCAGGCACTCGCGCATCGCACGCGTCGAGAACGGTCGCCCCGTCAAGGGGTCCACCTGTGTGTCGTTGAGCAGCCGCAGTTGCACCGGGTCCACGCCCGTGGCATAGGCAAGCTCATCCATCGCGCCTTCGAGCGCGACATGCCCCAGAGCTTCGTGCGGTGGCCGCATCGCCGTGGGCGTGTTACGGTTGACGTGGACCACCTTGTGACCCGTCGCAATCCCGCCGCTCGCGGCCCACAGCGACCGTGTGCAATTCGCCGCGTACTCGATGTAACTGTCGAACAGCGGTGTGGCCGAGATGCTGTCGTGCTTGATGCCCTTGAGCTTGCCTTGCTTGTCTGCTCCGAGCGAGATGGTCTGAATGATCGCCGACTGATGGCCGACCATTGAGAACATCTGGGCTCGCGTGAGCTGGATTTTCACGGGCCGATGCACATGCTTGGCCGCCGCGGCCGCGAGCAGCTGGTGCGGCCACACATAGGCCTTGCCTCCAAAGCCGCCGCCGACGAACCGGGACACGACCTCGATCTTTTCCGCAGGCATGCCGAGCACGATGCTGAACAGCTCGCGAGTGCCGGAGATGTGCTGGGTCGCATCAAAGAGCGTCAAGACCCCCTGGTCGTCCCACGCAGCGAGGGTGGTGTGAGGCTCCATTTGCATGTGGTGGCGGTCCGGTATCCAGTAGGTGCCCTGAATCTTGACCTCCGAACCCGCGATCGCCTTGCCTGCGTCCCCGACACTCGAATTGACGGGCCAAAGGAACTGCGGCGGGTCAACCGCGTCCTTTTCCGAGTCGGGGCCAAACACGCTGGGGGCCTTGGCTTCATAGCTCACCTCTACCAGAGTTCCGGCATAGGCTGCCTGGTCCAGCGTCTCTGCAACCACGACGGCCACCGGCTGACCGTTGTAGTAGATGACGTCGTCCTGCATGGGCAAGTAGCCCTGCCCATGCGGATGCAGATGGCTCCACGGCTTTGGCGTTGGGTTGAAACGCGGCATGTTCTTGGAGGTCAGAACCGCCAGCACGCCCGGCGCTCCCTCCGCCGGCGCCGTTTTGATGGAGGTCACCCGTCCGTTGGCGATCGTGCTGTGCACGATGGCCCCATGGACGGTGCCGCTCAGCGGAATGTCGCCGGCATACTGGGCGCCGCCCGTGACCTTGAGTCGACCATCGAGGCGACTCAGGGGTTGGCCAACAGCTGTCATGCTCGTGCTCCCGCGGTCTGCAGTGCCCTCGCAACGGTGCGCTGTGCGAGTTCAACTTTGAATTGGTTCCGTTCGAGCGGCCGGGCGTCGGCGAACGCGCCCGCTAGCGCACCCCTCACTGCTGCCGCATCGTCCAGCGAGACCCCGCGCAGCGCCGCTTCGGCGGCGGTCAGTCGCCACGGCTTGTGGGCCACCCCGCCTATGGCGATCCTGGCGGACCGGATGCGGCGCCCATCGGTGGCGACCGCGACGGCGGCAGAGACGAGCGCGAACTCGAACGATTGCCGGTCCCTCACCTTCAGGTAGTGCGAACGCCTGGCTTCGGCCGCAGGCGGAACGTCGACGCCGACGACCAGGTCGCCGCGCCGCAGTGCGGTATCGATCTGTGGCGTGGTTCCGGGCAGGTTGTGGAACTGGCCAAGCGGAATCGTCTTTTCTCCCTCGGCGCTGCGAACGCGGACGGAGGCGTCAAGCGCGGCAAGGGCCACCGCCAGGTCCGAGGGATGCGTGGCGACACAAGACTCGGACCATCCTAGGATGGCGTGGTCGCGGTTGTGTCCGTGCAGCGCCGAGCAGCCGGATCCGGGCTGCCGCTTGTTGCAGGCCGCGCCGTCGCTGTCGCGGAAGTACGCGCAGCGAGTGCGCTGCATGAGGTTGCCGCCGATGGAGGCCATGTTCCGCAGCTGTCCGGACGCCGAGAGCAAGAGTGCTTCGGAGATGACCGGGAAGTGGCGCCGCACATCGAGATTCGCGGCGACCTCACTCATCCGGGCGAGCGCTCCGATGCGAAGGCTGCCGTCCGGCATCAGCTGGATCTTTGCTAGCCCCGGGATCGCGTTGATGTCGACCACGTGGGTAGGTAGCTGGGCTCTGTCCTTCATCAACCCCAGGAGGTCGGTCCCGCCGGCGACGTAGGCGACGTCGGGGCTAGACTTGTGGATCGCGATGGCTTGCGCCACGTCGTGCGCCGCGGAGAAGGCGAATGGCTGCATCACGCGCTCCTCTTGGCCGCGGCACTGACGGCATCCACGATGTTCGGATAGCAGGCACAGCGACAGAGGTTGCCGCTCATGCGCTCCTGGATCTCCGGTCGCGACAGATCGGAAGGCTTGAACGCAGCGGCGACGTCTGCGGTCGCCGCACTCGGCCAGCCCAGCTTCGCCTCATGAATCACGGCAACGCCCGACATGATCTGCCCGGACGTGCAGTAGCCGCACTGGAATCCGTCGTGCTCGATGAAAGCAGCCTGGACGGGATGCAGCTTGCCGTTGCTTTCCAGGCCCTCGATCGTCGTGATCTTCTTGCCGTGTTGCATTACCGCCAGCGTCTGGCAGGAAAGGATGCGTCGGCCCTCGACGTGCACGGTGCACGCCCCGCATTCGCCGCGATCGCAGCCTTTCTTGGTGCCGGTCAGTCCGGCCTGGTTGCGCAATGCATCCAGCAGTGTCGTGCGCGGCTCGACCGACACATGCCGAGGCTGTCCGTTGACGACAAGCGTCACCCCCATCTGCCCTGCTGGCAGCGCCTTGGCCTCGGCGATTTCCGTGGTCAAGACAGTTGTCGCAACCACGCCGCCGACGGCCACCCCGGTCGTCGCTATGAACTCTCGACGATTCACGTTGCTCATCACGGACTGGTCCGAAACGACAAGGTTGGCTTTCTTCACGTCGGTGTTCCTATCGAAGGCGCACGATGGCGGGGTGCGGGCTAAGACGTGCAGGGTACGCAAGCGCGCGCGAATGACCAGATGGTTGCCGGGAATGACAGCCATTCCGCAGGAGCATGGACAGCGCGGGAGCGCTTGCGGCACGCGCCGCAAACGACTGACACGTCGCGCTGCTTGCCAGGTCCA
>DASXBW010000019.1:0-55459 GCA_036491495.1 Casimicrobiaceae bacterium
TCGCCGGCGCCGCGGTCTTCCTGGCGTCGAGCGCCGCGGACTATGTGACCGGCCACATCCTGTTCGTCGACGGAGGCTTCAGCGTGGCGTATTAAATGCACACTGCTACTTAAGCAGCACGCCGGGCGAAGTGTTTCCCGATAGCGGCGAGCCCGCGGCTGCGGTATAATTCGCCGCTTCCGAGAGCGGGGAAGCCACTACTGGCCTCCCCGCTTCGCATATCTACTGCTGGGTACTGAGTCAGAAGTTCCGAAGATAAAGGAGCGGATGAAAACGGCCGCCAGGCAAGGCACGAGGCCGAAAGCGTACCTCTTGGTACGGTGAGGCCGAGTAACGCAGCATGGTGGCCGTTTTCGCCGCGAACTATCGAGCGAATTTCTGACTCAGTACCCTAGATTCGAGGAAATACGCCGTGTCTGCCGCCCACGTCCCCGCGATCCTTGCGCTCGCTGACGGGACAGTGTTCCGCGGCCGGGCCATTGGCGCGGAATCACCCAATGCCGGTGAGGTGGTGTTCAACACCGCGATGACCGGCTACCAGGAAATCCTCACCGATCCTTCCTACGCCGGGCAGATCGTCACGCTGACCTATCCGCACGTCGGCAACACCGGCGTCAACCCCGAAGACGTCGAGTCCAAGCGCATCTTCGCCGCCGGATTGGTGATCCGCGACCTGCCGTGCGTTGCGGCGAGCTGGCGCAAGATGCTCGATCTTTCTTCCTATCTTCGCGACGCGGGAGTTGCCGGCATCGCCGACATCGACACCCGTCAACTGACGCGGATGCTGCGCGAAAAAGGCGCCCAGAACGGTTGCCTGATGACTGGGGCTGGCGCGGTCGACGAAAAGAAAGCCATCGAGGTCGCGCGAGCGGCACCGTCGATGGCGGGGCTCGACCTGGCCAAGGTGGTAAGCTGTACCGCGCCATACGACTGGAGCGGGAGCACGTGGGCGCTGGGCGAGGGCTATCGCGCGGAGCTGGCGTCGCGATTTCATGTCGTCGCCTACGATTTCGGCATCAAGCACAACATTCTGCGCATGCTGGCGGAGCGGGGATGCCGTCTGACCGTGGTGCCGGCGCAGATGCCTGCCCGCGATGCGTTGGCGCTGAAACCGGACGGTGTCTTTCTGTCCAACGGCCCCGGCGATCCCGAGCCATGCGCGTACGCGATCGACGCCATCCGCGCTTTTCTAAAGGCCGGTACGCCGACCTTCGGCATCTGCCTTGGGCATCAGCTGCTCGGCCTCGCCACCGGCGCCCGGACCGTGAAGATGAAGTTCGGCCATCACGGCGCCAACCATCCGGTGCTCGACAAGGATACCGGGCAGGTCTTGATCACCAGTCAGAACCACGGCTTCGCGGTCGACATGGCGACGCTCTCGCCAAACGTGCGCGTGACCCACGTGTCGGTGTTCGACGGCAGCCTCCAGGGAATCGCGCTCACCGACAAGCCGGCGTTCAGCTTTCAGGGACACCCCGAGGCGAGTCCCGGTCCGCACGATCTCGCTTACTTGTTCGATCGCTTCGTGGCCATGATGGAACGGCCCGCGTTGAAGGAGAGCGCATGAGCACCATCGAGCTCTACGGTTGCCGCGGATGCGGCTCGGCAGTGGTCGAGGTGCTGCTCGAGCGCGCCGGGGTCCCATTCGCATATCACGCGGTGAAGCCCTCGAAGCCGGGGCCCGCGATCGACGCTTTAAAGGCGGTCAACCTGCTGGCGCAGTTGCCGACGCTCAAGCTTGCCGACGGCACCGGCATGACCGAGAGCGCGGCCATCATCGTCATGCTCGCCGACAGCTATCCGGCCGCGCGCATCCTGCCGGCGGTCGGCGACCCGCGCCGGGCGCTTGCGCTGCGCTGGATCGTTTTCATCGCCGGCAACATGTATCCGGCGATCAGCGTCGTCGACTTTCCCGAGCGATGGGTGAAGAGCGAAGCGGCGCGCGCCGAGCTCAAGGACGGCGCCGTCGAGCGCCTGAAGGTGTACTGGACCCTGCTCGAGCAGGCGTTGAAACCGGCGCCGTATCTTTTGGGCCGCGAAATGACCGCGCTCGACATCTATGCCGCGATGCTGTCGCGCTGGGAGCCGGGCCGCGCCTGGGTGGACGAACATTGTCCGCGGGTCGCATCCGCGCTCGCGCTGGCCGAGCAGGATCCGATCGTCGCTCGGGTCTGGGAGCGCAACTTCAAGCGCTGATGTCATGCCCAGACGCACCGACATCGAATCGATCCTGATCATCGGCGCCGGCCCGATCATCATCGGGCAGGCGTGCGAGTTCGACTATTCGGGCGCTCAGGCGTGCAAGGCGCTGCGCGAGGAAGGTTACAGGGTCATCCTGGTCAACTCCAATCCGGCGACGATCATGACCGATCCGGAGATGGCCGACGCGACCTATATCGAGCCGATCACCTGGCCTATGGTCGCCAAGATCATCGAGCGCGAGCGTCCGGACGCGCTCTTACCGACGATGGGCGGGCAGACCGCGCTCAACTGCGCGCTCGATCTTGCGCGCGAAGGCGTGCTGAACAAATTCGACGTCGAGCTGATCGGCGCGTCCAAAAGAGCCATCGACAAGGCTGAGGACCGCGAGAAATTCAAGGCGGCGATGACGCGCATCGGGCTCGCCTCGGCTCGCTCCGGCATCGCGCACAATCTCGAGCAGGCGCTCGAGGTGCAGGGCGACATCGGCTTTCCGGCGGTGATACGGCCGTCGTTCACCCTCGGAGGCACCGGCGGCGGTATCGCCTACAACAAGGACGAGTTCGTCGAGATGTGCAAGCGCGGCCTCGATTCATCGCCTACGCGCGAGCTTCTGATCGAGGAATCGCTCCTCGGCTGGAAAGAGTTCGAGATGGAAGTGGTGCGCGACAAAAAGGACAACTGCATCATCGTCTGCTCGATCGAGAACCTTGACCCGATGGGTGTGCATACCGGCGACTCGATCACCGTCGCGCCGGCCCAGACGCTTACCGACAAGGAATATCAGATCATGCGCGACGCGTCGATCGCGGTCCTGCGCGAGATCGGCGTCGATACCGGCGGCTCCAACGTCCAGTTCGCGATCAATCCCGACGACGGGCGAATGATCGTGATCGAGATGAATCCTCGCGTCTCGCGCTCGTCGGCGCTCGCGTCCAAGGCGACCGGTTTCCCGATTGCGAAGGTCGCGGCAAAGCTGGCGGTGGGGTACACGCTCGACGAATTGAGGAACGATATCACCGGTGGCCAGACTCCCGCGTCGTTCGAACCCACGATCGATTACGTGGTCACCAAAGTGCCGCGCTTCGCCTTCGAAAAATTCAAGCAGGCCGACGACCGGCTGACGACACAGATGAAGTCCGTCGGTGAAGTGATGGCCATTGGCCGCACCTTCAAGGAATCGCTGCAGAAGGCGCTGCGCGGCCTGGAGACCGGCGTCGATGGATTCAATCTCAAGACCGTCGATCCGGATACCATCGCCGACGAACTGGCATACCCGCGCGCCGAGCGGCTCTGGTACGTCGCCGACGCGCTGGCGATCGGCATGCCGCTCGACGAAGTCTACGCACACAGCAAGATCGATCGCTGGTTTCTGGCGCAGATCAAGGAGATCGTCGATACCGAGCTCGAAGTCGAAAAGAGCAAGCTCGAGGACATCTCGGCCGGGCGTCTGCGCTCGCTCAAGCGCATGGGCTTTTCCGACCGGCGCCTGGCGCACCTGACCAGGACCACCGAAACCGACGTGCGTGCGCGCCGTCACGCGCTCGGGATTCGGCCGGTGTACAAGCGCGTCGACACCTGCGCCGCGGAATTCTCGACCCGGACTGCCTACATGTACTCGACCTACGAGGACGAGTGCGAAGCTCAGCCGACCGACAGAAAGAAGGTGATCGTCCTGGGCGGCGGACCGAATCGAATCGGGCAGGGCATCGAGTTCGACTACTGCTGCGTGCACGCCGCGCTTGCGCTGCGCGAAGACGGGTACGAGACGATCATGATCAACTGCAATCCGGAGACCGTTTCGACCGACTACGACACCTCCGACCGCTTGTACTTCGAGCCGCTTACTCTCGAGGATGTGCTGGAGATCGTCCACATCGAAAAGCCGTTCGGGGTGATCGTCCAGTACGGCGGGCAGACGCCGCTCAAGCTCGCGCGCGACCTGGAAAGGAATGGCGTTCCGATCATCGGCACGACGCCGGACATGATCGACATGGCCGAGGATCGCGAGCGCTTCCAGCAAATGCTGCACCGGCTCAAACTGCGGCAGCCGCCCAATCGCACTGCGCGGACCGAAGCCGAAGCACTCGACGCCGCCACCACGATCGGATATCCGCTGGTGGTCCGGCCATCGTACGTCCTCGGCGGGCGCGCCATGGAAATCGTGCACGAGCAGCGTGACCTCGAGCGCTACATGCGGGAGGCGGTCAAGGTCTCCAACGATTCGCCGGTGTTGCTCGATCGTTTTCTGAATGATGCGATCGAGGTCGATGTCGATGCGCTTGCCGACGACAACCCACACGGCAAGGATGTTGTCATCGGAGGCATCATGGAGCACATCGAGCAGGCCGGCGTGCATTCCGGCGATTCGGCGTGCTCGCTCCCTCCTTTTTCGCTTTCCCAGGAGCTGCAGAACGAGCTGCGCCGGCAGACGGTGGCGATGGCTCGCGGCCTCAACGTCGTCGGGCTGATGAACGTGCAGTTCGCAATTCAGTTTCCGCCAGACAACGGCGGCCAGGGTGTGGTGTACGTGCTGGAAGTCAATCCGCGGGCGTCGCGGACGGTGCCCTATGTCTCCAAGGCGACCGGCAGGGCGCTGGCGAAGATCGCCGCGCGCTGCATGGTCGGCCAGACGCTCGCCACTCAGGGCATCACGAGCGAAATCGTGCCGCCGTATTTCTCGGTCAAGGAGGCGGTGTTTCCGTTCATCAAGTTTCCCGGTGTCGATACGATTCTGGGGCCGGAGATGAAGTCCACCGGGGAGGTCATGGGAGTGGGTGACACGTTTGCCGAGGCGTTCCTTAAATCGCAGCTCGGTGCCGGTGTCCGGCTTCCCAAAGCGGGCAGGGTGTTCGTCAGCGTCAAGAATCCCGATAAGCCACGAGTGCTCGACGTCGCGCGCACGCTCGTCGGCTTGGGGTTCACGCTGGTGGCAACCCGTGGCACGGCGGCGGCGCTGGCCGCGGCCGGATTGCCGGTCACGGCGGTGAACAAGGTGGCCGAAGGTCGCCCGCACATCGTCGACATGCTCCTGAACGACGAAATCGCGCTGGTGATCAACACCGTGGAAGAGAAGCGCAGCGCCATCCGGGACAGTTACGCCATCCGCCGTGCGGCATTGAACGATCAGGTGCCGACTTACACCACCATCGCCGGGGCGCGGGCCGCGGCGACCGGCATGCAAGGCTTGCGCGAGCTGATACCCTATTCGCTGCAGGCGCTCCACCAGAGGCTGCACTGAAAAAGCTGCTCTGACGCAGTCGCCTGAGGCGGCTGCATTAAAGCCGACTTTGCGTTAAGATCGATGTGTACACAACGATGGCCGGGAGCGGCGCTGCCGTGACCGGTCTTTTATTTGGTAGCACAAAATGCTCATGAGCAAGATTCCATTGACCGTTTCCGGAGCCGAGAGGCTCAGAAGCGAGCTGCAACGGCTGAAGACCGTGGACCGTCCGGCGGCCATCGCGGCCATTGGCGAGGCCCGCCTGCACGGCGATATCTCCGAGAATGCCGAGTACGATGCCGCCAAGGATCGGCAGGGCTTCATCGAGGGTCGAATTGCGCGCATCGAGGACACGCTCGCCAATGCGCACATCGTCGATCCGGCGCAGGTCGATGCCGAGGGCCGGATCGTTTTTGGCGCGACGGTGGATCTCGAGGATCTCGAGTTGGGTACGCAGGTCCGCTATCAGATTGTCGGCGACGACGAGGCCGACATCAAGGCGTCCAAGATTTCCATCGAATCGCCGATTGCGCGGGCGCTGATCGGCAAGGGTGCGGGCGATATCGCCGAAGTTCAGGCGCCGGGCGGCGTCCGGGAGTACGAGGTACTCGCGGTCCGCTATATCTAGCGCTGTGAGCAGCGAGCCAGGTCCCGCTCGCGCAGCGAGTGGGGTGCGAGCGCCCGCGAATCAGCGCCAGCCGGCGATACGCGACACTACACTGCCGTAAGACGATCATGAAGCCGGCGGGCGCTGTGAGCAGCGAGCCAAGTCCCGCTCGCGCAGCGAGTGGGGTGCGAGCGCCCGCGAATCAGCGCCAGCCGGCGATACGCAACACTACACTCCGGTAAGACGATCATGAAGCCGGCGCCGGATTCGGCGCTCGATTTCGCGCCTAGGGCGGGCGGAAGCAAGCCCGCCGGTTCAGGGCACTCGGCGCCTGCGGCGCGCCCGCGATGCCGGGGCGGATGGCACCCCGGGAGGACCCCGCCGACTCGACGCACCGGCAGACGGCGGTCTGGCCGGAGCTCTCGCGACGGGACTTCGTGGTCGTCGCGCCTGCGGTGTGGATTTTGCCATCGTCTTGCCTGCCTTGCCGGGGTCCCGGATGTTTCCTGCCTGCCTGCGCTGATCCACGACCCCGCCAGGGGAACGCCGGCTGGGCGCGGAGGTGACGCGCGAGGATTTCTCCTTTGCCACCGGTTCTTTCGGTGCCGGCCGCCACAGTATCAGCAGCTTGCCTATGTGCTGCACGGGGGCCGCGCCGAGCTTGGCGCAGATCTGCCCTAGCATCGCATCGCGTTCGCCGCGGATGTCGCTGAACGCGCGCACCTTGATCAGCTCGTGCGCGCGCAGATTGACGTCGATCTCGCGAATGACCGAAGGGGTCAGACCGTGCTGGCCGATCGCGACGACGGGGTGCAAGTGATGGGCGCGGGCACGCAGCGCGCGCCGTTCGGCGGAAGTTATGGTGAGCACCGGCGAAGTGTAATGGATCGCGGCTGGGGCGACGACTTCGTGCGCGTTTTGCATCGGCTTGACGGGTCGCGAAATATTGAGCTTCGTGTCATCAGGGCGCGGTCAGGGAACGGCGATGTTCTTGCTCATTCGCACTACCGGCATGGCGAGCGTGTCGGCCAGCGGGATTTCGAAACGTTCGACCGCGGCGAACCCGGATGCTGCATACAGGGGCTCGCCAGCAAGCGTCGCCACCAGTTCCATGGTCTTGAATCCTGCGTCTGCCGCCGCCTGCTCGCAATGGCGCATCAGGGCCGCGCCAATGCCACGGCGCGCACACGCGGGATGGACGAAAAAGGCGCGGATCCGCGCCGGATCGCGCGCAGGGTCCAGCACGCTGTCGGCATCGGAGGTGTGGCCCCGGTCGGCGCCGAAAAGGGTCTTGCGCCGGCTCCAGCCGCCGCATCCCGCCATGGTCTGACCGTGTGCGGCGACGAAATAGGTTCCGTCTTCGATCAGCTGGGTGTCGACCGCGAAAACCGATCCGACCGCGGCGTCGACCTGCGCCGGTGAGTACCATGGCGCAAGCAAGGTGCGCGCCGAGACCGCGATCAAGGTCTCGAGCTCGGTGACATCTTCGAGGCGTGCCGGGCGCAGCGCGAATGTCGTCGCAGTTGGCGACGCCATGTAGGGCGAGCCTGGCTGTGGACCGCTCACCCGGCGGCCGCGGAGCCGCGATGCGATAGCAGGTTGACGCCCAAGTGCCGCGCGAGACCACGTCCGCCCTCCGCCATGACCTGATTATGGTTCCAGCGGAACGCCGGCTGCAGCAGCGGCGCCAGAACATTCATCCACGGCTTGGTCGTGACTACGCTCCAGTCGTAACGCACGCGGGTCGTGGCGCCCTCGGGTGCGAGATGCCAGCGTCCGGTGCCGCTCAAGTCGCCCTCGGCGACGCCTTCCAGCGACCAAGGTCGCTCGACCCTGGTGACGCGCATCGCAAAGGACAGTCGGTACGGCAGCTTGCTCGACCAGGTGTAGCGCCGCAGCGCGCCGCAACCCTCGGTATCGCCCCTGGCCAGCTCCTCTACCCGATGCACGTAGCGCCACCATCGAGGCCAATCCTCGACCGCGACAATGGCTTCCCAGACGCGATCGATGTGTGCATCGAGGTGCCAATGGGTAACAAGCGAAAACTGTCTCATGGCCTGAGTCATCAATCATGCGGGTATTCGGTACGCCATGATGGCTGCGCCGTCGCGCTTATGCTACGTCGGAACGGCAGTGACACAGTTGGCGACCTCGACAAGATTGAGATCCGGATCGCGAAAATAGAACGACCGCAGTTTTCCGATCGCGCCCGTACGATCCACCGGGCTCAGCAGGATTTGCACACCCTGCGCCCGAACGTGAGCGATACAGGTGTCGAGCGGCAGCGAAGTGATGAAGCAGAAATCCGCCGAACCGGGGACCGGATGCTGCGCACGGGGTGCGTGTTCGCGGCCGGCAAGGTGCAGGTTGATCTTCTGGCTGCCAAAAGCCACTGCCTTGCGTCCATCGCCGAACGAAACGGTGGTCATACCCAGGATGCGCTCGTAAAAGGAGCATGTCTCCTCGATACTGGCCACCGTTAAAACAAAATGGTCGATGGCGTCGACGCGCATCATCGCGCCTTCGGTTTACGCATCGGACTTCGCGACGTTTGCGTGGGGTTCATTCTTGTAAGGTCGATCTATTTCTTGGGCATGGGTGCTCGCGTTGCAAACTGCTCATCTTGCGGCGTGGCCGGCAATTTGCCGGTGGTTTTCGCCTCGCGGATGACGCGCACTAGCAAGTCCAGCCCCATCGGTGCAAGAGCGCGCTCCCAGAGCTCGCGCGCGGTCTCTCCCTTGCGCACGAAGCACCAGTCCTGGGCCGCGATCGCCCCCGCGTCCATTTGCTCGGCAAGGTGGTAGATCGAGCCCCCGGCGATGGGATCGCCCTCCTGGATCGTCCATTCCACGGCGGCGATCCCGCGGTGGCGCGGCAGCAGCGAGGGGTGAAATCCGATGCCTCCCAGTCGCGAGCGCGCGAGGGCTTCGCTGCTGACGCGCGCATGGCTGTGCGCTGCCACGATCAGATCGGTCCCGTCGGGAATGGCCTCGGCCGGAACAATCGACGGATCATCGAGCGCGACAACATCCAAGCCTGCGGCCGTTGCCGCCACGCCCAGCCTATCGTCGGTCGCGGGCACGATGACGCGCGCGATCTCGATGCCTTCCTTGAGCAGGCGCTCGAGCGCGGCGGCGCCAAAATAGCGGGAGCCGACAAGCGTCAGCTTCATCCGGGCCTTTGCGGTTTGTTTTCTGCCACGTGTTGGATCAAGGACGGTCGAGCAACAATCGGCCGTCACATCGCCCGCCGCGCATTTCCCGCGGCAGTGCGCAAAGCGCTGGTCACAAGCCATGCACCGAAGACCGCGCCAACGCATGACACGACGTATTGACCGTAAATCCATGCATAGACGTTCCATGCCAGCGAAGGCGAAAAATGATGCTGGGTCAGTGCGAAGTTAAGCCCACCATAGGCAATGCCGGCAGCCGCGGCCCACAGCATCGCGCTCGTCGATCGCAGAACGGCGCCGAGCAGCGCGCCCAGAACAATGGACCAGGCGAAGTCGAAGCCCCAGGTCATTCCCAGCATCCACGTAATCGGCGAGGCGAAGCTTCGGCTGTCGATGAATGCATCGAACAGGTCGCGCAGCGGCCAGACGACGAGGCCAGCCAAAACGATCAGCGCTATGGGGACGAAGGTGCGACGAAGACTTGGCATGGATAGTGCGCCGCGTTTTTGTGCGGCGAACGAATGTTAGGTGCAGTCCCGGAGGATGTCAAAGAGACGCAAAGGACACGGCATCGTCCGCGACTCGCGCATCGGTCCAACGCAACGCATTGACGGGCGGGCGCGGCAGCTAGCTCGGCCGCACCGCAAACGCGGCGAGATCTCCGGGCTTTCTGAGCATTTTGTCGACTTCCGCGGCATGCATTTCCTCGGCCAGGACCATCTGCCGCGCGAACTCCTCGAGCGCGACTGACCGCGCTTCGACCAGCGACAGCAATTCCCGATACAAGTCGAGCGCCTTTCCCTCGGACTCAAGCGATTCACGCAGAATCGCCGCGATGTCATGCTTGTGCGAATCGAGAAGTTGGCCGATGGCAAGCGAAGGATAAGCGCCGAGCGTCGTAATCCATTCGCCGACTTGTTGCGCGTGCAAAAGCGACTCGTCAGCCTGTTGACGCAGCCATGAAACAATAGGGATGCGGCCGAAACCGAAGACCAGAAACGAATAGTGGGTGTAGCGAACGATACCCGCGAGCTCCGCCTCCAGTATGCGATTCAATACGCCGACGACCTTCTCCTTATCGATTTCGGACATGCGCTTCACCTCGGTGGGTAGACGATCATCGTGTCGACAAAGCGGCTAGGCATCGCTGGTCGAGTGCAAGGCGATTCTATTGCCTTCGCTGTCCAGGATCACGGCGCGAAAGCCTTGCTGACCGATGGCGTGGACAGGCTTGACGATCTTGCCGCCATGTTTAGCAGCCTGGATGACCGCATCCTGAATCCGACCGTCGACATTCATGTATAAGAGAATTCCCGCGTTGCCGCTGATTTCGTCTTCATTGGGTACGAGGCAGCCGCCATTGGCCGTGTCGTGATCGAGCACGGAAAATTTGAAGTTGTCGAACTCCGTCTTGTGCACGGCAATGCAGAGGGTTGCGGCGTAGAAGGCGGATGCCCGATCGAGATTCGCCACCGGGATATCGAACCATACCGCGCGGTTGTGGAGGGAATTCATATCGCTCATGAGTAAAGTCTCCTTCCATTGAATTTGCGCCCTTGCGAGCTCGCCTGCATCGCGGATTTTAGCGTGGCCTGGTATTCCGCAGCGCCGGATTGACCCTGTCGATATCCGCCTGGACTTGCGCGCGACTGCGCTCATAGACGATCTCTCGCCTACCCACGGCTCCAACGTAGGCCAGTTCGTTTCGGGTCGGGCTCAAGGTGCATCTGACGCTGTGGACGCCCTCACCGAGAACCACCTCGATGCGTTCGGCACGCTTGTTGAGGACGACCAGGTCCATCGTTTGTCCGCTTTCGGTGATGCGCACGGTAATTTTTTCGTTGTCCATGGACCGGCCTGTCCGGTGAAACGCGAAACGCTTCGCCTTGCCGCAGCGCTGTGCTCGGGACTCCTACAGTATCCGATTGAACCAGAGCAGGGAAAGCAGGCCCGAGAGCAAGGCGAAGACGGCACCCGCGGCGGCAAACAAGGCCGTGACCTCGGTCGCCTTTTTTTCGAGGACAAGGCGCGAATTCAGCGCCTTGTAGATCTTGGTGAGGTCGGTCGCGTTGCCGGCGTAGAAATATTCCGCCTTGGTCATATTGGCGATGGTCTTGAGCGCCTCCTCATCGAGCCGCACCCGCATCGACCAGCCTTCGGCGCCAAGGATCTCGCCACTGACGGTGCCGATCCCCACGGTAAAGACGCGCACGCCGTGCTCGGCAGCCATCTTAGATGCCTCGATGGGGTCGGGTCCGGCGGTCGTTTGTCCATCGGAGAGCAGGATGATGGCGGCCGATGCGTACGAGCCGGGCGGCACCGGTTTGGCATCCGCTGGCTGGCCCTTGGTCGGAGCGTCGATCGGGGTGCCATGCGAAGCCTCGCGCGCGCCGCCCGGGCGTGGATTCGACGAGCGCAAGTCGAATTCGAGGTCGGGAAAGATTATTTTCAGCGATACCAGGATGGCGCTGCCGATCGCCGTTCCGCGCTGAAGCTGGATACGATCGAGCGCGGCAAGCACATCTTCGCGATTGAGCGTGGGGGACTGTACCACCGAGGCGGTGGCGGCAAACGACACCACCGCCAGGCGGGTGCTGCGCGGCTGATCGGCAATGAAGCTGCGTGCCGCAGCTTGAGCGGCCGCAATGCGCGTCGGCGACACGTCGGCCGCCCGCATGCTGCCCGAAGCATCGATGGCCAGGATCACCGTTTCATACTGGTACGGAAGCGTGACGACAGCGGCGGGTCTCGAAATGGCGATGAGCATCGAGATCAGCGCCAGGAGGAACATCAGCGGCGGAATATGGCGCCGGAATCTTCGCGACGCGCCCATCGCTTCCTGCACCATCGAGAGGCTCGCATAGCGCAGCGCGGTTTTTTTCTTTCGGCGCAGCACCAGCAGGTACGCGACGACTATCGCCGGCACCGCGAGAGACAGCCACAGCATCTCCGGCCACAAGAGGGTCATGCCTGCTCCAGATGCTGCGGAAGCGACCCGCCCGCGGCGAGCTGGCTTCGACGCTTGCGCAGATCCGCGAAGCGCAGGATGGCGTCGGTGAGATTGTCGTCGGTTGCCAGTTCCAGCGCGTCGACGCCGGCCTTTCGAAACGATGCGCGTACTTCTGCCTCGCGGCGCTCGGCGACGGCGGCGAAGCGCTTGCGGAAACGGCGGTCGTGGGTGTCGACAAGGACCTGGTCGCCCGTCTCCGCGTCCTGCATCACCACCAATCCGAGATCGGGAAGCTCCATTTCGAGGCGGTCATAGAGTCGCACCGCGACGACCTCGTGCCGTCGCGCAAGCTGCGCCAGAGGCTTCTCCCATCCGGGCAAACTGATGAAGTCCGACACCACGAACACCAGCGATCGCCGCGGCATCACCTGATACGCGCTACGCAACAACTGCTGCAGGTCGGTCGCCGCCGACCGCGCGAGCTCGGGCCGCGAGAGCATCTTGTGCACGATATGCAGCACGTGTCGCCTTCCGGTGCGCGCCGGTATCACCGTGTCCACGCTGCCACCATAGAATAGCGCGCCGATGCGGTTGCCGTGGCGGCTGAAAGCGCGGGCGAGTACGGCGACCAGCTCCGTCGCGACCGCGCGCTTCTTGATTTTCTGCGAGCCGAAATCGACCGACGGGCTCAAGTCCAGCAGGAACCACGCGGTGAGCTCGCGCTCCTCGTTGTAGACCCTGACATAGGGCGTCAGCAGGCGCGCGGTGACGTTCCAATCGATGTGACGCACGTCATCGTGATACTGATACTCGCGCAGGTCGGCGAGATCGACGCCGAAGCCGCGAAACAGGGTGCGGTAGTCGCCATACAGTAGTCCGTCGAGGCGGCGCAACACCGTCCACTCGAGGCGGCGGAGGATCGCCTCAGGCGTTTGCGCCCACTCTGACATGGGTCTCGAGCGGCCTCTCGGGCGCAGGCAGATGCTTCATGATGCGAAGGATGAGCTGATCCGGTGTCAATGCGTCGGAAAGCGCCTCGTAGGAAAGCACCAGCCGATGGCGCAGAACGTCGGGCGCGATATCGGTCAGGTCTTCCGGCAGAACGTAGCTTCGGCCGCGAAGGAATGCGAGCGCGCGCGCGCCTTCCACCAGGTGTATCGTGGCCCGCGGGCTGGCGCCGTAGGTCAGATATTGGGCCACCTTGGGCACCCCGAAGCGCTCCGGCTTGCGCGTGGCGGAGACCAGCCGCACCGCGTACTGCACCAGCGACGGATCGACGTATCCGGTGCGGCATCGGCGTTGAAGCGCGAGCAGCTCTTCCGTACTTGCCACCGCGGCGACCGCCGTGCCAGCGCCGGTCACGCGATTGACGATGACGAACTCCTCTTCTTCGCTCGGGTAGCCGACCAGCACTTTCATCATGAATCGATCGACTTGGGCCTCGGGCAACGGATAGGTCCCTTCGGTCTCGATCGGATTCTGGGTCGCCATGACCAGGAATGGCTCGGGTACTCGATGACTCTCGCCGGCGATCGTTACCTGATATTCCTGCATCACTTCGAGCAGCGCGCTTTGCACCTTGGCCGGCGCACGGTTGATTTCGTCGGCGAGCAGAAGATTGGTGAAGACCGGGCCGAACGAAGTCGTGAATTCGCCGGTCTTCTGGTTGTAGATTCGCGTTCCGACCAGATCCGCCGGAACGAGATCGGGCGTGAATTGAATCCTCCTGAACGTGCCGCGAACGGTCCTGGCCAGCGTCTTGACGGTGAGTGTCTTGGCGAGCCCCGGCACGCCTTCGACCAGCAGGTGACCCTGCGCCAGGATGGCTACCAGCACCCGCTCCAGAAAATGGTCCTGACCGACGACGATCTTCTTGACTTCGTAGAGGATGCGCTCCATTTCCCGCGAAGCTTCGCCGCTGGCGCCGACTGCTTTGTCGTTCATGGGTATTTGCTCGTTCGTAATGCTGGTTAGAACGGTGATATGCCGACCGCGCTTGCGGCGTTTTCGATCGGCACCGCAAATCCGATGCCGATGAAGACGCCTTGGTCGCTCGGGTTCAGTATCGCGGTGACGATCCCCACTACCTCGCCATCCATGGTCGCCAGCGGTCCGCCGGAATTTCCGGGATTGGCCGCGGCATCGAACTGAATCAGATTGGTCAACAGGCGCTTGCCCTCCGGCGAGCGGTATTCACGCCTCAGGCCGGAGACTACGCCTGCCGATACCGATGGGCCGATGCCGAACGGAAAGCCGACGGCGATGACCTCGTCGCCCATGGAAAGATCACGCGTTGAGCGCAGCGTCGCCGGAACCAGATCGTCCGGAATGGTTTTTGCCTGCAGCACGGCGAGGTCGTTTTCCGGTTGGAGGCCGATCACCGTCGCGTCCGATTCGGTGCCGTCGGCAAACACCACCTGCACGCGCTCGGCACCGTTGACCACGTGCAGGTTAGTGAGGATGACGCCTTTGTCGACGATCACTACGCCGCTGCCGACACCCCGGACGCGGTCGTCCTCCTCGTCCTTGAGATGCTCCAGCCGGCGGACCCGTACCACCGATTGCTGAACGATCTCGAATGCCTTGGCGGCGGCCGAGGGCACCACATTGCTATCGAGGGTATGAAGCACCGCGGCGTCGATATCGTGCTGGGTGATCTGACGCGCAGGTGGCTTGGTCGCGGTGTAGCCGATGACGACGAGCGAGCTTAGCAGCGCGGTGAAGACAACGAGCACGATCCGTTCGTGCCGCGCCATGAAGGCTCGAGCGCGAGCGGTGGGACCGGGACGAGCCGCGAGTTGGCCCCCGCCACCGTCGGGTTTCGCGACCGGTCCCGGGACGGGACGATCGTCGCGGCCGTCGGCAGTATGCGACCGGCTCGACTTGCTATAGAGCGTTATGCGTTTCATGGGGACCTTCCCAACTCATTGGCTCGCGATTAAGCACAACATTAGCATGCCCGAGACCACGCGGCATGAAGGCTATTTTTTCCGGTCTCCGGCCGCGATTTTGAGCGACGTCGCGATCGGTGGTCCTCCGGGAGCTCCCGTGACATAGGTGACTGTAATGCGCGACAGCGTCGCGAAATCGTTCTGCCATTTTCGTTCCTTGTCGCCGGGGATATCGACGACGAAGGTCATTTCCTTGCCATCGTCGAGCTTGAGAAAGAGTTTTTCGTTGGTGAAGCCGCGGTGCTGACCGGTGACCTCCATCGTCTGCGTTCCCGCCGCGGCCGACGAAGGCGCCTTGACTGTCTGCGCCGTTGTCACGCCCCCAGACAGCAGTGCGGCGACCGCAAAGGCGCAGACCGCGATATTTATTTGCCTGAAGAGGTTCAATGAACGCTCCATAGAGTCATGGTGTTCGAACATTCGTGCTCAACATCGTTCGGGATTCCGTCGCGTTCAAATTCAGGGCTTGACGAATTTGAGGACGAACTCGTCCTTGGGTTGCGGAGGGTCGGGCGTGTTCTTGTCGCGCGGGTCCGACGGATTGCGCATGAAGTTGCCTTCTTCGGCCAGTTTGAATCCCGCCGCTTCGACCTCCCGGCGCAGGAACGCTTCTTCGATCCGATGCAGCGTTCCCGATTCGGAGATGCCGGTGCCCGGCCGGCCGGAGTGGTCGGCGATCACATACATGCCCCCGGGTTTCAGCGCGGCAAACACCGCCTTGTTCATTTGCGCTCGATCGACACCGAGGAAGCCAAGATCGTGGTAGTTGAACATCAGGGTGACCAGGTCGAGCGTGTTCGACGCAGCTTCGGCGGGAATTGGCGACTCGAAGGGCTGTACGACGGCAATCAAGTTACCGACCGCGGGATTCTTGGATCGTTCGGCCAGCGCCTGCGGGGAGGTGCGGCGGCCCGCAGGACTCGGCGCGGCGACCACTGCCGGCGTTTGCGGCATCGCAGACGGCGGGAACGCGGCCCCTTCAGGCGCGGTCGGCGCCGGCGGCGATCTGCTGGAATCGCGTGGCGCACTCTGTCCATACACGCGCCCTGCAGGCCCGACCGCGCGCCCGAGGAGCTCGGTCGTATAGCCGCCGCTGGCGCTCAAATCCAGCGCCACCATCCCCGGCCGCACGCCGATAAACGCCAGCATCTGATCGGGCTTGCGGCGGATGTCGTTGGTGCGATCGGCCGCACTGCGATCCGGGCTGGCGAGAATTTCGGCAATGCGTTCCTTGGAAAGCGTGGCGGTTCGACTCTCGGGCACCGTCGCACTCGGACTCTCTGGCGCCGTTGCGCTTCGACTCTCTGGGGCCGTCGCGCAGGCGCCAAGCATTGACGCGATCGCGCCGAGCATCGCCAGCGAAAGGGACGGTTTCAGAATGTCGCGCGTCGCGGTGAATCGTTCCATGGCGCCTCTCTACAGGCCTCGATCGAGTCTATCCAAGAGCCGCTTCAGATTCGCCACCCACGGTGTGCGATTGTGCGGCACGAACCAGAGGGCCCGCGAGAAATGCGCCGCTTTCGCGACGGCGCCCCGGGCCGAACGTCCCGTCAACCATTTTTCTTCGGGTCCTGGCGCCGCTCGGCATACCAGAGCTCCATGCCTTCCCGCTGCTTGACTGCTTGCGGCCCGCGCAGCACCAGACGAACGAGGATCTTGAACACTTCGACGCCGGAATGGGTGCGGAGTTTCCGCCCGGAGGTGGTGACGGCTTCTCTCAGGACGACGAACCGGCCGTGATTGCGCAATGACCGACTCATGACGATCTCCTCCGCGCCAAAGAAGGCTTCGTCGAAGCCGCCGACCGTTACGAAGGCTTCGCGGGAACAGAACAGAAAGCAGCCGGCGGCCAGACCCGCTGCCCGGTAGACCCAGGCGAGGACCGGCATCAGTAGCTTTGCGTACCACGGCACTCCCCTTTCGAATTTCACGGACGCGCCGCCACCGACCGCGCCGCCGCGCACGGCATCGACGGCGGCGCGAACGACCGCTTCGCTCACGATCGTGTCCGCATCCACAAAGATAAACAGCTCGCCCATCGCCGCCCGAGCGCCTGAATTGCGGGTCGCGGCAATCTGGCGGTGGGCGACGCGAACCACGCGAGCGCCACGGCGCTCGGCGATCGAGGCGGTGCGATCGGTCGATGCATCGTCCGCCACGACCACCTCGTAGGGCTCGTTCAAAGACCTGCCTGCCTCGTGCAACGCATCGAGGGTCGCGCCGAGCAGAATCTCTTCGTCGTAAGCCGGGACAATGAACGAGATCAGACGAATCTCACCGTTTTGGGACTACCTTGATCGCCGCTCGGCGACGCGCTACGCGAAAAGATTGCTTGCGATACAGTCGCCTGGGGGCAGGGTTTGCGCATTGGCGGACGTATGTTACGTCGGTTAGTGCCGCTATGGCGACACCATTTCCCTCTCGCCTGATCGGCCGCTCGGACTCGAAGTCGGCGAAGCCTGTCGACGTCGACGCGAACCAACCGCGCTGCCTTGCGGTCCGAGCGTTTCGGGATCCGATGCTTGAGGATGGGTCGAGCCCTTACAATAAGCATCGTCGGTTGCAATGACATCGCAGAGATTCCGCCTCCGAGATGAGATACAGCGTTCTTGTCCCCGTGCTCGTCGCGATGTTCGGCGCCGAGGCAGTCGCGCAATTGGCCGCGGGGCCAGCCGGTGACCGGGAACCGGGCCTAGCGGTCGCGGCCGCCGCAGCGACGGCTATGACCCAGGAGCAGTCGGCTTATGCGGCGAGCTTCGTGTCGCAGTCGGTACCACCATCGATTACGTTCCAGACTCCGACACCTATCGTGGTGATCATGCAAAACACCGGCACCGCGACCTGGTTCAAGGCTGATGGCGACGTGTTTCTGGCAACACAGGAGCCGCAGGACAATTATTACTGGTGCATTCAGGATAACCGCTACGGTAGCCACAGCGGTAACCGCGTCCTCCTACCCTACGACGTCGCTCCCGGTCAGCAGGTCACCTTCAGTTTCGTGGTCAAGCCACTCAGCTGTTTCTTTGCGCGGACGTCGCCGCTGCGCTTTCGAATGCTTTCCCAGTTGCATGGAACGTTCGGCGAAGAGACGCCCGACCCCAACGTCACGGTTACCACGGCGGCGGAATTCGTGTCGCAGCAGGTCCCGGCGACGATGGACGCCGGATCTTCCGTCACGGTCGGCCTGACGTTCAAGAACACGACTACCGTCACCTGGACTTCCGAAGACGGCTATAGCCTCGTGTCGGCGGGCCCGTCGGGCAACACGACATGGGGTGTCAGCACGGTAGCGCTGCCCGCATCGGTTGCGCCCGGCGAGTCGGTGACGTTTACCTTCTCCGTGGTCGCGCCTTCGACGCTGGCTACCTATAATTTTCAATGGCAGATGAGTTTGCAGTCGAGTGGACCGTTCGGTCAGATTTCTCCCGCCACGGCGGTGCAGGTCGTTGCCGCCGGTCCCCCGAATTTCCAAGGCTTGTGGTGGAATGCGCCTGCCGGCTCGGAGTCCGGTTGGGGTATCAACTTCGCTCATCAGGGCGACGTCATTTTTGCCTCCTGGTTCACCTACGACCTGACCGGCAAAGGTTGGTGGTCGACCATGATTGCTTCCAAGACTGCCGCCAACACCTACAGCGGCACGCTGATCGAGACGGTCGGACCGGCGTTCGATGCAGTTCCTTTCAACCCTTCGCAGGTGGTTGGAACCTCGGTCGGCACCGGCACGCTCACCTTCACCGACACCAATAACGGCAAGTTTGCCTACACGGTCAATGGTGTCTCGCAGACCAAGACCATCACGCGCCAGGTCTTCGGACCGCTGCCGACTTGCAGATTCGGCGCGCTGTCCGACTTGACCCTCGCCACCAATTACCAGGACCTGTGGTGGAACTCGCCACCGGGCTCCGAATCCGGCTGGGGGATCAACCTCACCCACCAGGGAACGACGATATTCGCAACCTGGTTTACCTACGACCACGATCAGACGCCGATGTGGCTGGTCGCGACCATGCTCAATACGGCGCCTGCGACCTACATGGGGACGCTTTACCGGACGACCGGTCCGGCGTTCAACGCCGTGCCGTTCAATCCCGCGAGCGTGGTCGGGACTTCGGTCGGAAGCGCCACGCTCACCTTCGCCGACGGCAACACCGCGAATTTTTCCTACACCGTGAACGGAGTCTCGCAGACCAAGCCGATCACCCGCGAAGTATTCGTACCTCCGGGAACGGTCTGCCAGTAACGACGCCGGCCAGCATCCTTTTGTCCGCGTTCAGCCACGCGGCGTCTGCCGATACATGAACGCCACGATGACCCCGAGAATCAGCATCAGGGCTCCGTCGAACATCATCTGCTTGACCACCGTCATGCCGGGCATCGGCTGCACGACGTAGTAGATCGTGTAAGTCGGCACGATCGTCAGCAGTGCGACTGCCAGCCCAAAACGAATTCCCTGCGGCAACCAGGGCAAGGCTTCGACACCGCGCGAGTAAATCCAGACAAACGCGCCCGACAAGATGACGTGGGCCAGGATCATTAACGGAAAGTAGTGCTGCGCTTCCGCCTCCGGCCGGAACAAATTGGTCAGCCGAGCATAGTCATCGTGCAGCAGCACCCCGTGAACGACGAAGCTTCCGAGAAACCAGGCGATGAACAGCACGATCCAGGCGATGAAGAACTTCTTGTTCATGACTCCCCCTTGCTTGTGGATGACTCGATCGGTCTAGTGCTGCAGCCGACGCGTGACACGACCACGATAACGGCGGGACGTCGCTATCGAATGCTTGGCTTGTCGCCATCAGTGTTCAATCTTAACGACGAGGTTTGCAATCGTCGATGGGGAAAACGCTGCCTCATAGGCGGAAAGCCGCTTGTCCATGCCTTCGGCGCTCGATTGCAGGGGATTGGTTACATAAATCGAGAAATCGGAAACTCGATTGATCCGCTTCATGAGCTGAAGCATTGAGATCCCCTCGACGATTACCGGAAGGGGCGTCGTGATACGGCGCTCGATAATGCGGTTGATCTGGTCGTCGAGATGGATGAGGTGGTCTCGCGTGGGGATGAGGAACAAATCGGTCTCGATCAACGACACATTGAAGTGCCACGCAAGATAGCGCCCGAGCGTGGTCTTGCCGACCCCGAAGCGACCGTCGATGGTCACGATGACACCGGGCAAGCGCCGCAGGACGGGTGTCAGCGCGTGCACGACCTGCGCATAAGCGGGAAGGATTTCGGCCACGATGACGCTTGGCGAACCGGGTTAGCCGACGCCTCGCCGGCAGTCACGAACTGCGGCCGATTGAAGCGGACTGTGCCAGATTCCTGTGTCTATTTGCGGTTGATGACCAGGAGAACGACTCCGGCGACGATTACCCCAAGGCTCGCCCAGCTCGGAATGACGGCCGTCTCCTTTTCGGCGACTGAAAATCTGAACGGGCCGAATTGGCCCTCGTGCGTTTCCTTGGTGTATTCGAAATGGCCGTAAAAAAGGCCCAGAAGGCCCGCGACCAACAGCACAATTCCGAGTATTTTTGTGGCGCCCATGTGTGCTCCCTGAGGTTCCCCCTGAGTGAAATGCCAGCCGATCCCCCATTGGCGCCCGAGGTTTGCCAATCTACCCCCGCCGATCAGAAGGGTCAACGCGCCGGATAGCGCGCCGGATAGCGAAGTGGGTGAGTATGAGTCGCGAGCGACGCGCGACGACGCCGCGTACTGCTCTTGCGCGTCCCCACATTGGCAGCGTCTATTTGTCCGCGCTGGAACGGCTCAAACGTCAGCGCGCGGAAACCGCGTAGCTCACCGCTTCATGCCACTCGCGATCGTCGTGGCCTTCGACGAATATTCCGGCATTCAGCATGGACAGCTGGCCGAGCAGGACGCCGTCGTCGTCAGAAAATATCTTGTTCTCGTACGCGTCAAGAAACTTGACAGTCGCCGCGTCCGCGGGCGACGGGGTATTCGAGTCTTGGTACCGGGACATGGAACCTCCCGTTCGAGGCAGCTACGAAAGGTCAGGCTAGGCGCCTTGTCACCGCACGTCAATCGACAAATCGTGCTGCACGCGCAGCATTTCAGGACGTTTCGGTTGTTTGACCGCACCGACACAGGGTATGTTGCGGGACACCATGGCCGACACGAAAAAACCCCTTAGTCCGACCGGCAAAAAGAATCGCTTCGGCAAAGCGTGGATGCAGCAGCATGTCAACGACCATTGGGTGCAGGAGGCGCAACGACTCGGCTATCGCTCGCGAGCCGCGTTCAAGCTTGCCGAGCTGGCCGAAAAAGACAGACTATTCCGGCCGGGCATGGCGGTCGTTGATCTGGGATCGGCGCCAGGAAGCTGGTCTCAGCTGCTACGCGAACGGCTGGGCCGCGCGGCGCGCATCATCGCGCTCGACCTAGTGGCGATGGATCCGGTCGCCGGGGTGCATTTCTTACAGGCCGATTTTCGCGAAACCGCGGGGCTGGACGCGCTCACCAACAGCCTCCAAGGCCGAAAAGTCGACCTTGTAGTGTCGGACCTGGCCCCCAATCTAAGCGGAGTCGAATCGGCCGATCAGGCGCGAAGCGTGCACCTGGGCGAGCTGGCGCTCGAATTCGCGGTCCGGTGGTTGCAACCTGGGGGCGATTTTGTCGTCAAAGCGTTCCAAGGCGAGGGATTCGTCGAGTTTCAGCGCTCCGTAAAGATCCATTTCGACAAGGTTTACGTACGAAAACCCAAGGCTTCACGCGACCGCAGTCGAGAGGTGTATATCGTTGGTAAGGGATTCATCAACTTGTCGCCTGCGCACGACAAAATGCCGGATAAAACACCGTCTGGCGGGGCGTCTGGCGCGAGAGGCGGGTAAGAGCTAAAATTTGCGGGTATTTGAGAGACATCGGCCCGTTGGGCCTGAAGGAACACGTTGAATAATTTGCTCAAGAACGTCGGCATCTGGCTGGTCATCGGCTTGGTGGTATTGACCGTCGTCAAACAATTCGACGCCCGCCAGACCACCCGCGACGCCGTTTCCTATTCCGACTTCATGGACCAGGCCAAGCAAGGCAAGGTCGAATCCGCGTCGATCGAAGGCCGGACCATCAAGTGGGTCGGCACCGACAAGAAGACCAACATCACGTACAGCCCGGGCGACTTGTGGATGGTCGGCGACCTGGTGAAGGATGGGGTCAAGGTCCAGGCGAAGCCCGAGGAAGAGCAAAGCTTCCTGGCGCAGGTCTTCATCTCCTGGTTCCCGATGCTGCTCCTGATCGGCGTCTGGATTTTCTTCATGCGCCAGATGCAGGGCGGTGGCCGCGGCGGCGCATTCTCCTTCGGCAAGAGCAAGGCGCGCATGCTCGACGAGGCCAATAACACGGTGACCTTCGCCGACGTCGCCGGCTGCGACGAAGCCAAGGAAGAAGTTGCCGAGCTAGTCGAGTTTCTGCGCGACCCGTCCAAGTTCCAAAAGCTGGGCGGGCGCATCCCGCGCGGCGTGTTGATGGTCGGCAATCCGGGCACCGGCAAGACGCTGCTCGCGAAGGCCATCGCCGGCGAAGCCAAGGTTCCGTTCTTCTCGATTTCAGGCTCCGACTTCGTCGAAATGTTCGTCGGCGTCGGCGCGGCGCGCGTGCGCGACATGTTCGAGCAGGCGAAGAAGAACGCGCCATGCATCGTGTTCATCGACGAAATCGACGCCGTCGGCCGCCAGCGCGGCGCGGGCCTGGGCGGCGGCAACGACGAGCGCGAGCAGACGCTCAATCAATTGCTGGTCGAGATGGACGGTTTCGAGGGCAATTCCGGGGTCATCGTCATCGCCGCCACCAACCGGCCCGACGTGCTCGATCCGGCGCTGATGCGCCCGGGCCGCTTCGACCGCCAGGTGGTCGTACCGCTGCCGGATATCCGTGGCCGCGAGCAGATTCTCCTGGTCCATATGCGCAAGGTGCCGCTCGCCACCGACGTCAAGGCCGAGGTGATTGCGCGCGGCACGCCGGGTTTCTCCGGCGCGGACTTAGCCAACCTGGTCAACGAGGCGGCGCTCTTCGCTGCACGCAGGAGCAAGCGCCTGGTCGACATGGAAGACTTCGAAATGGCCAAGGACAAGATCATGATGGGCGCCGAGCGCAAATCGATGGTCATGTCCGAGGAAGAGAAACGCAACACCGCGTATCACGAGTCGGGACACACTGTGGTGGCGAAGCTGCTGCCCAAATCCGACCCCGTTCACAAGGTGACTATCATTCCGCGCGGGCGCGCTCTCGGCGTGACCATGCAGCTTCCCGAGGCCGACCGCTATTCCTTCGATCGCGACTACCTACTGCAGCGCATCGCGGTGCTCTTCGGCGGCCGCATCGCGGAAGAGATCTTCATGCACCAGATGACGACCGGTGCCGGCAACGACTTCGAGCGCGCAACGCAGATGGCGCGCGACATGGTCACCCGCTATGGCATGTCGGATACGCTGGGCCCGATGGTTTACGCCGAGAACGAAGGCGAAGTCTTCCTTGGCCGCTCGATCGCGACCCAGAAAAACGTGTCCGAGGCAACCATGCAAAAGGTCGATCTCGAGATCCGGCGCATCATCGACGAGCAATACGGGCTGGCGCGCAAGCTCATCGAAGGGAACCGCGACAAGGTCGAGATGATGGCCAAAACCTTGCTCGAGTGGGAAACGCTCGACAGCGAGCAGGTCGAGGACATCATGCAGGGACGGCCGCCGCGGCCGCCCAAGCCCTCGACCTCGCCTGCGGGCACTACCTTCGGTCCCGACGCCGGTCCCGACGCCGCGCCGTCCGCGACGCCGGCGTAACGCGCTATCCGCGTCGCGTCCGGTCGCACGGAGAGGGCCGGAGTGAGGGGACGATGATGGCCGCGCATTCCAGGGCGCTCGTCTGCGGTCGCTATCGCCTGTCCCTCGATCGCCCATTGGTCATGGGGGTGCTCAATATCACCCCTGACTCGTTTGCGGACGGCGGCGTCTTTCTCGATCTCAATGACGCGACCGATCGCGTTCGGCAGATGCTTGGCGAGGGCGCCGACATCGTCGATATCGGCGGCGAGTCGACCCGACCCGGCGCGGCGCCGACAGCGGAGGCCTCCGAGCTCGAGCGCGTCATTCCCTTGCTGCAGAACATTCGCCTGGCCTGCGACGCGCGTGGCGTGCCGATCTCGGTCGACACCCGCAAGCCCGTCGTGATGCGCGCCGCAATCGCGGCCGGTGCCTCCATGATCAACGACATCAATGCGCTGCGCGCGCCTGGCGCCATCGAGGCGCTGTCGGAGGGCAGCGCCGCGGTCTGCCTCATGCACATGCAGGGCGAACCGGCGACGATGCAGCACAGCGCAACCTACGACGACGTCGTCACAGACGTGGCGGCTTTTCTCGCTGAGCGCGCCGAGGCTTGCGTGGCCGCAGGCATCGACCGCGCGCGGATCGTGCTCGACCCCGGCTTTGGCTTCGGCAAGACTGTGGAACATAATCTGACTTTGTTGCGGCGGCTCTCCGAGATTGCCGCGCTTGGCTATCCCCTTCTGGCGGGGCTGTCGAGAAAGTCGACCATCGGCATGCTGACCGGCCGTGACGTCGATGACAGGATGGCAGGCAGCGTCGCCGCGGCGCTGGCGGCGGTCGCGCGCGGTGCCGCGATCGTGCGTGTGCACGATGTGCGGGAAACAGCCGATGCGCTGAAGGTATGGCGCGCGGTGCAAGTCGAGTAGCCGCGAGTGCGCTGATGCCTACAATTTGTTAATCCAGCCAGTAGCGGAAGCCGAATGTCGATCCAATTCGTGTACCGTCGAACCTTTGCGACTGCGCTTCGAGAACGATGAGCAAAAAATATTTCGGAACCGACGGCGTTCGCGGCCGCGTAGGCGAGCTACCGATCACGCCTGAGCTCGTGCTGCGTCTGGGATACGCCGCCGGTCGGGTGCTGGCGGCCGAATCTGCAGGGCGCCGCGGCGAGACGCCCGCGGTGCTGATCGGCAAGGACACGCGCATCTCCGGCTATCTGCTGGAAGCCGCGCTGGAAGCGGGCCTCTCCGCGGCCGGCGTCGATGTCTATCTTTCGGGCCCGCTGCCTACGCCCGCGGTCGCGTACCTGACGCGTGCGTTGCGGCTCTCGGCGGGCATCGTGATCAGCGCCTCGCACAATCCCTTCGAGGACAACGGCATCAAGTTTTTTTCGGCGGCGGGCACCAAGCTGCCCGACTCGGTCGAGCACGCTATCGAGCGCAGCATGGACGAGCCTCTGGCCTGCGTTTCGTCGGCCGAGCTCGGCAAGGCTTTTCGCGTCAACGATGCTGCGGGCCGCTACATCGAATTCTGCAAGGCGACGTTTCCCAACGAGCTTGACCTGAAGGGCGTGAAGCTGGTGGTCGATTGTGCGCACGGCGCCGGCTATCACGTCGCGCCGCCCGTGTTTCACGAGCTGGGTGCGGAGGTGATTGCGATCGGCAACGATCCCGACGGTCTGAACATCAACGCCGGCGTCGGTGCAATGCATCCGCAGTATCTGCAGGCTGCGGTCAGAGAGCACCAGGCCGATTTAGGCCTCGCGCTTGACGGCGACGGTGATCGGCTGGTGATGGTCGATGCCGCGGGCCGCTTGTACGACGGCGACCAGCTGCTCTACGTGATCGCGCTCGACTATCTGCGGCGCGGCACGGTGGCCGGCGGGGTCGTGGGCACGCATATGAGCAATCTCGGCTTGGAGCAGGCGTTGTCGCGAAGCAAGATCGCATTCGCGCGCGCGCCGGTCGGCGATCGGTACGTCCTGGAGACGATGCAGCAGAAGGGCTGGCTCCTCGGCGGCGAAAACTCGGGGCACATCATCTGTCTGGACAAGCATACGACCGGCGACGCGATCGTCGCGGCGCTCGCGGTGCTGCGCGCATTGTGCGAGCAGAAAACGACGCTGGCCGCGGCCGCAGCCGACGCGGCATTGTTTCCACAACGGCTCATCAATGTGCCGATTCGCAACGGCTTCGACTGGCGCACCAGCGACGCCATCCGCCGGGCGGAGCAGGACGCGATCGTCATGCTCGACGGATCCGGCCGCGTGCTGCTGCGTCCGTCCGGAACCGAGCCCGTCCTGCGGGTCATGGTCGAGGCGCGCGAGGCGCACGTCGCGGAGCGTTGCGCGCGAGGCATCGCCGAGGTGGTGGCGAAGGCAGCTGCCTAGATAATGGTCGTTCCCGCGAAAGCGGGAACCCAGTGTCTTTAAACCACGCCAACGGCGCCACAAAAACGCGTGCCCGCGCCGCCGGTATAATTCTCTCCATGGTTGCCGTCCTGCATTCCGCGCCCGAGGTCGCGGCGCCCGAGGCGCTCGCTGCATGGACCGAACGCGTGAGCGAAGGCTTCGCGCCCGACGAGCGTGTCAAGCTGCTCGAAACGCTAGACGCCGCGCGGGCGCTCTACGGCGATCGGTGCGCGCCCGACGGTGAGCCATGGCTGGATCGCGCGCTGGGCACCGCCGCGATTGTCGCCGGCCTCAAGCTCGATCTCGATTCGGTTCGCGCCGCGATAATCATCGGTGCGCCGCATATCGACGACTTTGACTCGGAGGCGTTCAGCGGGCGCCTTGGTGCGGACGTCGCGCAGCTGGTCAGCGGCGTCGCGCGCATGGGCGCGATCAAAGCGATCGCCAAAGACGCTCCCGCGCACGACCGCGACGCGCACTCGGAAAGCCTGCGCAAGATGCTGCTGGCGATGGTCGGCGACATTCGCGTGGTGCTGATCAAGCTCGCCGAGCGCACGCAGGCGCTGCGCTACCTGGTTTCGCACAAGGGCGAGGCGGGCGCGCAGGCTGCGCGCGAAACACAGGACTTGTTCGCGCCGCTGGCCAATCGGCTCGGCGTGTGGCAGCTCAAATGGGAGCTGGAGGATCTCAGTCTGCGGGCGCTCGAGCCCGAGACCTACAAGCAGATCGCCAAGCTCCTCGACGAGCGCCGCCTCGACCGCCAGCAGTACATCGAAGAGGTCAAGGCAACGCTCAAGCGCGAGCTTGCCGCCGCCGGCGTCGCGGCTGAAATCTCCGGCCGGCCGAAGCATATCCACAGCATCTGGACCAAGATGCGCCGCAAGCAGGCCGGCATCGACGAGTTGTACGACATTCGCGCGGTGCGCATCCTCGTCGACGAAGTCAAGGATTGCTATACCGCGCTTGGGCTCGTGCACAACCTGTGGACGCCGATGGCGAAGGAATTCGACGACTACATCGCCAAGCCCAAGGCTAACGACTACCGCTCGCTGCACACCGCCGTCATCGGGCCCGAGGGCAAGCCGCTCGAGGTGCAGATTCGCACGCACGAAATGCACCGCCATTCGGAATACGGCGTTGCCGCGCATTGGCGCTACAAGGAAGGACCGCGCAGCGGCCGCGGCGATCCGGGTTACGACGAAAAGATCGCCTGGCTGAGGCAGGTGCTCGACTGGAAGGATGCGGTCGCCGACGCGGGCGAATGGCTGCAGCAGTTCAAGTCCAGCCTGTTCACGGACACCATCTACGTGCTGACCCCGCAGGGAAAGGTGATCGACCTGCCGCGAGGGTCCACGCCGGTCGACTTCGCGTACGCCTTGCATACGAGCCTCGGTCATCGTTGCCGCGGCGCCCGTATCGACGGCGCAATGGTGCCGCTCAACACGCCGCTCGAAAGCGGACAGCGGGTCGAGATCGTCGCGCTCAAGCAGGGAGGTTCCTCGGTGGGACCGAGCCGCGACTGGCTCAACCCGGAGCTCGGCTATGTGGTGAGCCACCGTGCGCGCACCAAGGTTCGCCAGTGGTTCAAGGCACAGCAGCTCGACGAGACGATCGCCCATGGGCGTTCCATGGTCGAGCGCGAGCTGCAACGGTCGCGAATGACCGCGGTCAATCTCGAAGCGGTGGCCGACAAGGCGGGCATCGCCAAGCTGGACGATTTTTTCGCAGCGGTCGCGCGCGCGGAGCTCAACACACGTCAATTGCAACAGGCCATTCACGCCGCGGCGAAGCCCGACCAGGCGCTTCCTCTCCGCGCCGAAGAAGAAGCCGTGGTCACGCACGACAGCAAGGCGGCGGGCGCTGGCAGTGGAATATTGATCGTCGGCGTCGACCGGCTGATGACCGGCCTCGCGCGTTGCTGCAAGCCCGCGCCGCCGGATGCGATCGTCGGCTTCGTCACCCGCGGAAAAGGCATCACCATTCATCGCCAAAGCTGCGGCAACGTCGCGCGCATGAAAGAAAAGCAACCCGAGCGCCTGATCGGCGCCGACTGGGGCACTCCGCGCGACGAGGTGTTCCCGGTCGACGTGGTTGTCGAGGCGATGGACCGCCAGGCGCTGCTGCGCGATATCTCGGAAGTTTTTTCACGCGAGAAGATCAACGTCACCGCAGTCAACACGCTGTCGCGCAACCTTCAGGCGCGCATGTCGTTCACGCTCGAGGTGAAGAGTCTCGCTCAGCTGAAAGCCGCGCTTGCGATGGTGCAGGACGTATCCGGGGTGCTCTCGGCGGGCCGCCGCTGACGTTGCAGCTTGCACAAAGCTCTCGGGCCGTGCCCGATTGCAGCCCGCCTGGAGCTCGCGCAACTCTCGCGAGCGGCTAGGAGCTTGGCTTGCGGACCGATCAGCATTACTGATGACGCTGATTTGAAACCGCTATTTGCATTCGAGTGAGAGCAACACCATAGTTTTCATCATGCAGCGCGCTATTCGTGCGCTGCCGGCATCCCTAGCGCCTATCCGGCGATCAGGAGCAGCTCAATGAGAACCAATGATCCTCCTCTCTACGACAACAGCCTGACAGGCATTTTGGCCAGGCTCACCCATGGCATCCTGCGGGATGCAAGCGAGCGTGCGCAGAAAGACAGCGCCGCGCCTGCCGGTGCGTTTGCAAACACAGTCTCCAAACCGCGCGGCTGGCTCGACCGTCTCGACACCTGGTTCTGGAAGCAGGAGATGAAAAGCCGCGAAGCGTTTCTGGCCCGGTCGACCGACATCTTCGATCTCGAGCAGCGCATGCGTTGGCTCGAGCGCGGCCACAACTAGTGTCCTGTCCCGCAAATTCGCTCGATAGTTCGCGGCGAAATCAGTCGTCATGCTACGTTGCTCGGCCTCACCGTAGCACAAGCTACGGAGTCGGCCTCGCGCCTTGCCTGACGGCCGATTTCATCCGCTTCTTTATCTTCGGAATTTACGGGACAGGACACTAGCGTACCGCGTTAGCGAAGGAGCGTGATTGCCAGACCCGCCAGGCCACAGGCCAGGATCACCGGTATCACGCCGACCTTGAATCGGAACAGCGCGATCGTGGCCGCGGCGCCGATCAGCAGTGAAATCCAATCGACGGGCGCGTTGAATCCCTGTGGCCACAACACGTGGTAGGCAAAAAATAGCGCGAGGTTGACGATGACGCCGACCACCGCCGCGGTGATCGCGGAGAGCGGCGCCGTAAATCTTATCTGCCCGTGAGTCGACTCGACCAGCGGCCCGCCGGCGAGTATGAACAGGAACGAGGGCAGAAAGGTGAACCAGGTCACCACCGTCGCGGCAAGCGCGCCGGCGAGAAAAAGCTGCTCGGGCCCCAATAGCTGTTTCGTCCAGCCGCCGACGAAGCCGACGAAGGCCACGACCATGATCAATGGTCCGGGTGTCGTCTCGCCGAGCGCGAGCCCGTCGATCATTTGCGGTGGAGTGAGCCAGCCGAAGGTTTCGACCGCCCCCTGATACACATAGGGAAGCACTGCGTAGGCGCCGCCGAAAGTGAGCAGCGCCGCCTTGGTAAAAAACCAGCCCATTTGGGTGAGCGCCGAATCGGCTCCGAATAGGACAATGAGCGCTGCGAAAGTGGCGCCCCAGAGCGTGAGACCGACGCCGGCCACCGCAGCGAATCGCGAAGCGCGAAAGAGCGCGTGCTTGGGAGTCGGCGTGTCATCGTCGATGACCGCCGGCGCATGGGCCGAACCGTCGGCACGGTGCGCCGGGGCGGCCGCAAATTGCGCCGGCGCGAGCTTGCCGCCAAGCGCGCCAAGCGCTCCCGCGGCAAGAACGATCGCCGGAAAAGGTGCCGCGAAGGCGAAGATGGCCACGAAAGCCGCCGCGGCGACTGCCCACAGCGAAGCTGACTTGAGCGCGCGAGTACCGATGCGCCAGGCTGCATGCAGCACGATGGCGGTGACCGCGGGTTTGATGCCGTAGAGCATGCCGGCGATGGCCGGCACCTGTCCATAGGCCATGTACACCCACGATAGCGCGATCAGGACAAATAGCGACGGCAGGACGAATAGCGCGCCGGCGACGATCCCGCCCCAGGTGCGGTGCATGAGCCAGCCGATGTAGGTGGCGAGCTGCTGCGCCTCGGGGCCGGGCAGCACCATGCAGTAGTTGAGCGCGTGCAGGAAGCGGCGCTCGGAGATCCAGTGCATGCGCTCGACCAGATCGTGGTGCATGATCGCGATCTGACCCGCTGGCCCGCCGAAGCTGATCCAGCCGAGCTTCCACCAATAGCGAAACGCGGCCGCGCGCGTAGGCGCGACCGGCGGCGCCCGCGAATCCATTCGCGTCTCCGTCGCGGCGGCCAGCTTTGACCGTACCGGATTCATCTCGCCGCGCTAAAACGCTCCGCCGCGCGCGAATGAGTTCGCACTACACCAGACCTTCCAGCAACTGTACTTCGACCAGCTCGGTGGCGGCGACGTTACCGGTGTCGCTGCTGAGAATGATGAAGCAGTTTGCCTGCGACATCGACGACAGGATGCCCGAGCCCTGATCGCCGGTGGTGCGCACCGACCACGCTCCGTCCGCGTTCGCGGTCAGGATTCCGCGCTGGAACTCGGTGCGTCCCGGCGCTTTTTTTATCGGTGCGGACAGCGGCACCCTGAACGTCGGCAGCGGCGCGACGTCGCGCTGGCCCTGGAGCGTCAAAAGCGCGTCGCGCACGAACTGATAGAAGGTGACCATCACCGAGACCGGGTTGCCCGGCAAGCCGAAGAAATGCGCGCCGCCGATCCTGCCGTAGGCGAGCGGTCGCCCCGGCTTCATGGCGATTTTCCAGAACAGGACTTCGCCGAGCTTGTCGAGGAGCTGCTTGACGTAATCGGCCTCTCCGACGGAGACGCCACCTGACGTGATCACCACGTCCGCCGCGGCGGCCGCGGTAGCAAACGCGCGCTCGAGCTTCTCCGGCACGTCCTCGACCACACCCATGTCGAGCACGTCGCAATCGAGCCGCGTCAGCATTCCGTGCAGCGTATAGCGATTGCTGTCGTAGATCTCGCCGGCCTCGAGCGGCGTGCCGATGGACTTGAGCTCGTCGCCGGTCGAAAAAAACGCAACCCGAAGCTTGCGAAACACGCTGATCTCGCCGATGCCCAGCGATGCGATCATTCCCAGCTCGGCGGGATGGATACGCTGACCGGAGCCGAAGACGACCTGCCCGGCTTTCAAATCCTCACCCGCAAAGCGCCGATTCTGGCCCGCTTTCGTCACCGCACCCGACGCAATCCGAACGCCGCTCGCGTCTTCGACGGCGCGCTCCTGCATCACCACGGTGTCGGCGCCGCGCGGCATGACGCCGCCGGTAAAGATGCGCACGCATTCGCCCGCAGCTATCGCGCCCGGCCATGGCTTGCCCGCGAACGACTCCCCGACACGCCTGAGCAGGGTATCGCCGACAGCTTGCAGATCCTCGAAGCGCACGGCGTAGCCGTCCATCGCCGAATTGTCGTGGCCCGGCACGGCGATCGGGGACACCACGTCTTCCGCCAGCACGCGCCCGAGCGCGCCGCGGACATGGACACGCTCGGTCGCGGTCATCGGTGCGAGAAAGCTGCGAATCAACTCGCGCGCCTTGGTCACCGGCATTGAATTCGGATCGTAGTCGTCGGCGCAGGACGCTTCGCGCAATGTCCGGGGTGCGCTGCTCATTTTGGATACGTTATTGGTCGGATCGAATGTCGAGCTGCTGGAGCTCATCGAGAGTATTGATGTTGCGAAAGGCGTCGGCCTCGTCGTCGAATGCGACCTCGATGGTCCTGAGTGTAGCGTACCAGGCATCGATCTTTCGACCTCCGCCTTCGAGAAAGCGTGTCAGATGCGGCAGCACCGAGCGGCGAACGAGCGCGAACACCGGGTGGGGTTGATCGAAGGTTCGCGCGACGGCGAGCTCGGCATCCATCGTTTGCAGCGCAGCGAGCAGCCGCGCCACCAGATCCGCCGGCAGGAAGGGCGAGTCGCACGGAACGGTGGCGACCAGCGGTTGCGCCGCGTGCGTGAGTCCCACGTGCAGCCCGGCGAGCGGGCCCGCGAAACCCTCGATCGAGTCGGGAACGACGCGAAAGCCGAGCGCAGCGTATCGATCGAGGTTTTGGTTGGCGTTGATCAGGACGTCGTCGACCTGCGGCGCGAACCGGTCCAGCACGTGCCGCACCATGGATCGGCCGTGAAGCGGCACCAAGCCCTTGTCGACAGTGCCCATGCGCCGGCCTTGGCCACCGGCGAGCACCACGCCGCTCACTCCGCGCGAAGGTGACGTCAAGCGTCCGGCCGAAACCGCTCGCCGCCGGCGAACAGCAGGAAGTGCTTGTTGGTGGCGCGGCCGATCATGGTGATGCCGACCTTCTGCGCGATCTCGTAGCCCATCTGTGTCAATCCCGACCGCGACACCAGGAACGGGATGCCCATTTGCGCCGCCTTGATCACCATCTCGGACGTGAGTCGTCCGGTGGTGTAAAAAATCTTGTCGCCGCCGTCGACGCGGTCCAGCCACATCAGCCCGGCGATCGCGTCGACCGCGTTGTGCCGTCCGACATCCTCGACGAAATAAAGAATCTCGCTCGCTCCGTCTTCGTTGCTGGCGAGCGCACAGCCGTGAACGGCGCCGGACTGCTTGTAGATCGTATCGTGCCCACGCACCCGGTCGAGCAGCGCGTACAGTGTGGCGCGGCTGAGGATCGCGCCGGTGCGAAGCTGCACCGCATCGATTTCTTCCATCAGATCCCCGAACACGGTGCCTTGGCCGCAGCCGCTGGTCGTCGTCCGCTTGCCGAGCTTCGCGTCGAGGTCCTTGAGGCCGTGCTGAGTGTTGACCACCACTGCGTTGACGTCCCAGTCGACTTGAACCGACACGATCTCGTCGAGCGAGCCCAGCAGGCGCTGGTTGCGCAGGTAGCCGATCGCCAGCGCCTCCGGCGCCGCGCCCAGGGTCATCAGGGTGAGAATCTCGCGCTTGTCGACATAGAGCGTGAGCGGATGCTCGCCGGCGATCGGAGTGTCGCGTGCTTCGCCGTGCTCGTCGACGGCGCGCACGGTGAAGGTCGACGGCCGGGCCGCGTCGGTCAGAATCGGGCGATAGGGGATGTCGGGCGCGTTCAAGAGCCACGCCCGGCGGACGCAGCCGCACGCAACCACTCCATCAACGGCAACAGATCGCGAAACTTGTCGCCGAGATCGCCGGCAAGGTCCTTGGGCGGACGCCTTTTCACGTTGACCTCGACCATCGCGAAAAAATGGCGGAGCTTGATGGCGTCGATGTGCGGCGTGTCCGCGCTGAAGCCCTTGGGCGGGCGCACCAATGCATCCTCGTCGATAAAGCCGTCATAGGTTTTTCTGAAACGGGGATTGCGCAGCATCCGGGTCAATGTCTGCGGCTTGGCCGCGATGTATTGCCGCACCCGTTTCAATATCTCCGGCTCCGGCCGGTAGATGCCGCCGCCAACCAAGAGTATTCCCTTGTGGTCGATGTGGAAGTAGTAGCCCGGTTCCAGACCGCGCTTCGACCGGTCACGGATCGCGGCGCTGAAATGCGTCTTGTACGGCGTCCTGTCCTTGGAAAAGCGCGTGTCGCGGTAGATACGGAACATCGCTTTCTTCGGGTCGACGGGCCCGAGCGCGCGATCGAATTTCTGTATCCGTGCCGTGACATCGGCCACCAGATGCTCGAACTCCTCGCGCAGCACGTCGTAGGCTGGCTTGTTCCAGGCGAACCAGGGGCGGTTGTTGTTCTGTTCCAGGCCACTCAGGAATTCGATCAGTGCTTTGACGTGCATGGGTCTGGTCGGTGGCGCGCTGTGGGCGCGAATTCATTCGCGCGCGGTGATGAGACGAGCCGCAGTCGCCCGCTCACCCGCCGATGTAGCTCATCTCGATCTTCGGCAGAGCGACGGTATTCTCTGATCGAATCTCTGAATAGCGGTCCGCGCGCTGCAGCCAGATCGCCGCGACATAATTGCTGATCTCCGCGTCGGAGCTTCCGCCGCGCAGCAGCGCGCGCAGATCGTAACCGGTCATCGCGAACAGGCAGGTATAGAGCTTGCCGTCAGTGGCGAGCCGCGCGCGCGTGCAATCGCGACAGAACGCCTGCGTCACTGACGAGATCACGCCGATCTCGCCGCCGCCGTCGACATAACGCCAGCGTTCTGCGACCTCGCCGGCGTAGTTCGCGCCGATCGGCTCGAGCGGCAGCTCGCGGCGGATAGTGCGAATCACCTCGGCCGAGGGCACGACGTCATCCATGCGCCAGCCGTTGGTGTGGCCGACGTCCATGTATTCGATGAAGCGCAGGACGTGGCCGCTGCCCTTGAAGCGCCGCGCCATCGGCAGCATC
The DNA here is from genome assembly GCA_036491495.1 of Casimicrobiaceae bacterium. Classification (GTDB taxonomy): domain Bacteria; phylum Pseudomonadota; class Gammaproteobacteria; order Burkholderiales; family Casimicrobiaceae; genus PALSA-1003. The sequence continues at coordinate 34,663 of DASXBW010000019.1, forward strand.
TCGTGCTCGTTGACGCCGCGCTTGACGACCATATTGATCTTTACCGGCGCGAGGCCCGCTTCGGCTGCAGCATTGATGCCCTCGAGCACTCTCACGACCGGGAAGTCGACGTCGTTCATCGCCCGGAACACTCCGTCGTCGAGTGCGTCGAGGCTCACCGTGATCCGGTTGAGACCTGCCGCCTTGAGCTCGCGCGCCTTTGCGGTCAGCGCGGCGCCGTTGGTCGTCAGCGTCAGGTCGAGCCCGCCGATATCCGCCAGCATTGCGATCAGGCGCTCCAGATTCTTGCGCAACAGCGGCTCGCCGCCGGTCAAGCGGATTTTCTCGATGCCGTGCGCCTTAAAGATCCGCGCGAGCCGCGTGATCTCCTCGAAGGTCAGCAATTCGGCGTGCGGCAGGAACGGGTAATCGTGTCCGAACACATCCTTCGGCATGCAATAGACGCAGCGGAAGTTGCAGCGGTCGGTGACCGAGATGCGCAGATCGCGCAGGTGACGGCCTCGCGTGTCGGCGAGCAGCCCCGACGGCGCCACGCGCGGGGCGGCCGCCGCGAGGGGAAGCGCGGTGCGTGCGTCGGCGAGGGGAATGACACGAGCCATGGAGATGTTGGCGGCGTTTGCGGCAAGACAATGGAACATGTTAGCAGAGCGAGTTGTCGACGGGTGTATCATCGAGCGGTGCGTCGGCCGCACTCGATCACCGACGCAAATCCATGCCCCCGTTGCGGTTTCCCGTCGCCGTCATCATGCAACGCATCCCGCTCGCCAATCGGTGGGCGAGCGAGCGCTGGGAGGCGGTCGCCATCGAGACCTGCGCCGAGACCGCGTCGGAATCGCAATACATGCAGCTCTCCGACGGGCCGGAAGGAACGCGTTGGCGCTGCACGGGCCACGAGATCGAGATGCACCCGGTCGAAAGCGAGGGTTACTATCTGAATACTTCCGCCCGGGAGCCCAGAGTGTTCGTCCTGTGGCGGATGGCCGAGCCCGAAGACCTCGTCGTCGGGCCGCGTGCGCGGCCGCTGATCGTCACCGTCAGCTATGACGAGGCGGCACGTTTTCTCGATGTAGGCGAGCAGGTCGATGCGGTGCCGATGCCGGCATCGATCCTGGCGGCGCTGAAATCGTTTGTCGCAGCTCACTACAAGCCCGAGCCGCGCAAGAAGGCCAAGCGCAATGAGCTCTACGAGGAAGCGGAAGCGCGCCACGGCGAGACCCGGGGACGGGGTCGATGACCACCGGGCGCCCACCCTTTTCGCTCTCGCGCTGGTCGCGGCGCAAGCTGGAGGCCGCCGCGACGGCGCCGCAACCAGCGGCGTCGCCTGCGTCGATCGCGCCAGCGCCGGCGAGCGTGCCGACGGCAGCCTCTTCGTTGGAGCTCCCGCCGGTGGAGTCGCTGACGTTGGAATCCGACTTCACCGCGTTTCTGCGGCCCGAGGTCGACGACAAGGTGAAGCGCGCGGCGTTGAAGCAGCTCTTTCGCGATCCGCGCTTCAACGTCATGGATGGACTCGATACCTATATCGACGACTACACCAAGGCCGATCCCATTGCTCCCGATGTCCTTGCCGACCTGCTGCAGCGGGGCTTCGGCCGCGCGGCAGACACGGGGCAGGAACGGGCAGCCGCGGTGAATGCGCCGCGCGCAATACCTGCGACGACCGACGAGGTACAACCTGCGATTTCTGCGGGCAGCGCGCCTGCGCCGACCCCTCGCCAGCCTTCGCTCTCCCACGAGCAAGCGAGGCGCAGCGCAGGTGCGGACGACGCTGCTCGCTCGGGCGACGACGAGCCAATAGGCGCGAAGCCGGCCGACGACTCGCAATGACGCTTCGCGACAAGGATCTGCATCTGTGCAACTGCAACGGCACGCTGCCGCTCGATGCGGGGGCGCTGGCGCGGGTGCTGGAGCTTGCCGCGCCGCTGCCCGTGCACACCCAGCTCTGCCAGAAAGAGCTCGCCGCCTTCGCCGAGCGCAGCGAGGGTGATATCGTTGTTGCGTGCACGCAGGAAGCACGGCGCATCGGCGAGGCTGCCGGCGAGGCAGGCAAGCCGCGGCAACTCTCCTTTGTCAACATCCGCGAGGCGGCGGGCTGGTCCGCCGAGGGGCGCGCGGCGACGCCCAAGATCGCCGCGCTGCTTGCGGCCGCCGCGCTGCCCGAGCCCGAGCCGGTGCCGCGGGTGACGTTCCGCTCGGAAGGCCGGCTGCTGATCGTCGGCCCTGCCGATGCCGCGCTGCGCTGGGCCGATGTGCTTAGGGAGCAGCTCGCCGTTTCCGTGCTCGTCACCGGCCGCGCGTCGGGAAGTGAGCTGCCGCCCGAGCGCAGCTATCCGATCTATTCGGGCAAGCTCGCGCATCTGACCGGCTGGCTCGGTGAATTCACTGCCGAGTGGACGCAGGAAAACCCGATCGACCTCGACATCTGCACCCGCTGCAACGCCTGCATTCGCGTTTGTCCCGAGCAGGCGATCGACTTCAGCTACCAGATCGACCTCGATCGCTGTCGCGACCATCGGCAGTGCGTCGTCGCCTGCGGCGCGATCGGCGCGATCGACTTCGACCGCGGTGACGTCGCACGCAGCGATGCATTTGATCTGGTGCTCGATCTCGGCCGGGAGGCATTCCTTTCGATGCACCAGCCGCCGCAGGGTTATTGGCGCCCTGGCGACGATCTGGCGGCGCAAGGCGCGGCCGTCGTCGAGATCGCCGCCGCGGTTGGGAGCTTCGAAAAGCCGAAATTCTTCACCTACAAGGCATCGATCTGCGCGCATTCGCGCTCGCAGCAGCCGGGATGCAACCAGTGCATCGATATCTGCTCGACCGAGGCGATTCGAGCCGACGGCGACCACGTCTTCGTCGAGCCGCATCTGTGCATGGGCTGCGGCGCCTGCGCCATGGTGTGCCCATCGGGCGCGATGACCTACGCGTATCCGCCGCTGCCCGAGCTCGGCGCGGAGATCCGGACGCTGCTGGCGACGTACCACGCCGCGGGCGGCCGCGACCCCTGCCTGCTTTTCCACGACGCGGCCGGCCGCGAGCTCATCCTTCGCCTCGGCCGGCACGGCAGGGGCCTGCCGGCGCGGATGATTCCCGTCGAATTGCATCACATCGCGTCGGTCGGCATCGATGCGTGGCTGGGCGCCCTGGCCTACCGCGCGAGCGAGGTCGCGGTGCTCGCGACCGGCGCCGAAGCGCCGCAGTACGCCGAAGCGCTCGCGCGGCAAATGGACGTCGCCGACCGGATCGCCCAAGCTTTGGGCTATCAAGGAAAGCACGCGCATCTGATTCGCGCCGGCGACGCCGCGGCGCTCGAGGCCTCGGTCTGGGCGCTCGCCCCCGCGCTGGGAGTCCGGGCGCCGGCGACGTTCCACTGGCTCGCGGACAAGCGCGCTACGATCGCGCTGGCGGTGGAGCACCTGCTCGTCCATGCGCCGACCCCGCAATCCGTCATCGCGCTGTCGGCCGGGGCGCCATTCGGAACGATCGCGGTCAACCGCGACGCGTGCACCATGTGCCTCGCTTGCGTCGGTGCGTGTCCCGAGGGCGCGATCCTGGACCACCCGCAGGCCGAAAAGCCCGAATTGCGCTTCATCGAGACCAAGTGCGTGCAATGCGGCCTGTGCGAGGCGACCTGCCCGGAGGACGCGATCACGCTCGAGCCGCGGCTGCTGCTGACCCCCGAGGCGCGTGAGCCGCGCGTGCTCAACGAGGCGGCGATCTTCCAGTGCATCGGCTGCGGCAAGCCGCTCGGGACCGAGAAGATGATCGGCAATATGCTGGGCAGGCTCGCGGGGCACTCGATGTTCGCCGCGCCGGGCGCGCTCGACCGCCTCAAGATGTGCGCCGACTGCCGCGTCCTCGACATGATGAAGAGCGAGCTGCCGACCGGGCGGGGTGTGCTGCAGGTGGACGAGCCGTGAGCGTCATCAGCGCCGCGGGGCCAAGGCGCGGGTGGGCCCCCGCCTTTGGGGGCAGCGCCGCGGCCGAATTGGACAATGAGGTCGCAAGCGTGGGGGTGCACCTATGACCCCAGTGGTTGCGGTCCGGAACCCCATCGCGGCCGAGGATCAGGCGCGTGCCAATTTCTACGCCTTGCTGGGGAGCCTTTACGCCGCGGCTCCGGACGCGGCATTGCTGCGCGCGATCGCCGCCGCCGACGAGCTTCCAGCCGCAGTGGGCGAGGGCCCAGGCCGCGACCTCGCAGACGCGTGGCGGACGCTGATCGCCGCCAGCTCGGCGATGGATGCCGACGCGGCAGCGCAAGAGTACAGCGACCTGTTCGTCGGCGTGGGCAAGAGCGAAGTGGGTCTCTACGCTTCTGGGTACCTCTCCCATCCCGGCGGCAGCGTGCTTGCCGATCTGCGCGCGGAGCACGCGCGGCTCGGGCTCGGCCGGCAGCCGGGGGTCAGCACCTACGAGGACCACCTCGGCGCGGTCTTAGAGACCATGCGCGCGCTGGTGGCCGGCGCGCCCGGAGTCGAGCCTTTTCCGGCTTCGGAGCAGCGCAAGTTCTTTGACGCTTACGTCGCGCCCTGGGTACCCGCATGCTGTGCTGCAATAAAAAATTCTTCTATTGCCAACTACTACCGCCGGGTAGCAGAATTCACTGGATTCTTCGTGGCGATCGAACGTGACTCGTTCGCCATTGAATGACGGGTCACGGGACCCTTCGGGGCGACCCGATAACGTCACGTTTGCAGGCCAGCTGCAGCTCTGTGCCGTGCTTCGCACTTTTCTTCTGGAGGTAGTATGCGCGCGAAATGGCGTAACGACCCTGGCAAGCCGTCATCCCAAGCTGACGAGTCCCTGACGCGCACCGATACTCGCCGCCGCGGCTTCCTGCTCGCGCTCGGAGTCGGCGGCGCGGGCGCGGCAGTGCTCGCAGCGCGTTCGCTGACCGGCGTTGCGCCGCCGAGCGAACCCGCGGCCCTTGTCGACGGCAGCCAGGGTTACCAGGAAACCGATCACGTGAAGCGCTACTACCAGACGACGAAAATCTGAGCCAATTCGGCGGCGGGTGGATCGTGCTTTTCGGAACAGTTTGTAGGAGGAGGAACGGATTATGCTGCTTACCAGAATAGACAGCGGCGCGACTGTAAGCGCCCCGGCAGCTCGTCCACGTTTCCGCCGCCACGTCGGAGCCAAGCTCCCGACGATGGATCGGCGGACGTTTTTGAAGCGTTCGGGCCTCGTCGCCGGGGCCGGAGCGTTCGCCAGTCAGCTCCCGTATGGCGTAATCGGCAAGGCCGACGCTAACGGCGCCGCTGACAAGAAGGTCGAAGTCAAGCGCACGGTGTGCACGCACTGTTCGGTCGGCTGCTCGGTCGACGCGGTCGTGGAGAACGGCGTGTGGATCCGGCAGGAGCCGGTGTTCGACTCGCCGATCAACCTCGGCTCGCATTGCGCCAAGGGCGCCTGTGTGCGCGAGCACGGCGTGGTCGAACACTCGCACCGCCTCAAGTCGCCGATGAAACTCGTCAACGGCAAATGGCAGAAGATGTCGTGGGACGACGCGATCAAGGAGGTCGGCGACAAGCTGCTCGCGATCCGCAACGACAAGGAGAAGGGCGGCCCGGACGCGGTCTTCTGGATCGGCAGCTCCAAGCACAGCAACGAGCAGAGCTACCTGCTCCGCAAGTTCGTTTCCTTCTGGGGCACCAACAACTGCGACCACCAGGCGCGCATCTGCCACTCGACGACGGTCGCCGGCGTAGCCAACACCTGGGGCTACGGCGCGATGACCAACTCGTACAACGACATGCAGAACAGCAAGTGCGCGCTGTACATCGGGTCGAATGCCGCCGAGGCGCACCCGGTGTCGATGCTGCACATGCTGCACGCCAAGGAAACCGGCTGCCGCATGATCGTGGTCGATCCGCGCTTCACGCGCACAGCCGCGAAGGCGGACTACTACGTACGCATCCGCTCAGGCACCGACATCGCGTTCCTGTTCGGGATGCTCTATCACATCTTCAAGAACGGCTGGGAGGACAAGCAGTACATCCACGACCGCGTCTACGGCATGGACAAGGTCAAGGAAGAGGTCATGACCAAGTGGACGCCGGACAAGGTGACCGAAGTGACCGGCATCCCCGAGGCGCAGGTCTACCAGGTCGCCGAGATGATGGCGAAGAACCGGCCGTCGACCGTCGTCTGGTGCATGGGGCAGACCCAGCACACCATCGGCAATGCCATCGTGCGCGCGTCGTGCATCGTGCAACTTGCGCTGGGCAACGTCGGGGTGTCGGGCGGTGGCACGAACATCTTCCGCGGCCACGACAACGTGCAGGGCGCGACCGATGTCGGCCCGAACCCCGACTCACTGCCCGGCTACTATGGGATAGCCGCCGGTTCCTGGAAGCACTTCGCAGCGGTCTGGGGCGTCGACTACGACTGGATCAAGGGCCGCTTCGCCTCGCAGGCGCTGATGGAGAAGCCGGGGATGACGGTGTCGCGCTGGATCGACGGCGTGCTCGAGAAGAACGAGAACATCGACCAGGACCCGAACCTGCGTGCGGTCGTGTACTGGGGGCATGCGCCGAACAGCCAGACGCGCGGCAAGGAAATGGTCGAGGCGATGAAGAAGCTTGATCTGCTCGTCGTGATCGACCCGTATCCTTCGGCGACTGCGGCGATGGGTGCGATGGTGCGCAAGGACAACATGTATTTGCTGCCGGCCTGCACGCAGTACGAGACCTCGGGCTCGTGCACCGCGTCGAACCGCTCGCTGCAATGGCGCGAGCGCGTGATCACGCCGCTGTTCGAATCGCAGACCGATCACGCGCTCATGTACCAGTTCGCCAAGAAGTTCGGCTTCGACAAGGAGCTCGTGAAGAACTACGAGATCGTGAAGCCCGACGGCGACAAGAAGTTCGACGAGCCCACGGCCGAGTCGATCCTGAAGGAGATCAACCGCTCGTGCTGGACCATCGGCTACACCGGGCAATCGCCGGAGCGGTTGAAGCTGCACATGAAGAATCAGGCCACCTTCGACGTGAAGACGCTGCGCGCGAAGGGTGGCCCCTGCGACGGCGACTACTACGGACTGCCGTGGCCGTGCTACGGAACGCCCGAGCTGAAGCATCCGGGATCGCCGAACCTTTACGAGCAGGACCGTAGCGTCATGAATGGTGGCGGCTGCTTCCGCGCCAACTTCGGCGTCGAGCGCGACGGCGTCAATCTACTGGCCGAGGACGGCTCATATCCGAAGGACTGCGAGCTGACCACCGGATATCCCGAGTTCGACCACGTGCTGCTGAAGAAGCTCGGCTGGTGGGATGACCTGACCGACGCCGAGAAGAAGGCCGCCGAGGGCAAGAACTGGAAGACCGACCTCTCCGGCGGCATCCAGCGCGTGGCGATGAAGCACGGCGCACATCCCTTCGGCAACGCCAAGGCGCGCGCGATCGTGTGGAACTTCCCCGACGGCATCCCGCAGCATCGCGAGCCGCTGTATTCGCCGCGCCCGGATCTTGTCGCCAAGTATCCGACCCACGACGACAAGAAGGCATTCTGGCGGCTGCCGACGCTCTACAAGTCGGTGCAGCAGAAGAACGTCGAAGACAAGGTGGCGGAGAAGTTCCCGCTCATCCTGACGAGCGGGCGGCTGGTCGAATACGAAGGCGGCGGCGAGGAGACGCGCTCCAATCCATGGCTCGCCGAGCTTCAGCAGGAGTGCTTCGTCGAGATCAATGCCAAGGATGCGAACGATCGCGGCGTGAAGGACGGCGAGTACGTCTGGGTCAAGACGCCGACCGGCGCTCAGATCAAGGTCAAGGCTCAGGTGACCGAGCGCGTCGGTGCGGGAACGACCTTCATCCCGTACCACTTCTCCGGCTGGTGGGAGGGCAAGGACATGCTCGAGTTCTACCCCGAAGGCTCGGCGCCGATCGTGCGCGCAGAGGCCCTCAACACCGCCACGACCTACGGCTACGACTCGGTGACGATGATGCAGGAGACGAAGACGACGCTGTGCCAGGTCGAGAAGCTCAAGGCGTGACGAGAAGGAGGCATAGACCATGGCCCGAATGAAATTCCTGTGCGATGCCGAGCGATGCATCGAATGCAACGGCTGCGTCACGGCTTGTAAGCAGGAGCATGACGTACCCTGGGGCGTGAACCGGCGCCGCGTCGTTACGATCAACGACGGCGTTCCCGGCGAGCGCTCGATCTCGGTCGCGTGCATGCACTGCTCGGATGCGCCGTGCATGGCGGTCTGTCCGGTCGATTGTTTCTACCGGACCGAAGAAGGCGTCGTGCTGCACGACAAGGATCTGTGCATCGGCTGCGGCTACTGCTTCTACGCCTGTCCGTTCGGCGCACCGCAGTTTCCGCAGACGGGCGCTTTCGGCGTGCGCGGCAAGATGGACAAGTGCACGTTCTGCGCCGGCGGCCCGGAAAAGGACGGTTCGCCCGAGGAGTTCGCGAAATACGGCCGCAACCGCCTCTCGGAAGGCAAGCTGCCGGCATGCGCCGAGATGTGCTCGACCAAGGCGCTTCTCGGCGGCGACGGCGACGTGATTTCCGAAATCTATCGCAACCGCGTGACCATGCGCGCTGCGCGCGGCACTGTCAGCGGGCCGCCGTGGGGGTGGGACTCCGCATACGGCCGTCCGCAGCAGGCCTCGGCGCCGACGCCTGGACCCGCGCCCGCACCTGCGCCGGCGCCGGGGAGCAAGTCATGACACGCGCCATGACCATCGCGGTCGCAGCCTGCTTGATGCTTGCTGTCGCCGCGTGCAGCGAGCGACCGCAGGTCGTCCAATACAAGCAAGGGACTTATTCGGGCAAACCCGACACGCCGCCGTATCAGAACGCGCCCTACAACGGCGACAAGGCAGCCTGGGAACGGGCAATGGCCACCCGCGCGCAAGCCCAGAACGAGTACAAGCGCACCAACTAGGAGTGGCGATGCCTGATTCAACGAGGAGGCGGGTAATCCCGCTGGTTATCGCCGCCCTGTTGTTCATTGCGGCCAACGCCGCGAACGCGCAGCCGCAGACCCCGACGCCCGCGCCGACGGCGGAAAATTCTTCACCTGCCGCCGCGGCGCAGCGGCAGTCGACCCAGCCGCTGAACAATGCGCCGGTTTGGCGCGAGGTGCGCTCCGGCGCCCCGCAAGTGACGACCGTCACCGGGCGCGAAACCAACGTACTGATCCAGTCGCAGGGCGAAACCTGGCGCACGTTGCGCGTGCCGCTCGTGTTCGGGGGCGGAATGCTGGTGGCGCTCTCGCTCCTCGGGCTCGCCGTTACCTATCTCGTCATCGGGTCACTCGATCTCGGACCCGGCGAGAAGCATGGCGGGCGGATCATCGAGCGTTTTTCGCCCATGGATCGCTACGCGCACTGGTTCCTGGCGATCGTCTGGGTGACGCTCGGCATCACCGGTCTCATCCTCTCGCTCGGCAAGTCGGTGCTTCTGCCGCTGATCGGCTACACGCTGTTCTCGTGGCTCGCGATCCTGTCCAAGAACCTGCACAACTTCGTCGGCCCGCTGCTCATCGTGGCGATCCCCTGGATGTTCGTGCGCTATGTCCGCGACAACGGCATAGGCATCGAAGATTTCAGGTGGTTCATGAACATCATCGGCTACTTCAAGGGTCACGACTATCCGTCCGAGCGTTTCAACGCCGGCGAGAAGCTCGTCTTCTGGGTGGTGCTCGTGCTCCTGTCGACGCTGCTCGTGGTGAGCGGCATCGTCCTGGTGTTCCCGAACTTCGACCAGACCCGCTCCACGATGCAGTGGGCCAACGTCGTGCATGTGATCTGCGCCTACGGCGCAATTGCGCTCGCGCTGGTGCACATGTATCTCGGCACCATCGGGCAGGTGGGGTCGTACCGAGCCATGCGCTACGGGTATGTCGACGAAAGCTGGGCGAAGCATCATCACCTGCGCTGGTACCAGGCCGTCGTCGACACCCGCGTGCCGCAGAAGGTCGTGGATCCGAAGACGGTGCCGCCCGAAGCGTTGCTGCCCGGGACAGTCCCCGAGTCCGCGCCAACGCGTACCCGCACGGCCTGAAACCGCGCGTGAACAGCGGAGGAAGCATGACGACGTTGCGCGCACTCATCGCCGCCGGTCTGGTGGTGTTCGTATTCGGGTTGGCAGTGGCCAAGCTGCCTCCCCCACCGCCGCTGGACGACAAGGCCAAGGCGGCCGCCGAGGAGAAGAAGGCCAAGGACGCTGCTGGTGCCGAGGCGGCCAAGCAGGCGCAGGCGCGGGCCGAGGATCGCGTCGTGGCTCGCTACGTTGCCCAGCAGAAAACGATGGGCAAGACCGGTACGCCACAGATGGGGCCAAGCTCGCAGCCCGCGGCGGCGCCCGCAGCCAAAGCGGCGCCGAAGAAAGCCGCCAAGAAGTAGAGCGAACGACAGCTACCCGTTCGCTTGCCGGGCGGAAATCCATGGTTGCGAGCGCGGTCAGGACACCTTGATGCGCCGCGCACCTCGGCGACGGCCATCGACCATCCAGGTTTCGTTCGCGTGCCGCAGCAGGGCGGGATCGCTCCTGCAGCGCAGCGCGAAATCGCGCACCTCGGGCGCGCGCCACGCTTCGCGATACGCCTGCCAGGCCCGCTCGAGCGAGTCGCGGCGCAGATCCGCCGGCGAGAAGGGCAGCGCGTTGAGCAGCTTCACTCTCCCGTTGGGCACAACGAGCAGCATGGCCTGCGGGTGTTCGACCCGCGCCTGTATTTCGGTGACGATATCCCACGGATAGATCGACAGCGACATCCCGGCCGCAGTCGATGCTGCGCGTCGCCTCAACGCCTCAACGGCGCGCTGCCATTGGTCGTCGCTGCACGCAACGTGGTGCCAGTTCGAGGCCGCGCGACCGATGCGCATCAACGGACCGGTCACGAATGCGCTGCAGCCGAGCGTCGCGGCCAGGTCGAAGGCGTCGACGATTTCGCCGGTGTTGAGCCTGGTAGGAACGAACACCAGCTGCGGTGCGCATCCCCTGGCGACGAGCCGTCGTATGGCCGCGACCGCTGCGGCGAAGCTCGATCCTGGGCGGACCCGGTCGTGGGTGGCCGGGGTCGCTCCATCGACAGAGATCTGTACGCACTCGATGCCGAGCGCGGCCAGCCGGTCCGCTGCGGCATCGTCGATTCGGCTGCCGTCTGTCTCGATCTTGAGCGAGACCCGCCGCTCGGCGAAGAGCTCGAGCAGATCCCAGCAGTGCGCGACGCCGAGCGGCTCCCCTCCGCCAAAGGCCACATACGCGACGCCGAAGTCCGCCATGCGCCGGGCAAGGTCGAGCGCCTCGTCGCGAGTCAGCTCATCGCGCCATGCGTTGGCGGGGCCGGATTCCTCGCAGCAGGTGATGCAGCGCGCCTCGCAGCGGTTGGTCAGCTGCCAGGCGATAAAAAGAGGCGCCCGGTACTCATCGACCGAGCGCCCCTGCATCGCGGAATGTCGTGTAGGTTAGGTGAAGCGGATGTACGGCTGCGCCATTACCTGCTCGGACACGTCCTCGAGCTTGGGCGATTCCCACTTCGGCTTCTCGGCAGGCTTCGTCTTCTCGGTGACGAGCTCCTCGGGCGCCTTCGCCGTTTCGATAGCAACTTTCAGTTCGCTCATTCTTCCCTCCGTTCGGTTACGCGGACGCGACTGACAACACCTGCCAGAGATTGGCTCGCGCGTGACGCGATGGATCGATGGCCGCGCGGCGTACCAACTCGTGAACTGTATCACTCCTCCAGGCGCTGCGGTAGGCCTCCCACGCGTCGGCGAGAGAGCTGCGCCGCAGATCTGCGCAGATCTGCGGCAGAGCCGCCGCGACTTTAACCCAACCGTTCGGCAGGACGAGCAGCGTCGCCGGCGGCGTCTCGAGGCTTTCGTTCAAGCCCTCCTCGACGGTGAACGGGGTGTAGCAAAGCTCCAGCTCCTCCTTCAGGCTCGCCGCGAGGCGATCGAGCAACGCCCGGAACGCGGCGCATTGCTGAGCCGAGGGCTCGAGCCTCTCCCACAGTCGCGCGGCGGTGCCGATGCGCATCAGAGCGCCAGTGTTGAAGCGGAACGCGCCGAGGGAGCGTGCGCGCTCGATGACCCTTTCCGCTTCGTCAATGTTGAGCCGCGTCGGCGCGAACGTGACCTCCAGCGGGAGGCCTGCGTCGTGCACGGCGCGACAGGCGGCGTGGGCCTTGGCGAGCGACCCGCCGGGCCGCTGGCGTTCGTAGGTATCCTGCGAGTCGCCGTCGAGGCTCACCTGGACCGACCGGATGGGCAAACTGGCGAGCCGCCGAGCCAGTGGCGCATCGAGGCGCTGCCCGTTGGTTTCGATCTTGAGCTGGATGCCGGCCTGGCCGAGCCGTTCCGCCAGGCGAAGGAAATGCGGGACGATCAACGGCTCGCCACCGCAGAGCATGACGTAGGGAACACGTTCGTTGATGATCTGTTCGGCAACGCGCATGGCCTCGTCGGCATCGAGCTCGCCCGGCATTCGCTTGCCCGGCGCCGAATCGGTGCAGCAGTGCAGGCAGCAGAGATCGCAGTCGCGCGTGATCTGCCACGAGACGAGCAGCGGCGCGGCGAGCTGATCGATCCGGTTCATACGCGCGACGTCTGCAGGAGAATGCCTGCGCTGAACAGCAGGACGGCGACAAGATAGCAGCCGACGATGCTGCGCACCGCGGGGACGAACGCGCGCGGCGTCTCGTACGTGCGCGATGCCGCGTGGCCGCTCGCCACGAGCAGCGGCAGCGCGAGCAAGGCGCCGAGACAGGCGGCCGGGAAGATGCCGAGCGCGACCCCCACCGGCACCACGAGCAACCCTGCCGATGCGAGCCCGAGATACAGCCACACCGCGCGCCTGCGGCCGAGGCGTACGACGAGGTTGCGCTTGCCGACCAACCGATCCTGGTGATAGTCGGGTATCGCGTTGACCACAGCGAGCGCCATGATCAGGCATCCGGGCACGAGCGAAGCGAGGAGCGCCTCCCACGAAAGCGCGCGCGTGTGCAGGTAAAGACTTCCGAGCACCATCCACGGGCCATACGAGAGCCCGATGACCAGCTCACCGAGGCCCCGGTAGGACCACCGGATCGGCGGCGCCTCGTAGAAGATCGCGGCCGCGCCGCCGAGCAGGGCGAAGACGAGGATCGGCCAGCCGCCGCGGACGGTCAGATAGACGCCGACTGCGAGCGCGCCCGCGAAGGCGACCACGCCGAGCCAGAACACGGCGTCGGAGATCGGCGGCAGATCGAGGGGATTGAAAACCCGGTCGGTGCCCATGCGAGCATCGAAGTATTCGTTGAACGCCTCCACGCCGACGACTGCGAGCACGACGCCGCCGAGACCGCTCCAGAAGACCGCTGTGTCAAACACACCGGCGATGGCGTAAGCCCATACGGCGCCAAGCAGGTACGGCAGCAATCCGGCATAGAGAAAGAACCGGTAGCGCACCATGCTGCATACGCGTACGAGTCGGCGCAGCACCGACCGGCTCGCGCCGGTCCGCTCGAACGACCCGCTGCTCAGAGATGGATCCATTGATGCAGGGTGCGGGTTGCGCCGGGGTCGGCGGCGAGCTCCTCGACGAAGCGGGCCACCCGCGGATCACGCCACGCCCGGCGGAAGTTGGCCCAGATCTCCGCCAGCGTCTGTTTGCGAAAGTCGCCGCACACGAAGGGCAGGGCGTTGATGAGCTTCACCAGCCCGTTGGGGAGAACAATCAGCAGGGCAGCCGGGTGCTGCAGTCGATAGCGCAGTTCCTCGAGCAGCCCCGCCTCGTGGAAGTGGACGCGCATGCGGCCGCGGTATTCCTCGGCCTTCCGCAGCAGAGTGTCGAAGAAAGTGACGTACTGCGCGTCCGACAGCTCAAGATGGCGCCAGGCCTTGACGGCGTTGCCGGTGTACATGGTGCGCCCGGTGTAGAAGCTGTATGCACCCAGCTCGTGGGCGAGGTCGACGATCGCGCCGATCTCGTGGACGTTGAAGCGCGCCGGAGAAAAGTTGACCTCGATCGGCACGCCTGCTGCACGGAGGTTGCGTACGCCGTCGATCGTCTTGTCGAAGTCTCCGCGCACGCGCATGCGGCTGAACGTCGCCGCGGATGCGCCGTCGAGGCTCACTTGGACCGCCTTGACACCGAGCGCCTTCATCCGCGCGCAGCTCTCCGGGCTGAGATAGTGACCGTTGGTCTCGATCTTGAGTTGGGCGCCCCGGGAGCAGACGCGCTCGACCATCTCGAAGAACTGCGGATGGAGCATCGGTTCGCCGCCCGAGAAAGACAGGTAGGGAACCTCATGGTCCATCAATTGGTCGAGGATCGCGAAGACCTGTGCCGCGTCGAGCTCGTCCGCGAACGCCTTGCCCGGCCCGCTCTCTTCGATGCAATGCAGGCAGGCGAGGTTGCACTCGTTGGTGATCTGCCAGGCGACGTACAACGGCGCGGCCAAGTCCGCCGCCTCGGCGGTGGCGCTCGTCGCCGCAGGGATCACCGCTACGGCGGTCGCATCGGTCGCCAATCGGGGCACGCGGTCAATCCTCCACGAGTCTACGCTCTCGCAGATCGGCGATGAGGGCGGCGACCTCGCCCTCGATCGCTCCGTCGCGATCGTCGAAGCGCTCTTTCAATCGCGTGACGATCATGCGCTCGTCGGCGCCGGCCTCGATCTCGCGCACGACCGCGGTCCCAGTAGGATTGAGCGTGAAAACCTTCTCCGAACGCGTCTCGAAAAGGACGCCGCCGAACTTCTCTTCGCGAAATTTCACGTATTTGGTGAGCTGCATGGTCGTGACGCCTGATTGCCCGAGCTGCGCCGGAGTGGATCGGATGACGACGGTCAAGTATAGATCGGCACACAGCACGGCAGTCAAGCAAGCCCACGCGATGTTGGCACTAGGTTCGAAACGAGGCGTCGGCGTCGGGAATCGGCACGGTGTCGGCGCGACGCGCGAAGGCGTCCACCAGCGTGTCGGCAATGCCATCGAAGACGCCTGCGGCCAGTCTGCCGATCAACCCGTAGTCGAATTCGTATCGCAGCGCGAACTCGATCTTGCAACCCTGCTCCCCCAGCTCGGTTACGTGCCACTCGCCATCGAAACGCCGGAACGGCCCGCTTTCCAGGTGCACCGCCAGCCAATGCGGGCGGCGCTTCGGGTTGCGGGTCGCCATATCGAAGCGCAGGCCGTGGTAGTTGATCCACAGCCGCGCCGAAACCTCGCTGTCGTCGCGCGCGAGAATGGCGACATCGACGCACCAGGGAAGGAACTCGGGGTAATGTTCGGCGCCCTCGATCACGTCGAAGGCTGTCGCGGCCGAGCGGCCGATCAGAGCGGATCTAAGGATCTCCAACGACGATAAGCTCAAGGTTGTTAACGGCAAACCCCGCGGCCGCGCCGACCGGTCGGCCAAGCGCGCGAACCGTGATCCCATCGGCAGAGTCGAAGGCGAATGGGTGCGCGATGAATCGACCATGTGATCGGCGCGGCGATCTACGGTATCATATGACGCGCTCAACCCGCGCAAGGAGGAAAGAGCATGAAGATAATCGTGTTGACGCTCGCCGCGTCGATCACCCTGGTTGCCGCAGGCACGGCGAGCGCTCAGGAAGCGCTCGCCAAGAGCAGCGGTTGCCTCAACTGCCACGCCGTCGATACCAAGAAAGTGGGACCGGCGTTCAAGGACACCGCGGCCAAGTACAAGGGGAAAGCGGACGCCGAGGCGAAGCTGGTCACGGAAATTTCCACGGGCAAGGGGCACCCCGCGGTCAAAGCGAGTCCCGATGACGTGAAATCGCTGGTCAAGTGGGTCCTCTCGCTATAGCCGACCGACGGGCTTCACGCTAGAAGCCGTTCCCGGCCGCCCCGGCTCGCATTCGACCGGGGCGAGTCAACGAAGCTGCGTTCGGCGGCAGCTGCGCCGAGCGCGCGTACTCGCTCGCCAATGAGCGCGCGTTTCGCGAGCTAGGACAGCGGTCGTGATCGGCGCTTCGCGGGTGGAGGTCGCCTGCTTATTCGTCCGGCGCGGTGTGCGCGATGCCTTTGTGGCAGTCGATGCAGGTCGCCGTGTTGTTCAGAACCTGTTGGTGCAACGGCTGCACGAAATCCTTCTGCTTGGCGACTACCGCGGCGGTGAAGTTGTGGCAATGCCGGCAGTTCTCGGAATTGGTCTCCTTGAACTCAGCCCACACATCTTTGGCAAGGCGCAGCCGTTCCTTCTTGAATTTTTCTTCGGTGTCGATGACCCCGCGGGCCTCTCCGATGGCGTCTTTGAGGCCTGCCTTCGCCTTGTACCAAAGAAGCTTGGGATAGTGATCCGGAATGTGGCAGTCATGACAGGTGGCCCGGATACCTGTCTCGTTGACGCCATGCCCGCTCTGCGCGTATTCCTTGCCCACCCACTGCATCGAGTGGCAGGCGCCGCTACAGAACTCGTTGGTGCCGGTCGTGGCGACCACGACTTGCGTACCGATCACGCCGCAAGCGCCGATGAGAAGCCCGATGATCAGCAGCGACAATACAGACCAGCGAGCGCTGGGCGTTGTGAGGCGCCGCCATAAGCGCGTCAAAAAGCCTGCTTCCTCTGCCATGGGACTCTCCCTATCGTGCCGTCGATGCGGCGGGCAGTCGCTATGTTGCAGGAAAAAAGTCGCCGCGTCACGGCGCCGCCTCAGCCGCGACGACGAGGAGCGTCAAGCAGCCGAGCGCGCCGATCAGGACTGGGTCAAAGAAGATCGTCCAGAGGCAATAACGTCAACAAGTCGGTCTTCACGCCCTTCATCAGATCACCCATCGGCTCGCTTTTTAGCTCGACGGGCTTGCCGCCCTCCTCGGTGCGCCAGATCAGTGTTTGCTTCCCGCTCGCGTCAGCACTCGTCAGCGTCGGGATATAGGTGTTCGCCGGCTGGGCGATCGCGTTGAAGCGCGCAATCACCTGACGGGCGAGCTCCGGGCTGTCGATCAACAGGCCGAGTTCGGTGTTGAGCCGCAACGACCGGCGATCGAAGTTCATCGAGCCAATAAAGACCCAACGCCGGTCGAGCACGAAAACTTTCGCATGCAGCGCGAACTGTCCGCCGCTTGGGTTGCTCAAGCTGCCGCCGCTGCCCTGCGTGTCCGGCTTGCCGAGGACCGGTCGAACTTCGTAGAGCTCGATGCCGTCTTTCAGCATCGGCTCCCGATACTTCTGGTAGCCGGAATGGACGATGGGCATATCGGTCGAGGCGAGCGAGTTGGTGAGAATGCGCACGTGCACGCCGTGATTGCGAAGGTTCTCGAGCAGTTTCATTCCGCCGTCGCCGGGTACGAGGTAGGGAGACACCACTAGGAGCTCGGTCTTGACACCCTTGATCGCCTCTCCCAGGCGCTGCCGCAACAGCCGGCCAGGCTGCTCACCGCTTTGTACCTTGCTCTTTTCCGGGCTGTCGTAGAGCACCTCGCCCTTGGCCCAGACCAAGGCGCTGCCGCCGGTCAGGATCGGCGTCAGAGGATCGCCCGCGGCAAGCCGCTTCACGTACGGCGAGCCGGCCATTTTGGTCAGATTTTCCGCCAGCGCGGTGCGATATTCGTCCAGCGCCGCCGCGGAAGGCTTGAGGAAGGTCAGCGCGTCGATCGGGATGGCGAGGTCGCTGTTCCAGTAGCTGTCGAAGCTCTTCGAGATCTGACTGACCAGCGGCCCTACGGTAAGGACGTCAAAATCGCCGAATTCGGTGTCCTTGCTCGCCTGAAAATATTCATCGCCGATGTTGCGTCCGCCGAGAACCGCGACCGAGTTGTCGGCGACGAACAATTTATTGTGCATGCGATAGTTGAGCCGCGATGACGCGACGAAAAATTCTACATAGCGCATGAAATCCAGGGCACCGCGTGTGAAAAACGGATTGAACACGCGGATTTCGATATTCTTATGCGCGCCCAGCGTCATGATCTGACGATCGCGCGCTACGTCGTCACTGTCGTCGAGCAGCAGGCGGACGCGAACGCCGCGCTCCGCCGCGCGCAACACGCCGTCCATCAGCATCTTGCCGGTGTCGTCGTTCTGGATGATGAAGTACTGGAGATCGAGCGTCCGCTCCGCCGCGCCGGCCAGTTCGGCTCGCAGCAGAAATCCATCCACGCCCTGCGGCACCAGCCGGAATCCTGCCAACCCGGGGTGTGCACGCGCCTGGACGTCTACCTGCCGCCCAAGGCGAGTGGTTTCCGGATTCGCGAGCGCGGTCGACTCCTGCTTGGGGTAATTGCTGCCGGGTACCGTCGCGCAACCGGCGAGCACCAGCAGGAGCAACGCGATTAGGGATGTATGGCGCATGATGGCGGGGAGGAGGCGTTAGGGTGATGCAATCCGCGTACCAGCAATGACCGTTCCCGATCGGCAAGGTTCGGCACCTATGCGCGCGCCGCTGCGACGCGATCCTTGCAATTGTTACCGAACGCAGCCGAAATTGGGCTGAAACTGCTGAAAAACGATGTTATTTGTACCGCGGCTGCGCGCCGCGGGCGCTGACCACCTACGCTACAACTTTCGGTTGCGGAGAGGTGGCCGAGTGCCGACCCGAGAATTCGAGGGATCCGCAGGCTACGCCTACAGCTGGAGGATTGCATGATCAGCGGTAAAACAACATTGATTGCGCACCTCGGCTATCCGACCGAGGCTTTCAAAGCACCGATGATCTATAACCCCTGGTTCGAAAAAGCGGGCATCGATGCGGTTGTGATGCCCATGGGGGTGACGGCGTCGGACTATCCGCAGGTGTTGGACGCTTTGTTTCGTTTGACGAACATCCGTGGCGCGCTGGTAACGATGCCGCACAAGGTCACCACGGTCGCGTTGCTCGACGAGGCGACGCCGACGGTGCAGATCGCCGGATCGTGCAACGCCATCCTGCGCCGTCCCGATGGCACGCTGCTGGGTGACATGTTCGACGGCGCCGGATTTGTTCGCGGCGTGCAGCGCAAGGGCCGCCAGCTCTCGGGAGCGCGCGTGCTGGTGGTGGGTAGCGGAGGCGTCGGCTCGGCGATCGCCGCATCCTTCGCCGCGGCCGGGATCGCCGGAATCGGCGTATTCGATGCCAATGAAAATGCGGCAGAGGCGCTCGGCGCCCGATTGCGCCAGCATTACCCGCAGCTTGCGCTCACTACCAACTCGAAGGATCCGGCAGATTACGACGTAGTGGTCAATGCAACACCGCTCGGCATGAAAGACGGCGATCCGCTGCCGATGGACGTCTCGCGGATTGCTCCCACCACCTTCGTCGGCGAGGTCGTGATGAAAGCGGAGATGACGCCGTTCCTTCAGGCAGCGAAGGCGAAAGGGTGTCAGGTCCAGATAGGGACCGACATGTTGTTCGAGCAGATTCCCGCGTACCTCGAGTTTTTCGGTTTCGGAACGACTACCCCCGAAGAGCTGCGTTCGGTCGCAAAGATCAAGTATTAACGAGCTTCACACCGCGATACGGCCGGCGCTTGCCTGCGTTCATCGGCAACGTGTCTGCGGTTGTCGACCACGGCCGGACCCACGGAGCTACGCCTTGCCCTTAGCATTCCCCTGACGTCGCTCATCTCCTGAGAAACAAATCTGACGATGGGGGGTTTTTCATGCGGCCACTGTCGTCGGGCTGAGTTGAAAGCCAAGGTCGGCGGCACGGCGCTTGAGGGCGGCGATGCTGCGCTGACGTTGCTGCTCTTCGTAGTGCTGTTGGCCTCGGTCAACGAAGTCTTCGCCCCGCGTGATCATGAAGTAAACCATTCGGGCGAGCTTGTGGGCGACGGCGGTGTTGGCGCGCGGCTTGTCCATACGTGCGCATAGCCGGCGATAGAACGCCCCAAGCGCGGAACCGTTGCGCGAAAGGCTCATCGCCGCCAGCTTCAGCGCTTGACGCACTCGGTTGGTCGAGCGTCGGGTGCGCGCCGACAGGACCTTGCCGCCGCTGATCTTGGTGCCCGGACATAGCCCGAGCCACGAGCAGAAGTGCTTGACGTTGGCAAAGCGGCTCAAGTCGGGGCCGATTTCGGACAATATCGTCAGCACCGAACTGACTGCCAGCCCGTTGATGCGGGTGAGATCCACTCCCGCCCAGCGCGCTAACGCGGTGCGCAAGTCGAACCCGGGTGAGTTCTTTCCTGCGCGCTTGGTTGGCCCGGTCAGCTTGACCTCATGCTGCCCCAGAGGCGCCAGGAGCGCTTCGACCTTGGCATCGCATTCGACAACACGCTGCGCCAAGCTGTCGTACATCGCCAGTGCCTGCGCCAGCACGAACAGGTGCTCTTCGCGCCAGTTGCCCTTCAGCGCCCGCTGGACCTCGGTCGCACTGGCCTTGACGCGAGCGTTGCGGTGCTTTGCCAACACCGCGGGGTCGCGCTGGCCAGCCACGATGTCACGGATGATCGCCTGGCCGGTCATGCCCATCACATCCGTGAGCGCCTCGCTGAGCTGGATATTCATCTGTACCAGCGCCTTCAGCATCCGCTGCACCCAACTCGCCTGCTCTGCCAGCAGCACCTCGCGCTGGCGGACGACGGCGCGCACGACACACACCTCGTCACCGGGACGCCACGCCCCGCGCAGCAAGCCAAAGCTCATGAGCTTCTGTAGCCATTGGCAGTCCTGCACATCGCTTTTGCGCCCGGGTACGTACTTCATTTGTCGGGCATCGACCAGCCAAAGCTTCAGGCCGCGCCGTTCCAGTACCTCGTAGATTGGAATCCAATAGACGCCGGTCGGACCCACAACATACTGCCCATAAACATCATGCGGCCATAGTTACTATTTTCTATTCGTTTCATCCTCTTCGTGGTCAGCAGATAAGTGTACAGCGGCGCCACAGCGTCGCCGGCGAAGCGTACTACGTCGT
>DASXBW010000020.1:0-77499 GCA_036491495.1 Casimicrobiaceae bacterium
GTAAAGCTCAGTTTGCCCTAGTTTCGCTCGCAATTGCGGAACTGAATTCGGCGGGCCTCAATTCCTTGCACAAACGCGCCAAGACGCGTGTTCATAAACTGCCCATCGACGCATCGCCCGCATGCGTCGCCCAATTCATTCCATATCGTTCTCGCGAAAAGTCGCGCTTGACAGGCAAGTCGCGCATCGGGAGCTGAGTTCGTTAGATTCAGAACCTTGAAACCTCTTCCTGGCAGTGTGTGCGCGGCCCGTTCAGTCCGCGTTCGAATAATTGCGGAGCACAGTGCGCTTATAAAAACGGATTATACGCCGCCTGCGTGGCCACATCGCTGCGGCACAATCAGGCGCGGCGCTTTTGATGCAGGTCTACCGCCAACGCTACGTCGTGAACGTCCCCGCGCGCCCAAGCGCCAGTCCGGTTGCACCCATGACCGTTCCCAGTCCCATGACGTACCACAGTGAAAGCGTTGCAACCGAAGCCATGACGAGGCCATTGCCGACGGCAAACAAGGCGACGGCGGCGGCAAGCGCCAACGCGAGCAGCACCGCGCCAGCGCAGCGCGACGCGCCGACGACCCACGTCGTTCGCGCCTCCACGGCAAACAGGACGTAGCCCACCAGCGTGAATCCCGGAAACAGTATCCAGGTCGTGATACCGGGAATTGCGGGGCCGACGCCGAACGGCGCCAGAAGCAGGATTAGCCCCGACGCGACGCCCAGTACCATCAGAATAAGGCCGGCGAAGCTGATCATTCGAACCTCCTAGTGTACCGAGTCACGCCGCCGCGATCGGCGGACCAGGTTCGGCGTTGACTCGCGTGCCAACGCCGGCGTCAATGCTGCAATATCTTGGACAGGAATAGTTGCGCGCGTTCCGAGCGGGGCTGGCCGAAGAAATTGTCCTTGCTCGCGTCTTCGACGATACGCCCCTGGTCCATGAATATGACCCGATGCGCGACTTTGCGCGCAAAGCCCATTTCGTGCGTGACCACCATCATGGTCATGCCTTCTTTGGCGAGCGCCACCATCACATCGAGAACTTCGTTGACCATTTCCGGATCGAGCGCCGAGGTCGGCTCGTCGAAAAGCATGCAGATCGGGTCCATGGACAATGCCCGGGCGATCGCGACGCGCTGCTGCTGGCCACCGGAAAGCTGCCCGGGAAACTTGTCTTTCTGCTCGATCAGGCCGACCCGGTCGAGCAGCTTGAGACCGCGCGTCACCGCTTCTTCCTGCTTGCGTCCGAGGACCTTAATCTGCCCAAGCGTCAGGTTCTGGGTAATGGTCAGGTGCGGAAACAGTTCGAAATTCTGGAACACCATGCCGACGCGGGCTCGCAGCTTGGGCAGGTCGGTCTTGGGATCGTTGACCTTGATGCCATCGACGATAATGTCGCCTTTCTGATACGGCTCCAGCGCATTGACGCACTTGATCAAGGTCGACTTGCCCGAGCCGGACGGGCCGCACACGACGATGACCTCGCCCTTCTCGACGTGGGTCGTGCAGTCGGTCAGCACCTGGAACTGGCCATACCATTTGGAGACATTCTGCATCGAAATCATCGTGGTTCTCCGTGGACCGATCCGCCTTCAGCGGATGACGGCAATCTTCCGTTGCAAGCGCTTCACCAGGACTGAAAGCGTGAAGCAGATCACGAAATAAACAGCGGCGACGAACAAATACATTTCAATGAGTCGGCCGTCCCGCTGCGCGATCTTCGATGCGGCGCCGACGAAATCGGTAGCCGAGATCACGTATACGAGCGAAGTGTCCTGAAACAGGATGATGGTCTGCGTAAGCAGCACCGGGATCATGTTGCGAAACGCCTGCGGCAGGATCACCAGCCGCATTGCCTGTGCATAGGTCAGGCCGAGCGCGTAGGCCGAGTTCACCTGACCCTTGGGTATCGACTGGATGCCGGCGCGCATGATCTCGCAGAAGTAGGCGGCCTCGAACAGTATGAACGTGATGATTGCCGTGCGCTCGGCGCCGATCTGCACCGGACGGTCGGCGCGGGTCATCCACTGGAGAATTTCGGGCATCAGGAAGAAGAACCAGAAAATGACCAGCACCAGCGGAATCGAGCGCATGAGGTTGACGTAACCCGCGGCGGTGTTCGCCAGCCACTTGAGCGGCGACAGCCGCGCCAGCGCGAGCAGGGTTCCGAAGAACAGGCCGCCGAGCGCAGCGGTCGCAGTCAGCTGCACTGTGTATTGAAAGCCCTTCCACAGATAAGGCAGCGACGAGGTGACAATGCCGAAGTCGAGATGCATGGCCCCTCCTATTTTCCGCCGCCGACGATCATTCCGGGCACGGCGGTGCGCCGCTCGATCAGCGCCATGACCCGATTGGCGGTCATCGCGATGACGATGTAAATCACTGTCGCCGCGGTGAAGGCCTCGAAGAAGTTGAACGTGTACTCACCGAGCTCGCGAGCTCGGAAGGTAAGCTCGGCGAGGCCGATGGTCAGCGCTATCGACGAATTCTTGATCAGGTTCATCGTCTCGCTGGTCAGCGGTGGAATGATGATGCGAAAGCCCATCGGCAGCAGCACAAAGCGGTAGAGCTGTGGCTGGGTCAGCCCGATCGCCATGCCGGCGTAGCGCTGGCCGCGCGAAAGAGACTGGATCCCGGCGCGAACCTGCTCGGCAATGCGCGCCGAGGTGAACAGCCCGAGGCACAATACCGCGGCCAGAAACTGTGCATGCGCCGGATCGGTGTTTACGATCCAGTGCTTGAGCGGCGGGATGAACTCGGGGATGACGAAATACCAGAGGAACATCTGCACCAGCAGCGGTATGTTGCGGAAGAGCTCCACCCATGCATTGCCGAAACGCACCATCCACGGCTTGTCGGTCGTTCGTATGGTGCCGATCAGCGAGCCCAGCGCGATCGCGATGATCCAGGCACAGGCCGAGACCGCCAGCGTCCAAATGACGCCGGACACGATCAGCTGCCAGTACTTCTCGCCGCCGCCCGGCAGCTCCTCGAAAAAGACACCCCAGTTCATGATGTAAGTCGTCATGCGTGACTCTCCGACCGTTGGCAGCACATCGAAAGGGTGCGCCCGATGCCACGCTTTCGCACCGCGTCGCGCTGCGTGCGCACCCGTTCACGAAAAGGGCCGGAACCGCCTGCTGGCTGTCCGGCCCTCATTGTCGTCAGCTGTCGAGACAGCCTATCGTAGCGCTACTGCACGCCCTTGTCGTTCGGGTTGGCGAACGCTTCCTTGATCGGCGCCGTCTCCGGGAAATTCATGTTGACGCCCTTGGGAGGAATCGGGCTGGTGAACCACTTGGCGTAGATCTTGTGGATCTCGCCTGACTTCATCACCCCACCGACGGTCTTGTCGACCAGCGCCTTGAACGGCGGATCGTCCTTGCGCAGCATCATGCTGTACGGCTCCTGGCGCAGCGACTCGGTCAGGATCATGTAATCACCTGGGTTCGCCGAGTTGGCGATTTGTCCCGCGAGCAGGATGTCGTCCATGATGAACGCCGATGTCCGGTCCTGCGAAAGCAGCAGGAAGGACTCGGCGTGATCCTTGGCGTCGATCGACTTGATGTCTGCGTTCTTGGTCTTGTCGTATTGTCTCAACAGGGAAACGGACGTCGTGCCCGACGTGGTCGAGATCGTCTTGCCATTCAGATCGGCCAGGCTCTTGATCCCCGAGGCCTTCTTCACCGCCGCAGTCACGTTAATGACGAAATAGGTCGGCCCGAAGGCAACCTGTTTCTGGCGATCGACGCTGTTGGTCGTCGAGCCGCACTCGAGGTCGATCGTTCCATTCTGCAGCAGCGGAATGCGATTCGACGAGCTGACCGGCTGCAGGTTGAGCTTCACGTTCGGCATCTTCAATTCGGCCTTGACCGCATCGACGACCTTCATGCAAAGGTCCATCGCGTAACCGATGGGCTGTTGCTTATCGTCAAGGTACGAAAACGGTATCGACGACTCACGAAAACCGATGGTGAATGAGCCGGTGTCCTTGACCTTCTTCAAGGTGCCGGTCAGGTCCTGGGCGGAGACGGCGGCGGCCACGGCAAACGCCAGCACGCCCAATACGATCCGGTTAACCCGGTGAAATGACTTCATTACTACCTCCCGTTAAATGAACTCGACGCGTAAGCCCGCGTCCGAACTATGCGCATGCCGGGGTGACGGTTCGGTAGACCGCTTGGCGGGTGAGCAGCTTGGCGAGCTAGTGTAGCGACTGGCAGGTGGGTTGTCTAATGCCCGGCAGCCATTGTCCAAGCGCGCCCGCATGGGGCTCCGTTGAGCTGCCCTATAATCGCATCCATGCGCCTCGATGCAATCTTGCGTGTCGCGGAGCTGCGCGCGGTAGAGGCGCGCGCAGCCGATGCACCGTTGATGGAACGCGCCGGGCTTGCGGCCGCCGAGGTCGCGCGAAGCATGATTGCCGTTCATTCCGCGCGGGTGCTAGTCCTTGCGGGCCCGGGCAATAATGGCGGCGACGCATTCGTGGTCGCGCGCTGGCTCAAGTCCTGGTTTTTTGAGGTCGTCGTTGCGTTCGGCGGCGACGCCGCGCGACTCGCGTCCGACGCCGCTGCCGCACATCAAGCTTGGCACAACGCCGGAGGCATCACGGTACGCGAATGGCCCGACGGCCCCTTCGGACTGATTATCGACGGCCTGTTCGGGATCGGGCTGACGCGCGCGATCGAAGGCGTAGCGGCACAATGGATAGCGCGCGCCAACGCAAGCGCGCTGCCTGTTCTCGCACTGGACATCCCCAGCGGGCTCGACGCGGATACCGGCGTCGCGCGCTCGCCCGCCATTCGCGCCAGCGCGACCGCAACGTTCATCGCGCTCAAGCCCGGCCTGCTGACCGGAGACGGTACCGATCATTGCGGGACGATCAGCGTACATGGTCTCGAGCTCGACGCACGACTCGTCGGCGAAGCGCGAGGCCACGTGCTCGCGTGGGCGACGCAGAAGTCTGCATTGCCGGAAGTTCTTCGGCGCACGCAGCGCAATGTTCACAAGGGCAGCTTCGGCACGCTTGCCGTCGTCGGCGGTGGCGACGGCATGGTCGGCGCGGCGATACTCGCGGGTCGTGCCGCGTTGCACCTGGGCGTCGGCAAAGTCTGGCTCGGTCTCAGCGCAGTCACGCCCCCGGCGGTTGACTGGGCGCAGCCCGAGCTCATGCTTCGCCCCGCACGCTCCGTGCTCGATGCGGCGCCGGACGCGATGGTGATCGGCCCGGGTCTCGGCACAGGCGACGAAGCTCGGGGCTGGGTCGCGCAGGCACTACGGCTGCCGATCCCGCTGCTGATCGATGCCGACGCGCTCAACCTGATTGCGCGAGATGCCGCACTCGCGTCCGATGTTGCCGCGCGTACCGCGCCGACTGTATTGACGCCGCATCCGGCTGAAGCCGCACGCCTGTCCGGGACGACGGTGGAAGCCATACAGAGCGACCGTCTCGGCACCGCACTCTCGCTGTCCGCGACGATGAACGCCGCAGTTGTCCTCAAAGGCGCGGGCAGCATCGTCGCCGATCCCGACGGGCGCTTCGCCATCAACAGCAGCGGGAACTCAGCGTTGGCCAGCGCCGGCACGGGCGATGTGCTGGCCGGCATGATCGGCGCCTTGCTGGCTCAGGGAGTGTCGGTCGACGCTGCGTTGGCGCTCGGCGTTTGCGTGCACGGTGCCGCCGCTGACACGCTCGTCACCGAAGGGATAGGTCCGCTCGGCCTGACCGCCTCGGAGCTTGCGCCGATTGCACGCCGCTTGATCAATCGACGATAAAAGCGCTTTGTTGCGCTACGGCAGCAGCAGCGTGGCCCCGGTCGTCTTGCGTGCTTCCAGATCGCGATGCGCGTCCCTCGCGTCCTTGAGCGCGTAGGTCTGCTTTGCCTCGCTGACGATCTTGCCCGCTTTGACCAGCGCAAACATTTCGTCGGCCATCCTCAGCAGATCCGGCCTCGTGACGACGTACGCGAAGAGCGTCGGGCGGGTCGCGAACAGCGCTCCTTTCTGTGCCAGCAATCCGATGTCGAACGCCGCGACCGGACCGGACGCGTTGCCGAAGCTTACGAACATGCCGCGCGGTTTCAGACAGTCCAGCGATGCCGGAAAGGTCTCCTTTCCGATCGAGTCGTAGACCACTGGAACACCTTTGCCTCCCGTCAGCTCCTTGACCCGCTCGACGAAGTTCTCGCGCGTGTAGACGATGGTGTGTGCGCAGCCGTTGGCCTTCGCCAGCGCGGCCTTTTCGTCGGAGCCAACCGTGCCGATCATAGTCACACCGAGCGCACGCGCCCATTGGCATGCGATCGACCCCACCCCTCCCGCGGCAGCATGGAAGAGGATCGTTTCACCGCCTTTTAGCGGGAACGTTTGGCGAAACAGATATTGGACCGTGAGGCCCTTCAACATCAGCGTCGCCGCCGACCGATCGGAGACGCCGTCGGGCAATTTCACCAATTTGTCGGCCGGCATGACCCGCACCTCGGCGTATGAGCCCGGCGGGCCACCGCAATAGGCGACGCGATCTCCTTTCGCGATGTCGGTTACGCCCGGACCCACGGCCTCGACCATGCCCGCAGCTTCGAGCCCGATGCCCGACGGCAGCGGCAGCTTGTACAAGCCGCTGCGGTGATAGGTGTCGATGTAGTTCAGTCCCACCGCGGTATGCCGGATACGGGCCTCACCGGGTCCTGGCTCGCCGACAGTGACGCTCTCCCATTGCAGGACCTCAGGGCCGCCGGTTTGGTGAATACGAATCGCATGGGGCATCGGTTGCTCCGTAGTTGAGATGGCCGGTCAAGTCTAACGCACGCCCGACATGGCGCCGGTAGCCGGTAGCGTAACTGACCATCCGGTCAGCGATCGCCTTCTATGGCGCCGAACTGCGCCGGCACCCGCGCATAGAAAATGCTGATGCGTTCCTTCTTCAACAGTGCCAGTAAAACGTCCGCTTCGGCGTCCGTCACCACAAACTCAACCTCGACAGTCATATCCGCAGCAAGCTCGAGGAAGTGCTCCTCGTGCAGAATGCCGTGCCGGCCGAAACCAGCGATCGCACGAAAGGCGGATCCACCCCGGATCCCCAGCTTTTTGGCCTGCTCGAGCAGCCACTCGAACAACGCGAGATGCCTGTGGATACGTTTTTCGTGCACGTAGAAGCGCAGGATCGTACCGTTCATGTCTGCTCCTTGTCATAGGGGACGATCATGCAGCGGCTTCCGTCACGAAACTCATGCGATGCGATGGCTGGTGGACGATCGCCGCGAGTCGCCACGCGCGAGCCGACGCGGGCTCACGCTGCCGCCCAGGCATACAGCGCGCGTACCACCAGAATGCCAAGGATAGTCATCGCCAGCGAGCCGACGACGTGCGAGGCAATCGCGATCGTTCCCCAGAAATATTCCCTGCGGAGCAGCAGGGTGACGATCTCGGCCGAGAATGTCGAGAATGTGGTAAGACCGCCAAGAAATCCGGTGGTCGTCAGCAATTGCATCTCCGGACTCATAACCGCATGCCTGGTGATGATCTCCATCGCGAAGCCCATCAGCAAGCCACCGATGAGATTGGCGCTCAACGTGCCGAGCGGCAGCGTCGGAAACACCGGGTTGAGCATGATACCCAGCCCCCAACGCAGCCAGGCGCCGATCGCTGCGCCGCCTCCTACTGCAAGAATACCGCCCCAAGGCATACAGAATCCCTTCCGCGCATACACCGCACGGCAATCAGCCAGCAAGTCGTCAGCGGATAAACTGGTCCACGTAATCCGGACCAAGGCCGCTGACCGTGTTCAGCAACAGCGGGCGGAACCAGACGTCTGCGGCTTGCGGCACCCAGAGACGCTCGTCGCCGGGAATCGCCGCGACCGCGATCTCAGGAACGAGTCCCAAGCTCGGCAGAATCGCGGCAGAGCTCACTTAAGGCTCCTTCAGCGCGGAGGCGAGCTCCGCGACCTCGCGATCGACGTCGCGATCCTTTGGAAATGGCCTGCCCGCGCGTCGGTACCAATAGCGCGCGTTGCCGAAATCTCCTTCCACGATGTGCACGATACCGTGTGCCCAACATCCGAACTCGGATTCGTCCTGCTGCACGATAGCGTGCGCTTTTTGCCACTGTCCTTTTTTGAGATGACGTATCGCGGTTCCAAGTGCCATGGCTGCCCCCTATGCAATCAGATAACCTCCGTCGACCGGCAGGATGACGCCGGTAATAAGATCGGCGCGAAAACTGCTCGCGCTCATTGTACCGACCCCTTCAAGAACGCGGCCACGTCAGCGTGGGTGGGCAGCGGGTCGACCGCGCCGTAGCCCGTGGTCGCCAATGCCGCTGCCGCGTTGGCATAGCGCGCGGCGGCAACCGCATCTTCGCCGGCGACAATTCGGGCCGCGAACGCGCCATCGAAGCAGTCGCCGGCGCCGGTAGCGTCGATGGCGTCGACTCGGTGTCCGGGAATGTGTTGGCGACTCTTTTCCGACGATACCCAGACGCCGTCGGCCCCCATCTTCAAAGCCACCAGGGGCGCACCACTGGCGTGGCACCAATCGAGGATCGCACTCGCCTCGCTTGCGCCGGAGAGCAACGCCGCCTCGTCGAGGCTCGGGAGGAACCAATCGCAGAGCGGCAGCGTGGCGACGATCACCGCTCGGGCGCGAGAGAGCGGCCACAACTTCAGACGCAGGTTGGAATCATAGGAGATCCTGGCGCCGGACTCGCGCGCCGCGTCGAGCGCGGCGAAAACGCTGTCGCACGCGCTGGCGCTGATCGCCTGGCTGATGCCCGACACATGCAGCACTTTCGCATCGCGGATCAGGTCGAGCGGCATATCGGCGGGACGCATGCGGCTCGCGGCCGAACCGGCGCGAAGATAACTGAACTCGTGCCCGCGATCTCCGTGGGTCACGAAGTAGATGCCGGTGGGGGCGTCGGAATCCGTGCCCACGCCGCTGATGTCGACGTTCTCGCGCTTCCACAGCCCGAGAAATTTTCGCCCGAAGGCATCGTCACCCAGGCGGGTGATATAGGCGGTGGAAGCACCCAGCCGCGAGGCGGCAATGACACAATTCGAGGTATCGCCGCCGAAACCCTGGAGGTATAGCGCTTCTCCCGCGCGCGTCTGATTGAATTCCAGCAGCGGTTCGCCCAGCGCGACGAGATCGAACCGGGGGTCGCGCACGAGCGGGCGCATCAACGGGCATTCAAGGAGGCAAACCCGGCCGCGTACCGCGCCGCTGCGTCACGCACCGCTGCGACCGTGGCCCCCGGGACATACAGGTTCGCGCCGGTGCCGAATCCGTTGGCGCCGGCTTCCCAGTACGCGGTCATATTGTCCGGGCGGATACCGCCCACCGGGAAGACCAATGTCTCCTTCGGCAACACCGCGCGCCATGCCTTGAGCGCGGCCGGCGACAGTTGCTCGGCGGGAAACATTTTCAGGCCGTCGGCCCCGGCGTCAAGCGCCGCAAAGGCTTCGGTCGGCGTCGCGACGCCGGGCACACACAGCATCCCGAGACGCTTGGCCTCGCGTACGATCTCGATATCACCGTGCGGCATGACGATGAGCTTACCGCCGGCAGCGGCAACGCGTGCGACATCGGCGATCTTGATCACCGTGCCGGCGCCGGTCAGGCAGCGCTCGCCAAAGCGATGCTCGAGGCGCAAGATGCTGTCGAACGGTTCGGGCGAATTGAGCGGGACCTCGAGAATGCGAAAACCGTTGTCGATGAGCGCATCACCCACGGCGTCGATCTCCGCCGGAGTAATGCCGCGCAGCACCGCGATCAGCGGCAGCGGACGAAGATACGATTGCAGCGTCATCTTATTTGTCGGTCACCAAGCCGGCGTGGCTCGCGATCCGCCACAAACCCCTCGCGGCCGCGTCGGACGGTCCCAGCACTGCATCGATTTCGGCTAGCGCGAGCGCGCGACGATAGCGCACCGACAGCGCGGCGTCACCGAGCAGCATGACGGTTGTGCGTGCCAACATCTGTCGAGCGAGCCAGGCGCGCGCCGCGGCAATCTCCGCGCCGAGCAGTAAACCCGAAAGGTAATCGTCGACGCCCGTCGGCGCAAGCGCTTCGGTCAGCGCCAGCGTCCGCGCGGAAAAGAGGTCGTGCGTCAACGCCGCATCGTGACGGAGGCTGTGGCGCACTCCCCGATCAAGCGCGGCGTCGTCGACGCCGGTGCGGGCAAGCCGGCCGAGAATGCTGTGTTCGCGCAGCACCGCGTATAACTCGCCGGTCATGAAAGTCGCAAAAGTCTCCACGCCCTCTGGCTCGGCGATGACCCATTTGCTGTGCGTCCCCGGCAAGACGATGACTTGCCGTGCGACTATCCTTTCCGACAAGGCGCCGTACACCTGTGTCTCCTCACCGCGGATGACGTCGGGCACCTCATCATTGTCCTGGCACATCAATCCCGGGACAATGAAGAGCCGCGTTCCAGGCACGCCCATCAACGACGCCGCGATCGCGGCGAATGCCGCCGGACACCGGCAATAGGGCGCCTCGACCCAGCCCTGACGGCTGCCGATCATTCCCGATGCGATCAGTGGCACGTCGTCGGGCAGCTCACCGCCGCAAAGAACGCTGAGCGCGTCGGCAAATGCGCCGTCAGCCACTTGCTGTACCCCCAAAGGGGCGCTGCGCACGCTGATGACGTCGCCATGCCTGCCGAGCGCGTACGCGCGCGCAGAGCTGGTGCCCCAATCGATGGCGATCAGGCGGACATCATCCATGCGGATGCGTAGCTTGAATTCGGGATATTGTGGGGCGGGAATCGGCGCGCCGTGCGAAATTCGCGCCGAGCGCTGCTACCAGCGTGCGGCGGCGTCTTCGTCGCTGGCGCGCGCCTCGACCCAGCGCTCGCCTTCGGGCGTCTGCTCTTTTTTCCAGAATGGCGCACGGGTCTTGAGGTAATCCATGATGAACTGGCATGCGGCGAACGACTCCCCGCGGTGGGCGCTGGTGACTGCAACGAGCACGATCTGGTCGCCTGGCCTGAGCGGCCCGACGCGGTGTATGACGAGCGCTTCGTAGATGTCCCAGCGCCGCTTCGCGTCGTCGACAATTTGCGCCAGCGCTTTCTCGGTCATTCCCGGGTAATGCTCCAGCGTAAGCGTGCTTACCTGCGATGCGTCGTTGAGATCGCGCACTACGCCGACGAAGGTCGCGACTGCGCCAACGCGCGTGTCCCCGGCCCGCAAGGCAGCGAGCTCGCACGAGACGTCGAAATCATGCTCCTGAATCCGAACGGGCATCGAGCGTCAGCCTCCGGTAACGGGCGGAAACAAGGCAACCTCGTCGTCGTGCCCGATCGGCGTCGTCGCTTGGGCGACATCGTGGTTCACCGCGACGCGGACGGCTCGCCCGGACGCGAGCTCGTGGGCCCAGACGCCGCCCCGCGTCCGCAGCCACGTCAACAGGGCGGCGACGGTCCCGATGTCGCTGGGCAAATCGACCTGCTCCGCCGATTTGCCGAAAGCATCTCGAAGGCGAGCAAGGTAGACAATGCGGACCATGGGCAAGCTGAAGGCAAGACAAGTTGCGTCGATTCTATCGCATCGACAAAAACGCCAGCGGGACCAAGACAACTGCGGCGCTGGCGTCGACTACTGGCAAGGCAGATCAGGCAGCGCTTAGAACTTGAATTGGACTCCTAGGGTGACCTGATCGGACTCGGGCAGCAAACCCGCACTGACGGCGTCTCCGTTGAAACGATTGAAGCGCGAGTATTCCACGCGCAAGCCCAACGCCTGGGTCAGATCGTAGCGCAGACCCAGGCCATAGTTGACGCCGTCGCGCTGGCGCCTCGTGTCTCCGACGACCAGTGTCAGTGGCGCCAACGCTACTCGGGAGTCGCTTTGCGCATAACCCAGGCGGCCGTATAGGGAAAGGCTGCGCACGAATTCCCAGCTCGTATACACATCTGCGTTCCAGGCTCGGGCCGGATCCGACAGCCCCAGTCCGACGCTGCTGACCCCGATCAATCCGGGACGCAAGGCGTACTTGTCACTGGCGTTGAACGCCGCTTCGACCGCAATGTCGCTTGACCAGCGATAGCCGCCAAACACCAGCGCGCGCTGGGTGGCGTCCTCGGCTGCGGGGGTGGTAAATCGATTCCACGCGAGGGGCAGCTTGCCAAGCGTAAGCCCCATTGCGTCGGCGCCGGCGTCGCGAACTGCCACGCCGCCATAAAAACCGTCCTGGGCGGCAGCAGCGCCGCCGACCGCCATGAGCAGCGTCAGCAAAATCGCCCGAAGTGTCTGATTTGTCATTGTTTCAGCAAAGGCTCAATGGACAACGATCTGGGCAAAGACAGGGTCAAGGACACGGGTAATTATCCACCGGCGATACCCGATTGATGCACAGATATCTCCACAATTTCACCTTACGCCGGGGCATTTCCGAAGTCAATTCGCCAACAATCCGATCCGACGACCGGCGCGCCCGGGTGTTGCAAGGACGCCCACAGGCACTTTGAACCGGTCTCGGACCCGGATTGGAGACGATTCAGCGGGGCAGAGTTCCTGCCTCGGCAACAAGCAAGCCTGCGGCGGCTGCGTTACGGAAGGCCGCGCGACCCGGCGTGAGCGATGATGAACGCGGCGATCGGCGCGACGTCGCCCAGATCGAACACGGGTAGCGTCGTGGTGAGCGGCCCGTCCGTGGCCACCGCGACGATATTCTTGTCGCGAGGATGCAGCATCGACTTGCCGACGCTGGCGCGGTAGACCTCGAGTTTCGGGATCGCGGCACTCTTGAAGCCTTCGACCAGCACCAGATCGCAAGGCGAGAGCCGCGCCAGCGCCGCGTCGAGCGAAAGCTCGGAGGCGCCGCGCAGCTCGTGCATCAGCGCCCAGCGGACCGCCGAGGTAACCAGTACCTCCTGGCAGCCTGCTTCGCGATGACGATGCGAATCCTTGCCCGCCTGGTCGATGTCGAACTCATGGTGCGCGTGTTTTACCAGCGAGACCACCAGTCCTTTGGCGCGCAGCTGCGGTATGAGCCGCTCGACGAGCGTCGTCTTGCCGCTGCCCGACCAGCCTGCGAATCCGAAAACCTGCATCACACCCACCGTTTACCCCGTAGCGCCGTGTCGTTCAGTGGCGTCTTCGTTCCTTGCCCCGGACTGCTACGGCGCCCTGCTGCCGATGACCGCGTTGATGAACTCACCTTTGGCGTGGGTGTAGCCAGCAGGATCGCTGGTTCCTGACTCGAGAATCGCGCGCTTTTTCGCTTGATACGCATCGCGCAACTGTCCGTCAATGCGCAAGACATCCCGGAATCGATAAAGCGCTTTTGCCTCCGCGGAGTCCGCGGCGACGATATGCACATGCAGCCGGTACATTCGGCCCCCGTGCTCGATTGCGCCGACGCGCATGGGGCGATCTTCCGGGAACTCGTGTCCGGCGCGCTGGGGCTGGAAGCCGAGGCCATCGACCGCCCGGCGCGTGTCCTCCAACCGGCCGCGAGGATACAGCGCGACGAGGTCGACGATCCCTTTGCCTGCGCATCCGGGTATCGCGGTGCTGCCAATGTGTTCGGCCTTCGCCCACGTCGCCGCGGCTTCGATCAACGCGACGACGTGCTGGGCCACCGCCGGTGTCGCAGGATCGTATTCCACATAGGCCGGCGACAGAATCGCATACGGCAGTATCTGCGACATTGCACTTTCCCGAGCTGTTCCGCCAAGGATTGTACAATGCCGGTTACGCCGCGCGCGAATCGCGGCTTTGCTACATAGCAAGTCGCGCCTGGTCCGAGGTCGTGCCATGACGGCATCATCGATCACCGTTCGATCTGTTACCGAAACGATCGCCGAGGCGATCGAAAACGTCGTCTCCCGCGTGCCGGAAAGCCGCGAGCGCGCCGTGCAGGAGCCCGCCCTCGCGGCCAGCAAGCTGGCGCGCAAGGCTGCGCGCCGCGCCGCGGCCTTGTCGGGCACGCTCGCGCTGCCGCCCGGCGCCTTGGGCATGCTGACCGTCATTCCGGACTTGATCGCGATCTGGCGCATCCAGGCGCAGATGGTGGCCGATATCGCAGGTCTGTACGGAAGAGAGCTGCAGCTCACGCGCACTCACATGGTGTATTGCCTTTTTCGCCACGCGGTAACGCAACTGGCGCGTGACGTCGTCGTGCGCACCGGGGAGCGGCTGGTGGTTCGTCAGCTTTCAGGTGGTGCCATGCGCAGCGTGTTGACCACTGTCGGCCTCCATGTGACGCAGCGCCTTGCCGGCACGGCGGCCAGTCGCTGGTTACCGGTTGTCGGCGCGGCGGCGGTCGCGGGCTATGCTTATTTCGATACCATGCAAGTGGCGAAAACGGCGATCAAGCTGCTCGAGACGCCGCTGCTTGCCGCTCCGGCGTAAATCGCTTATTGGCTGGGCGATGCAGAGATCTGCGCCTGTTGCGGCGCACACATGACGACCGCGCAGACCGCAACCGGCATGCCGGGCTAGCGGCCGAGAATCCGCCCCAAGGCCTTTCCGATCGGCTCGGGCGTTTTCGGGGGGGAAGATGGATTGGGTTGCGCCGTCGGAGCGGGTACCGCGCCGCTCGGTCCCAACGCCGTCCGACATGGGCCCGGGCCACCGCGGGTAGCGGCAGACAGCAAGGATTCCCCAACGATGGACAAGCCTCCGGAATAAAGCGCTGCACCCACTTTGGCAGCGGCGGTGGCGGACCCCACCGCATCGATGCGGGTGGCGGGCGATCGGAACGGTCCCTGAAAACGAACCAGGCTGGCGACTTCCGGTATGTCGATCGTAATGCCCTGGCGAATCTGCGGTTTGATCGCCAGATCCAGCGTTTCCTCCCGAAAATTCAGTGTGCCGCTGGCCGACGCTCCGAATTTTTTAGTCTCCAGCGCGATGCTGCGATCGATCTGTGCGATGCCGTCCTTCAGCGGCAACCTGCCGACGGCGCATTCGAGCTCGGTCGACGGGTCGACCCTGTGAAATGGGTTTACCGCATCGGCCAGCCGGTTGAGCGGACCTTCAAGATCCAATTTGGTGTGGACGAGCGTCGCCGGACCGACAACCACCGTCACAATGCCGTTCATCCCATGAACCCACTGACGCGCCGACTCGCCGTGTGCGGAAATAGCGAGCGTCACCTCGGTCTTTCCGCCACGCACTTCGCGCTTGACGCCGAGCATCGCGAGCAGCGCACCAAGGTCGAGAGCCTTGGCTTCGAGATGAAGTGTTAATGCGGGATCGTGAGTCTTCGCGGCGTCGATCGAGAGTCGTCCCCGCGCGGTGCCTCCGAACGCCGACGCTTGCAGCAACGGTGCGTCGAGCTTTCCGTTGCGCAGGGTGAATTGGACGCGAACATTTTCGAGCCGCCGGCCCTCCGGCAACAACAGCGAGTCGATGCTCACGTCGCCGTCAGCGTCCGCCGATTGCAGCGCTCCGAAGTCGAGCGCCTCGTCGTTGAATACGAACTTTTCATGCGCCGGCGCGCCTTTGGCGCCCGCAAGCTTCCGCGCGAGCGGCAAGTCGGTCCATGCAAATGTCGTGGCCGCAAGTTTGAAGGTTAGCCTCGAACGCGGCTTACTCTGCGTCAGCGCGAGCTCGCCCTTGACCGTACCGTGGTCGGTGCCGATCTGAAGCTCGTCGAAATTGGCCGTGTGGTCCTCGATCCGCATTTTGGTTGTGACCGATGCCGACTGGCCGTTGACCTCGCCTTTGAGGCTGACCGGGTACGGCCAGCGTCGCTGGGCCAGGGTCTGCAGCGGCCCCAAATCGCCTTCCATCGCAACGGCGATGTCGCCGATCGTGCCGCGAAAGCGCGCGCTGACCGGCGATTCCGCATCCCGTGCATGAAGCGACAGCGTATCGATGGTGATATTGGTGGTCTTGCCCGATTCGCCGTCGCGAAAGCTCAGCGTGCCATGATCGACAGCGAGATCGTCAACGGCGAATGCATTAAAGCCGCTGGCCGGCGATGGGGGCGCGCCACCGCTGCCAGCGCTAGGGAACTCCCAGTTGCCCTTCCCTGCGCCATCTGTTTCCAGGGCGATGACCGGATCGATGAGCTTGAAGCGAACGATTTCGAAGCGACGCTGCAGGAGCGGCAGCAGCTTGACTTGGGCCTCGACGCGCTTGGCGGTCAGCATCTGCGCTGACTTGCCCCATTCAGCGTTGCTCAAGCTCACGTCGTCGATCAGCAGCTGAGGTTCCAGGGAGAGCTTGAAGTCGATGCCGCCGCGTATGACCAGATCCCGTCCGGTGGCATCCTTGACGCGCTTTTGAATGGGTGCGATGAAATCGTTGACGTCGATCGTCCGGACCGCGATCGCAACCGCGACGATCAGCAAAACGAGCAGGCCGCCGATGGCGGCGAGGATTCGCCAGAACAGGCGCATCCTCTAATTGTAGCGCTGTGAGCAGCGAGCCAAGTCCCGTTCGCGAAGCGAATGGGGTGCGAGCGACCGCGAATCAGCGCTGGCCACCGACACGCGACGCTTCACATGCCTATACCGCGCAAGGCGGTGGTCCGCGCGCGAGGCGGTGTGCGGCTGTTGCGACCGTCGCCGGATCCCGACAGTTTCGCGTCAGCGCAAAGAAGCGTTGAATTTCTCCAGTGCCGCGGCGCCTGGAATCAGTTCCTTCTCACGCAGTTCGTTCAACGGCGTGTCGACGGTGTTCAGCGACGCGTGCATGTCGCCAGCGTCGCTGTTCAGATACAAGAGGCCGGTGACGACCTCGCCCGCAGCATGGCGCTGCTGGAGGTAGTTCATCGCTGCGATCCGGTCGCTTGCGTCGAAGTCATCGTGCAGCTTGCGCAAGCGCAGCACCGAGCCGTCGTGCTGCACGACTTCGCGTACGCTGCCGGGAGCATATTCGGCGGTGATTTCAGTCCGCTGCGGCATGAAGTCAAGCCGGTTCACCGCCTCATTGTGCTCGCGCACGAAATCGTAGCTCTTGGTCGAGCCGGGGTGGTTGTTGAACGCAACGCAAGGGCTCACGACATCGATGAACGCCGCGCCGCGATGACTCACCGCGGCCTTGATTAGCGGCACCAGCTGCGTCTTGTCGCCGGAGAAGCTTCTGGCCACCAGCGTCGCGCCGAGCTGCAGGGCGAGCATCACCATGTCGATCGGGGCATCGTTATTGATAGCCCCGCGTTTGGCCTTGGATCCTTTGTCGGCCGTCGCCGAGAATTGGCCTTTGGTCAGTCCGTAAACGCCGTTGTTCTCGACGATATAGACCATGTTGACGCCGCGTCGCATCGAATGGGCGAATTGCCCGAGACCGATCGACGCTGAGTCGCCGTCACCCGAAACGCCAAGATAGATCAGCTCGCGATTGGCGAGATTGGCGCCGGTCAGCACCGACGGCATGCGTCCGTGCACGCTATTGAAACCGTGCGAATTGCCCAGAAAATAGGTAGGCGTCTTGGACGAGCAGCCGATGCCGGAAAGCTTCGCCACGCGATGCGGCGCAATGTCGAGCTCGAAGAACGCCTGGATGATCGCGCTCGAGATCGAATCGTGCCCGCAACCCGCGCACAAGGTCGAAACGGTTCCCTCGTAGTCGCGATGGGTGAAACCCAGCTTGTTCTTCGGAAGCTCGGGATGGTGCAGCTTGGGCTTGGCGAGATAGGTCATAGCGTCCTCATGGCGCCACCTTGCGCAACGGGGTCACGTTGAACATCGCCAGCTTGTCGCCGATTTCGCCGATGATGAAGCGGGCGGTGATAGGAGTGCCGTCATAGTGCAGCACCGGCATCAGCTTCGCCGGGTCGACCACCAGCTCGTTGACCAGCAGCGAGCGCAGCTGCGCGTCGCGGTTTTGCTCGATGACGAACACCTGCTCGTGCGCCGCGATAAATTCCGCCACCGCATCGTGAAACGGAAACGCCCGCACACGAAGCGTGTCTACGTGAATTCCCTGTCCGGCAAGCGTCACCAGCGTCTCGTCCATTGCCGGACCGGTCGATCCGTAATAGATGGCGCCGAAGCGTGTTGATTGACCTGCGCTTCGCACCACCGGTGCCGGAACGTATTGCTTCGCCGTCTCGAACTTGCGCAGCAGGCGCTGCATATTGTCGACGTACGTCGCGCCGTCTTCGCTATAGCGCGCGTAGCGATCCTTGGTCGTGCCACGGGTGAAATACGATCCGCGTTTGGGGTGCGTTCCGGGATGGGTCCGGTAGGGAATGCCGTCGCCGTCCACGTCGAGGTAGCGGCCGAAGTCTTTTCCCGCCTCCAGCATCTCGTAGGTCATCACCTTGCCGCGATCGTGCGAACGCTTGTCGTTCCAGGAAAGCGGTTCGCACAGCCAGTCCTGCATGCCGATGTCGAGATCGAGCATGACGAAGATCGGCGTCTGCAGGCGGTCGGCGAGGTCGAAAGACAACGCGGCGAAGTCGAATGCTTCCTTGGGGTCCTCCGGAAACAGCAGCACGTGCTTGCAGTCCCCGTGCGATGCGTATGCGCACGACAGGATGTCCGCCTGCTGGGTGCGCGTCGGCATGCCGGTCGATGGCCCGCCTCGCTGGACGTCGAACAGCACCGCCGGAACCTCCGCGAAATAGGCAAGGCCGATGAACTCCTGCATCAACGAAATCCCCGGGCCCGACGTGCACGTAAACGAACGCGCACCGTTCCATGCCGCGCCGATCACGATGCCGATCGAGGCGAGCTCGTCTTCGGCCTGGATAATGGCGTAGCGGGCCTTGCCGGTCGCGGCGTCGGTGCGAAATTTGCGGCAATGGCGCGTGAATGCCTCCGCCAGCGACGACGACGGCGTAATCGGATACCACGCCGCAACGGTCGCACCGCCATAGACGCATCCGAGCGCGGCCGCGCTGTTGCCTTCGATGAAGATCCGCTCGCCGACGGCGTTGGCGCGTTTGACCCGGATCCCCAGCGGATAATCGAGATTGTTCTCGGCGTAGACGCGTCCCATATGCATGGCATGCACATTGGGCTTGAGCAGCGCTTCCTTGCCCTTGTATTGCTCGCCGATCAGCTCCGCGATTTCTTCCGGATCGATATCGAGCAATGCGGAAAGCGCGCCGACGTAGATGATGTTCTTGAACAGCTGGCGCTGGCGCGAATCGGTGTACTCCCGGTTGCAGATTTCCGTCAGCGGAACGCCGACGACGGTGATGTCGTCGCGGAATTTCGAAGCCGGCAGCGGCTTGGTCGAGTCGTAGAACAGATATCCGCCGGGCTCGATTTCCTTCAGGTCCTGATCCCAGGTCTGAGGGTTCATCGCCACCATGAGATCGACGCCGCCGCGCCGCCCGCGCCAGCCCGCTTCGCTGATCCGCACCTCGAACCAGGTGGGCAAGCCTTGAATATTGGACGGAAAGATGTTTCGCGGCGCCACCGGGACGCCCATGCGCAGAATGGCCTTGGCGAAGAGCAGGTTCGCCGACGCCGACCCCGAGCCGTTGACGTTGGCAAACTTGACCACAAAATCGTTGACACGCTGGATCGGCGTGACGGTGGGCTTCATTCGGCCGCGTCTCCTAATCGGGCTGCAGGAATCGCGCGCCGTATGCGCGAGACCGCCGGCCCGGAGCGGCATCGATGGTCCGCGTGCTGGAGGTCGAGGTAGAACTTCTGCATGTCCCAGGCGCCGGTCGGGCAGCGCTCGGCGCAAAGACCGCAGTGCAGACACACGTCCTCGTCCTTGGCCATGATGCGCCCGGTCTTGAGCCCGCCGGCTATGTACAGATCCTGTGTCAGATTGCGCGATGGCGCGTTCAATCGCGTCCTCAAATCGGTTTCGTCGCCGTCGGCGGTGAAGGTGATGCAATCCATAGGACAGATGTCCACACAGGCGTCGCATTCGATGCAAAGCTTCGGCGCGAACACCGTCTGCACATCGCAATTGAGACAGCGCTGGGCTTCCGCGAAGGCCTGCGCTGCGTCAAAGCCGAGCTCGACCTCGACCTTGATGTTCTTGAGTGCGATGGAGACATCCTTGAGCGGCACCCTGTAGCGCTGGTCGTTGGAGACGTCGTTGTCGTAGCTCCATTCGTGGATGCCCATCTTCTGCGACATCAGGTTCACCAGCGGCGGAGGCCTCTTGAACAAGTCCGCGCCCTGGCAGAAGTTGTCGATGGAGATCGCGGCGTCGTGGCCGTGCGCGACCGCCCAGATGATGTTCTTGGGCCCGAATGCCGCGTCACCGCCGAAAAACACTTTCGGCTGCGTCGATTGCAGCGTGATCTTGTCGACGATGGGGAGCCCGGACTTGTCGAACTCGACCCCCGCGTCGCGCTCGATCCATGGAAAAGCATTTTCCTGTCCGACCGCGATGAGCACGTCGTCACAGGCGAAATGAATTTCAGGCTCTCCGGTCGGCACCAGCTGGCGCCGGCCTTGCTCATCCTTGGTCGCGGCAACTTTTTCGAACATGACGCCGGTAAGACGGCCGTCCTCGTGCGTGAACGACTTGGGCACATGGTAGTTGATGATCGGAATGCCTTCGTGCATGGCATCCTCTTTTTCCCATGGCGAGGCTTTCATCTCATCGAAGCCCGAGCGCACGATCACCTTGACGTCGTCTCCGCCCAGACGGCGCGAGCTGCGGCAGCAGTCCATGGCGGTATTGCCACCCCCCAGCACGATCACCCGCTTGCCGATCTTGTCGACGTGACCGAAGGACACGCTCGATAGCCAGTCGATGCCGATGTGAATATTCTTCGCCGCTTCCTTGCGGCCGGGAATGTCCAGGTCGCGCCCGCGCGGCGCGCCGCTGCCAACCATTATCGCGTCGTAGCCCTCACCGAGCAATGCGGCCAGACTGTCGATGCGCGTGCCACCCCGGAATTCGATACCCATGTCGAGGATATAGCCGACCTCCTCGTCGATCACCGTTTCCGGCAGTCGAAACTTCGGGATCTGGCTGCGGATCATCCCGCCCGCTTGCGCGTCGCCATCGTAGATCGTACATTGGTATCCCAGCGGTGCCAGGTCGCGGGCGGCCGTGAGCGAGGCGGGGCCGGCGCCGACGAATGCGATCCGCTTGCCGTTTTTACGGAGGGCCCGCTTCGGCAGGCGGTGGCGGATGTCGTCCTTCTTGTCGGCGGCGACGCGCTTCAAGCGGCAGATCGCTACCGGTTCCGGCTTGACGTCCCCGCCTTCGCCCTCCTCCACGCGTCCGCGGCGACATGCAGGCTCGCACGGCCGGTCACAAGTGCGGCCGAGAATTCCGGGAAAGACATTGGACTGCCAGTTGATCATGTAGGCGTCGCTGTAACGCCCGGCGGCGATCAACCGAATGTATTCGGGAACAGGCGTATGGGCCGGACACGCCCATTGGCAATCGACGACCTTGTGAAAGTAATTCGGTGTCGCGATATCCGTTGGCTTCAAAACCTTTTCCTCCGTTGCGGGGGCGACCCGGCGTTCGCGTTCATTCGCCGATCTGGCCTATCGAAGCCTGGCTTGTGCGCGTGTCGGGGCTCCCGCTGAGTGCCGCGAGTTTACGCCTCCGGCTCTCCGGTGAAAAGGTCTTTGCTTTCAATCGCTCGCAGTATGGTTATTGAAGTACCGCCTAAACAAGCCAGCGGCCGACCGAAGACGCCTCGGACGAGCCACG
Organism: Casimicrobiaceae bacterium; assembly: GCA_036491495.1. Taxonomy (GTDB): domain Bacteria; phylum Pseudomonadota; class Gammaproteobacteria; order Burkholderiales; family Casimicrobiaceae; genus PALSA-1003. Next base: position 21,551 of record DASXBW010000020.1, read on the forward strand.
GCGGATCGTCGGCGATTCGAGGGTCCAACCGTGGTTTAGGTTCCCGGGAGGCCATGCACCGCGGGGAAAAAGAACTCCTTCCAGCTTGCCGGCTTGGTCTTGATCAGCCCGGTCTTGAACATGAAATTGGCGAACACCATGGTCGCATTGGGAGTTGTCGAGTACACCACGTTCGGTGCCTTGATCATGCTGACGATCTCGTCGACCGAGTATTTCTCCTTGGTCGCGTCGAGGTAGATCTTGGCGGCGCCCGCCGGGTCGCGCGCGATGAGCCGATCGGCCTCTTCGAGCGCGGCCATGAACGCGGCAATCGTTTTCGGGTTGGCATCGCAGAACTTGCGCGTGCCGAAGACCACCGCATTGCTCGCCGGCCCGCCAAACACGTCGCTTGAATCCAGAACCAGGTGAACGCCGGGCGCCTTCAACTCGCTGTACTGATACGGCGGTGCCGAGAAATGGCTATTGACCTCGCTGCTGCCATTGATTACCGCGATCATCGCATCGGGATGTCCGAGCTGAATGGTCACCGAGTCGAGCTTGTCGCGCGCGGCTTCGCCGTACATCTTTTCCATGGCCATTTTGAGCACCATGGCCTGGCTCGAAACCTTGATCGTGGGCACCGCGATTTTATCCTTGTCGGTGAAATCCTTGAGCGTCTTCACCGCGGGGTCGCGAGTCACCAGCAACATCGGCAAGCCTCCGACGCTGGTCACGCCGTTCACTTGACCCTTGGTGCGCTCCCACAGCAGCAACAGATTGGAAACACCGCTGGTGACCAGATCGACGCTGCCCGACAGCAGCGCATCGGTCGAGGCGCCACCGCTGTTGAAGGTGATCCAGGAGACCTTCAACTCCGGGAGACCCCCCGCCTGGGCCTGCTTTTCGACCAGCTTGTTCTGTTCCATGACCACCAGCGGGAGATAGATGATGCTGGGCTGTTTGGTAATGCGCAGCTCGGAGACTTCCGCGCTGGCGGATCCGGCGATCGCAAATGCGAAAAGCGCAGCCGCCGTGAGCAGCGAGCCAGGTCCCGCTCGCTTTAGCGAGTGGGGTGCGAGCGGCCGCGAATCGGCGCAAAGCACCGACACGTGGCAGTCCACATTTCGATACCGCGCAAGGAGGTGCGCGACCGCGAGCAGCCAGCCAAGTGCCGTGTTGATCTTGATCATCGGCGTCGTCATCTGGATTTCACTCGCTGAAAATAATGCACGATTGCAGCAGGGCGGCTTGAAGGTCCCGTCATTCCTCGCTCCGGCGCTGTCGCCATTCACGGTAGCGCGCCAACGTGTCCGCGTTGGGTGGATAGGTGCCCGGCAACGCGCGACCCCCGGCGATCTCGCCGAGTAGGAATTCCTCGAGCGTTTCCTGCTCGTGCGCATCGCGGGCAAGCTCTTCGGCCAGGTGCTGCGGTATCACGACTACTCCCTCGCCGTCACCGACCACGACGTCGCCGGGAAACACAGCCACGCCGCCGCACGCGATTGGCCGGTTGATATCGACCGCATGATGGCAGACGAGATTGAGCGGCGCGCTGCCGCCGGCGCCATAGACCGGAAAGTCCATCAGCCCGATGGCCTCGCTGTCGCGTAAACATCCGTCGGTGACGACTCCTGCGGCGCCGCGCACTTTCAGTCTGGTCAGCAGGATGTTTCCGCCGGACGCGGCGCGCGTCTCGCGTCTGCAGTCCATGACCAGCACATGGCCGGGAGGCACCGTCTCCACCGCCTTCCGCTGAGGATGCTCGGGATTGTCGAAGGCGCTTAGGAGGTCGAGATCCTCTCGCGCGGGGATGTAACGCAGAGTGAACGCTTCGCCGACCATGTTCTCTTTCGCGGCGCTCATGCGGACTATGCCTTGGATGAAGACATTGCGCAGACCGCGTTTGAACAGCTGGGTGGTGAGCGTGGCAGTGCCCGCGTGCTTGAGGTGCTGCAGCGTTTCGGTGGAGATCATGTTGGAGCGATCGTAGGGGTTAATGTCGGACGGAGGACTACTGCATTACGGAGGCCGTCATGATAACGTGAAGCGACAACGCGGCACTGCGCGGGCAGCTGCCCGACGGTCCGCGTGGCAGTCTGTCCGAACGAGCTTGGGATTAGAATGTCAGACCCGCGCTGGGACGCAAACCAGCCCTATTAATAACAACGATCATACCCGGGATGGACACCTCGCCTGCGTCAACACCACGCCTGATCGACTTCAGTCACGGCGGCGGCTGCGGCTGCAAGATTTCACCGTCGGTGCTGCGCGACATCATCGCCAAGTCGTCGCCGGGGATCGTTCCCCGAGATCTGCTGGTCGGAATCGAGACCGCCGACGACGCTGCGGTCTACCGCATCAACGACCGCCAGGCGATCGTCGCGACCACGGATTTTTTCATGCCCATCGTCGATGAGCCATTCGACTTCGGAGCCATCGCAGCGGCCAACGCGCTGTCGGACGTGTACGCCATGGGCGGCACTCCCTTGTTCGCATTGGCGGTGGTCGGCATGCCGGTCGGTCGTCTCCCGATCGATACCATCCGCCGCATCCTCGATGGCGGCGAGTCCTTGTGCGCCAAAGCCGGCATTCCGGTCGCAGGCGGGCACACCATTGATTCCGTTGAGCCCATTTACGGCCTGGTCGCCATCGGACTCGTCGACCCCGGGCACGTCAAGCGCAATCGAGGCGCACTTGCCGGCGACGCGTTGATTCTCGGCAAGCCGCTCGGCATCGGCATTTACAGCGCGGCGTTGAAAAAGCAGCGACTCGCCACGGGCCGGTACGAAACGATGCTCACCACCGCGACCCAGCTCAATACCCCGGGCATGGCGCTCGGTCCCATGAAAGGAGTGCACGCGCTGACTGACGTCACTGGCTTCGGCCTGCTTGGACATTTGTTGGAGATCTGCCGCGCATCCACCGTCGGTGCCAAGATCGCATTCGAACGCGTGCCGCTATTGCCCGATGCGGCGGCAATGGCTCGCCTCGGCCTCGTCACCGGCGCGTCGAGCCGCAACTGGTTAAGTTACGGCCACGAGATCGACGGCGATCTTGACGCCACGGCGCGTGCACTGCTTACAGATCCACAGACCTCGGGTGGACTCTTGGTCGCGTGTTCGCCCGACGCGGTCGACGACGTGCTGAGCGTGTTCGAAACCGATGGCTTCGATCACGCGACGGTGATCGGCAGGATTGTCGCCGGACCGTCGCGCGTCGTCGTCGTCGCCGGACGCGCGCCGCCGATCGCCGCCCACTTGAAAGCGCCCGCCGCATGAACGATCGCTTGCCGCTGCAACAGGCCCATCCCGGTTTGTCGACGACGCAATCGCCGGCGCCGGTGTCGTCGATTCCCTCGAATTATCGGCCGCTGCGCATCGCGACCGAACAACTTGCGGCCCCGCTGTCGGCGGAGGATTGCGCGATTCAGTCCATGCCCGATGCCAGTCCGGTCAAGTGGCATCTTGCGCATACGAGCTGGTTCTTCGAAACATTCGTTCTCGCGCCGCATCTGCCAGGGTACCGGGAGTTTCATCCATCGTTTCGCGTGCTGTTCAATTCCTACTACAACAGTATCGGCGAAAAGCATCCACGTCCCCGGCGCGGTTTGTTGTCGCGGCCATCGCTGGAAGAGGTCTACGCCTACCGGGCGCACATCGATGCGGCGATGGCGGAGCTCATGGGCCGTGGCACGCTGCCGTCAACCATAAGCACGCTGATCGAAGTGGGCTTGAATCATGAGCAGCAGCATCAGGAATTGATCCTCACCGATGTCTTGCACCTGTTTTCGTGCAATCCGCTGAAGCCTTCGTATGCGCCGTCATCCAGGGCCGCGGATACCTCGAGCGCCGACGCGCCGCCGCTGCTTTGGATCGAATTTGGCGAAGGTATCGCCGACATCGGCCACCACGGTAGCCAGTTCGCATTCGACAACGAGACGCCTCGCCATCGGCAATACCTCAACGGATTTTCGCTCGCGAGCCGCGCCGTGACCAATGGCGAATATCTGGCCTTCATCGACGACGCGGGGTACCGACGAGCGGAGTTGTGGCTCTCCGAAGGTTGGGACTGGCTGGCGGCGAATTCAATCGACGCGCCGCTTTACTGGCAGCGCGACGGACTCGGTTGGCTCGAATTCGGGCTGCGCGGACTCCGCCCCGTACAAGCCAGCGCTGCCGTGTGCCATGTAAGCTTGTTCGAAGCGGATGCCTACGCCCGTTGGGCCGGCGCACGGCTGCCGAGCGAGGGCGAATGGGAAGTCGCCGCATCCGGACGTCCGGTTGAGGGCAACTTCATCGAATCCGGATCGCTTGAACCGCGGACCGCGGACGCCGCTGTCGTTACGCCGTCGCAGCTTTTCGGCGACGTCTGGGAATGGACCCAAAGCGCCTACACGCCCTACCCCGGCTTTCGTCCGGCGCGCGGCGCGATCGGAGAATACAACGGCAAGTTCATGTCCAACCAGTACGTTCTTCGCGGCGGCTCATGCGTCTCACCCACGTCGCATCTTCGCGCGACCTATCGCAACTTTTTCCCTGCCACCGCGCGCTGGCAATTCACTGGAATCCGGCTGGCACGCGATTCCGGTTAGCTGCCTAGCTCGCGTAGAAGACCGCGAAATCTCCGGCGCCGTCCTGCCAGATACGCAGCTCGGTAAATCCCGCACTGGCCAGCAGATCCGCGAATTCGGCAGGATGGTACTTGTACGAATTCTCGGTGTGGATGCGCTCGCCTTCAACGAACACACGCTCACGCCTGCCGACTCGCACGCGCTGCAAGTGACGCGATTCGAGGTGCATTTCCACGCGCCCCTCGATCGGGTCGTAAAACGCGACGTGAGCGAATCCCGCTGGCGTGAAGTCGCAATCGGCGAGGACGTTGACGTGATTGAGGACGTTCAAATTGAACGCCGCGGTAACGCCGAGTGCGTCGTTGTACGCAGCGTCGAGACGCGCCTTGTCCTTCTTGGTATCGACTCCGATCAGAAGACCGCTCTCGGGACCGCAAAGATCGCGCACCCGACGCAGAAGGCTGAGCGCCTCGTCGGGCGTGAAATTGCCGATGCTCGATCCCGGGTAAAAGAAAGTAACGGGGCCGGCGTCGATGGCTCCTCCCAGATCCAGGCGGCGCGAAAAATCAGTGACCACGCCCATGAGCTCCACTCGGGGAAACACGGGCGTAAGGCGCGACAGCGCGGGCTCGATGGCCGCAGCGGCGATGTCCACCGCGACATAGCGGCGCGCATGCAGCGCGGGAAGAAGAAGCGCCGCTTTGGCGCAATCCCCGGCACCGAGGTCGACGAATTGGCGACCGGTTCCCACCGCCTGAACGATGGAATCGCGATGCGTCGTTAGAATTGCGCGCTCGGTGCGCGTCGGATAGTACTCCGGCAACGAACAAATCGCCTCAAACAAGGTGCACCCGATGTCGTCGTAGAAATACTTGGGCGAAATGACCGCTGGAGCGGCAAACAGCCCCGCAACAAGCGCATTGCGCTCATCGTCAGGATCGGCGTGGGCGTTGCGGCGGTCGATCAGGCGGACGCTGTCGCGCGCCGATTGCTCGGTGACGGTGTGCAGTGCGGTGGCCGGCTTGGACATGAAGGCTCCGTCGAATGTCGATGATACTGTTGTCGAATAAACGCGGAAAAACTTACGGCGCTGGCCAACGCGCTGCGTCTGCCGCACAATTCGCGCTGCCGACGCGGCATATGTTCCCGATAGCGCCGGCTGACCGCCTTCCCTGTGACCCAGCCGCTTCCCATCCGTTCCACTTTGGCTGCCGGAAATCTCGGCTTGTACGACGCCGGTAATTTTTTCCTCACCACCGGACGCAGCGCGCTTCCGCTTGCCAGCGTCATACCACAAGCGCTCTGGTATTTCGAGGACCAACCCATCGCCATCGCGCAAGCCGGTCTTCCGATTGCTGGATTCGCGCGCGGCGCTAGCGCGACCCAAGACGTGGCGGCGTGGGCCGCTCAGCATTCGATCGGGATGCCATTGGAATATCCGTCGCTGGTCTGGATCGCGGCACCGGAAATGATTCGTGGCGCGAAGCTTGTCGCGAACGGTACGCGCATCGAAGCGAACGGCAACACATGGGCTTTCGACGTGGTTCCGAAAATCGCGCTCAACCGATCCTACTATGACCAGACGTCGATCGCCTTTCTTGGGATGCAGCCGCTCACGGTACGCGGCATGTTGCACGAGGAAGCGTTTGTCGCACGGACAATCTGGCCCGAGGCTTTCAAGCTCGACGACTGCGCACCGAACCGGCATGTCGATGCGACCGCAGACGGCATTCGAATGCTGGTCCGGGAAGAGCCCGCCGGTGGCGCGCGAAGCGCGTTTGCGGCCATGACCCTGTGGGAGCGCGAGCCCGGCACGGCGAGGCGATGGGAGGGAAAGCCTGTTCTCGCCGCGATGCTCAACGGCGCGCAGGGTGATGATGACGAAGCGCATGGCGGCCACTTCGCGATGGTCACCGGCCGCGTCGGTCCGGAAGGCGCCATCGGCGACTGGCTGGCAGATAACTTCTATACCCTCGACGCCTTCAGCGAAAAAGGCATTGTCGCAGCGGTAGTGCCGCTCGACAATTATTTGGCCGATCTCAACAGCGGCCAGGCATGGTACCGGCCGTCGTATCTGATCGTTGCCGTGCTCAAGGACGAGCGCACGGCAAGCCGGATCCAAGGTGCGCTTTGCCGCGTCTATAACCAGTTCTATCGTCACCAGCTCCCCTATGACCACGCCACGATGAACTGCGCGAGCATCAGCATCGACGTGCTGCGGGCAATCGGATGGGACGTGCGCTCACGCGGCCCGACCAGCCGACTGCTGGCGGCGCTGGGCTTGCCCTATTTCGCGGCCCGGGACAGAAGCCTCGCCAAGGCGGCAAAGACCTACAACTATCTGACCGAGGATCGGACTCGGCTCTTTCCGGCGATTGCCTTCGAGGAGATCGGCGCGGACCTGCTTCGCCTGGCGCGCCGTGAGCCGGCTCGGCGCGCCTCCGCGTTTGAAGCACTGCTGGCGGAAGATATCGAGGCGCTGGTCTTCCTGCGGGTGCCGCAACTCCCCTCCAGCCGCACCTGGGGCGACTCGCCGATTGTCAGCGTCGAGGAGTACCTGGCTCGCGTGCCGTCCGACCCGGCGCAGGCCAAGATCATCCCGGTGCCCGCGCGGCCCTTTCCGGCGCCCCTCCGCGATCCCGACCTGCACCCAACGATGCCTCGACGGGGACAGCGGGCGCTGAGCTTATGGGTGGCAATAACGATGATCGCCGTCCCATGGATCGCGTGGCGCTTATTTCGGCCCACGGGGAGGAAGACGAAATAGCCTCAGCGCTTGACTGTTGGCCATTATTTCTATAATACTGGAAATGTGGAATCTACGGCCGCAGTGAGAGCGCTAGGCGCACTTGCCCAGGAAACGCGTCTGGCCATCTATCGGATGCTGGTCGAGTCCGGTTCAGCGGGCTTGGCGGCTGGGAAGATCGGAGAAGCGCTCAAGCTTCCCCCGGCAACCTTGTCATTTCATCTGCGCGAGCTATCGCATACCGGCCTCGTTTGCGCCAGGCAGCAAAGCCGCTTCATCTACTACAGCCCCGATTTCACCGCGATGAACGGCCTGCTCGGCTACCTTGCCGACCACTGCTGTCGCGAGGGCGGCGCAGGCACGCCCGCGAACGATGCGACCCGCTTTTCACCACGTATGCCATCGGAGCCAAGGCGCATCGCGCCATCAGGGCCAAAACCGGTAGTCCACCCCAAAAGGAGACCCGCGTGAAACGCTCTCACGTTCACGCCGCCGTGTGCGATCTCCATCAGAGCACTCGCTTCCGCTGCACGCAGCCGACGCCTACTGCATGGGATATTCCACGCGATCATCGACGCCAGAGTTGAAAAGACGTTTCATCGGGTCAGATCCACCACCTCGATACCTGGGCTGACGTTCTTCGGGCGCAAGCGCCGGCGATTGGCGACTCCACGGCGCACATCATCCAGACCTGCCGCCCACAACTCATTCATCGTCGCCCGCGAGAACTCGTAGTCCTTCCACGTGGCGGAATTGGAAAGGCGACGATTGATGAGGTGGGCGATGGTGATATGCGCCGGCTTGCAGGTTTCGGTCAGGCGCCGGACGTCCGGATCGGACTTGAGCGCCGCTGGAAGCTTGCCAATCACCCGTTTCAGCGCCGCGCGCATATCCTCCATGTCTTCCACACGCGTGGTATTGGACCGTGTCTTGCTCGAATACTGGATATCCTTGGCGCGCTCGAATACCTCGTCGATATTTCGCGGCAATTCCCCGCGTGCGCTGAAAAGATCGACCTGAATGACGAGCGCATTCATTTGCGGCGAATCGTCGAGCACGTACCACAGCGGTGTGTTGGAAACGATGCCTCCGTCCCAATAGAATTCGCCGTCGATCGGCACCGGCGCAAACCCCGGCGGCAAAGCACCGCTTGCCATCACGTGCTCGGGACGGATTCGAATGTCACGATTGTCGAAGTACAGCGAATTCCCAGTGCGAACGTTGACCGCGCCGAGCGACAATCGGACGTCCTTGTGGTTGATGAGGTCGAAATCGACCAGCTCCATGAGCGTCGCTTCGAGCGGCGCAGTGTCGTAAAAGCTCAGCGCGCCGAGGCTTCCCTCGGGCGCCAATAACGGGGGAGGCAAGCGCGGGGCGAAGAATCCGGGCACTCCGAATGTCGCCGCGCCGGCCGCGCTCAGCCGGTTGAACGCCGGGCGCACGGGATCGAACGCCGATGGCGGAATCAACGGCGCGGCGGACGAAAGGCGATCCCAGAATTCGCGCAGGCGATCGAGCCTTTGCTGCGCCGGATTGCCGGCGATCAACGCGGCATTGATTGCGCCGATTGAGACCCCAGTGACCCAGTCGGGATCGACACCGGCCTCGGCCATGCCCTCGTAGACCCCTGCCTGATACGAGCCCAGCGCGCCGCCGCCCTGGAGGACAAGAACAGCACGATCGTGTCCGCCATTTGCGGCCCGGTGCGGGCTCTCGGTCTTGCTGCGCGCCGCCATCCGCCTCTGCTTCACTTTGGTCATCGTGCCCTGCTCGGACGGTCCGCGTCGGATCATAACATCGACGTACGTCCGGGACCGAGCGAGTCGACGCCGTCGTACCGAGTAGAATGGCCGCCGAAACGTTCTCCGCGACGCCCGCGTTGGCTCGCGCAATCTCATTTCTTTCACGCGATCCAAAAACGGGACGCGAGGCTCAAGTGCCCGAGCTCCTATACGATCAGAAATTCTGGTTGAACGCCTTCTTCACCGCGGAATGGGCGCTGCGGCTGGCGATGATCGTCATCGTGCCTTTCCGCCGCTCACCCGATGCGGCGAAGGGATGGCTGTTGTTGATTTTTTTCGAGCCCGTCGCCGGCCTGATCCTCTATCTCCTGATCGGACGTCCGACGCTGCCCGTCTGGCGCTTGGTGCGGCATGCCGACTTCGAAGCCCTGACCAAGCCGACCTACGATCGCCTGGCCAAGGACGCGAATATTTTTCACCCAGACGTCGGTCCCGAGCTGCAACATGCGGTAACGCTGGCGGAAAACCTCGGCGATTTTCCCATCCTCGGCGGAAACTCCGCCGAAATTCTCGCCGACTATCAACTTACAGTCGACCGTTTGGTCGCCGACATCGACATGGCGTGCGACCACGTTCACCTCCTCTTTTACATCATCGCCGACGACGGCACCGCCGGGCGCGTGGTCGCCGCGCTCGAGCGCGCGGTGGAGCGAGGCGTCGCCTGCCGCGTGCTCGCGGATTCGCTCGGGTCGCGACCGGAATTCCAGCGCATGCTGCCGCGACTGCTGCGCGCCGGGATCCTCGCCGAGGAAACCATGCGGGTGGGATTTTTTCGGCGGCACACCGGCCGCATAGACCTGCGCAACCACCGCAAGATCGCCGTCATCGACGGCGACATCGGCTACATCGGATCGCAAAACCTGATCGATTCGACCTTCAAGCGCGGACTGACCTACGAGGAGCTCAACGTCCGGCTTTGCGGACCGATCGTCCTCGAGCTCCAGGCGGTTTTCGCTGACGACTGGTACGTCGAGGTGGACGAATTTCTTGGCGAGGCGCGCTACTTTCCCGACCCTCAGGCCGCCGGCGGCGTTCCGGCGCAGGCCATGCCGAGTGGGCCCGGCTACCCGCGCGAGAACAATCAAAGGCTGGTCGTGTCGCTGATCCACGCGGCAACGCGGCGGATCGTGATCACCATGCCTTATCTGATTCCGGACGGAGCCCTGCTGCAGGCGCTGCAAACGTCGGTCCTGCGCGGGGTCGAGGTAACACTGGTGGTGCCGCTGCAGATGGACCAGATCCTGGTCTGTCTGGGCCAGCGATCCTACTACGACGAACTGCTGAGCTCGGGCGTGCGCATCTGCCGCTACGGCAAGCGTTTCCTGCACGCGAAACACATCACCTTCGATGGTCAGATCGCGTGGATCGGATCGTCGAACCTCGACATTCGCTCCTTTTCGCTCAATGCGGAAATCGTGGTCCTGCTCTACGACAAAGGCGCGTGCAAACGACTGGGCGAGGAACAGGCGCGTTACCTGCGCGAGGGGGAGATGCTGACGCTGGCGGGTTGGCGACAACGATCGCCGCCGCTCAAGGTCATCGAGAACCTGGCGCGGATGTTGAGTCCGTTGCTGTAGCTGACAACGTCCTGATCCCTAGCTTGGGAATAAATGAGCCTGGAAGCCGGTAATACCGATCATGCCCTGATAGGCGTGGATGGAGGTTCGATTGCCTGACGGCGCTGCCCGCTCGCGTTGCGCGGAACTTGTGCTGCCGCACTTGAATTCGGCGTACAACCTTGCGCGTTGGCTGTCGCGCAACGATGCCGATGCCGAGGACATCGTGCAGGACGCCCTCGAGCGGGCCTTGAAATACGCGTCCGGGCTGCAGGGCACGAATGCCAAGGCCTGGTTTCTGACCATCGTGCGGCACACTTGCTACGACTGGATCGGTCGTAACCGGCCCGCCGAGCTCGCGCCCGGAGACGGCGCCGATGCGATCGAGGCCGCCGCGGATCCGCGGCCGACGCCCGAAGAAACGGTCATCGCCGACGCCGATGCAGAAGCGCTGGTGCAAGCGATAGCGGCGCTGCCGGTCGGATTTCGCGAGGTGCTGCTGCTGCGCGAACAGGAAGACATGTCCTATCGCGACATTGCGCGCGTCGTCGACATTCCGATGGGCACGGTGATGTCGCGGCTGGCGCGGGCCCGCGGCTTGTTGCGACGATCGCCGCTATTGCACTCGGTGATTCCGCAGTCGATGCGAACGGTGGGGAAATGAACCAGAACCTATGTCAGATGATGGGTGGACAATGAGGCGAGGTCGCCGATGAACTGCAACGAGGCCGCGCCGCTGCTGGCGACGTACGGCGACGGAGAGCTCGACCCGATGCAAAGCGCCGCGGTCGAAAAGCACCTGCTCGCCTGCGCCGAATGCGCCGCGCGCCGCGACGAGCAGGTCGCGCTGAGCGCACGCATCAAGCGCGACGTGCCCTATTTCGCGGCGCCACCCTCCATGCGATCACGCATCGACGCCGTACTGGCGGGGACACCCAGCAAGACGCGTTCGCGTCCGGTTTGGGATCGCTGGCGCTGGCTCGGTGCGGGTGCGCTTGCCGGAAGCATGGCGACGGTGTTGGCCTGGCTCATGGGCAGCGCCGTCCTCGAATGGCGCGACGGGACCGACCTCGCCGCTGAAGCCGTCGCCGACCATGTTCGCGCGACGCTGTCGAATCATCTCACCGACGTCGCGACATCGGATCGGCACACGGTCAAGCCGTGGCTCTCGGCGCGGCTTGACTATTCGCCGCCGGTACAGGATCTGAGCAGCGAAGGCTTCACGCTGACCGGCGCCCGCGTCGACTACCTCGAAAAGCGCGCTGTCGCGACGCTGGTCTATCGCTACCGTCAGCACGTCGTCGACGTGTTCGTGCGCCCGGGAGCGGGAGGTACGGCGCGATCGTCGAGTCCTCCTGTAAGCACGGTGCGCGGCTTCAATGTCGTGCGTGCAAGCGGTGCCGGCATGGATTGGCTGGCGGTCTCCGACACGAGCGCCGAGGCGTTGACGGCATTTGTCGCGCGCCTTGCGGGCGGCGACGCGGCGCCCCAATAAGCGGGCCCCGCGACCCCGTCGATTCAGTTCATCGACGACGAGAGCCGCAGCTGTTCGGGCTTTTCATACGCTTCCACGCTCGGTCTAAGCCTGCGCTCCATCGACCAGATGCCCCTCGGCGCGCCAGCGGACCATGCCGCCCGCCAAGTTCGCCACGTCGCCGAAGCCGGCCTTTTGCAGCAGCATAGCCGCCTGAGCCGAGCGCGCCCCCGAGCGACACACGGTGACCACGGGGCGATCGCGCGACAACTCGTCGCTGCGTTTCGGCAACTCGGAAAGGGGCATCAGTGTTGCTCCACGAATGCGCCCGAGCGGGCCGTCGAACTCATGCCGCTCGCGCACGTCGACGACCTGCAATCGCGACGCGCATTCCTCCAGCGCGTCCGGCTGGATTTCCCAGAAGCCGGCAAAGGTGAAGGTCAGCGGCGCCCAGGACGGCTCGGGCGGCAGTGCCGCGTCGGACTCTGGACGGCCACAACGCAAATTCGCGGGCACCGCGATGTCGATAAGCTTGGGATGCGGCAGTCCGAGGTTGTCCATGTAGCCGACGAAATCCGCCTCGCCGATCGCGCCGCCCAAGCGCGGGTTGAAACGCCGCTCCTCGGCGACGCTCGTCACCGTGAGGCCGCGATAGTCGTGCGCCGGATAGAGCAGGCAGTTTGGCGGCAGCGTAAGGATCCTGTCACGCACCGAATGGAACATCGCGTGCGCATCGCCCTGCTGGAAGTCGGTGCGGCCGCTGCCGCGGATCAGCAGGCAATCGCCGGTGAAGGCCATGCTCGAATCGTCGAGCACAAAGGTGAGGCAGCTGTGGGTGTGGCCAGGAGTCGCGCGCACCTCGAGATAACGATCGCCGAAACTCACCCGCTCGCCGTCCGCGAGGTAGCGGTCGGCACCTTCGGCGCCGCTGGCGGCGGCGAGCATGATGGCGCTCCCGAACTGGCGCTTGAGTAGCCACGCGCCGGTCACGTGATCGGCGTGCACATGGGTCTCGAGCGATATCTTGAGCGTGAGATCCAGCTCCCGCAGCAGCGCCGCGTCACGGCGGACGTGCTCGAACACCGGATCGATGAGCACGGCCTCGCGCGAGCGTCGCTCACCCAAGAGGTACGAGTAAGTCGCCGATTGGGGGTCGAACATCTGGCGGAAGATCAGCATCGCGGTCAGGCGCTCGTTGTGTCCGGCGTCGTTGAATCGGTGCGCGCACGGTGGCGTTCGATCAGCTCGAAGGCGCCCATGCCGAGCAGCATCGCTACGACGAATACCGCCGCCTTCGCGTAGCCCGCGCCAAGTGCGACGATCGCCGGCCCGGGGCAGAAGCCGGCGAGTCCCCAGCCGACGCCGAACACGAGGCTGCCACCGACGAGTCGGGCATCGATGGTTCGCTGCGAGGGCAATTGCATCGGCAATCCCAGCGCGCTCATGGTTCGCCGGCGGGCTAGCGCGAACGCGACGAGCCCCACCGCGATCGCGCCGACCATGACCAGCGCCAATGACGGATCCCAGGTCCCGGTGATGTCGAGAAATCCGATGATTTTGGCCGGATTGACCATGCCGGCAACGATCAGGCCGAGTCCGAAGACCAAACCTGCGACGAAGGCGAAGACCGTTGCCATCGGCTGCTTTAGGCTGGAATCGCGTGGCGGACGACGAAAACGGTAACGAAGCCTGCTGCCATGAACGCAAGCGTCGCGACCAGCGAGCGCGGCGACAGACGCGACAGTCCGCAGACACCGTGGCCACTGGTGCATCCACCGGCGAAACGCGTTCCGACTCCGACCAGCAATCCAGCCACGATCAAAACGGGATAGCTCGCGGCAATCGTCGCGGATGGAAATGCGGCGACCATCGCATAGACTATGGGCGCAAGGAGGAGCCCGGCGACGAATGCGAGTCGCCATGCGAAGTCGTCGGCACTCGGTTGCAGCATACCGCCGACAATCCCGCTGATTCCCGCCACCCGCCCATTGACGAGCACGAGCAGCGCGGCCGCGAGGCCAATGACGGCTCCGCCGATCGCGGCTGACCAGGGGGTGAAGTTGATCCAGTCGATGTTCATGGCGGAGGCCTCATCGGTGCTTGAAACCGGGTTTGCGCTTGTCGACAAACGCGCGCATACCTTCCTTCTGGTCTTCCAGTGCGAACGTCGAGTGAAACTCGCGCCGCTCGAACAGCAAGCCCTCCGAGAGGGACGACTCGTAGGCGCGGTTGATCGCCTCCTTGATCTTGAGCACTACGGGCAGTGAAAAACCGGCGATTCGAGTCGCCACCGCAACCGCTTCGTCGAACAGCTTGTCCGCGGGAACGACCCTTGCGACCAGGCCCGAGCGCTCGGCCTCTGCGGCGTCGATCATGCGTCCGGTCAGGCACCAGTCCATCGCCTTGGCTTTGCCGACCGCACGCGGCAGGCGCTGCGTGCCACCCATTCCGGGCATGGTGCCGATGGTAATTTCCGGCTGACCGAATTTCGCCGTGTCCGCCGCGATGATGATGTCGCACATCATCGCCAGCTCGCAGCCGCCGCCGAGCGCGTAACCGGCGACCGCCGCGATCACCGGCTTGCGCGTCTGCTTCACCGATTCCCAGCTCATGATGTAGTTGTCGGCGTAGACCTTCTGATAGTCCCATTCGGCCATCGCGCCGATGTCTGCGCCGGCAGCAAACGCCTTGTCGTTGCCGATGAGCACCATGGCACCGATGCTGGGATCGGAATCGAACGCGCTGAGTGCGACGCCCAGCTCCGCAGCGAGCGCATCGTTGAGTGCGTTCATGCGTTGCGGTCGATTCAGACGAACGATGCCGACGCGGCCCTGGGTCTCGACGAGGATATTTTCGTAGGGTGGATTCATGACGATTCCTGCGATAGCTAGCGCTGGTTGGGCGTGAAGTTCTTCGACAATCCTTCCCAGCAGCGGAAATACTCGTGCTGGAGCTGGGCCGATTCCAGCGCGAAGCGAGTCGGCCGAATGACCGCACGCGTTTCGAACATGAACGCCATGGTTTCGGAGACGCGCTGTCCCTTGGTGACGTCGGCTTTCGACGCCTTGTCGAAGGTCTCCGCATCGGGTCCGTGCCCGCTCATGCAGTTGTGCAGGCTCGCTCCTCCGGGCAGAAATCCCTCCGCCTTGGCGTCGTAAGTCCCATGGATCAGCCCCATGAACTCGCTGGCGACATTGCGATGGAACCACGGCGGGCGGAAGGTGTGCTCCATCACCAGCCAGCGCGGCGGAAAGATGACGAAATCGAGATTGTCCACGCCGGGCGTATCGCTCTGCGATTGCAACACCAGGAAGATCGAAGGGTCGGGATGATCGTAGCTGATCGAACCGATGGTGTTGAAGCGCCGGAGATCGTATTTGTAGGGAGCGTAGTTACCGTGCCATGCCACCACGTCGAGCGGCGAATGCGCGATCTTGGCCGTCCAGAGATTGCCCATGAACTTCGCGATCAGCTCGAAGCTTCCCTCGTGCTCCTCGTACCACGCGAGCGGCGTCAGGAAATCGCGGGGATTGGCCAGTCCGTTGGAGCCGATCGGCCCCAGGTCGGGCAGGCGCAGCGACGCGCCGTAATTCTCGCAGACATAGCCGCGTGCGGTGGCATCGAGCAGCTCGACGCGGAAGCGGATCCCGCGCGGAATGACGACGATTTCCTCCGCTTCGACATCGATGCGTCCGAGCTCGGTTGCAAGACGCAGGCGCCCCTCCTGCGGGACGATGAGCAGCTCGCCGTCGGCGTCGTAGAAAAAACGATCGGTCATCGACGTGTTTGCGGTGTACATATGAATGCCGCAGCCGGTCTGCGCCATGGGATCGCCGTTGCCAGCCATGGTAACAAGCCCGTCGACAAAATCGGTTGCGGACTGCGGCAGCGGCAGCGGATCCCAGCGCAACTGGTTCGGCGGCGTGCGCTCGTCGTCGAATCGGCTCACGATGCGCCCGTTCTCGAGCTGGCGAAACGGCTCATGCATCGCGGCCGGCCGGATTCGGTACAGCCACGAGCGGCGGTTGGCGCCGCGCGGCGCTGTGAAGGCGGTCCCCGAGAGCTGTTCCGCATAGAGCCCATACGGGGCGCGTTGCGGCGAGTTCTGCCCGGCGGGGAGTGCGCCAGGCAAGGCTTCGGTCGCGAATTCGTTGCCGAAGCCTGACTGGTAGCTCAGTGCCGCGCTTTGCTCGGAGCGTCGCGCCTTCCCGCCTTGCCGACCGGTGGTTCTGGTTGTCATGCCGCTCCTACTTGATGTTCCTCAATGTCAACTGAGGTCAACTGAGGTCAACTGAGATCACCTTGGGTCAGCCTCGCGGCCCGTCGTCAGCTGATCCGGCTCGATGTCCTGTCGCGCCGCTCGCATGGCCTGGCGCAAGACCGCAGCATCACCCACGTGGTTGGCGAGCAACAGGATCAGCTTGGCGTTGACCAAGGCGCTCTGCTCAACCGACAGATCGCGGTGCATGTCGACAAGCTCCTGATAGAAGTCGTCCGGCGCCTGAATATTCGGCTGCGTGTTGAGCAGCGCGCCCGGAAGCAAATGCGCAGTCATGCCGCCTCCATCGCCTCGACGTAGGCCTGGCCTGTCGCGCGCGCGATCGCCGCGCGCACCGCTTGCAGGTCAAAGCTTCGCCAGCGGGCGCACAGGTGCTGGTCCGGCCGGAACAGATAGCACGTTCCTGGCTTGCCATCATAGCGTGCGGCCACCAGGCGCTCGCTGTCTTCGATCCTGGATGCCCCGGCGACGCTCTTGCCGCCTACCTGCACCACATTGCACGAATTGACGTCGTTGGCCAATGCCTCGACCGCCTCTGCCGGCACCGAGGCGTCGAACACCAGCAAGGTGAACCCTCCGTCCAGGTACGCGAGCAGCCAAGCGCCGCGAGACCCTTCGACGGGAGCATCGACCGCCGGCCCCCCAAGCGGCACCGCAGAAGCAAACGCGTCTCCGGCGCGGTCTCCGGTGCTGAGCACTGACGCGTCCAGGGTCGTCGGCAGCGACAGGCGGCCACTATTGACGAGGCGCCGCGCGAACGCGTGATGCTTGGCGAGCAGCAGCGTCGCGTCGCGAAACGCGCTGCTCGCCTCGCTCTTGGGCGTGATGAAGTCGGTACTGCGCGTCGAGTGGCGGATGTTCTCATCGGCTGCGAAAGCACGCTCGGTATCATAACTGTCGAGCAGCGCTTCCGGCGCCTGTCCTGCCATCACCAGCTCCAGCTTCCAGATCAGATTGTCGACATCCTGGATGCCGCTGTTCGCGCCGCGCGCCCCGAACGGAGACACCAGATGTGCGGCGTCACCGACGAACAACGCGCGACCATGGAGAAACGAGCGCATGCGCCGGCATTGAAAGGTGTACACACTGGCCCATTCGATTTCGAATTCAGTCTTGTCCCCGAGCATCGCGCGCAAGCGAGGCATGATCTTCTCGGGCTTCTTTTCCTCCTCCGGATCGGCGTCGGGTCCGAGCTGAAAATCGATGCGCCAGACATTGTCCGCCTGCCGGTGCAACAACGCCGATTGATGGCGGTGAAACGGCGGATCGAACCAGAACCACCGTTCAGTCGGAAAATCCGAGTGCATCAGCACGTCAGCGATCAGAAAGCGGTCGCGAAACGCCTGCCCCTCGCTTTCAAGTCCGAGCATGCCACGGATCGGGCTTCGAGCGCCGTCGGCAACGATCAGCCAATCGGCATGGACGGTGTATTCCCCATCGGGTGCGGCGACGCGGATGGCGACACGATCGGAGCGCGGCGTCACGCCGACCACTTTGTTTTGCCAGCGCAGCTCGGCCTGAGGCAGGCCTGAGCAGCGCTCGACCAGAAATTGCTCGACCCAGTACTGTTGCAGATTGATGAACGCGGGGCGCCGGTGGCCCGTCTCCGGCAGCAGGTCGAATTGGTAGATCTGCTCGCCCCTGAAAAAGACCCTGCCCACGTTCCATTCGACGCCCTTGCCGACAATGCAATCCCCGCATCCCAGGCGGTCGAGAATCTCCAGCGTGCGCTTGGCCCAGCAGATGGCGCGCGAACCGACGCTGACGGTATTGTCTTCGTCGAGCACCATCACGTCGATGCCGCGCTGGGCGAGATCGATCGCCGCGCAAAGGCCGACCGGACCGGCGCCGGCGACGACCACCGGCCAGTGATGAGGCGGGCCGCTTAGCTCGATCGGCACCGCGCAGGAATAGATCGGATTGACGTACGTCTTCACCGGACAAGCAACTAAGTCTAGCCTTCCAGCGATTCCCACATCGCCTTGTCGCGCTCGGCGGTCCAGATGCGCGGATCGCGGTATTGTGTCGCTTCGTCGTACGCCCGAGTCACGTCGAACGGCAGGCAGTGGTCGAAAATGACCCATTGCCCGAACTTCGGTTTGAGCACCGCATAGGTTTCCTTGTATACGGTGCGCAGATCGTTTCCGGCGGCCGCGCTTCGCTTCACGGCGTCGAACATTTCGCTGACGAACGAGCGTGTACCCTCGATACCCGCCTTGACCTGTACCGGATTCATCAACGATGCGCCTCGTCCCGGCATCAGCTTCAAAGGTTCGAGATCGGCGATGGCGTCGAGTGTGTCCGGCCAGTCGGTCAGATACGCGTCGCCGGTGTAGGGCGTGGCACCGTACTCCACCAGGTCACCGGAGAAAAGTATCCGCTCCTGCGGCAGCCATACCACGGTGTCGCCCTTGGTATGGCCGCGGCCGAGCTGCATGATCTCGACCTGGAGCTTGCCGAGCCACAGCGTCATGTGTTTTTCGAACACCAGCGTCGGCCATGTCAGGCCGGGAACCGACTCGACTGCACGAAAGAGCCGCGGAAACCGCTCGATCTCGCTTTTCATGTCGGCCTCGCCGCGCTCGACGATCAGATCATAGGTATCGCGGCTGGCGATGATGTGTTCGGGCTTGTACCCGGATGCGCCGAGAACCCGCACCGCGTGGTAGTGCGAGAGCACGACATATTTGATCGGCTTGCCCGTCACCTCGCGGATGCGGCGAACGACGTCCTGGGCCATGACAGGTGTCGCTTGGGTGTCGATCACCATCACCGCGTCATCGCCGATGATGATGCCGGTGTTCGGGTCGCCCTCCGCGGTGTAGGCATAGGCGTGATCGGACAGCTTGTCGAAGCTGATCGTTTTTTCTTCCAGATCGGCTTGCGAAGCGAACTTCTTGTCGCTCATCGATGAACTCCGGTGTTGACGAGTCGTTTGCACAGTAACAATCAAAATCGTGAGCGTCAAACGCCCGTCTGCGCTTGGTGGCCGCGATGCATCAGTCGGGATAGAGGCCGCGCATTCTGGCGTGCAGGCGCGAAAGGCCGAGCAGCGCGTCGAGCTGGAAGGTTCGTTCGCCGACCTTCTGACCGATTTCGCGCACCGCAGACAGCAGCACATCGATCTCGACCGGCTTGCCGGCTTCGACGTCCTGCAGCATCGAGGTCTTGAATGCGCCAAGCTTGCGCGTTACGGCGTTGCGATCTTCGCCACTTTGCTCGATCGGACAGCCGATTCTGGCGCCGATGGCCGCGGCCTCGCGCATCACTTCCAGACAAAAACCGTTGACCAGAGGATCGTCGAGAACCCGGTCGACCGTTGCGCCGGTGAGCGCCGAGACCGGGTTCATGGTCATGTTTCCCCATAGCTTGTACCAGACGTCACGCTGAATGCAGGCGGAGACTTCCACGTCGAAGCCCGCTCGGGCGAGCGTTTCCGCTAACTCGCGCACTCGCGGCGAGTCGCCACCACGCGGCTCGCCGATAATCAAGCGATTGCCGACGTTGTGTCGCGTGAGCCCCGGTTCCGGGCTCGCACACGACGCATGCACGACGCAGCCGACCACGTGGCGGCCGGGAATCGCTGCGGCAATCGAACCGTCGGGATCGATCGACGTAAGTCGCATTCCTGCGTACTCGCCGCCGAATTCGTGAAAGAACCACCAGGGAACTCCGTTCATGGCGGTCATTACGATGGTGTCGCGATCGAGCAGAGGCAAAATCTCCGCGGCAACGCTGGCCAGCGCAGGTCCCTTCACGGCGACCACAACCAGTTCCTGGGACCCTAGTTCGCTCGGCTTTTCAGCGACGTGTGCCGGCGCCGCAATGGTGCTATTGCCACTCTGCAAGCGCCACCCCTGCGCGCGCAGCGCGGCGGCCGTCGCGCCACGTGCAACTGCCGCGACCTCGCAGCCACTTTGCGCCAGCCGCGTGCCGAGAAAACCGCCGATGGCCCCGGCGCCGAAAATCGTGACCTTCATGACTTGGGCAAGACTAATTCCTGAACGAAGTGTCGACGCGGTCCAGCATGCGCGTCAGCGCGTCGAAGACGTCGCGCCCGGCACCAAACGCGGGATCGAATTGCAGCGAATCGCGCGTGCATTTACGCTGGATTTCCTCGGATAGCTCAATGACCGGGCCCATCGCCGCCGACGCGAGCTGGATTTCGCAGGCGCGGTTGAGCAGCCACAGGATGGCAAAGGTGCGAGGTATCGTGTCTCCCCAGGCGAGCAGCCCGTGGTTGCGCAGGATGACTGCCGGCTTATCGCTGATATTCCGGATCAACCGTGGCCCTTCTTCGGCGTGAACGGTGACGCCTTCGAAGTCGTGATACGCGAGCTTGCCGTGAAGCTGCACCGCGTAAAAATTACTCATCGACAATCCTGCCGCGGAACAGGCAACGGCCATGCCGGCGGTGGTGTGCGTATGCATCACGCAATGCGCGTCGGCGATGCGGTCGTGGATTGCGGCATGAATCGTGAAGCCCGCGGGATTCACCGGCCATTCCGAGGCACCGATGATGTTGCCATCGAGGTCGATCTTGACCAGATTCGAGGCGCAGACCTCGGAGTAGTGCAGCCCGAAGGGATTGATCAGGAAATGCTTTTCGGGTCCCGGGAGACGCAGTGTGATGTGATTGTAGATCAGCTCCGTCCACCCGAGCTGGGCGAATATGCGATAGCACGCCGCGAGCTCCACGCGCGCTTCCCGTTCGCTTTCGTTCATCGCGCTAGCCAGAACGCAAGCCGGACGCATACGGAATCGACGAATCGCCGACGATCGTGTTGCTCAAGCGCCCGATCTCATCGATCTCGGTCACCACCTCGTCACCGTCGTGAACGCCGACCAGGCCGTCGGGAGTTCCGGTGAGGATTACATCGCCGGCAAAGAGCGTCATGAAGGCGCTCAGATAGGCAATCAGAAACCGGATGTCGAAGACCATATCCCGGGTGCTGCCCTGCTGTGTGATTCCACCGTTGATCAGCGTTCGCAGGCGCAGGTTCATCGGGTCGCGAATATCGGCCGCGTCGACCAGCCACGGCCCAAGCGGCGTGGCGCCGTCCCGGCCCGCGGCGCGAAGATTGGGTGAATAGTAGTCTTCGAGATAATCGCGAACCATATAATCGTTGGCCACCGTATATCCCTGCACGTAGTCGTAGGCATCGGTTCGCGTGACCCGTCGCGCGGTCTTGCCGATGACGACCGCGAGCTCGCATGCGTAGTGCATGTAGGTGGCGTCTGCGGGACGGCGCGTCTCGCCGCGATGTCCGACCAGGGTGTTGGGCCCCTTGATAAAAACCACCGGCTCATCCGGCGCCTTGAACGCCAGCTCCTTGGCGTAGTTGGTGTAATTGATCTCCACGGCAAAGATCGTGCGTGGCGTCGTCGTCGCCTGCAGGGGAGGCAGCCACACCACCGCAGACTCGCTAACCAGGCGTCCGTCGGCGAGCCTCAGCCGGCCTTCCTCCTCGACCGCGTCGTGCACGGCCCCGAGATACGCAATGCGGGCACGTTTCACCGCGAGCCTCCGGTCACGAGCTCGCGCTCGGCGATGACTCGATTCTCGAGCGCGCCGATGCCGTCGAACTCGATACGCACTCGATCGCCGGCGGACATGGTAGGAGCATTCTCAGGCGCGCCGGTATGCAGAACGTCTCCGGCAAAGAGCGTCACGAATTCCGTCACGTCGGCGATCAGCTTCGCCACCGAGCGGACCATGTTCGCGGTGGTGTTCTCACAACGCAGCTCGCCATTGACCAACACGCGCAATGCCAGGCTGTCGGGCGAAGGTATCGATCGCTTCGCCGCGACCCAGGGGCCGATGGCGCAAAAGCCGTCGCGGCAGCGCTGGCGCGTCGCCGGACGGTCATAATTCCGGTGTGGCTCGCAAACATCGTTGACGATGGTATAGCCGGCGACGAAGTTGAGCGCGTCGACGGCAGCCACGCGGCACGCTGTCTTGCCCATCACGATGCCAAGCGCCGCGCCTGCTTCGACGCATTCCACGTCTTCGGGGATCGGTATCACATCGCCGTAGCCTATCCAGGTGTTTGCCGGCTTGACGAAAAGGACAGGCGCGCTGGGTCGCGCAGATGCCGCACCCACTGTGTTCAATGCCTCGACGGCGCCGCGATAATTCATCAGCACGCCATAGACGGCGCCGCGGGTCGGCGTGTCCCACTGCAGCTCGTTCATGCCAAACGTCTTTCCGCCGCAGCGTATCGAGCCGGAAAGCAGGTCGACCTCGAAGCGTTCCGGCTGCGCCATGAACCGAGTTCTTGCCATCACCACCGGCACCAGAGGCTCCCATGGGTTTGAGGCTGCCGCGCTGGTGCGCCCGTCAGGCGACGGGTCACCGCGCATCATCCGGTGAAGCGCCGAACGGCTAGTTTATATGCTGTGGCGGCGCCAGTGCGCGTTTGAATCGCGAGACTGCGCTTTCCGAATCAGGCCGGAGCCGGGCCGGCCCTAAATGGAACGGCCGAGCTGGAATCAGCCCTTGCGCCGTTTGTCGACAACGCGTTTGGCCTTGCCGACCGAGCGCTCGATGCCTCCGGGCTGCGCCAGCAGCACCGTGGTCGACACCCCGAGATAACCTTTGATGTTTTGCTCCAGAGACCTTGTCGCGGCCTGGCGCGACTCGTCGCCGCTCCGGGCGAGCTCCGCGCACATCTCGACGTGAACCGTCAGCTCGTCGAGACTGCTCGGTCTCGTGATTTCGAGCAAATAGTGCGGCGTAAGCTCGGGCTGCTTCAGGATCAGATCCTCCACCTGCGTCGGAAAGACATTGACGCCGCGGATGATCACCATGTCGTCGGATCGGCCTGTGATTCGTTCCATGCGGCGCATCGACCGCGCGCTCGGCGGGAGCAACCGCGTCAGGTCGCGCGTGCGGTAACGAACCATAGGCAGCGCTTCCTTGGTGAGCGAGGTGAACACCAGCTCTCCTCTCTCACCCTCGGCGACCACCGCGCCCGTTTGCGGGTCGATGATCTCCGGATAAAAGTGATCTTCCCAGATCGTCAATCCGTCCTTGGTCTCGATGCACTCCTGCGCAACGCCGGGCCCCATGATTTCCGACAGGCCGTAGATATCGATGGCATCCATGTCGAGCCTTGCTTCGATGGCGCGCCGCATCGCCGGCGTCCAGGGCTCGGCGCCAAAAATCCCGACCTTAAGCGACGTCTGCCGCGGATCGACTTGCTGCCTTTCCATTTCCTCGGCAATCGCCAGCATGTACGACGGCGTCACCATGATGATGGCCGGCTTGAAATCGACGATGAGCTGCACTTGACGCTCGGTCATGCCGCCGGACATGGGGATCACGGTGCAGCCGAGCTTTTCGGCGCCGTAGTGGGCACCCAGCCCCCCGGTGAACAGGCCGTAACCGTACGCGACGTGCACGATGTCTCCGGCGCGTCCACCGGCCGCACGGATCGAGCGAGCCATGACCGTGGCCCAGGTCTCGATGTCCTTCGTGGTGTAGCCGACGACCGTCGGCCGACCCGTGGTCCCGCTCGAGGCGTGGATGCGCACCACTCGCTCGCGCGGCACGGCGAACATGCCGAACGGATAATGATCGCGCAGATCGGTCTTGACCGTGAACGGAAACTTGGCCAGATCGTCGAGCGTTCGAAGATCGTCGGGCCGAACGCCAGCGGCGTCGAAGGCGGTGCGGTAATGCGCGACGTTGTCGTAGGCGTGTCGCAGCGTCCACTTCAGTCGCTGCAACTGCAGCGCCTGCAGCTCGTCGCGGCTCGCTGTCTCGATGCCCTCGAGCTCGCCAGGTGCAGGTTTCTTGACTGGCATACCGTCCTCTACGGTGAAGCCTCGGCAATGACGTGGCCCTTGATCCGGTGCGACTTGCCGCGAAACATCGCAACCGTCTCGCCACGCTGATTGGTGACCTCGATGTCGTAGATGCCAGTCCGCCCGCTTGACGTTCGTTCCTGGCCAATCGCGGTCAGCACGTCATCCTCGCGTGCCGGCATAATAAAGTCGATGCTGCAGCCAGACGCCACCGTGGTCATGTTGGCACTGTTGCAGGCAAACGCGAATGCACTGTCGGCGAGGGTGAAGATGAATCCGCCGTGACACGTGGCGTGGCCGTTGAGCATGTCGGCACGAACCGTCATCGTCAATTCGGCTCGTCCCGGACCGACCTTGGAGACGCGGATGCCCATTGCCTGCGATGCGCGGTCGCGCGCGAACATTGCCGCGGCGACGCGTTCGGCCAGCGACTGCGCTTGGGCGGAGGTCAGATGCGTGGCAGCCGAGACGGTCGTATCAGCTTTGGTCATGGGTATTCAACATCGCGAAGTGCGTAACGGCCGCCTACCTAGTTCGTCATTCCCGCGAAAGCGGGAATCCAGTGTCTTTTTGACCAACGCCGCTGGGTCCCCGCTGAAGCCTGCCCTCGAATGCTTGAATCGGGGGCGGGGACGACGATGATTTTACGGAAGCTGTTTCTCATTTCGGCAATCCTCAGTCCATGCCGGTGAATCGAGGCTGCCGTTTCGCTGCGAATGCGCTCACGCCCTCTCGATAGTCCGCGCTCTTTCCAAGCACGCGCTGCAAGTCTCGTTCCAGATCGAGTTGCGCCTCGAGCGAATTATCGCCAGCGGCGTAAATCGCACGCTTGGTAGCCGCGAGCCCGCGCGTCGCGGCCATCGATAGCTGTTGCACGAGCGCCTCGACGCTGGCCGGAAACTCGACGTCGTCGACGCACTTCCAGATCAGCCCCCATGCCGCGGCCTGCTCGGCGGAGAGCTTGTCACCGAGCATCGCCAATCCGATCGCTCGTGCGGAGCCGACCAGACGCGGCAGGAAATAAGTGCCGCCGGAATCGGGAATCAATCCGATTTTCGAAAATGCCTGCATAAAGCTCGCCGACTTCGCTGCGACGACGATGTCGCAGGCGAGCGCGATGTTCGCGCCCGCACCGGCGGCGACGCCATTGACCGCACACACGACCGGCAGCGGCAGCGCACGCAGACCGAGCACCAGCGGCTTGTAGTTGCGCTCGATCGACGCGCCCAGATCCACCGGCTCGGAGCCCGGCGCGACCGCACGGTCGCCCAAGTCCTGCCCCGCGCAAAAGCCGCGTCCAGCCCCGGTCAACAACAGCACCCGCACCTCAGCGCTCGCCTTGACCCGCGACAGGGCGTCGCGGACCTCGGCGTGCATCTCGTCGTTGAAGCTGTTCAATCGGTCCGGCCGATTGAGGGTCAGCCGCGCGATGTTACCTTCGACGGCATAAAGGATGTGCTGGTAGCTCATGGGCTGACGTGCATTCGGTGCTGCACCACGCGAAAGCGGTTGGCGACAAATGCCGCGTCGGTCAACGACGCATTCGCCGCCGGATTGGCGCCGGTGCCGTGAAAGTCGGAAAAAGCGGCCGACTGATTGACGAACACGCCGCCGGTCAGATTGATCGACAGCGCGACACCCGCATCCTCGGCCACCGCGATCGCATCGTCGATGACTTGTCGATCGGTCGAGTACACCGAGAGCGTCAACGCACCGTGATCCTTCGCCGCGCGGCGTGCGATGTCGAGGCTCTGCGGGGTTCCGTCGGTGGCGATGACAAAGCCGATCGGCCCGAACCATTCCTTGAGGTACTTGGCATCGTCTTTGGCTTCCAGCTTCACCAGGAGCGGCGTGCGGATGGTTGCCTGCGGAAATTGCGGGTGGGTCAGGGTCTGACTGTCGAGCACGAGAGGCCCCAAGGCACGCGCGGCGTCGATGCGCCGCGCTACGCCGTCATTGACTACTGCGCCTAAAATCTCCACCGCGCGGGCGGGATCGCCGACGAGCTTTTGAACGCTCTCGGCCAACGCTTGAGCGACCTGGTCGAACGACAGGTGACCCTCGGCGGTATCGATACCGTCTCGCGGGACGTAGATGTTCTGTGGCGCGGTGCACATCTGCCCAGTGTATAGCGCGAGCGAAAATGCAACGTTGCGCGCGACGCCTTGGATATCGGCCGCGGAGTCGATAACGATCTGGTTGACGCCGGCCTTTTCGGTATAGACCTGGGCCTGGCGGGCATTTTTCTCCAGCCACTCGCCGTTGGCGGTGCTCCCCGTGAAATCGATGAGCTTCACTTCCGGTCGCAGCGCAAGGGTCTGCGCAGTGTCGTCCGCGGCCATGTGCGCGACCAGCGTCACGATATTCGGGTCGAACCCGGCTTCGGCGAGCACCTCACGCGCAACCTGGACGGTGATCGCCAGTGGCAGGATGGCGTTAGGATGCGGCTTGACGATGACCGCATTGCCGGTCGCGAGACTGGCGAACATCCCCGGATAGCCGTTCCAGGTCGGAAAGGTGTTGCAACCAATCACCAGCGCCACGCCGCGCGGCACGATCCGGTAGAGCTTTTCCATCTTCAGCGGCTCGTTCTTGCCTTGCGGCTTCTCCCAGTATGCCTTGGCCGGAATTCGTCGCAACTCATCCCAGGCGTAAGCGATGGCCTCGAGCCCGCGATCCTGCGCATGCGGACATCCGGCCTGGAACGACATCACGAACGCCTGCCCGGTAGTGTGCATGACCGCGTGCGCAAGCTCGAAGCTCCGCTTGTTGATGCGGGTCACGATCTCCAGCGACACGCCCACCCACGCTTCCGGACCGGCCTTGCGCCACGCAGGCTCCGCCTTGGCGATCGCCGCGAAGAGTTGATCGAGGTCGACTTTCGGGTAGCTGATACCGAGCGCCATGCCGTAAGGGGAGATCTCGCCACCCACGGTGCCCTGACTTCCCGGAAGCTCTATCGGGAACGGTTTGTTCAGCAAGGCATCGAACGCCGCCTTTCCCGATTCCGCCGTACCCTCGCCGTAGACCTTGGGACTGGGAGATTCCGCGAATGCACTCCAGTAACCGCGGCCGGCGATTGCCGCGAGTGCCTGATCGAGCAGCGGCTTGTGACGTTCGAACAATGGATGAGACAAGAGAAACGCTCCGAGTGGGATAGACTGAACGTTGAAGATTAGCAGCTTGTTGGGACGCCCGGAATCGGCTTGTTGGGGCCTCAGTGTGGTTTCAGTGTGGTCTACGCGCCCTGATCGAAATCGACCGTGACCCTGTCGGTCACCGGATAGCTCTGGCAACAGAGCACAAAGCCACGCGCCACTTCGTAATCCTCGAGCGCGAAATTGACGTCCATGTCGACCTCGCCCTCGATCAACTTGGCGCGGCAGGTCGAGCACACTCCGCCCTTGCAGGAATAGGGTAGCTCGATGCCCTGCTTGAGGGCCGCATCGAGGATGTTTTCCTTGGTCTTTTCCAGGTTGTACTCGCGGCGGGCGCCGTCGATGATCACCGTCACCGCACATTCGGAACGACCTGGCGGCAGCGACTCCGGGACCCTGTGCTCGTGCTTCGGAATGCTCGCCGCGAAAAGCTCGATCTTGATCTGCGACTTGGGCAATCCGTGCGCCTGCAGCGACTCGGCGACCGCTTGCATCATGCCGTCCGGTCCACACACGAAGGCGGTATCGACCTCGCTCATGTCCACCCAATGCTCCAGCAGCGCATCGGCCTTGTTGCGGTCGATCCGCCCGTTCAGGATTTCGATGTCCTGCGGCTCGCGGCTCATGACGTAAACGAGGTTGAGGCGGGTGAGGAAACGGTCCTTAAGGTCGGCAAGCTCCTCCCGGAAGATCACCGCGCTCGACGAGCGGTTGCCGTAGAAAAGCGTGAAGCGGCTCTCCGGCTCTGTGAGCAATGTCGTCTTGACGATCGACAACAGCGGTGTGATGCCGCTCCCTGCCGCGAAACCGACGTAGTGCTTGCGATTCGCCGCCTCGAGCGCGACGTTGAAATGCCCCATCGGCGGCATCACGTCGATGGTCGCGCCTTGCCTCAAGTGCTCGTTGGCCCAGGTGGAGAACACGCCTCCGGGGGTCTTCTTGACCGCGATGCGCAGCTTGTCGTCCTGCACCGCGGAGCAGATCGAATAGGAGCGGCGCACGTGCTCGCCGCCGATGTCCGCGCGCAACGTCAGGTGCTGTCCCTGCACGAAGCGGAACGCATCGCCCAACGTGGGCGGGACGTCGAACGTGAGCGTGACCGCGTCGCGGGTTTCACGCGCCACCGACGCGATGGTGAGCGGGTGGAACCTACTCATCGATATTGCGCATAACCAAAGTACCTGACCAGCCGATTCCTAGTTTCGTCGTTCCCGCGAAAGCGGGAACCCAGTGTCTTTTTGACAAACGCCGCTGGATCCCCGCCTTCGCGGGGATGACGCCAGTTTTTTGGAAGCTGTCGCACACATTGGTAATCACCAACAAAACAATCCGAACGAACAATCAATGCGGCTTGAAATAATCGAACGGCTCGAGGCACTCGTCACAGCGGTACTGCGCCTTGCAGGGTGTCGAACCGTAACGCGATTGCTGCCGGGTGCGCGTCGAGTTGCAACGCGGACAGGGGACACTCGCCGCCTCGGCGCGGTGACGATGCAGTGCGCTGATATCGATACGGCTTGTCTGGCCTATTCGGGTTGAAACAGCCGCGCCCGCTCCCGGCGGTGCGATACCGTACTCGATCAGCCGTTGCCGGGCACCGGGCGCGATCCAGTCGGTGGTCCACGCGGGCGAGAGTCTGGTCTCGATCCGAAAGCGCGCGACGCCGGCAGCGACCAGAGCATGCTCGATGTCGCCGGCAATGACTTCGGTGGCCGGGCATCCGGAATAGGTCGGCGTCACAGAGATCACCCATTCGTCGTCACGCCACTCGACGCCACGGATAATGCCGAGATCGACCACCGAAATCACCGGAATCTCCGGATCAGGAACCGCAGCGAGCGCTCGCCAGATCGCGGCGACGCCGGGTCTATCCACGACTGCAGACGAAGCTGAGCTCACCATTGCGCACCCGGATGAGCACGCTGGAGCGATTGCATTTCCGCGAGCAGGTGGCCCAGGTGTTCGCTATGCACCCCCTGCTTTCCGCCGCGCTGCATCCACTCCGCCGACGGCATGGTCAGTGTCGCCAGGTCCAGCACGGCGGCGACACGATCGCGCCAGGCAGGCAAGAGAGCGCTGACGTCAGCAGCGACATCTTCGGCGGCAAGCGCCAAGTCGATGTCGTCAGCAGCGAACATCTCGCCGGTATACATCCACAGATCGTCGATCGCCGACTGCATCCTGGTATGACTCAGCTCGGTGCCGTCGCCCAGCCGGATCACCCAGTCGGCGCTGCGCTCCGCGTGATACATCACTTCCTTGAGCGCCTTGGCCGCGATCTCGGCGATGCGTTGATCGCGCGAGACCGCAAGATTTCTCAGCAACAGCTCGTGCCAGACGTCGAAGTAGAATTGACGCGCCGTCGTATCCGCGTAGTTGCCATTGGGCTGCTCGGCGAGCAGCAGATTGAGAAAGCTACCGCCTTCGCGCATGAACGCGAACTCGTCTTCGCTGCGACCCGCGCCGCTGGACCCCAATGCGCGCCCCTCGACCTCGCCCGCGTACGCAAACCACAGCCGCGCCTGGCCGAGGAGATCGAGACCGACATTGGTCAGCGCGATGTCTTCCTCGAGCACCGGTCCATGACCCACCCACTCGCCGAGGCGTTGGGCGAGTATCAGGTCGCTGTCGGCAAGCCGCAGGACATAATCGAGCAATTGCTGGTCGGACGCCATCTCAGATGTGATTCACTTCATCGGGCATGGGAAAGAAGGTCGGATGCCGATACACCTTGCTGCTCGCGGGCTCGAACATCGGCTCCTTCTTGCCCGGCGAACTGGCGACGATGTCAGCGGATTTCACGACCCAGATGCTGACGCCCTCATTGCGCCGGGTGTAGACGTCGCGCGCATTCTTGACCGCCATTTCAGCGTCCGGCGCGTGCAGGCTGCCGACGTGCTTGTGCGCCAGGCCGTGCTGCGAGCGGATGAAGATTTCCCACAACGGCCATTCACGACTCATGGTTTCCTCTCACTTTCCTCTCACTGTTCACTCACGCCGCCTTCCTGGCGGCATGCTTCTCGGCGTGCGCCATCGCCGCGTCGCGTACCCACGCGCCCTCCTCCCACGCGTCGACCCGCGCCCGCAGTCGCTCGCGATTGCACGGCCCGTTGCCCTTGACCACGCTATAGAGCTCGTCCCAGTCGATCGGACCGAAATCGTAATGGCCGCGCTCGGCATTCCACTTAAGCTCCGGGTCGGGCATCTTGATGCCCAGATAGTCCGCTTGCGGTACGGTCTGGTCGATGAAGCGCTGGCGCAGCTCGTCGTTGGACAGCATCTTGATCTTCCATTGCGCCGACTGCGCGCTGTGCACGGAAGTCGCGTCGGGCGGTCCGAACATCATCAGCGACGGCCACCACCACCGGTTCAGCGCGTCCTGCGCCATCGCCTTCTGCTCCTTTGAACCCTGGCACAGCGTCATCATGATGTCGAAGCCCTGGCGCTGGTGAAAGCTCTCTTCCTTGCAGACGCGGATCATCGCCCGCGAGTAGGGTCCGAACGAGCATCGGCAAAGAGGAATCTGATTCATGATCGCGGCGCCGTCGACCAGCCATCCGATGGCGCCGATGTCGGCCCAGGTCAGCGTCGGATAGTTGAAGATGCTCGAGTACTTGGCCTTGCCGGAATGCAGATCGGCTATCAGCTCGTCGCGCGATACGCCAAGCGTCTCCGCTGCACAGTAAAGGTAAAGGCCGTGACCCGCTTCATCCTGAACCTTGGCCATCAGGATCGCCTTGCGCTTCAAGCTCGGCGCGCGCGTGATCCAGTTGCCCTCGGGCAGCATACCGACGATCTCCGAGTGCGCGTGCTGCGAGATCTGCCGGATCAGGGTCTTCCGATACGCCTCGGGCATCCAGTCCTTGGGCTCGATCTTGATGTCGGCATCGATGCGCGCCTGGAATTCGCGTTCCTCGGGCGAGAGCTCGTCGAGCGAGCGCAAGCGCTTCGCTCCGGTGTCGACCATCTGCGCGTACATGTGATTTTCCTCGTCGCCGCCTGGGCTGGCGCCAACCTTCTAAAAACGATACACTTTTTATATGATAATGGCAAATTCTGTATCACATCGACGGCACCCGTGACCGCTGCACCGACCGACCCGCGAATCGAGCGCTGGATCCGGCGAGCGCTCGCGGCGGCCCCGCCCAAAGCCAAGTCGCTGGTGGTGACCGTCTGGGGGGATTCCATTGCGCCGCACGGCGGCGCGGTGTGGCTTGCCGGTCTCATTAGGCTGCTCGCACCGTTCGGCATCAACGAGCGGCTGGTCCGCACCAGCGTTTACCGGCTCGCGCAGGACGGCTGGCTCTCCGCGCGACAGGACGGCAGGCGCAGTCTCTATCGGCTCACTCGCCAGGGGCAGCGACGGTTCGAGCACGCCTATCGTCGCATCTACGCCCCGCCGGCGAGCGATTCGTGGGACGGCGACTGGCATCTGGTCATCGTGCCGCCAGCGAGCATCGACGAATCCTCCCGTCGCGAATTGCGCAAGGAACTGGAGTGGGATGGATTCGGAGTGCTCGGACCAGGCCTGTTCGCACGGCCGGCGAAGCCCGGAGACGAGCTCGAACTCAGCGAAACGACACGAGCACTCGGCATCAGCCGACACGTCGCCGTCGTAACGGCGCACGCACTTCCACGCGGCGGCAGGTCGATCGCCATGCTGACGCAGGATTGCTGGGACTTGAAAGGTGTTGCCGCCGCGTACCGAGGGTTCGTCGCGCGCTTCCGAGGCGTTGCCCGCTCACTCGGCCATGGTACCGACCCGACCCCGCAGCAATGCTTTGTCTTGCGCACGCTGCTCATCCATGAGTTCCGGCGCGTGACCCTGCACGACCCGCAGCTGCCCGCCGAGCTACTGCCTTCCAATTGGCCCGAGTCTGCGGCCTATGCGCTGTGCCGCGAGCTCTATCGTCTGGCGCATGAGCGCGCAGAGGGCCATCTCGCCCTCATGCTGGAAAACTCGCGCAGCGCCCTACGATCGGCGGCGCCTTATTTCTACAGGCGTTTCGGCGGACTTTAGTCGATTGCGCCTCATGAAAGCGCGTAACACCAGATCAACGGCGTCATCCCGCGATGGATCCCCAATGTGGTCATTCCAGCGAAAAGCCGGAATCCAAGTTTGCTTCAAGAACCAATGGATTCCCGCTTTCGCGGGAATGACGGCATATTGCTAGCGCGACCGGCCGGACTTCCTATCCTGCCAGCTCGTATCGTGGCGTGCCTGACGGGCAGGCGGCGGCGACGCCGACCAGCCGCGATTGCCGGCGTTGGGGGTGCTCTCGTGGCGCGCATGCGGGTGATTTGACGGACGATGATGCGCGCTGCGCGGACTTCCCTTGCCGCCGGCATTGCCGCCAGCGCGATCGTGCGCTGCGCTGCGCGCGCGGGGCTCCAGCCCTGGAATGATGTGCGCAGCGATGGCTGCCCCCGTGTAGCGCTCGATCTGGCGCAGCGCTCCGCGTTCGGCATGACCTGCCAGCGACACCGCGATCCCCGCCGCGCCGGCGCGCCCGGTGCGGCCAATGCGATGGACGTAGTCTCCGGCTTGGCGCGGCAGATCGAAGTTGATGACGTGACTGATGCCCGCGACATCGAGGCCGCGCGCGGCAACGTCGGTCGCGACCAGCGTGCGGACGCTTCCACGGCGCATGTCCGAAAGAGTCCTGGTGCGCTCGAATTGATTCATATCGCCGTGCAGCGCCGCGGCGGCGTGGCCTTCGCCGCGCAGCCGCGCCGCGAGCGACTCCGCATCGCGCTTGGTGGCGATGAAGACGATGCTCTGGGTCATCGCCGCGTCGGCCAGCAGGTAGTCGAGGACGCGGTGCTTGTGCGCATGATCGTCGGTGAAATGCACCCGCTGCTCGATTGCGGGCGGCGGCGCCTTGTCGGCATCGACTTCGATGCGCACCGGGTTGCGCAGCAGCTTCCCGGCCAGACGCGCAATGGCGGCGTCGAACGTTGCCGAGAAGAGTACCGTCTGGCGCGTCCTGGGCGTGCGCGCGGCGATCAACTCGACATCTTCGATGAATCCCATGTCGAGCATCCTGTCCGCTTCGTCGAGGACCAGCATCTCCAATTGCGACAGGTCGACGCGACCGCGCTCCAGGTGATCGATCAGCCGGCCCGGTGTTGCAACAAGGATATCTACCCCCTGCGCTAGCTCACGGTTCTGCACCGGATACGGCGCTCCGCCATAGATGCACACGGTTTTCATACGCAGATAGCGCCCGTACTGGACCGACTGGGTGGCAACCTGCTGGGCCAGTTCGCGCGTCGGCGCCAGCACCAGCACGCGCGGGCGGCCCGTCGCGCGATGCGCCGGTGGAATGCCTGGCGCCATCCCGGCCAACCGTTGCAGCGCTGGGAGCACGAAGGCGGCGGTCTTGCCGGTGCCGGTTTGCGCTGAGCCGATGACGTCGTGGCCGCCCAGCAGCGGCGGAATGGTTTGCGCCTGGATTGGCGTGGGTTCGGTGTAGCCACAGTCGGCGAGCGCGCGCAACAGCTCCGGCGCGAGTTTTAGCTCTTCGAATTTCATTGGAGATCCCATCACAAAGCACAGCCCTTGCGCGCCGACAAAGGCGCTGGCCAGGGGCGCGGGCAAAAATCAGGCGGCGCCAATGTGGCGACCTGTGCCCAGAATTCCGGAATAGCGGGAGTGCGGATCGCTGGCGCAAATCGCCCGGCATACCCAGTTGGATACTTAGCCGGACGATCGCCCAAACGCGCGCAAACGGCGCAACCGGGTCGAGAACTGCAAACCCATCTTCTCTAACCGGATATTGCCGCTCGGGGGGATTGCGTTGAGCGAGAGATTAGAAGCCGATGATCCGGTTGCCTGGCATCCGCTCGGAGCGTACCCGAGGCGCGGCGGGCAACCCGTCTGATGCTTGTGACTAACAGAGCGCCGGGCAGGTTGCATTTTAGCACAGATCGACCGCTCTCGCATCATACGGCGCGGTTAGACGCCTCTATCGGACCAAAGCGTTTCATCTTCGTCGTCGTCGTCATCGTCGTCCGATCCCCCCTCGTCATCGTCGGGATCGATGTTTCCGCCGCCCGAGCCGGGTTTGCTCTTGTCGTCATCATCGTCGTCATCGTCATTCACCGGAGGGATGGGCTGCGGCGTGTGCTCGTCGGATAAATGGATCGTGGCAATCATGGCGCATGTCTCGTTGGGTTGCGACGGTTGAACTGCTGCGCTTTCGTCTCCACTTACGAGCCTACACCCGTCGGCCGCAAACGTGAACAGGGGTAAACTTGCGATGGAGCTGGCGGGAGCCCGTCGCTTCCGCTGGACGCTCGCTAAGCCGTTCTACCGCGCGTTGCCGTGACCGATTCGCCACCGAGACATTGCGCATGACTGCCCCAACCACCGCGCTGTCTGCCCTGCCGCCGGACTGGAGATCGGCGACGCTTCTCGGTCGCGCCTGGATCCCGGGCAATCGCGGGGGTCCTTCTCCGATTACCGTTCGGACTGACGGCACCGTCATCGACCTTGCTGCAAGCTGCCCGACCGTCAGCGTCTTTCTTGAGTGGGACGATGTCGCTGGCGCAGTCCGCACCGCGGCAACGACCGCGACGGGCCGCGCGATTGGAACGATCGAGGCCCTGCTCTCGAACAGTCGTCCCGATTACGACGACGCCAAGCCGCGATTGCTCGCGCCGTGCGATCTGCAAGCGATCAAGGCCGCCGGCGTCACCTTTATCGCGAGCACACTGGAGCGCGTCATCGAGGAACAGGCGCGCGGCGACGCGAGCCGCGCCGAAGAGATTCGCGCGCGGCTCATCGGTATCCTCGGCGACAATCTCGCCTCGGTGCGCCCCGGATCGGAAGAGGCGGCGCGCATCAAGCAGGTGCTGGTGGAGCAAGGAGCATGGTCGCAGTATCTCGAGGTCGGCATCGGGCCCGACGCCGAGATCTTCACCAAGACGCAACCGATGGCTGCCGTGGGGCATGGCGAGCTGATCGGTCTGCATCCAAAATCAACCTGGAACAATCCGGAGCCGGAGATCGTGCTGGCGGTCGATTCCCGCGCCAGGATCAAGGGTGCGACCCTTGGCAACGACGTCAACCTGCGCGACTTCGAAGGCCGCAGCGCGCTCCTGCTCGGCAAGGCCAAGGACAATAACGCATCGTGCGCGATTGGCCCGTTCATACGCCTGTTCGACGACGGCTTCACCCTCGACGACGTCCGCCGCGCCGAGATCATGCTGGACATCCATGGTGTAGACGGCTTTCACCTGCAGGGCAAAAGCTCCATGGCGAAGATCAGCCGCGATCCCGCTGACTTGGTCGAACAAGCAACGGGCTCGAACCACCAATACCCGGATGGATTCATGCTCTTTCTCGGCACGATGTTCGCACCGGTCGACGATCGCGGCGCGCCGGGCATGGGATTCACGCACAAACAGGATGACCGGGTCGTTATCAGCGCCGCGCGGCTCGGCGCACTCGAGAACCGCGTGACAACGAGCAATCTGGCCCCGCCCTGGACTTTTGGCACCGGCGAGCTGATGCGCAATCTGGCCGCGCGCAACCTGCTGCGCACGCATTGAGGACGAAAAGACCATGAGCGAGACTCACCGCAACTTCATCGGTGGCGATTGGGTGGTCGGTGCCGAGACCGCCAGGAATATCAATCCGTCGGACTTGAGCGACGTCATCGGTGAATACGCGCGGGCCGACCGCGTGCAAGCCGACGCCGCGATTGGCGCCGCGCGGGGCGCATTTCCCGCATGGTCGATGTCCTCGGTGCAGGATCGCGCGAATCTGCTCGACGCCGTCGGCAACACGATACTCGCCCGCAAGGACGAGCTCGGACGGCTGCTTTCGCGCGAAGAAGGCAAGACGCTGCCGGAGGGCATCGGCGAAGTCGTGCGCGCGGGACAGATCTTCAAGTTCTTCGGCGGCGAGGCGCTGCGCCTGGCCGGAGAGAAGATCCAGTCGATCCGCCCCGGCGTCGATGTCGAGGTGACGCGCGAGCCCTTGGGCGTCATCGGCATCATCACCCCGTGGAATTTTCCGGTGGCGATTCCGGCGTGGAAGATCGCGCCGGCACTCTGCTACGGCAACTGCGTGGTATTCAAGCCGGCGGAGCTGGTGCCGGGGTCGGCCTGGGCGCTGACGGACATCATCATCAAAGCGGGCATACCGGCGGGCGTCTTCAACCTGGTCATGGGTCGTGGCAGCGTCGTCGGCGAGACGATCATCAACGATCGGCGGGTCGATGCCATCAGCTTCACCGGCTCGGTGGCGACCGGCCGCGCGATCGCGGCCAAGGCGATCGCGCGCATGGCCAAGCTGCAGCTGGAAATGGGAGGTAAAAATCCTCTGGTCGTGCTCGACGACGCGGACCTGGCCGTGGCCGTGAACTGCGCGGTCAACGGCGCGTTCTTCTCGACGGGCCAGCGCTGCACCGCGTCGTCGCGCTTGATCGTCGGCGCGAATATCCACGACCGTTTTGTCGCCGCGTTGAGCGAGCGCCTGGGATCGCTCAAGGTCGATGACGCGTTGACGCCGGGAACGGATATCGGCCCAGTCGTCGACGAGACGCAACTCAAGCAGAACCTGGACTACATCGGCATCGGCCAGCGCGAAGGCGCGAAGCTTGCCTACGGCGGCGAAATGCTCAAGCGCGCCAAGCAGGGGCACTATCTTGCCCCGGCGCTGTTGACCGAGGCGACCAATGCCATGCGCACCTCGCGCGAGGAAATATTCGGCCCGGTAGCGAGCGTGATCCGGGTCAAGAATTACGACGAGGCACTCGCGGTGGCCAACGACACCGATTTCGGACTCTCGGCCGGCATCGTCACCACATCGCTCAAGCATGCGTCGCACTTCAAGCGCCAAAGCCAGGCAGGAATGGTCATGGTCAATCTGCCAACTGCGGGAGTCGACTATCACGTGCCGTTCGGTGGCCGCAAAGGCTCCAGTTACGGGCCGCGCGAGCAGGGCCGCTATGCGCGCGAATTCTTCACCGTCGTCAAAACGGCGTATACACTGCCGTGAACCACGGACGTGCAATATCGTCCATCTGTGATGGTGGATTCCAAAAGCGAAATCGCGGCTGATGCCCGATCGCTGAAGGAGCTCGACGCGGCCATCGCGCGCTGCCGCGGGTGTCGACTTTGGGAGCGCGCGACTCAGGCGGTCTGCGGGGAAGGCGGCGCCAAGGTCAGCGTGATGCTGGTTGGCGAGCAACCCGGCGATCAGGAAGATTTGACCGGCAAGCCTTTTGTCGGACCCGCGGGCAAGGTGCTCGACGAGGCGCTGGCAAAAGCCGGCGTCGATCGCAAAGACGTCTATGTCACCAACGCCGTCAAGCACTTCAGCTGGGAGCCGCGCGGCAAACGGCGCATGCACAAGACGCCGGCGCAGCAGGAAGTGGCGGCATGCCTCGACTGGCTGCTCGGCGAAATCCGGCTGATCACTCCGCGGTTGATCGTCTGCCTCGGCGGTACCGCAGTGCGCGCCCTCCTCGGAGCGAAGGTCAAGGTGCTTGCCAATCGCGGAAAGTTCTTCGACAGCGAGTGGGGACCGAAGATACTGGTGACCGTCCACCCCTCGTCCATCCTGCGCGTTCCGCCTGAGGATCGGGCGCAGGCGTTTGAGTTGCTGGTCAAGGACCTTGCGCGCATTAATGATTTGTAGTGTCGACCGCGGTGGCCTAACGTATTAGCGCGCAGGAAAATCGTGATCAGCTATTTTGCCGCCGGGGCGTGCCGGAGGAAGAATTCCCACATCAAGTCTGTCGCCGAGACGTCGTGCGCAGGCTCATCCAGCAATAAAGTGAGGCGATCGCCTCCCGGCCATGCATGCTTTCCACCCAGGATTTTATACAGCGTAACGCCGCTACCTCGTCGACAACTCGAATAGCTTTCGATGCGCAGGTCCGCCTGAGGGGCTTCCCTGGCAGGCACCTCTGCGCAACCATTCGCGCCGACCCAGAACGATACGGCCACGGCGACCGAATTATCGATCCGGTTATCCCGCGGCGCCGGACCGTCGTCGTAATGGACGTTCTGATCTCCCGTACCGTGAAAAATCACGACCGAAACCGGCGATGTTGGACGGCAGCTCACGTTGAGTGCGCCTTCAACGGGGGCGATGACCGCAATGCGCTCGGATAACTCGCAGCCGATTCGATATGCCATCATGCCGCCGTTGGAGATGCCGGTGACTAACACGCGGCGAGGATCGATTGCGATTTCCCGTTCGAGCTTGTCCAACAGTGCAGCGATGAACCCGACGTCGTTCACATTATGTTTGAGGGCATACCCGCAACAGTTACCCGCGTTCCAGGTGAGCAACTTATCTCTCAAAATACCGGTCCCACTCGGATAAACAACAATAAAATTCTCCTCATCAGCCTTCAACGACATGCGGGTTAGCGACACCGCGCCGGGTTGCATCCCCGCGCCGGTATTCTGCACGCCGCCGCCACCGCCATGCAGCACGACGACCAGCGGCAGCAGCGTCTTGCTGTCGTAGCGCGGCGGTAGGTGCACGAAATAGCTTCGATCTCTACCCTCGAAGAACAGCGATCCCCAACTATCGCGGCCTGCGGCGCCGGCGGGCGTACTCCCAGCCGAAGCCGCGACGGCCAGCAGGAAGCCGAGGCAGTGCGCCAAACGCTTGACGCTGCTCAAGTCAACTCTTGGATTAGATGCCATCTTTGGCCTTCCTGTGAATGGGTATGGGTCCACCTCGCTTATGCACATCCCCTGCTCATCTTCGCCTCGATAAACGTTCTCATGCATGAGCGCTTTGTGAATTTGTGTAACGTTTGATGTCGCCGTCGACGGCCCATGGGTTGCGGTGCGCTTGGGGCGTTGGCAGCCAAACCTAAGCCTGATGTTTCCACGAAACGCGGCGCGTCCACTGCCACAACTCCGCCCGAATTGATCGGCCAACGGCCCGGATTCCGGCAGCGCCAGTGCCTCGGTCGCCAGCAGAATGACCGCAAGGGGAGCGCACTGGTGAACGTTGTGCTCGTGCGGGAGCCCGGTATCTCCCGTGTCCACCCCCGAACGAGAAGAGACGGCGATGAACAAAAAACCGCGCCTGAGCGTCGTCGCAATGGGCGTGCTCATCGGCTGGACGGCCTTTGCGGTCGTTGCAATCTTCCTGTTGCGGTCGGAACCACCGCCATGTTCAGATGAGCGGCCGGGGTTGTGGCTGCGGTTGGGCGGCGAACGGCCGCAACTCTCCGGTCGCGCGCCCACCGCGGCGAAGGCCATTGCAGTCATCGTTGCCGTCGACTATTGGGGCTATCCGCTGAGCACCGTCTGCGGCACCGGCTTCACGCTGGACTCGACATGGACAAAAATCATCACGGCGGTCTACCGTGCGCCGCTCGCGCACCTGCGCACGGGTGAAGTGCTGGTGCGACCGGATCTCGTGGTCATCGCCGGGCAAACCTGGACCAAGGTGCACCGCGACGAGATCGAATCCGCCGTGCACAAGAACCTTGCGGCCGCGGGACTCGCGAATGTCCCGACGCTTGTCGAAATCGGCGTGTCGCCCGATCCCATATTCCTTCGCCGCATCGCCGCGCTCGAACTGCGCTTTCCTTCCCGTTCCGCAGAAATCTCGTCAGAGACAAGATCCGCGCTCAATAGCCTCGTCCAGGAGTTGCGCCGAACCGAGTCGCCTATCATGGTCATCGGTCACGCCGATGCGACCGGGCGCGCCTCGAAGAACGGCGCGATCTCTCAAAAGCGCGCCGATGCAGTGCGGGAGCTGCTGGTGGAAGCCGGGATTCCACCGCGGCGAATCACCGCGCTCGGAAAGGGTGACAGGATGCCGATCGCGGACAACACGACGCCGGAAGGACGCGCGGCGAACCGCAGAGTCGTGATCGAACTCGCCGCGACCGACGATCGCTGATCGAGAAATATGGACGTGAGCGAGGGCTATTGCTTATCACTGAGCGCCGAACCGTCCACTAATGTCGCGTTGCCAAATCGGTGCTTCGATCCTGATGTTCGGGTCGTATTCGTAAATCGTTGCTGTCTTCATCTTCGCCCCCGCTGCATTCCCATCGCTCTCCTCCTTGCGCAGCAGGCCGTCCGCCTCGCGCCAAAGCTCTTCGCCCTCGGCCGTGGCCTTCGCCGTTATCGCCCCACCATCGCCAGCACATCCGCCTTGAGAAAGCGCTCGACCACCAGCATGAAGCCGATCGACGGGATGAGCAGCAGCAGCGCGGTGATCGACGCGATTTGATAGTTGCCGCCCATGCTGGCGTTGAACATCAAGAGGGGTAGGGTCGTGACGTCGGGCACGCCGACGAAATAGGTGCCGGTGAATTCATCCAGGGATTCGAGGAAGACGAATATTGCGCTGGCGATCAGCCCTGGCGCCGCGAGCGGCAGCGTCACCGTCCGAAAGCAGGTCCAAGGCGATGCACCCAGATTGCGCGCCGCTTCCTCGAGCGACACATCGACCGACGCGAACGCCGCCGACGCGATCCAGACTGCCAGCACCAGGCCGTGCGACGCATGAACGAGCACAACGCCTACTATCGTTCCGTTGAGCCCGATCTGATAGAACACCTGCGCGATGTTCACGTACACTGGCAGGTTCGGCACCGCCTGCGGTAGCAGGAACACTAGCAGGATCGCGCTGCGCCAGGGAAGCTTCAGCCGTCCCAGCGCATAGCCAGCGGGAACCGCGACCGCGAGCGAAAGCGCCACTGTCAGGACGGCGATCCAGACGCTGGTGCCGAGTGACGCGAGCGCGTTGCCGCGCGGCTGGAAAACGCGATACCAGAAGGTAAGCCCGAATTCCAGCGGAAGCTTGTTCGGAAAATACCAGCGCTCGGCGAACGCCCATAGCAGCAGGTTCAGAAGCGGTCCGAAAATCGCAAATGCAAACAGCGCCAGCACGATAGCGCGCAGCACAGTTCGAAGCGGTGACGGAAGCGCCGGAAGACTGAGCGCTGTCATGCGCGTTCCACCTTTTCGACGGCGTGATGCAAATAGAACCATGCCCCGCCGGCAGCGAGGATCAGGGACAGCAGACACAACGCATTAGCGACCGCGTAATCGCCAAAGGTGTTGATGCGGTAGGCCACGTCGACCGTCATCATCGTCGGAGAATTGGGATTGATCATCAGCGGCACCGACAGCACCGATAGCATGGTCACGAACGACAGCACCAGACCGACGAGCAACGTACCGCGCACTTGCGGCAGGATGATGTCGATCAACACCCGTAATCGCCGTGCGCCGAGGTTGCGGGCGGCTTCGATGTGCTGTGTTTCGATCGACGCCATCGCGCCGGCCAGGAGTAGCGTCACGAACGGCGCCTGCTTCCACACGAAGGCGACGACGATGCCTCGCCAGTCGAGCAAGCTCTGCGCCGACAAGGGCTCGATCAGCCCGGTCCCGATCAGCACATGGTTGAGCATGCCGTTCTTGGCGAGGAAGGTGCGCATCACCTGGCCTGCCACCACGAACGGAATGAACAGCGGCCAGCGATAGAGCCAGCGCAGGATCGCCACCGCGGGCGGGTTTTCGCCCAGCGTGAGGTAGCCCGCGATGACAATCGCGACCAGCCCGATCAGGACGGTCGACGCGAGGACGATCGCCAGCGTGAACAGCAGATCGGTGGTGTAGAGATCGAACGACTTGGCGAAATGCTCGAGCGTGAGTCCGCCGTCCTTGCGCCGGAAAGCGACCACCGCCGACATCGCGAGTGGCGCAACGAAGAAAACGAGAATCACCGCAAGCGCCGGGGCGAGCAATGCGAGCCCGACCCAGCGGTGAGCAATTGGGTTTCTTGTCGTGATCGACTTCACCACGCCTCACCTAAATCGTCATTCCCGCGAACGCGGGAATCCAGTGTCTTTTG
Organism: Casimicrobiaceae bacterium; assembly: GCA_036491495.1. Classification (GTDB taxonomy): domain Bacteria; phylum Pseudomonadota; class Gammaproteobacteria; order Burkholderiales; family Casimicrobiaceae; genus PALSA-1003. The sequence continues at coordinate 63,778 of DASXBW010000020.1, forward strand.
GACAAACGCCACTGTGTCCCCGCCTTCGCGGGGACGACAGATTGGAGATAATTTTCGGCAGGTGTGTATAGGTCCGGACGCGGCTTCGCGCGCCTACTTGATCACGACCCGCTCGTAGCCCTCGACGATATCGGTGAAATATTCCGACAAGGGGAACGGCCGCCCGTATCTCGACAGATCGGACGGCGAGATGTCGGTGAAGAGCTTGTTCCAGCTCGCCTGGTCCATCTTCGACTGCACGTGCTGGGGATCGATGCCCGGGTACCAGTTGAATTGCTTGACGATGCCTTCCGCCTGCACTTCAGGGCTCTCGGCCAGGTCGATGAACTTCTTGGCAAGCGCCGCGTGCGCCGCCTTGGCCGGGATCACGTAGTACATCGGCTGCCCGGGCAATCCGGGCGAAGGCAGCGAAAGCTTCATCTTCGGGCTCATCCGTCCGTCCGCCTGCCAGGTATAGAACATATCGACCCACACCGGGCCGATGGAGATCTCCCCGCGATTGAGCATATCCAGCGTACCGGCATTGCCCGGCGTCATCACCACGTATTGATTGAAATCCTTGAGCCCGCCGAGCGCCTTGTCGATCGCCGCCTTCTGGCTTGCGTCGTAGGGTCCCTTCTCCAGCTTGTCGGCCATGCCGGTGCTCGCTTCCACCCAGCCCATCACGAACCCCACGCCCGACATGCCGCCCTTGACGCCGTTGTAGCCGAATTGCTTCGGATTCTTCTTGACCCACTCGGTGAGCTCTCCGAAGGATTTCGGCGGTGCTTTAACCAGCTCGGGGTTGTACGCGAACGCGATCTGGCTGTGAAACATCGGCAGCACGTAGCCGTCGACGTTCGCGCCCAGAGCGTTCTTCGCGGTGTCGCGCGTAACCAGCTTGCCGGCACTGACGTCGTTACGGTACGGCAGCAACAGTTTTTCACTGACCATGGTCGCAGCGCCGCGTTGATGCACAACGGCGACGTCGACATCCCACTCAGCAACGTTGGCCTTCTGCTGCGCCGAAAGCTTTTCGTAGATCTTCTGCGATCCGGAGTCTCCCGGCCCGGTTCCCACCGCACGCACCTTCACGCCCGGGTTCATCGCCTCGAACTTCGGTGCCAGGTAGTTATTGACGTAATCGACCATGTTCTGGTCGCCGGCGGTGACGACGTTGAGTGTCTGGGCGGCGATTCCACCGCCGTATCCACCGGCAAATGCGAGCGCGGTGGCGACAAGCAGCAAGCGAAACTTCATTTCAGCCTCCTAAGGACTACGTGGTTGATGGGTGGGGAAAAGCAGCAGCGCGTCGCGCGGCACGACGACACAGGTCGGCGTCCCTTCCGCGACACGCTCCGACGCGTGAACCCAGATGTCGGCATCGCCGGTGCGCACCCGATACCGATAGCCCTGCCCGACATATACCGACTGTGCGACCACACCGCTCAGAACCAGATCGCCCAATGCGGACGCATTCGTGGCGCTGCCGCGCGCATCGGTGTCGCTGACATGCTCATTCGCGGCGGCAGGAGCAAGCCGTGCCGAGTCGCTGCGAAAATGGACGCGGATGCGTTGCTCCGGCGTCGTGTCCAGCCCGATGGCCTTGAGGCCTCCGTCTCCGCCAAGCGAGACGTCGAGCGCGTTGTCGGCACCCATGAAGCCAGCGACGAAAGCCGAGGTCGGGCGGTGAAAGATCTCCTCGGGCGCTCCGATCTGCACGATCCGTCCGGCGTCGATGACGGCGATGCGGTCGGCCAGCGTCAGCGCTTCCTCGCGGTCGTGCGTCACATACACCGCAGTGATTCCGATTCGCTGCTGCAATGCTCGAAGCTCGTGGCGCAGCTCGAGGCGCACCTTGTAATCGAGATTCGACATCGGCTCGTCGAGCAGCAGCAGGCGAGGATCGACCGCAAGCGCGCGACCCAGGGCGACGCGCTGCCGCTGCCCGCCCGAAAGCTGCGTCACCGGGCGCGGCCCGAAATTCTCGAGCTGCAGCAGCTTGAGCATCTCGGCCACTCGCGCGGCGATCGCATCCTTCTTCCAATTGCGCATGCGCAAACCGTAGCCGATGTTGTCGGCGACGCTCATGTGCGGCCACAAGGCGTAAGACTGAAACATCATCGCCGTTTCGCGCGCCTCGGGAGGAAGACGGGTGATTTCCTTGCCGTCGACGCGAATCGCTCCCGAATCCGGAAGCACGAAGCCGGCGATGGAGCGGAGCAAGGTCGTCTTGCCGCAGCCCGAGCTGCCGAGCAGCGCGATCATCTCACCGCGCTGCACGCTCAAGCTAACTTGATCGAGGACACGTGTCGTACCGTAAGAAACGGTCAGCGCTTCGATCGACAGATAGGGCGTCATGAACGAATGATATTTCGGTGGAGACTTAGGCTTTCAGTATGACGCGGATGTGACCGAGCAGCTACACCTCAAGTGGTTCGGCGCGGCATCCGCAGTCCCGCGATCGGCGCAAGTGCCGTTTGTGCGCCGCAGCAGCAGGCGCCTGCAGCTACCAAAATTTGCGGAGAAGCGCAACGTGTTGCTCCAAGGTGGCGCCAAGTGCGAGCCCGGCGCTCGAAAGCCCCACGGCGGTGTGATATGCTGCGCGTCACACGAAGCAGCACGGAAAGTCGCGTCGTGGTGCGATTATCCGCCTTCATCTGCGAAGCCCGGTGCCGACCCCGGCCCTGCGTTTTTCTCGCGTTTTTCTCGCCAGAGACCTACCCAGCATGATCCGATCCTTGTTCACCGCCGCCGTCGCTGCATGGATCGCCCTGGCCGCCGCATGCGCCGCGGCAGCCGACCTCGTCTTCTCGGTCACCGAGGGCATCACCTATTACCAGACCAACAAGGAAATCGCCTCCCGCTTCCAGCCCCTCATGGAGCTCCTTGCCAAGGCGCTCAAGCGGCCGGTGCGCATCGTCATCGTCAGTGCCTATGACGATGTGCGCGCGGGTCTCGCGCGCCAGGAGTACGACCTCGCGTTTATCCATCCGGCGCACGTGGCGCTGGCAGCGGTCAAAGCTGGCAAGTACAAGTCGGTCGCGTGGACGGTCGGCTACACCGATTACTCGGTCTCGATGCTGATGAACAAGGACCAGCCCTTCACCCGCCTCGAGGATCTCCGCGGACGCACCGTGGTAAGCCCCGATCCGGATTCCATTACCGCGGCCATGCTGCGCGCCATGCTGCGCGACCAGAAGCTCGGCACCGCCGAGGTCAAGATCCTTACCACCCGGTATCAGGATGCGGTGCCGTTCTACGTCGAGCACGGATTCGCCGATGCGGGCGCCACCGCGGCCAAAGCGGTGGTGCAGGCATGGACGCAAAAGGGTGGCAAGGTACTCTTGTCTTCGCGTCCCGTTCCGATCAAACAGATGATTGCGTCGACCAAGCTTTCGGCCGACGACGAGCAACAGATCCACGGCGTCTTGCTCGGACTCGCGCAAAGCGACGCCGGCCGGAACGCGCTCACGACCTTGGGCTACAAGGGATTCGTGGATCCTTCGCGGGACGAGGAGCAGAAGGCGATCGCCTGGCTGGGTTTGTAGCGCCGGGTGGGCTCGCGCCCATCACTGGACCGCCGGGACCGCGGCCTTGTTCGCCATCGTTCGCCGCATGATCTCGTTTCGCAGCTCGTGAAATTGCCTGCGGGTCTCCGATTCCAGGAAGGCGGTTCCGATCACCGGCGGCACCCACATCGTGGGCACGAATTCGCCGTGATTAAGGACGCGCGTTACGCCGCCCCCATCGCTCATGATGCGGGTCGTGAATGCCGAGGCCTTCATATCGCCGCTGATCAAGTTCGAGCGGATTTCGCGGTGTGGAACCAGCTCGACCTCGCGGACGTTGTCGAAGGAGAATTTCAAGAGCCCGAACGCAGTGGCGCTCTTCTGGGCAACGACAAGCGTGTTCCCTTTTCGATCGGTGATCTTGGAGGACTGTACGTTGCCAACGAATTGCGCCATATGATCGTAATCGGTTAACACATCCCATGTCGCCAGCGGCGACGCTTGCACCCTCATCTCGACATCGACGATGATGATCTCGCCGTTTTTCTTCACGTGGACGACGATGTCGCTCGCATCCTGTGCGTCGGTCACCAGCGGTGCCTGCGCAAGCGCCAGCGGGATACCCAGGGAAAAGCCCAGGATCAGTGCGCGCAGCTGGTGGAGTGTGCTTACCATGATGGAGCCGGCATATAGTGTACTGATAGCTTAGTTGCCGCCCTGGCCCAAGAGGTTCCTCCGTGCTTCACCCGTCTGAGTCGTACGCCCGACGTTTCGGCAGCATGGTCGACGGAAAGTGCCCGCGCCCAAGCGGCGGAAGGCTGCGGTCGAGGCGCAACGGGCCATCGATTGCGTGGCTGATCGCGGTCGCGTCGGCGCTGTTCCTGGGCAACGCGCGAGCGAATCTTTGGGGCTACCTCGACGAACAGGGGGCCGCACACTTCGCCACCGAAAAACTCGACGAGCGTTATCAACTCTTTTTCAAAGGCGAGACCAATGTCGATGCGGCCGCGCGAGCCAAAGCCGCAGCTCCTCCGGCAAGCGAGGACTTCTCGCGCTCGCGCATGTATCAGTACGTGACCAGGCATCCGAATGTCGCGAAATTCGCGCCGCTGATCGAGCGAGACGCCAAATTGAACGGTCTCGACCCTGCGCTGGTCAAGGCGGTGATCGCCGTCGAATCCGCATTCGATCCGGCCGCGATATCGCCCAAGGGTGCGCTAGGCCTCATGCAGCTCACTCCGGATACCGGCGCTCGCTACGGTGTCGTGGCAGACAAGGGACGGTCCGCCGAACAAAAGCTCCTTGATCCGGCGATCAACCTTTCCATCGGCACGCGCTATCTGCGCGATCTCCTGGTGCTCTTCGCCAACGACCTCGGCCTCGCGCTGGCGGCGTATAACGCCGGCGAAAACACGGTGCAATATTACAAGCAAAGCATTCCGCCTTTTCCGGAAACACAGGAATACGTCAAGCTTGTGCGCCAGTTCTACGCGCTGTATCGCCCTCCGCCCGCCGTTCCGCCCGCGCCGGCGCGAGTCATGATTCCGCGCCGTCAGCGGATGCCGGAGTAGGCGACGTCCTGGATTAAACCGGTGCCTGCGCCCCGCGACTTGGACCGTCAGTGTCACCGCCCAATTTTCCGCATTGCGGTCATTCGACGCCCGGCCTCGAACCGCAGGAAACGCGATATCGCTCGACGATCGCGCTTCCGATCGAGGCGTGGCTTGCTTCTGGGGTTGGGCTGCCGCCGACGACGTAGACCGCGTCCTCGAGGATAACAGCGCGGGCGAAGTTGCGCGGTGTCGGCATTGACGCCACCAACTCCCAAGCGCCATCGTGTTTCAACCGCAACACGTCGCCGAGGCTTTGACGTCTCGCTTGCGATTCACCACCAAATACGTAGATCGTGTCGCAATACACGACTGCAGCGGCGGTGCCGCGGGGGTCGATCGACGGTCCCGCCGACCAGCTGTTTGTCGCGGGGTCGTAGATGTCGACCGCGCCAAAGTCGGAAAATCCGCTGCGCCCGCCGACGGCGTAGAGCTTGCCGCCGAATGCCACGGCCGCCGGGCTCCCTTCGGCGCGCGGTAATGGCGCCAGCGCGGTCCATGCGTTTTTCACGGGATCGAAGACATCATGGTCAGCGATCGTCGACTTCGAGTTGCCGCCGCCAAGCACATGAATCTTGCCTTGGAGCACCGTCGCTGCGTGACCGCCGCGCGGCGCGAGCAGGGGGGCCGCTTGGCTCCACGTCTTGGTCGTCGTGTCGTAAACGTGCACTCCCGTGCTCGGGACGTTGGTGTCGCTCTCGAAGCCACCGATCAGATAAATCTTCCCGTTCAATGCGACCGCCGCCGGCGCGTTGAGTCCACGCCCCGGAATCCTGCCTTCGTCACGCCAGTTATTGCCATCAAATCGCTCGAGGACAAGGACTGGCGCGCCGCCAGCGCCGGTGCCCGCCAGCGCAAAAAGAGACTTGCCGTCGCCCACGACCGCGTGGGCAGCGCGTGCATAGTGCATCGGCGGCTCAGTGCGCCACAAATCTTGGGCAGAGACCGAGGGGAACGCAGCGCTGACCAGATTGAAGGCAAGCGACGCGATGGCGGAGGCAAGCAGGAGGATCTTCGTGCCAGCTATTCTACTGCGATTTTGCCCGCGCCCGGCCAGATCTCGTAGAGCACCTCCAGCAAGGCTTGCAACAGTGGATCGGCATTCCGTTTGGCGTCATGGACCAGCCAGAGCTTGGTGGTCGCGCTCGCACCCGGCCAGACGGCAACGCGTCCGGCTTTGCTGGATGTCGAAGCAAGCTCCTCGCGCACGAGGCTCACGCCGACCTGCGACTCGACCAGATTGATGATCACGGGCTCGTTGTCTGCCTCGATGAGTCTTGCCGGCAACGCAGAACGATCGTGGAAGAGTTCCATGACCAGGGCTCGATGCGAGCTGTGCTCAGGCGTGATGATCCACGGCCGTTCGGCGACTACCTCCCACGGCGCGCTCATGAGCTCGTCGGCCCAGGCGATGGGGATTGCCACCCGGTAGATAATTTCACGCAGGGCGACCGCATCCAGGTCGGCTTCGGGGCGGTGCCCGAAGTAGAAGCTCGCGTCGAGAGTGCCGTTGCGTACGCCGACCAGCGCCTCGCTGGACAGCACCTGATGCAGCTCGAGCTCGAGTTGAGGATGGCGCTCGAAGGCGAGAGAAAGTAGTTCGCCCACTTGCAGTATCGATGGGTCCAACACCGTGCCGATCTTGATCGTGCCGGTCGTCAGGCCACGCAGCCGTTGCGCTGCGTGATTGAGCTGTTGCACGGCCTCGATGACGCGTTGCGCATCCTCCAGCAAGCGCCGCCCCGAGGTGGTGAGCGACATTCCTGACGAGGAGCGCTCGAACAGCGTCACGCCCAGGTTCTCTTCGAGCGCCTTGATCTGCCCCGACAGTGCGGGTTGACTCAAGTGCAAGGTCTCGGCAGCGCGCGTGAGATGGCCAAGCTTGGCGACGGCAATGAACGATTGAAGGTGATTGAGCTCCATATCAGTGGAACACGACGACCTGTCGCGCGGCCTTGCCCTCATTCAGCAGATCGAAGCCCCGGTTGCTATCCTCGAGCTTGAGCGTGCGATTCATGAGGCGATTCACGGCCAGCTTTCTTCGATCGCCAGCGGACGCGACTCGGCCAAGGGCGGCTTCGCGTCCATCGCATAGAGCACGGCGGCCTTGATCTTCATGAACCGATTCCGGTGAAAAAGTCTCGCCACCGATCTCTATAGCGGCGATCGCAGATCCTTTAGCCGCTGGGTGAGCTTCATATTTTCCGAATAATCGACCGGACAATCGATGATCGAGACGGTGTCGTCGGCAACTGCGGCCTTAAGCGTAGGAACGAGATCGGCGCACTTCCCGATCCGGTAGCCTTTGGCACCGAAGCTTTCGGCGTACTTCACGAAATCGGGATTCTTGAAAGCGATGTGGCTCGGCCGCCCGAAGTGGCGCAGCTGGTGCCAGGTAATCAGCCCGTATTCGGAATCGCTCCAGATAAGCACCACGAACGCCGTCTTCATGCGCATCGCCGTTTCGATCTCCTGCGAATTCATCATGAACCCGGCGTCGCCGGTCACCGCAACCACCTTGCGATCGGGATAGGCGAGCTTGGCGGCGATTGCACCCGGAACGGCAATACCCATCGACGCGAAGCCGTTGGAAATGATGCAGGTATTGGGCCGCTCGGCGCGGTACATGCGGGACATCCACATCTTGTGCGCGCCCACGTCCGAGATGGCGATGTCGTCGGGACCCAGGACTTCGCGCAGATCCCAGACGATTTTCTGCGGCTTGACCGGAAAGCCATCGTCGTTGGCGTATGCCGAACGATCATCGATGATTGCCGTGCGCACCGCCTTGAAAGGGGCGCTCTTCTGCGGCGTCGCGCGAAGCGCAATCGCTCTGAGCGTAATGGAAATGTCTCCCAGCGCTCCGACCGCGAGGATGTAGCGCTCGTCGACCTCGGCCGGCATGGCATCGATATGGACGATGATCTTGTCACCGTTTGGATTCCACATTTCCGGGTGGTATTCGACCATGTCGTAGCCGACGCAAATCACGACATCGGCCTTTTCGAAGGCGAACCACGGCAGGTCGCGCGCCTTCAATCCTATCGTGCCCAGCGCGAGATCATTATTGAAAGGCATGACACCTTTTGCCATGAAGGTGTTGGCTACCGGGATGCGCAAGACCTCGGCAAAGGTCACCAGCGAATCCGCCGCGCCCTGCCGGATCACGCCATTGCCGGCGAGAATGACCGGAAACTTCGCCTTGGAGATGATCTGGGCAGCCTGCTCGACCTTGTGCTCGGGAGTAATCGAGGTATACGCGGTCTGCACCTTGATCGGCTTTTTGTCGACCTTCATTTCCGCGATGTTTTCCGGGAAGTCGATGAACGCGCCACCCGGCTTCTCGGTTTGGGAGACTTTGAATGCCTTGCGCACGATTTCCGGAACGATTCCAGGCTCCAGAATCTGCGCCGAATATTTGGTGATCGGATGAAACATGTTCACCAGATCGAGAATCTGATGACTTTCCTTGTGCAGGCGGGTGGTGGCACCCTGGCCCGCGACGGCGACGATGGGCGCACGGTCCATGTTGGCGTCCGCGACGCCGGTAATCAGGTTGGTTGCTCCCGGGCCTAGCGTCGACATGCAAACGCCCGCCCTGCCGGTCAGCCGTCCGTAGACGTCGGCCATGAAAGCAGCACCCTGCTCGTGATGCGTGGTGACGAAAGTGATCGGACTGTCGAGCAGCGCGTCCATGATGTCGATGTTCTCTTCGCCGGGAATGCCGAAGATGTACTCGACGCCTTCGTTCTCGAGACATTTTACGAACAGCTGTGCCGCACTCATTGCCACGTCGGGTCACCTTGGGAGCACCTTGAAACTGCTGAGATTCTATCTCGAATCCAACACACGCTTGGAAAACGTTCCTATGGCAAACTAACGCACGGCCAGGAAGGGCCTTTGCGCTCAGACACGCATGAAAGACAAGACTGTCGCTATTCTCGAAAGCCGCGCGGGGGATCGCGTGGCCAGCCTGATCCGCAAATACGGAGGTACGCCGTTTTTGGCGCCCGCGCTGGCGGAAGTTCCGGATGTCGATCCTGAACGCATCCGGGCATTGATCGGCGCGTGGGGATCAACACCTCCGGATATATTCATTTTCCAGACCGGAGTCGGTACTCGGGCATTGTTGGCGGCGACCGATTCCATGGCATTGACGCCGGCGCTGCTGCGCATGCTGGAAGCGTCGATAGTCGTCGTCCGGGGTCCCAAGCCAACGGCGGCTCTGGGCGCGCGCAAGGTGCGTATCGATCTTTCCGCCGATGATCCTTTCACCACGCACGAGGTACTTGCCCAGTTGCAGGGGGCTCAGTTGCAGGGAGCCCACGCGCAGAAGACCCCATTGCGCGGCAAACGGGTCGTCGTGCAACGCTACGGCGAGACCAACCGTGAGCTGGAAGCCGCGCTCGAGGCCGCAGGTGCGGAAGTCGTCGAAATCGCAACTTATCGCTGGGCGGTGCCGGAAGACACCGCTCCGATGGTGCGCCTGATCGACGCGCTTGGCCGGGACGAGATCGACCTGGTGGCCTTCACCAGTGCGTCGCAGGCCAGCAACCTTTTCACCGTCGCGCAACGCATCGGCAAAGAAGCATCGCTCCAGCAGAGTCTCGGCCGGACGCTGGTCGCGTCGATCGGGCCGGTATGCAGCGCCACGCTGCGCAAGCTCGCGGTCAGGGTCGATCTCGAAGCGAAGCCGCCGAAGCTGGGGCCGCTGATCGACGCGATCAACGCCGCACTGGCCGACACGACTCGGCCGGAAAAGTCCTGAGCTGGTCGATTCAGATCTTGAACGCCTCGAGCGTCTCGGGCGCAAAAAGCTCTTCGGGCTGGAGCTTGCGCTTGGATAACCCCTGCTCGTGGTGATAACGCAAGAAGGTATCGAGCACGTGACGATTGGGCTCGAAGCCGTAGGGCCACCAGTCAGCACCCATTTCCCGCCGCACGTCCTCGACCTGCGCGACCTGCCAAGGCAGCATCGTGATCAGCGCCGACGTTGTGTACAGGTTTTCGTAGACCCTCCGCTTGGCTGCGGTGAACGCCTTCAACAGTGACTGCGCGATCCACGGATTGGCACGGTAGACGTCGCGGCGGATGACCACGGTGTGCATGATGGGGAAAATCCTGGTCTTGCGGTAATAAGCGCGCTCGACCTCGACGTAGTTCTCGAACAGGCGCTTGACGACGTCCGGGCGCGTCTGGAATGTCGATGGAATGCGGGCGGTGTGCATGGCATCGATGTCTCCGTCGGCAATCATTTGGGTCAGCGTCTGCGCCGCGCCGATGCGAGTGAGCTTGAATTTGGGCGGCAGCTCCAGCTTGAGCTTTTCATCGCGGCCGGGCTCCTCCTCGCCACCGGTGAAATATTCGACGGTTGCCGGATCGACGCCGTACTCGTCTTGCAGGATGCCGCGGATCCATACTGGCGCGGTCATCTGGTATTCCGGAGTGCCGATGCGTTTTCCGATCAGGTCCTTGGGTTCGCGGATGCCGCTCTTGGACGAAACGAAAATGCACGACTGGCGGAAGAATCGCGACGGGAACACGGGGATCGCGATGAACGCCGGCTGGTCGCGCGCGATCGACATGGCGTAGGAGGACAGCGACATCTCGGCCACGTCGAATTCGCGGTTGCGCAGCATACGAAAGAAAGTCTCTTCGACATGCAAGTTCAGGCAATTGAGGTCGATGCCTTCGGCGCGGACGCTGCCATCGGCAAGGGCGCGAGTTCGATCGTAGTCCCAACAAGCCAAGCTCAGCCGCAGTTTTGTCACGTCGGTCTCCTGATGACCGGAATCATACCGGGTTGATGGACGAACGATTGCGCGAGCGATTCGCGCTGGACCGCGCGAGGGCGAGCACCGGGCGCCGCGCCTATCGTCCGGCGCGCACCTTCGTTTTCGAGTCACCTGCCTCTTGCAGCGATCGCAACTCGTCCTGCGCAAGGTTCACCAGCATCGTCATCAGCGTTCGTCGCGTGGTGGCGATCTCGGCGGACGTCACGCCGCGCACCGCGGCGCGGTTGACCGCCTCGGCCAGGGGCACGAGGGTGCGCTTGAGCGCCCGTCCCCTGGCGGTGAGAAAAATGTGCACCTTGCGCCGATTTCCCGCCAGTTGACGGCGCACGATATAGCCCCGGCTTTCCATCGCCTTCAGTGCCGCGAATGTGGTCGGCTCCATCACGCCCGCCTCACGGCTCAGCTCGCGCTGGGTCAGGCCGTCGCTCTCCCACAGGATACGCAGGAAAGTCCAGTGGCCAAACGACACTTCGTGCTTGGCGAGTCGCGTCTGCAATGAACGCACCAATGCACGCGTGGCGTCCTTGACCAGGTGCGCCGTGCGATCGTTGGGAACCGCGTCGCGCCAGTGCCTAAGCAGCCGCTGCGTGTCGCCCGCCTCCGCCGCCTTTTTTTCCGGCGCGGATCGTGCGGATGCTTCGGCGCCTTTTCCGGCGCTGGCAGTTTTCGAATGCGTCGGCATGGCGCGGCTTTTTAGCGCTGTGACGGCACGGCGACCTGGTGTGCCAGCGAGATATCGCGCTCTTCTCGCGCGGACTGCAGAATGGCGAGACATACCTCGAGCGTGGCCATCGCCCATTTGCCGTCGTGGAGGGGAGCGCGTCCATGAACGATCGCGTCATAGAGCTCGTCGACGACCTCGGCCCGCGGTACTTGAGGCATCGGCAAGGCATCCAATCGAGCTTCGGCATCGCCATAGATCATCACGCCCGTCGGCAGTGGCCGCAAGTCGGCGCGCTCGCATGAAACGAGAATCCACCCGAAATGCTGGTGCCAACGCGCATCGTCGGTGCCAGCGCCGGTTGCCGGCGTCGGCGTTTGCGTCGGGTACTCAGCACCGCCGTAGTTGCGCGCGTTCTTGAGCGTTGCTTCCTGGTCGGCGTCCGCCGCGCGTTTGAGATTTCGGCGCGCGGAGCCGTATTGGCTCGCATCCTTGGGCGCGCCTAGCTCGCCGATGGCGCCGCAGAGCTCGTCACTGTCGAAATGCGCGTAGCCGCTGTAAAGGAGCGATGCGAAGGCGCCATCGTCGAAAGTCAACAGCGCCGCGAACGCGCCTTCGGTCGGGCGATTCCGGTCCCACGCGCCCGTCAGCGCATGTACGCTTCGGACTCGTCCCCCGCCAAGGAGCCGAACGATATCGATCTGGTGCGCACCCTGACTGAACACCACCCCGCCGCCGCGCTCGGTGACGAGTTCCTCCGGCCGCCGAGGGCGGTATAGAAAATCGGTGTAGTACTGTGCGTTGATCATGCGCACCGCCCCGACGGCGCCGCCGGCGATGATTTCTCGCGCACGCAGGATCGGGCGATCGAAGCTGTGGCTGTGGCCGACAATCAGGCACACGCCGGCGCGCTCGGCGGTGGCGATCATCTGCCGGCATTCAGCGAGGGTGATCGCCATCGGCTTTTCCACCAGCACGTGCTTGCCGTGCGACGTGGCCATTGCGACGTGCGCCGCATGATGCTCGTGCGGCGTGGCGACATAGACCACTTCGACATCGGGATTCGCGCACAGCGCCTCGACCGTGTCGCAGGTTCGAGCGCCGAACTCCGCGGCAAAGCGCTGCGTCGCCTCCGGCCGGGGATCAGCGGCGGCAACCAGTTCGACGCGCCGATCGGCCAGAAGTGTCGGCAACATCACGGTGAAAGCGCGGCCAAGCCCAGCGACGCCCATCCTCAAGCGGCGCTCACTCATGTCGCATGCCTTCAGTGATCGCGCTCATCTCGTCGTCCGGAAGCGAGGCGCCTGGGACCGCGCTTGCCCCGCTCGACACCGCAAATCGAAATAAGTATCATTAGCTTAGAGGGCTAATATTATTCTCGCCTGCCCGATCGGGCAATAACGTAATCGGGCAAGAACTTAGGATCGTCGTTCCCGCGAAAGCCGGAACCCAGTGTCTTTTTCACGAAGGTCGCTGGACCCTGCTCAGTTACCAAGATGAGCGGAGATGACGCCAAAGTTGCTAATCCACAGCCGTTGGAGGCAACGATGTTGAGCGCTGAAGAGAACGATCTTCTCTGCCGGGTCGAGAGCGACGCCCCGATGGGCGCGCTGATGCGTCGTCACTGGATTCCCGCGTGCATGTCCGAAGAAGTGGCGGACCCCGACGGACTTCCTGTTCGGGTGCGCCTTCTGGGCGAAGACCTGGTTGCGTTTCGCGACAGCTTGGGCAGGCTCGGGGTGGTCGACGAACATTGTCCTCACCGGCGCGCGTCGCTTGCGCTCGGACGCAACGAGGAGTGCGGCCTTCGCTGCCTCTACCATGGATGGAAAATCGATGTCGAAGGCAACGTGGTCGACAGGCCGTCGGAGATCTATCAAGGCGACCGCGCACCGAAGCCCGTCAAGCAGAAGACGTATCCCTCTCGCGAGGGCGGCGGTTTTGTCTGGGTCTGGATGGGCCCGGCCGAACAGATGCGCGAGTTCGAGCCGCCGGCGTGGGCGCCGTCGTCCGGAATCCGGACTAGCATCGTCAAGATGCACATTGGCTGCAATTGGGCGCAGGTGCTCGAGGGCGCGATCGATTCCGCACACAGCTCGAGCCTTCATGCGACGGACATGGTGCCGGCGCAGGTCGACAGCGCGAGCGCGACCGACAGCGAATGG
>DASXBW010000021.1:0-2477 GCA_036491495.1 Casimicrobiaceae bacterium
ACCTCTTGCTGCATGAGGGCGACCGCCTCGCGCACGAGCAATTCGGCGAGCTCCATCGACGCGGCGACCTCGACCCGCGTCGACGCGCGCGCCTGGAGGATGGTCACGGCGCCCGCCACCAGTCCCGCGATCAGATCGATCACAATGAAAACGATGAGGAGCTGCGCGCGCACCGAACGGCCATGCCACAGCGCGTGCGACAGGGCGCGAGGCGACGGCCACCCCAGCGGCTGCAGCAGTGGCATCCGACTTTCGGATCGGGCGCTGATGAACGTCCTCCCCGTGGCGGCAGATCAGCAGGATGGGCTCCGGGACCGAGCCTGAGCCAATGGTAGTTTAAGCGCGATCCCGGCGCTACCATGAGCGCAGGGCGTAACCGCAGAGGAGTTTGCGCGGTCTACGCCAGATCGACTGCGCGCGCGCTCACATCGGAGGCGAGCGCTCTATTCTCTCAGGGAGGAACGAGCATGGAAGCGAGGAAGACCTATTTCATGGTTCGAGCGGAGGTGCCAAACGCGTCCGACCGCGCGAAATTCGATCAATGGCATGGAACGCACCATTTGCCTTTGGCGATGGACAAGTTCCATTGCGAGAAAGGCTGGCGCTTCTGGAGCAGCAGCGACGCGTCGGTCCACTATGGGCTCTACCAGTTCAAAGACATGGCAACACTGCGCGACCGGCTCGACTCCCCGGACTTCAAGCTGCTCATTGCCGATTTCGATCAGGCATGGCCGGGAATAACGCGCAGCCGTGACTTGATCGAGAGCGTGCAAGCGGCCTGAAGCCGCGATGCGCGCGGTGCGGCGATGCCCGTGCCGGCGCCCTCAAGAGGCGCACCCGCAAGAGGGAACGTACCGCGTTCGCGCCGTTGGCGGCGGCTGCGTCGCTACGAGCCCGCCGGGACCTGGATCAGCTCCTTGAGCTGGACGTCGCTGAGCGGCGTCGACAAGAACTTGAACTGGACCGCGTCCTTCATGCTCTCGCCTAACCCCATGATTTTTTCGGTCTGCAGGCTCTTCCTGGGAATGAACTCCCGCAGCATGAGGCGGACCGCCGGCTCCGCCAAACCGGAAAACGCGAGGTAGCGCGGCACGGCCTCGGGGCTGGAATACATCCAGTCGACCGTCTCGTTGTACGCCTTCATGTAACGCGCGATGACATCCTTCTTGGCCGCCAGATTCGACGCGCTGGTGATCTGCACGCGAATGGTCTGCTCGCGAATGGCCGCGATATCGCTGGCGCGCCCGATCATGCGGGCCGCTCTCGTGGAAAGGAGATCGAGCACGAACGGCGCCACCGACCAACCGATATCCACCTGACCCGACATCACCTGGGTGATGGTGCCCGGGACGTCTCCGGTCGCGACGGGTTTGGCCTTGAGGCCGTATTCGCTGATGAACCGCAGCACCGTGATATGGGAGGATGCGCCAGCGGTCGAATATGCAATGCTCTGACCGTCGACCTCACGCATCGACTGCAGGGGCGACTTGGCGGCGACCCACCAAAACGTTTCTCTCGACCCGGTGGAGCTCGCACCGACGATGCGAAGCGGGGCGCCCTTGCCATACGCCCCCAGGCTGCCGAGCACACCCGCGCTCAGGCCGATATCGACCGAGCCCGACATGACTACCTGCAGGGTCTCGCCGCCGCCTTGGGTGTAGAGGATGTCGAGATCGAGATCGTATTTGCGAAATATGCCGGCCTGCTTGCCGAGCTCCGGGATTGCACCTTCCCAGCTGCCGCGGATGGGCGACGCGATCTTGAGTGCCTCGGCGGCGAGCCCATGCGGGGTCAGGCACGAAACGGTAACCGCCAGCAACGCCCACAGCCGCTTTTTGCCCATGCCTGGCTCCGACATCCGGTCGTGGGCTTGCCGATGGCGAACGGGCGGCTGGCTGTTAACGGCCGTCGGGCTGGAAGTAGACATCCACTTTCATCCCGACCGCGAGCGGATCCGCCTGCGTCAAGTCGACCAGAACTTCGACCACATCGACGTCGGTCACGTTGCGTTGTCCGCGCGCGTTGATGCGCCCCTGCTCGACGAGCGGCGCGATGAAAGAGACCTTGCCCGCGAATTCGCGTCCGCGAAACGCGGCGGCACGCACCAGCACCGGCTGCCCGATCTTGATTTCCCCGAAATCGCGCTCGTCCAATTCCGCGCGCACGCGCAGCGCCGACACGTCGCCAATGACCAACAGCGGCTGCGCATTGGTGGGAGAGGCCAATTCACCGGGTTTGGCATTGACCTGCAACACGGTGCCGGCGATGGGCGCGCGGATCGTCAACTTTGCAAGCGCCGCGGCGGCGGCCGCCGATTCAGCGCGCGCTACATTGACCTGGCCTTCCGCAAAGTTGGCCAGCGGGGTGTTGGCGTCGGCTTCGATACGCCGCAGCTCCGCCTTTTGCTGCTGCAGGCGATCCTGCGCCCGTGACAATGCCTCTCGATTGACGTCCGATGCCCGGCCGGCGCGCCGCTC
>DASXBW010000022.1:0-11792 GCA_036491495.1 Casimicrobiaceae bacterium
GCATGCCCTTGCCGCCGCGGCACCGTGATGCGCTCACGGAGCGGCAAAGCCCAACCGGCTGTTGGACCTCACCCCACTCACAAACGCTAAATCGCCTCGCGACCGTGCGACTCAATCGTCGGTCCGTAAGTAATCCCAATAGTAGAGGTTGTAAATGCCGCGCGTACGCTCGATGAAGCGGCGCAGCACCTCGGGTCCGGCGGCCGCCATTGCGCAGGCGCGCTGCTCGATAGAGCCATTCGGTTTGGCGCACTTGTAGCCCGCTTGCGCGGTGCTGGGCGCGAACGCGATCGCTGTGAGCAACGCGGCCGCGACGGCGGTAGGTACGTAGATGCGTTTCATCGCGATTCTCCTTCGGATTGGGCCTCAGCGATTGTGCCTCGCGGCCGTGCGAGCGCTGTCCGTTTGTCAGACGCCCGCAGCTACGCTTCTATCTTACGCTCGTCAGCGCTGCGCAACGACGGCCGGCGTGGCATTTACGATCAGCGGCGCAGTCGTGCGACCCCTTGGGCGAGCGCGTCGACGTTCTTTCAATACATTGAACCGGCGAGGAAGCGGGCGGGCATTTCCGGCCGCGCGAATGACAGCTTTAATGGGCGGGGAACGGCGGCAAGGGGTCGATCTGGGACCGTTGACGATGGGGCCGAGGTCGACCCGCGCGGCTCGAATTTCTGGCGTTCGGTCCTTCGGGCCAGTGGTATGCAAGCCTGAAGGCAAATGGCAGAAATGCCTAACCCGGTGTTCGGGCGGACGCGCCAATACGGGCTTCTACTTGGCGAGCGTCAGCGCGGCGCGCCGCTTAATTTCGTCGTTGGAGCGCAATCGTAACTTGAACGGAAGACGCAAAGCGAACGAGCACTGACCTACGCCGAGGATGCGACGGTAATTGTGGTCCGCGTGACATTGCGGCAATATGGTCCTACCCTGGCGCGGGATCGACGGACGTTCGCTGGCGTTTTCGTAGGCACTTTCGTTGTCGCGCGGCCTGTCCCTTTCGCACAGCCTACGGCGAGGATGTATCGGGTCGGGCTATTTAGACCGCATCCTTCGCAGGTCAATGCCCGCGGATCTCTGGCCGAGCAGCGGGATAGGTGACTCGGTGACCAGCAACGCGCATAGTTAAACTTTTAACCAACGCAAGATTTTTGAGGGAACTACGATCATGGCATTCAAAATGATAGATAGTCCTTCGCGCCGAAACGCGCTGGGTGTTCTGGCGGCGGCAGCGCTGACCGGGTGCGCTACGCAATCGGTTTCCCCGGCCGAGCCGGAGAGGTTAGTCGCCGATGCGCAAACGACGCTCAGCAATTTCATCCGCGATCCGGCCCAGACGTGGATCCAGGATAACCTCGGTCGGGCGAGGGCACTCCTGATCGCGCCGCAGGTGGTCAGGGCGGGCTTCATTTTCGGTGGCTCGGGAGGACGTGGCGTTCTGGTTGCGCGAGACGGGCGCGCCTGGGCGGGACCAACGTTTTACAATCTGGCGACTGCCAGCGTGGGCTTTCAGGCGGGTATCGACGTGTCGGAAGTCATCATCGTCGTGATGACTGAGAAGGGATTCAATTCGCTGCTGTCGACCTCGTTCAAGATCGGCGGCGACGCAAGCATTGCCGTGGGTCCGGTGGGGGCCGGAGCGAGGTCCACGGTCACGGCCGACCTGATTTCGTTCACGCGCGCGAAAGGCGTGTACGGAGGTCTTAATCTCGATGGCACGGTTGTGAGTACCAATGTCCCCTGGAACGACGCGTTCTTCGGTGGTAGCAATCTGCTTCCGCCAGACATCCTGATCCGTAGGACGGTGACAAGTCCCAAGGCCACTGCCTTGTTGGCCGATGTCGCGAAGGTGACGAAATAATCCGCGTCGAAGATGTCCATGGATCTTGGTCCGACACCGGGGCCGAGGTGAGCAGCGTCAACGCGTACAACCCGGTGCGAGCCGAAGCAAGTTGAAGAGCATGTTGCCGATCAGATAGCACGCGCCGCCGCCGAGCACGGCGATTAGCGGTCATCGCGATAGTCATGGAAGAGTGGCGAATGCACTCGACCTCACGATTCGCAAACGGCGCTGTCGTGCGCGGACGAGGGCGTTCGGTGACGAGAGCGTCGCGCCGTTGAGCGTCCGCCTTCCCGAGGTGCGACCGGCTGCTCAGGGTCGGGTCCGGGCGTAGAAATGTACGGGTCCAACTGCTGCTGTATTTCCCTCACCGGACATAGCAAAGTCAAAATCGGCGGGCTTGAACCGGCCAGTTCCAGACGGTCGCTCTCACATCTCAATTTGCGGGGAAGCAGCCGTTGACGAGGCGATCGGCGCCTGGCGATCCCACGCCGTCAGCGGGTATTCTGTCAAACTAGCTCAGCAGCACCACTTAGTCGCCCCGTACGACGGCCGCCGGCACCGCTTGCCGCCCACCCTTGAGCCTCCACGCTCCACGTACTGTCCCTAGACCTTTCGCTTGAAGTCTTCAACTGATATGCAGCATGATCTGGCGATCGTGAAAACGGCGTGGATGTGTAACTTGCAATACTCATTCTCTCGTCGAAGAGCGCTTGCACGCCTCGTGGCTATCGCCGCGTACGGCGCTGCCGGGAACAACTCCGTAGTCGCCGAATCAGTCCTAGATGGCGGAGTCTCTGGACATGGCGGCGGTCCGATTTTTTCCACGACAGGTCCGGATGCCGAGCGCTACGGGGCTGCCAAAGGATTCCCGGTTCCCGGATATTTGAGAAGCACTTTGGCGGGGAATCCGTATGACCCGTACTATCGCGTCGGGGCGTTCAGCCATTTCGATGAGTTTAATAAGACACGGCCGGTTAAGCACGCCGCCGAGCCATGGATGTTCAAGCGCACTCAGGTCGACATTCGCTATTTGTACCGAGGAAAACAATCGTCCATTGAGGAATATCTGTCGCGTAATCCCGTCATGGGCCTGTTGATAGCCAAGGACTCCGAGATTCTTTACGAGCACTATCAATACGGACGAACCGATCATGATCGATTCCTCTCCCAGTCGATGGTCAAATCAATCACGGGGATATTGATTGGTATCGCTGTTTCCGAGGGCGCCATCAAATCGGTTGATGACACAGCGGAGACCTATGTGCCGGGCTTCA
The DNA here is from genome assembly GCA_036491495.1 of Casimicrobiaceae bacterium. Taxonomy (GTDB): domain Bacteria; phylum Pseudomonadota; class Gammaproteobacteria; order Burkholderiales; family Casimicrobiaceae; genus PALSA-1003. The sequence continues at coordinate 3,112 of DASXBW010000022.1, forward strand.
AAGGAAGCGAATATGGCAGAACACCCATCCGCGATTTGCTGCACATGTCCTCGGGTGTTGAATTTCGCGAGGACCAAGACGGAGGCCGCGACCTCAATCTACTGTGGAAGGACATGGTCCTCGGATGGGGCATCGAGACGAGAGGTACGATCAACAGCATCAAACAATTTAATCACCGGATCGCGCCGCCGGGGACGCGATTTTTTTATGCCAGCATAGAGGCCGATGTGCTCGGGCAAGTGCTTCACGCCGCCGTCAATAAGTCGGCGTCGGACTTTCTGCAGGAAAAGGTATGGGAACCGATCGGCGCAGAAGCTGATGCCACATGGTTCCTGGACGCTGAAGGGTTTGAACTAGCTCACTTCGGCTTCAACGCTGTGCTGAGGGACTATGCGCGGCTCGGGCGCCTTCTCGCCCATGACGGTGCGTGGGAAGGTAAGCAGATCATTCCGGCGCAATGGATGATCGACGCAACGACGGTACGGCCGTCGGATGCTTACCTGGCGCCGGGTAACGCAATGCCTGACTTCGGCTATGGCTATTTGTTGTATCTGCTTCCCGGGAAAAGGCGCCAATTTGCCTTCGTCGGCGACTTGTGCCAACGCATCTGCGTCGATCCGACCTCGAAGATTGTCATGGTCCAGACAGCGCTTGAGACGAAAGCCGAGGTCTGGCGTCTTTGGAATGCCGTGGTCGAGCAGTTCGGCTAGGAGTTGCGATGGCTGCTTCCATAGGTTTCAACGACCGCTCAGGAGTAGGCCGGTCCGTCGGCTTAGGGGTCGTCAGAAGACCGTTACCTTTTGGGCCCAGTGCCCAGATTTGTTCTACTTGGCGAGGTGACTAGGGCTCGAACGCCTAAACTAATCTAATTGCCCTCGTCTTCGCACCGCGCCACTTCGCACTACTGCAACTCCAACCTCGCCTTCTCAATCAACTTCCTCCACGCCATCAAATCCCCCTCGATCACCGCCTCCAACCGCTCGGGTGTCCCGGGAATCAACTCCGCTCCCTCCTTTTCCAACCGCTCCTTTACATCCGGCAACGCAAGCACCTTAGTCACCTCCGCATTCAACTGCGCGACGATCTCGCGTGGCGTGCCGGCGGGTGCGACGATGCCCCAGTAGTTGATGACCTCCGCGTTGGCGACGCCGGCTTCGCCCCAGGTCGGGACATCGGGCAGCAGCGCCGAGCGCCGCGGTCCGGTGACCGCGAGCACGCGCAGCCTGTTCTGCGCGAGGTAGGGTAGCGTCGCCGGGATCGACGCGGTCATCGCCTGAATCTGTCCCGAGAGCAGGTCCTGCGTCGCGGGCGCGATCCCCTTGTACGGAATGTGCACGATGTCGGTGCCGGTTCGCACCTTCAGCAGTTCCAGCGCAAGGTGATTGACGCTGCCCGGACCCGCGGAGCCGTAGTTGAGCTTGCCCGGGTGCTCACGCGCATACGCCAGAAATTCCCGCATCGTGGTCACCGGCAAGTCGGGCGCGACGACGAACGCGAGCGGCCCCGACGCAATCGGCGCCACCGCCGTGAACTGCGTGAGCGGATCGTAGCCGGCGTCCTTCGATGATGCGGCGACAGTCGTGAACGGCGATGCGACAAATAGCAGCGTGTAACCGTCGGGATTGGCTTTGGCCACCTCGGCGGCGCCGATCGCGCCACCCGCCCCAACGCGGTTGTCGACAATGATCGACGCCTTCATGCTCTCGCCGAGCTTGCGCGCGATGATGCGCGCGACGGCGTCGGTGCCGGCGCCGGGCGGGAAGGGCACCACGACCCGTATGGTCTTGGTCGGGTAGGCGCCCGGCTGCGCGCTCGTGGAGGCGTGGAACAAACCGGGAAGCAGGGTCGAGACGACCAGCGAGACGATGCGTAGCGTGCGGCGCATGACGCTTGGAGGGTGGGAGGCGAACCGCGCAGCGTATCCAGTGAGCGTGACCGGCGCATGACAACGGACCATCGAATGTGCGTCAGTCATTGGCGCCTCCTTTTGCGTCTGCCATGTAGGTTACCCCTGTCCCAGGTTGAAGAACTCGCGCCGTCCGCGCATGTCGGCGATGCGGTCGAGCAAGAGCCGCAGATGGTCCGGATCGTCGACGAAATTGAGGCGTTCGCTGTTGACGATCAAGAGCGGTGCCTCCTCGTACTGATAGAAGTAACGCGTGTACGCATCGGCCAGCCGCGCCAGATAATGCTCCGAGATCGCACGCTCATAGTAGACGCCGCGCTTGTGCACGCGGTCGACGAGTGTGGTCACCGGCGCCTGCAGATAAACGACCAGATCGGGAGTGGGCGTCTGCGGCTTCAAATGCGAATAGACCTTGTCGTAGAGCGCGAACTCGTCGTCGTTGAGATTCAACCGCGCGAACAGCGGGTCCTTGTCGAGCAGGAAGTCCGACACCGTCGTGCGGCGGAACATGTCGAGCTGGGTCAGGCCGCGGATCTGGTCCACCCGCTGGAACAGGAAATTGAGCTGCGTCGGCAGCGCGAAGCGCGCCATGTCGTCGTAGAACCGCGCCAGGAACGGGTTCTCGTCCGGCGCTTCGAGCATCGCGTCGGCATTGAGATGATGCGCGAGCGACTTGGCGAGGCTGGTCTTACCGGCGCCGATCGGGCCCTCGATAACGATATAGTGGCATTTGGCCAAGTCCATCGGCGAAGCTCTCTAGCGCCAGACGTGGCTGCGGGTGCGCGCGATGCGCTGCCCGCGTGCGCGGCGCAGCCAGGTGCGCGCGGCGCCGCGGCCGGGGATGGTGGTTGCCGGCGCGATATCGATCAGCGGACGCAGCACGAATGCGCGCTCATGCATCCGCGGATGCGGCAGCGAAAGCTGCGGTCGCGACAGTCGGCGGCGGCCGAATATCAGCAGGTCGAGATCGAGCACGCGCGGCGCGTTGCGCCGGGTCGAGCCATGCCGCCGGCGTCCGTGACGGCGCTCGATCGCGCGCATGCGGTTGAGCAGGGCCGACGGCGCGAGCGCGGTGCGCAGCTCAGCCACCGCGTTGACGTAATCGGGCTGCGGCTCGGCGCAATCCATGGGGGCGCTCACGTAATTGCGCGAAGCGGCGACGAGCCGCGAGCGCGGCAGCCGCGCGAGCTGGACTAGCGCTCGCGCCAGGCGGCGACGCGGGTGCCCGAGGTTGCTGCCGAGTCCGATGAAGGCGATCTCTCGCACGCCTGATACTCAGGAAGGCGAGAAATAATATAGCGTCGTCCCCGCGGAAGCGGGGACCCAGCGTCTTTGTTTGCACGACACTGGATTCCCGCTTTCGCGGGAATGACGGATGGTTGCTGCGGAAGCGGGGACCCAGCGTCGTTGCCTGCACGAGACTGGATTTCCGCTTTTGCGGGAGTGACGGATTGTTGCCGCGCATGCGGGGAGCCGGCGTCTCAATTTTGATTTCATCAAGGCACAATCTTGACATATCCGGGTTGAGCTCATGCCGACGGTGTTGCTCGGCCCCTTGCCCGGGTAGGCTGCCCGCCGTCCTGTTCGCCAGAAAGCGTGATTGGCTTCCTATGAGAATCGGTAGGCTCGGGAAGGATGCAAAAGTCAACGTGCCGAATGCCACAACGGCGCCAAGGCGCAAAGGCGCAGCCACATGTGTCGGGTAGCGTCACTTTGCCGGCATCCAGTCATTCGTTTCTCGCGGTTCGCGCCGGCGCTTCAGTGTTTGCCATCGACGTCATCGCTTGCCTCACTGGTTGCACCAGTCTCGCCGCTCGCGTCGGCCGCCTTGCGCTTGCGCCCGCGCGCACGCTTGCGCTTTTTCGGCGCCTCCCCGGGTCGTAGCATGTTCTCGCGCTCTTCCATGTCGGCGTGCTGGAAGCGATCCCACCAGTCGGCAAGCGTCGCAAGCTCGCCTTCCATTTCCCCGCTGGCGCAGCGCAGCCACAGGAAATCGTAGCCGGCGCGAAAGCGCGGATGCTCGAGCAGACGAAAAGGACGCTGGCCCGAGCGCTGCTCGAAGCGCGGCTGCAGTGCCCAGGTCTCCTTGATGGTCGCCTCGAAACGGCGTGGAATCGCCAGCCGCTTGGCCTGCTGCTCGAGCACCCGGTCCATCGCGTCGAACAGGGCCGGCATCGGACGCTCGCCCTTGGCCTTGGATGCGTTCCAAGTGGCGAGCACCTCGTGCCAGAGCAGGGTCGCGAACATGAACGCGGGCGTGGCCGACTTCCCGTCGCGAATGCGCTCGTCGGTATTGGCCAGCGCGAGCTCGATAAAACGCTGGCCCAGCGGCTGCTCCAGGATCACGTCAAGCAAGGGCAGCACACCGTGATGCAGACCGTGACGGCGCAGGCTCTTGATCGACTCGATGGCGTGCCCCGACAAAAGCAGCTTTTCCATCTCGTCGAATAACCGCGCCGGTGGAACGTTTTCCAAGAGCGGCGCGAGCTCGGGGATCGGCGCCGCGGTTTTCTTTTCGATGGTAATGCCGAGCTTGGCTGCAAGGCGCGCTCCACGCAGCATGCGCACCGGGTCCTCGCGGTAGCGCGTGACCGGGTCGCCGATCAGCCGCAGGCGCCGCGCCTTGACGTCGGCGACGCCGCCAACGTAGTCCCACACTTGCTCGGTGGAGGGGTCGAAGTAGAGCGCGTTGATGGTGAAGTCACGGCGCAGCGCATCCTGCGCCTGCGAGCCGAAGACGTTGTCCGACAAGAGTCGTCCGTGCTCATCGGCCGCGTCGTCGCCGGTCTGCAGCGAGCGGAAGGTTGCCACCTCGATGGTCTCGGGTCCGGCCAGAACATGGACCAGGCGGAAGCGGCGGCCGATGATGAATGCGCGCCGGAACAGCGGCTTTACCTGCTCCGGCGTCGCGTTGGTGGCGAGATCGAAGTCTTTAGGCGCGATCCCGAGCAGCAGGTCGCGTATTGCGCCGCCGACGATGAACGCTTTGAAGCCGGCCTGCTGCAGCTTGCGGATGACGTCGCTCGCGCCGCGTGAGATCTGACTTCTGCGGATCGGATGTGCTTCCGGTCCGTAAATGAGTGGTTTGGTGGAGGCCTTGCCGGGAATCAGGCGCGCGAAAAAGCGGCGGATCATCGAACCATCAAACGAATGGACGGGTTGTTTGCCTGCGCGATGCTCTTAAAGGCGATCGCTGTCCTGGCAACAAGAAGGCGGGAGTGCCGCAGCATCATAGCATGTCGGACGCGCGGGGCGTGGCAGGCAACCCTGAAATCGCGGATAATCGCGCGTTCCAGAGCAGTGTCGCCGTCCCGCATCATCCAGGAGAGCCCATGCCCAGCTATCAGCACGTCAAGGTCCCGACCGGCGGTCAGAAGATCAGCGTCAACAAGGACTTTAGCTTAAGCGTTTCGGACCAGCCGATCATTCCCTACATCGAAGGCGACGGCACCGGCTTGGACATCACTCCGGTAATGATCAAGGTCGTCGACGCGGCGGTGGCGAAGGCCTACGGCGGCAAACGAAAGATCCACTGGATGGAAATCTACGCCGGCGAAAAGTCGACCAAGGTCTACGGCCCCGACGTGTGGCTTCCCGAGGAGACGATGGCTATCCTCAAGGACTACGTGGTGTCGATAAAGGGCCCTCTGACGACGCCGGTGGGCGGTGGCATCCGTTCGCTCAATGTGGCGCTCCGGCAGGAGCTCGATCTCTACGTCTGCTTGCGACCGGTGCAGTACTTCACCGGCGTTCCCAGTCCGGTCAAAGCACCCGAAAAAGTGAATATGGTGATCTTTCGCGAGAACTCGGAGGACATCTACGCCGGCATCGAGTGGGCCGCGGAATCCGCCGGAGCGAAAAAGGTCATCGACTTCCTGATCAACGACATGGGTGTCAAGAAGATACGGTTTCCCGCGACCTCGGGCATCGGCATCAAGCCGGTATCGCGCGAGGGCACCGAACGCCTGGTTCGCAAAGCGCTCCAGTACATAATAGCCAACGACCGGAAGTCGCTGACCATCGTGCACAAGGGAAACATCATGAAGTTCACCGAGGGCGGCTTCCGCGACTGGGCCTACGCGTTGGCGCAAAAGGAGTTCGGCGCGCAACCGATCGACGGTGGCCCGTGGTGCAAGTTCAAGAACCCGAAGACTGGCCGCGAGATCATCGTCAAGGATGCCATCGCCGACGCTTTCCTGCAGCAGATCATGCTGCGGCCGGAGGAGTACGACGTGATTGCCACCTTGAATCTCAACGGTGACTACATCTCCGACGCGCTGGCGGCGCAGGTGGGTGGCATCGGCATTGCCCCGGGCGCCAACATGTCGGATACGGTGGCAATGTTCGAGGCGACCCACGGCACCGCGCCCAAGTACGCGGGCAAGGACTACGTCAACCCGGGCTCGGAGATCCTCTCGGCCGAGATGATGCTGCGCCACTTGGGCTGGGACGCGGCGGCCGACCTGATCATCAAGTCGATGGAGAAGTCGATCCTGTCCAAGAAGGTCACTTACGACTTCGCGCGCCTGCTCGAGGGCGCGACCCAGGTCTCGTGCTCCGGCTTCGGCCAGGTGATGATCGACAACATGTAGTCGCTTCGGAGCCGCGGCGCGCGCTCGGGGCGCGTCCGGCGTCGCTGTTTCCGGGCTTTCCACACACGCGCCCTCCGCCGAACGGGCAGGGCGGGGAGGGTGACCTCCCCTTGTGAAAAAGTCCCCGCGTGCCATATGCATTCGGGTCCGGCGCAAGAGCGCCAACTCGATAGAATGAATTCATGCCTGCCGACAAGCCGCCAGTGCCCGTCGTCCGACCCGACGACGGCCAGGGGGCTGTTGTCGCCGAGCGAAAGGCTCAGAAGACCGAGCCGCCGCCGATGTACCAGGTGATCCTGCTCAACGACGACTACACCCAGATGGAGTTCGTCGTCATGGTGCTGCAGGAGTACTTCAACCGGGACCTCGAGACGGCAACGCAGATCATGCTCAAGATCCACCACGACGGTCGCGGCGTTTGCGGTGTCTATTCGAAGGACGTCGCCGGGACCAAGGTCGAACTGGTGCTCGCCGCCGCACGGCGCGGCGGTCACCCGCTGCAATGCATTATGGAGTCCGCATGATCGCCCAAGAGCTAGAAGTCAGCCTGCACATGGCCTTCGTCGAGGCCAGGCAGCAGCGGCACGAATTCATCACCGTCGAGCACCTGCTGATGGCGCTGCTCGACAACCCCTCGGCGGCCGAGGTCCTGCGCGCGTGCTCGGCCAACCTCGACGATCTGAGGAAGAGCCTGGTCGGCTTCATCAAGGAGAACACGCCGACGGTCGGCGGCGCCGACGAGGTCGACACCCAGCCGACGCTCGGCTTTCAGCGCGTGATCCAGCGCGCGATCATGCACGTCCAGTCGACCGGCAGCGGCAAGAAGGAAGTGACCGGCGCGAACGTCCTGGTCGCGATCTTCGGCGAGAAGGACTCGCACGCCGTCTACTACCTGCACCAGCAGGGCGTCACGCGTCTGGACGTCGTCAACTTCATCGCCCACGGGATCAAGAAGACCGATCCGCCCGAGTCGTCCAAGCCGGGCGACAACGGCGGCGCGAGCACCGAGAGCGAGAAGGAAGAGTCGGACGGCAAGGGGTCGCCCCTGGACCAGTTCACGCAGAACCTCAACCAGCTCGCGCGCGACGGCAAGATCGATCCACTGATCGGCCGCGAGCACGAGGTCGAGCGCGTCATCCAGATCCTCTGCCGCCGGCGCAAGAACAATCCGCTCCTGGTCGGCGAGGCCGGTGTCGGCAAGACCGCGATCGCCGAGGGGCTCGCGTGGCGCATCACCCAGGCCGAGGTTCCCGAGGTGCTCGCCGAGTCGACGGTCTATGCGCTCGACATGGGCGCCTTGCTCGCCGGCACCAAGTACCGCGGCGACTTCGAGCAGCGCCTGAAGGGCGTGCTGAAGAACCTCAAGGACCAGCCGAACGCGATCCTGTTCATCGACGAGATCCACACGCTGATCGGCGCCGGCGCCGCATCGGGCGGCACGCTCGATGCGAGCAACCTGCTCAAGCCCGCGCTCAGCTCCGGCGCGATGAAGTGCATCGGCGCGACCACCTTCACGGAATACCGCGGCATCTTCGAGAAGGATGCGGCGCTGTCGCGGCGCTTCCAGAAGATCGACGTCGTCGAGCCCTCGATCGAGCAGACGATCGAGATCCTGAAGGGCCTGAAGAGCCGCTTCGAAGAGCACCACAGCGTCAAGTACGCGCCCGCCGCGTTGCAGGCGGCAGCGGAGCTCTCGGCCAAGTTCATCAACGACCGGCATCTGCCCGACAAGGCGATCGACGTGATCGACGAGGCCGGCGCAGCGCAGCGCATCCTGCCCAAGAACAAGCAGAAGAAGACGATCAACCGGCCCGAGGTCGAGGAGATCGTCGCCAAGATCGCGCGCATCCCGCCGGCTTCGGTGTCGAGCGACGACCGCTCGAAGCTGAAGACGCTCGACCGCGACCTGAAGAGCGTCGTCTTCGGCCAGGATCCGGCGATCGACGCGCTCGCGTCGGCGATCAAGATGGCGCGCTCGGGTCTCGGCAAGCCGGAAAAGCCGATCGGCGCGTTCCTGTTCTCGGGCCCGACCGGCGTCGGCAAGACCGAAGTCGCGAAGCAGCTCGCGTTCATCCTCGGAATCGACCTCATCCGCTTCGACATGTCGGAGTACATGGAGCGGCACGCGGTCAGCCGCCTCATCGGCGCGCCTCCGGGCTACGTCGGCTTCGACCAGGGCGGCC
>DASXBW010000023.1:0-4662 GCA_036491495.1 Casimicrobiaceae bacterium
CAGGGGTGCGGCGCTCTTGTCGATCTTCGCCTGGACCTCGACCTTGCCGAAGTCCTTCGACAGGCGGACAGCGACCACCTGCCCGATATTGACTTCCTTGTACTTGACGAAGGTCTTGCCGGCCTCGAGCCCTTCGGCGGAATTGAAGACGATCCTGACGATCGGGCCCTCGTTGACCAGGCGCTGGATCGCGATTCCCGCGCCGACGACGGCAGCAAGGATCGGGATGATCCAGACCGCGGAGATGCGACGTCGGTGCGCCGGCACGGCCGAAGCGGTCGGCAGGTCGTCGAGGTCGCCTTGCTCAGCCATGGCTCTTCGATGGCACGGGCTCGCGGTCCCAGAGGAGGCGCGGGTCGAAGGACTGCGCGGCAACCATCGTGAGCACGACGACGGCCATGAAGAAGGCGACCCCTGGACCGGCCTGCTCCGACATCAAAGGCGGCAGCTGCACCAGGGCGACGACGAAGGTGTCGGCAAAGACGTCGAGCATCGACCAGCGGCCGATGAACTCGACCATCCGATACAGGCGGGCACGCTCGCGGGTCGTCCTGGCCGAGCCGCGCCGCAGATTGACCAGGAGATACGCGATGGCGACGATCTTGCCGATCGGGATCATGACGCTGGCGACCAGGACGATCAGGGCCAGCGGCCAGGAGCCCGAGGTGTAGAGGTACACGACGCCGGACAGGATGGTGTCGGAGCCGGTCGACCCGAGCGACGAGCTCGTCAAGACCGGCAGCAGGTTGGCGGGGACGTAGCAGATCGCGGCGGCGACGAGCAGCGCCCAGGTCCGCTGGACCGAGTCGGGGCGGCGCGAGGCGAGCCGCGCTCCGCAACGCGGACAACGCCCCGGTGCTGTGGCGCCGAGAGCTCGCGACAACAGCCTGCAGGTCGTGCAGGAGACCAGACCGGCGCGCGCGGCGATGATCGGCAGGGGGGTCATCGCGCACGATCCGGTACGAGCTTCGGGACCAATCCGTCGTTGGCGGCGGCAGGCGAACTCATCCACTCGACACGCTGCCAATATTCGCGCGGGTTGACGTCGATCGCGATCCTCGCCAGCAGGACGATGAGAACACCCGCGGCATACATCGCCAGCCCGGGCGTTACGGTCGCGAGCTGCGAGAGCTTGGTCAGCGCCACGAGGATGCCTAGCAACAGCACTTCGGTCATCGACCACGGGTGGGCGAGGGCCGTCCAGCGCAGGGCCACGGCAACCCAGCGCGGCGCGGGCGGCCTCCGGATCATGAGCAGCACGACCAGCTGGAGGACGATGTAGCTCGCCGGCGCAACGACCGCGCAAAGGGCGACTGCCGCCGCGATGAGCTCGTGCCCCTGCAGCCACATCTCGTGCGCGCCACCGATGAGGGTCGTGCTGACCTCGCGGCCGGTCGCGGAGAGCTGCATCAGCGGCGCCGCGTTCGCCGTCGCGAACACGATGGCTGCGGCAATCGTCAGGGCCAGAGGTCGATCGAGCGGGTCGCGCGGTGCGCTGGCGAGGATTTCGCCGCAGCGAGGGCAGCGCGCTCTGCCGCCGTCGCTCAAGGGCGGGAGATGCTGGAGCAGATCGCAGCCGCTGCAGGCGATCAGTGTCAATGGAACTTGACCGGAGGTGTGGTGGTCCTGCGCAGGGCGTCGGCCAACGACAGGGCGATGGTGCGCGTCCAGCCCACCAGGCAGGCTCGGTGCAGGACTTGCAGCGAGACGTAGAAGACCTTTGGAAGCGTCCCGCGGAACGTGAGCAGGCCTCGCCTTGGCGCTGGGAGTTCCGCGGCCGCCGAGTCTGACCCCAGCGAGATGAGTGACCCCTTCGGCCTGTACGTGAACGGGTCGGGCACGCGTCCTTGATGTGACGCGAGAATGGATCCGACCAAGTAGGCGGCCTGCTGATGGGCGACCTGCGCGGTGGCAGGCAAGTTTTGTCCTGTCTTTGGGTCCAGAACCGCGGCACAGTCCCCTAGCGCGTAGATGGTCTCAACACCCTTGCAGCGAAGGAAGCTGTCGCAGACGATCCGGCGGCCCCTGGCGATCTGCAGGCCCTTCAATTGCTCGGCCACCGGCCGGCCGCTGATTCCCGAGGCCCAGACCTTGAGGTCGCAGGGAATGTGCTCGCCCGTTTTAAGGATCAAGGCGTCCGCGGTCACGCGCGCGACACTGGCGTTTAAGCGAACCGTAACACCAAGGCGGCTGAGCGCCCGGTCCGCGAATGCCGAGGTGTGGGGATTGCTGTTCGCGAGCACGCGCTGCGCCATGTCGACGACGGTGATCGCAAGGCGACTCGAGCCGGCAAGCCCGCCATATCGCTGCATGGCGCTGACGGCATGGTGGAGCTCAACTGCGAGCTCGACACCGGTCGCACCGGCGCCGACGATCCCAACGCGAAGGTCGTTGGTCAGGTCCTCCGACACCTGGATGGCGCGCTCAAGCAGCCGACGTTGGAAGGCGCTAGCCTGGTCGGCGCTGTCCAGCATGTGGCAATGCTCGACCACACCCTCGATACCGAAATCGTTGACCTGCGAACCGATCGCCAGGACAAGGATGTCGTAGGGAATCTGCCGCGGACCCACGAGATGGCTGCCGTCGGCACCCGCGATGCCGGCGATCGAAATCGTCTTGCTGACGACATCGAGACCGGTTAGCGCGCCCATCTGGAACCGGAAGTGATTGGCGTATCCCAGCGCGAGATAGGGTAAATCGTCCTCCTCCTGGCTGATCAGACCGGCCGCGACCTCGTGCAATCGGGGCTTCCAAAGGTGTGAGGCGGCACAGTCGACGAGGGTGATCTCGGCCTTCCCGCGACCGAACCGGCGGCCTAGCGCCGCGACAAGCTCTGCGCCTCCGGCACCTCCACCGACGACGACGATGCGGGGTATAGGGCTGTTCACTTTCAGTGTGTCGAGCTGTATGGGCCGCTGCCTCTGGCGGTCGGATCAAGGCTGTGGCAGTGCATTCACACACGTGCGGCAGACTGCGCACGCCTCTCAATGCCCGTCAGGCCCGTCGGTTTGCTGCGCGCTCGGCGCCGCCGGAACCGCGCCTTCTGACCTCAAGCGTTCGATGTCGGCGCCGGTGAATCCGAGTTGATGCAGCACTTCGTCGTTGTGCTCGCCAACGTCGGGGGCACGCCGGGCTGAAACCTTGGTGACGCCGTGTACCTTGATGGGACTGCTGATGGTCGACGTCATTTGCCCGCCGGCGCCGTCCAACGGGACGACGATGTCGTTCGCGCGCAACTGGGGATCGTTGATGACGTCCTCTGGTCCCTTGACGGCGCCGAACGTCACGTGAACCCCGCTGAAGACTTCGTACCAGTGCGCCAGCGGCTTCGCGCCGAAGACTTCGTCGAGGATCGCCGTCAACTGCGGCATGTTCGTCATCAGCGTGGCCGGATCTGAGAAGCGTGGGTCCGTCAGAAGGTCTGCGCGGCCGATGCCCGCTGCAACCGCCGCCAGCTTGTCCGGTGTGACGAGCAAGACGAACCAGGCGCCGTCGGCCGCCTGGTAGACATTCATTGCCGCATTTGGAGGACTCCTTCTGTCGTGCAGCCCGTAGAACTTCGCTCCGCTCAACGCTGCCTGGATCGCGACGCTCGCGGACCACACGCCCTCGGCAAGCAGTGAAGTGGTGACGTACGCCCCCTCGCCGGTCCGTCCTCGGCGATAAAGTGCAGTGACGATCGCCGAATAGAGTCCGACTGCCGTCGCGTTGTCTCCGCTTCCGAGTACTGGCCAGGTCGGCGGGACGCCCGCATCGCGCGTCATCGACAGAAGGCCGCTACGTGCCCAGTACGACGTGATGTCGAAGCCGGGCAGATCGGCATCGGGACCCTTTTCTCCGAAGCCGGTCAGATCCGCGTAGATGAGCCGTGGATTCCAGTGCGCGACGTCGGAATACTCCAGCTTCAACCGCCTGCGTGCCGGATGCGGCGTGTTGACGATGAACACGTCCGCCCATTTGACGAGCCGTTCCACGACACGCGGTGCAGCGGACGATTTCAAGTCGAGCGCCAATCCGCGCTTGTTGCGGTTGGCGAGGTGCCATTGGTACGGTTCCTTCGCCTGGGGCTGTGGCGGAATCCGGTTTGCGTGTCTCCAGACGTCACCCGAAGGTGGCTCGACCTTGACGACGTCGGCGCCGAAGTCCCCCAGGATCACCGCCGCGCTGGGGCCTGCGATAAAGCTCGCGAGGTCGACGACCTTGAGTCCAGAGAAGATGTTGTCGGCTGTCATGATTTCCTCCGCCAGGTCGCTTCACGCCCGCCGTTCATCGACCCACAAAGCGGGGGGCGCGCTTTTCAAGGAAGGCCGCGGTGCCTTCCTTCTTGTCATCGGTCGCGGCACACAGGCCGAAGTAGGACGCCTCGAGCAACAGGCCCTCCGCCTGGTGGGTCTCCAGCCCCTGGTTCGTGGCGTCGAGCGCGAGCCTGATCGCGATGGGGGCATTGGCGCTGATCTGCCTCAGCAAGGCTTCGGCTCGCGAAACGAGATCCGCCTCAGGCACGATCTCGTTGACCAGTCCGATCCGCCAGGCTTCCTGCGCGGGGATCGTCTCGCCGGTCAGAATGAGCTGTAGCGCCCGACCCTTGCCAATCAGTCGAGGCAGACGCTGGGTTCCACCTCCGCCGGGAAGCAGTCCCAACTTGACCTCCGGCTGACCGAA
>DASXBW010000024.1:0-75120 GCA_036491495.1 Casimicrobiaceae bacterium
TCGGGAAACACTTCGCCCGGCGTGCTGCTTAAGTAGCAGTGTGCATTTAATACGCCACGCTGAAGCCTCCGTCGACGAACAGGATGTGGCCGGTCACATAGTCCGCGGCGCTCGACGCCAGGAAGACCGCGGCGCCGGCGATTTCAGGCGGCTCGCCCCAGCGTCCCGCGGGCGTGCGCCGGGCAACCCAGGCGGAAAATTCCCCGTCCGCAATCAGCGGAGCGTTCATGTCGGTCTTGAAGAATCCAGGCGCGATGCCGTTGACCTGCACGTTGTGAGGCGCGAGCTCGACCGCGAGCGCACGGGTGAGCATCTGCAGGCCGCCCTTGCTCGTTGCATAGGGAACGATGTTCGGGCGACCGATTTCGCTCGCCAACGAACAGATGTTGACGATCTTGCCGCGCCGGCGCGCCGTCATCCCGGGAATGACGGCTCGCGCGACAAAAAATGGTGCGTCGAGATTGGCCGCCATCAGCTCGCGCCAGTGCGCGTCGCTGACATCGGCGAGCGGCTGCCGGCGATTCATCGCGGCATTGTTGACGACGATGTCGAGCGGGCCGATGCGGCGCTCGATGTTCTCGATTGCATCGTTGACCGCGGGGGCATCGGTCACATCGAAAGCTGCGACATGCGCGGTCATGCCATCGCTCTCGAGCGACGCTTTCGCGGCGTCGAGCTTGTCGCGATTGCGTCCGTTGAGAACGACATGAGCGCCGGCGCGAGCGAGCCCTGCGGCGATGGCGAATCCGAGACCGCCGCCGGCGCCGGTAACCAGCGCGCGCCGGTCACTCAAATCGAACGGGTGCACTACCGGCATCGGTGCGGCGCTTTGGCGAGATTCCCGTCAACGCAAGTCCAGGACGTCCTGCATGTCGTACACGCGAGGCTCCTTGGTACTGCGCTTGAGCGCGACAAAGCGCGCCGCGCGCAGGGCTCCTTGCGCAAAGTTCACCCGCGATCCGGCCCTGTGAGTGAGCTCAACGCGCTCGCCCTCGCCCGCGAAAATGACCGTGTGATCGCCGACGACATCGCCACCGCGCAAGCTCGCGAAGCCGATCGCGCGTCCCGGGCGCTCTCCGGTAACGCCTTCGCGTGCGTAGACGCCCACCGACTCGAGATCTCGGCCGAGCGCCGTCGCAGCCACTTCGCCAAGCCGGAGCGCGGTGCCGGAAGGCGCATCGACCTTGTGCCGATGATGCATTTCGACGATCTCGACATCGTAATCGTCACCGAGTCTCTGCGCCGCGACCTCGACCAGCTTGATGAGCACGTTGACGCCCACGCTCATGTTGGGGGCGAAGACAATCGGAATGACGCGTGCAAACTCGCGCATCGATTCCTTGTCCGCGGCCGAGAGCCCGGTGGTGCCCACCACGGCGCCGACCCTCGCGGCCGCGCATGCGGCCAGATTGGCGAGCGTTCCCTCGGGCCGGGTAAAGTCGATCAGCACGTCGGCGTCGCCAACGCCGGCTGCCGAATCGGCGGTGATTGTTACACCTGTTGCGCGGCCGCTGCGTTCGCCCACGTCGCGGCCGAGCAATGCGCTGCCGGCAATCTCCAGTGCGCCGGTAAGCGTCAGGTCGCGTGCCGCGAGTACGGCGTCGATCAGCGTCTGGCCCATGCGCCCGCCGCTGCCGGCAACCGCCACGCGTATCGGCAGCGGACCGGCCGCTACTGCCACCAACCCAGCTTTCTCAGGAGCTGCTGCAGCCAGCTTTCCTCGCCGGTCTTCGGGGCGGTCGACAGCGATTTGTCCAGCACCGCGTCACCCCCGCCTGAGCGGGCGACCTCGGCGGGCGGCGGCGGCATCTCGTCGCCTTCCCAGCGCGCCAGCTTGTCGTCCACGAAATACACCGTGAACTGCCGATGCTCGAGGGTCCGCCCAAGGCGATTGAATTCGTAGGGATAGTCCCAGCGGTCGGCGTGAAACACGTCCGTGAGCATGGGCGTGCCAAGGAAGGCGCGCACCTGCTGCTTTGTCTGTCCGACCTTCAGCCGATCGACCTGGTCCGAAGTGACGTAATTGCCCTGATTGACGTCGAGCTTGTAGACGCCCAGTCTCGGTATCCAGGAGCATCCTGCCAGCACCAGTGCCAGGACGGTGGCGCAAAAAAGTGCGCGCATGGGTGGGACTTCCGCTGCGAAAAACGACTGGAGACTATATCATAGCAAGGCGCTCGCCCGCGACCTTACCGGCCCTCACCGTCCCCTTCGAACCAGTCATGTCCACTCAGCACGACCTCAAGAATGCCGGTCTGAAGGCGACGCTGCCGCGGCTCAAGATCATCAACCTGTTCGAGCAGAGCAAGGTCAGGCACTTGACTGCCGAAGACGTCTACAAGCAATTGCTGGCCGAAGGTCTGGACGTGGGGTTGGCGACGGTATATCGCGTGCTGACGCAATTCGAGCAGGCAGGCTTGCTGGTGCGGCATCACTTCGAATCGGGCAAGGCGGTGTTTGAGCTCAATCAGGGCGGCCACCACGATCACCTGGTGTGCTTGCAATGCGGCCGCGTCGAGGAATTCTTCGATGCCGAGATCGAGAAGCGGCAGACCAAAATCGCCCGCGAGCGCGGGTTCGAGATCAGCGAGCACGCGCTCTACCTTTACGCCGAGTGCACGCGAGTGATGTGTCCGTATCGCAAGCCGGGCGATCACCATTAAAGCGCGGGAATGCTGCCAGCCCCGTTTTTTGCCGTTAGTTACACCCCAGTACACCTCACCGGCCTTTTTGCGCTAGTGATGCTCGCGCCGATTGAAGTCGGCAAAGCGGAATCCGACCAGCCATAAAGCGGCGAAATACGTCAGCGCGCCGGCGACAATCACCAGGGACAGCCGCCCTACCTTCACCCACAGGCCTGCCGTTACCCAGAACCCATCGGCTCCCGACGCCCACCACAGCACGCCGCCCAACACTAGCAGCGCAATGGCAACTCGGCCGAGAAACAGCGGCCAGCCGGCTTGAGGCACATAGATGCCGCGGCGGCGCATGGTCACGAACAACAGCGTTGCATTCAGGCACGCGCCGAGCGAGGTGGCCAGCGTAAGACCGGCGTGGCCGATCTGAAACATCATCGCCACCGCCAGAATCTGGGTGACCAGCACGGTAAGGAACGCGATCTTGACGGGGGTTTTCATATCCTGCCGCGCATAAAAGCCCGGCGCGAGAATCTTGACGGCGATGAGGCCGATGAGCCCGACGCTGTAGCCCAGAAGCGCATCGCGCGTCTGCCACACATCGTTGGGCGTAAAGCGTCCGTACTGATACAAGGTTGAGATGAGCGGCACGGCAAGCAACGCCAGCGCAAGCGCCGCCGGAAGCGCCAGCAAGAAGGTCAGCCTCAGGCCCCAGTCGAGGAGCGCGCGATACTGTTCTTCGTTTGCGTCGTGGTGATGCTGCACGAGGCTCGGCAGCAGCACCGTCCCCAAGGCGACGCCTAGCATCGCGCTGGGGAATTCCATCAGGCGGTCCGCATAGGTGATCCAGGAGATCCGTCCATCGCCGAGGTACGCCGCGAGCTGGGTATTGATCAGCGTGGAGATCTGCGCCGCGGAGACGCCGAGCACCGCGGGGCCCATGGCGCGCAGTACCCGGCGCACGCCCTCGTCGCGCCAGTCGAAGCGGGGCCGCGGCAGCATGGACAGCCGCGCGAGCGGCACGAGCTGAAGCGTGAGCTGTGCCGCGCCGCCGACCGCCACCCCCCATGCCAGCGCGACGATCGGTGGATCAAAGTGGGGAGCAGCGAAGATTGTGGCGCCGATAATCGAGACATTGAGCAGCACCGGCGTGAAGGCCGGGATCGCGAAGCGCCGGTGAACATTCAACACACCGCCGGCGAGCGACACCAGCGATATGAAAAAAACGTACGGGAACATGATCCGGATGAGCTCCGCCGTGAGCTCGACCTTTCCCGGCGTCCTCACGAAGCCACCGGCGAGAAGGTAGACCAGCCAGGGCGCGGCGACGATACCGAGCACCGACAGGGCGAGGAGCAGCACCGCCAACAGCGTCGCGACACGGCTGACGAGATCGCGCGTCGCGTCGTCGCCGCGCGCGCGCTTGTATTCGGCGAGAATCGGCACGAACGCCTGCGAGAACGCGCCTTCGGCGAACAGCCGCCGCAGAATATTGGGCAAACGGAACGCGGCTTCGAAAGCGTCCATCTGCAAGCCGGCGCCGAAACCGACGGCTTTAAGGCTTTCGCGAACGAGTCCTGTGATCCTCGACAGCAGCGTCAATGCGCTGATGGTGGACAGCGCCTTGAGCAGATTCATCGCGAGACGCGCGTGCGCGTCACGACCTTCGCGCGGATCGGGTTTGGAGTGGGTTGCACGGACGAAGAATCGACGAAGAATCGACGAAGACAGCGACGAAGCGAGCGACCGGCAACGGATCCGGCTTGCGCCAAACCCGGAAAGTCGCTATTATGCCCGGTCTTTTTGGGGTGCTCCACCGAACGCTCGGCCAGCTTTGTTTTCAGCTCCAAGCTTGTTTTCAGCTCCAAGCGCACCCGTACCGAACAACGAACCCACCGTCGCAATCAAGGATTCACGAACATGGCAAACACTGCCCAGGCGCGCAAACGGGCTCGGCAAGCGGAAGTGAGGCGTCAGCACAACGCGAGCCTCAAATCATCGCTGCGCACGGCGCTGAAGAAAGTCAAGAAAGCCATCGCCGGCGGCGACAAGGCGGCCGCGACCAAGGAATTCAAGGCGCAGCAGTCGGTAATCGATCGCATCGCCGACAAGAAGATCGTGCACAAGAACACGGCGTCGCGAAACAAGACGCGACTGGCGCAAGCCATCAAGGCGCTGCCGTAGCGCAGTCGTCGTTCGTGACGGAAAAAAGGCGCCGCGCGGCGCTTTTTTTTTCGAGCATAGCGGCACCAATAGACCGACGCGCAGGATTATCGAAACTGGTGACAGCTTGCACGAAATTTGCGTCGTGCCCGCGAAAGCGGGGACCAGTGGCGTTCGGGAAACAGACGCTGGATTCCCGCTCAGTTACCAAAATGAGCGGGAATGATCGATATCAGGTATCGGGGCGTCAGGCTCCATCCTAACGCTCAATGGGTTACCTAGGGACGCGTGCTAAAATGCTGTTTCTTCAGCGATAACAGGTTTGGTTGCCGTCGTGAGCGCAGCCGTGGCTCCCAAGCATTTTCTGCAGCTCCGGGATTTCAGCCGTGACGAGCTCGCCTACCTGTTCGAACGTACGCGCTGGATCAAGGAGCGTTTCAAGCGCTACGAGATTTATCAGCCGCTGCGCGATCGCACGCTGGCCATGGTGTTCGAGAAGGCGTCGACGCGCACCCGCGTGTCGTTCGAGGCCGGCATGAACCAGCTGGGCGGCATCGCCATCAATTTGAACCGGGGCGATACTCAGCTCGGCCGCGGCGAGCCGATCGAGGATGTCGCGCGCGTGATTTCGCGGATGGTCGACGTGGTTATGATCCGCACCTTCGAGCAGACCATCATCGAGCGCTTCGCGGCGCATTCGCGAGTGCCGGTCATCAACGGACTCACCAACGAATACCACCCCTGTCAGATTCTGGCGGACGTCTACACCTACATCGAGCATCGCGGCTCGATCGAGGGGAAGACCGTGGCTTGGATCGGCGACTCGAACAACGTTTGCAATACGTGGCTGCAGGCGGCGCTGCTGTTCGATTTCAACGTTCACGTTTCCACCCCTCCGGGTTACGAAGTGGAGCCGGAGCGCGCCGGCATTTTCGACACCAGCCGCTACCAGTCCTTCACCGACCCGATGCAGGCGTGTCGCGGAGCGGATCTGGTCACCACCGACGTGTGGACCAGCATGGGCTTCGAAGCCGAGAACGCCGAGCGGCAGCGCGACTTCGCGCGCTGGGAAGTCGACGAAGAGATGATGGCCAAGGCGAATCCCGATGCGCTTTTCATGCACTGCCTGCCCGCGCATCGAGGTGAGGAAGTGGCAGCCGAGGTGATCGACGGTCCGCAAAGCGTGGTCTGGGACGAGGCCGAGAACCGCCTGCATGCGCAGAAGGCGCTGCTCGAGTATCTCGTTTGCGGTCGCGTAAGCGGCTAGCTGTACGTTGCAGGGAGCTGAAATGATCGATCACTCAGGAGTCTCCGTTTCCGACGTGGTAACAAGCAAGGCGTTCTATCGCGCGGCGCTGGCGCCGCTCGGTTACACGCTGCTGATGGAGTGGGAACAATCCGCAGGTTTCGGCGTTGCGCCTAAGCCGGATTTTTGGATCGGCCAGGGCAAGCCGAATGTGCCGCCCATTCACATCGCTTTCCGCGCCCACTCGCGATCGCAGGTCGACGTTTTTTACAAGCCGGCGATGGCCGCGGGAGGGAGCGACAACGGCGCACCGGGGCCGCGTCCGCACTACCACCCCAACTACTACGGCGCTTTTGTGCTGGACCCCGATGGCCACAACATCGAAGCCGTCTGCCACACGCCGGAATAATCAAGGGATCCCATGTCGGTACGCAGGACCTGTCTGTTGCTCTTGGTGTTCGCCACGCTCACCCCGCTGTTAGCTGGCGCCCAGAGCTGGCCGGACAAGCCGATCAAGTTCATCGTCGCGGCCCCTGCAGGCAGCTCTCTGGACGTGCTCGCGCGCATGATCGGCGACCGCCTGAAAGACAGGCTCGGACAGCCCGTGGTGGTCGACGATCGACCCGCCGCCGGCGGAACGGTCGCAACCGACTTTGTTGCCAAGTCACCGCCCGATGGCTACACCATGGTGATTTCGTTCAACGGACCGCTGGCGTTCGGCCCGCATCTGTACGCGAAACTGCCCTACGACCCGCAAAAAGATCTGGCCGCCGTGATCATCACCTCCAGTCAGCCGAACGTGCTCGCGGTCAACGCAGCGCTGCCGATCCGATCGGTCAAGGAGCTCGTCGACTACGCCAAGGCCAATCCCGGCAAGCTCAATTACGCTTCGGTCGGCAACGGAAGCTCGTCGCACCTGACGATGGAATTGCTGAAGGTGACCGCTGGTATCGACATCGTCCATGTGCCGTTCAACGGTTCCCCACCGGCGGTTACGGCGACGATTCAAGGCGAGACACAGATGATATTCGCGGTCATGCAGCCGCTGCAGGCGCAGATCCAGGCCGGCAGGTTGCGGCCCTTGGCTGTCTCGACGGCCAAGCGATTTCCTTTGCTGCCGGAGCTGCCGGCGGTTGCCGAAGCGGGCTACCCTGGATTCGAGGCGCTGGCTTGGAACGGCGTCCTCGTCGCAGCCGGAACGCCACGCCCGATCGTGCAGCGCCTCAATACCGAAATCAACGCGATTCTCAAGGACCCGACGGTGAAAAGCGCGCTCAACGCCCAGGGCTTCGAGCTGGTCGGCGGCAGCCCCGACGATTTTGCGGCGCTGATCAAGAGCGAATCGGACAAGTGGGCGCCGGTCATCCGCAAGACCGGCGCGCGGATCGATTGACCGGTATGCCAAGCGCCGTCAACAAGGCAGTGCTGGCCTACTCCGGCGGCCTCGACACGTCGGTGATCCTCAAGTGGCTGCAGGATACTTACCGGTGCCAGGTGGTGACCTTCACCGCCGACATCGGCCAGGGCGAGGAGCTCGAACCGGCGCGCGCCAAGGCCAAAGCGGCCGGCGTCACCCAAATCTACGTTGACGACCTGCGAGAAGAATTCGTCCGCGATTTCGTTTATCCGATGTTCCGCGCCAACGCGATCTACGAAGGCGAATATCTGTTGGGGACGTCGATCGCGCGACCGCTGATCGCCAAGCGGCAGATCGAAATCGCGCGCGAAACCAAAGCCGACGCGGTAGCGCACGGTGCGACGGGCAAAGGCAATGACCAGGTCCGCTTCGAGCTCGCCTATTACGCGCTCGAGCCGGACATCCGTGTGATCGCACCATGGCGGGAATGGGACCTTACCTCGCGCGAGAAGCTGCTCGAATATGCCGCGAAGCACGGCATACCCATCGAAATGAAGCACAAGGCCGGCGGCAGCCCTTATTCGATGGACGCCAACCTGCTGCACATCAGCTACGAAGGTCGCGCGCTGGAAGATCCCGCGCAGGAGCCCGAAGAAGATGTGTGGCGGTGGACGGTCTCACCCGAAAAGGCGCCCGACGCGGCAGAATATCTCGAGCTCGAATATGCGCGCGGTGACATCGTCGCGGTCAACGGCAGGACGATGACTCCAGCGCAGACGCTCACCGAGCTCAACCGTATTGGCGGCAAGCACGGTGTCGGCCGCCTCGATCTGGTCGAGAACCGCTATGTCGGCATGAAGTCGCGCGGCTGCTATGAAACGCCGGGCGGCACGATTATGCTGAAGTCGCATCGGGCGATCGAATCGATCTGCCTCGACCGCGAGGTCGCGCATCTCAAGGACGATTTGATGCCACGCTACGCGAGCCTGATCTACAACGGCTACTGGTGGTCGCCCGAGCGCACCATGCTGCAGACGATGATCGACGCATCGCAGGTACGGGTCAACGGCTGGGTCCGCATCAAACTCTACAAGGGCAATGTCATCGTCGTCGGCCGCGATTCGAAGGCGGACTCGCTGTTCGACCCGACCGTCGCGACTTTCGAGGAAGACCGGGGCGCCTACGACCAGAAGGACGCGACCGGCTTCATCAAGCTCAACGCTCTTCGCATGCGCATCGAGACCAAGCTCGCGCGCAAGCGAAAAGACTAAGTTCTCATCTCACGCCGCAAGGTCGCCGCCATGCCGTCATTCGATATCATTTCCGAGGTGAATCAGGTCGAGGTTCGCAATGCCATCGAGCAGGCGAACAAGGAGATATCGACTCGCTTCGATTTCAAGGGCTCCGATGCGCGGGTCGAGCACAAGGAGAAGGAACTGACGCTTTTTGCCGACGACGACTTCAAGCTCAGGCAGGTCACGGACGTCGTGCTCGGCAAGCTTACCAAGCGAGGGGTCGACGTTCGCTCGCTCAAGTTCGAGACGATCGAAAAAATGAGCCATGACAAGGTCAAGCAGAAGGTCACGATCCGCGTCGGCGTCGAGCAGGAGCTGTCCAAGAAGATCGTCAAGCTGCTCAAGGACAGCAAGCTCAAGGTCCAAGGCAGCATCCAGGGCGACGCGGTGCGGGTTTCGGGCGCGAAAAGAGACGAGCTGCAAAACGCCATCGCATTGGTCAAGAAAACCATCACCGATTTTCCGGTTCAATTCGGAAATTTCAGGGACTGAAAACCCAGCGGCCGCCCCGGACTTGCTCCCAGAACGCATCACCTCGCTTCCCATCAGGCTGCGCCCGTTCACGCTGGACGATGCACCTCGCGTGCAACTCCTCGCTGGCGACCTGTCGGTCGCGGAGACGACCGCTTTGATTCCGCACCCCTACTGCAGCGGGATGGCGGAGGAATGGATCGGCACTCATCAAGGAGAGCGCGATCGCGGCATCGCCTTCGTATACGCCATCACGCGGGCAGAAGACGGGTTGCTGGTCGGCGCGATCGAGGCCCGACCGGTCGCCGACGAGCACGAGAATCTCGGCTACTGGATCGGTGCGCCATACTGGGGCCGCGGCTTTGCCACTGCCGCGGTGCAAGCAGTAGTCGCGCTCAGCTTCAGTTACTTGGAATGCGATCAGATGACCGCATCACACCTGACGCGCAATCCTGCGTCGGGGCGGGTCATGGAGAAGTGCGGCCTGATGCCGGTGCAATCCGTCACACGCGAACACCGTGGGCGGCAGGAACCCTTCTGCATTCGTGGCATCACGCGCGACGCGTGGGAGCGGTGGTCTGCCTAGGGCGACCGGTGAATGGGCAGCAAGACGGGCCAAAATTCAGGTCGTCCCCGCGAAAGCGGGGACCCAGCGGCGTTCGTGAAAAAGACACTGGATTCCCGCTTTCGCGGGAATGACGATCTCCCTAAATTCTAATCGCTCGCGAGATCGGCAAGCAACGCACGGCGGGTCGGTTCCGGCACTTCGTGGAGCGTAAACGTGTAGGCGGGATGATCGACGCCGATGGAAAGAGCGCTGCCGCGACGCAATTGGTCCACCAGGGATCGGGTCAATTCGAAACGCACGAAGTGAACGGCGGACGTCTTTTGCTCGTTCTCGCGCTCCAGATCCTCGTCCGCGATCGCGTAAATGCGAGGCGAGTTTCCGACCTGAACCCACACCCGGTCTTCGATACCTTTCAATTTCGCGAGCGCCTGCTTGCGGTCCTCGACGTCCTCGTACTCGACCAGCAGTGTCGCCTTCCAGTTAAGGCCGTCCGGCACCAGCGGGTTGTAAGCGTCGAGCTCGTCCTGAATCGCCTCTTCCTCGAATGTCTTTTCGACGCGCAGTATTTCCTGAATCTGGTAGCGGATCGTGAGCTCGTCTTCGAACAATAGCGTCAGGTGTTCGCCAAGATGCACGGCCCGGGTTTTCTTGTGCGCCATGACCTTGGCGCGAAAGTCCTTGCGAGCCTTGGCGTAAGCCTCCAGCGTCATCAGACTATCGCGTGTAATGCGTGGCATGGCTGGCGTGGTTCTACGGCGTGGCGCCGTCGGCGTCGGATGAGCCCAGGCCATAGGCGATCCGCAACAGCGTCAGCGGATGCGCCTTCCGAGCGTGCGACGGCGTTTGGCCCTGCTCGACTCCCTGCAAGATCGCGCGGCCGGCGATCGGACAATCGGAGCTGATGTAATCGGGCTCGTTCTGTCCCATTTGCCTGAACACGGGCCTGCCGATTTTCATCGACGTCTCGAAGTGCTCGGTCTTGACGCCCCACGTGCCATCGTGTCCCGCGCATCGCTCCACCGTGTTGATCGACGTCTTCGGAATCCACTCCAGGACTTCGCGGGTCTTCTGGCCGATGTTCTGCACCCGTGAATGGCACGGTATGTGATAGCTCACCTTGCCGAGCGGCGTCGTGAAGTCCCTCTTCAGCAATGCGTCCCTGTCCCGGGCGGCCAGGTATTCGAACGGATCGAAGGTCGCCTCGGCCACGGCTTTCACTTGGGCGTCGTCCGGGAAAATCAGCGGCAGCTCGCTCTTGAACATCAGCGTGCAAGACGGCACCGCGGTGAGAATCGCGAATCCCTCTGCGGCAAGCCGCGCCAGCGCCGGGACATTCGCATTTTTGAGTCTTTCCACCGACTCCAGATCACCCAGTTCGAGCTTGGGCATGCCGCAGCACGTTTCCTTCTGAACCAGCACGTACGGAATCTCGTTGTGCTCGAGCACCCGAATCAGATCGAGCCCGATGCACGGCTCGTTGTAGCTGACGTAGCAGGTGGAAAAGATCGCCACCTTGCCTGGCGTGCGCTCGCCGTCCTTGACCGGCCACGTTTTAGATTCCGGCGCGAGCTTGGCGAAGCGACGGGTCGCAAAGGCCGGCAACCGCCGCTCGGCGTGAATGCCGATGAGCTTCTGCATGCCCCGCCGGATGGCCGGCGTCGTGTTCGCCTTGTTGACCACCTGCACCACCACCGGAATCGTCGCCAGCTTGCCCAGCCGATCGGTGCCGCTGAGCATCCTGTCGCGAAAGTTCGATTCACCGCGTTGGAACTTGATGGCCTTGCAGCGCAGCATCACATGCGGAAAATCCACGTTCCAGGGGTGCGGCGGAACATACGGACACTTGGTCATGTAGCAGATGTCGCAGAGATAGCACTGATCGACGACCTTGCCGAAATCCTCCTTGGCCACACCATCGATCTCGCCGCTCTTGCTCGCGTCAATCAGATCGAACAGCGTCGGGAACGCGTTGCACAAGCTCACGCAGCGCCGGCAGCCGTGACAGATGTTGAAGATCCGCTCCAGCTCGGCGTCCGCGGCCGCCTGATCGTAGAAAGCCGGATTGCGCCAGTCGAGAGGATGGCGGGTAGGCGCTTCGAGGCTACCTTCGCGCATGATCATTTCGCTGAGAACCGGCTGACAACGATACCCGCGCGCCGCAGACGGCCCGTCTATTCCAGGGATTGAGGGGCGGGCGCGGCACGCCACTCCAATCCGCGGAGTTATTGCGTCAGGGCAACCCGCAGCGACCAAACACCCGAACGTTTGTTGCCATGACGCAATAACAGCTAATCGGAGAGTGCGTCCAACGCCTTTTGAAACCTGTTCGCGTGCGACCGCTCGGCCTTGGCCAGGGTCTCGAACCAGTCCGCGATCTCGTCGAAGCCCTCGCCTCGCGCCGCCTTGGCCATGCCGGGATACATGTCGGTGTACTCGTGCGTTTCGCCCGCGATCGCCGCTTTCAGATTGTCGCGGCTTTTGCCGATCGGCAGATCGGTCGCCGGATCACCGACGGCAACCAGATAATCCAAATGACCGTGCGCATGGCCGGTTTCGCCCTCGGCAGTGGAGCGAAACACCGCCGCGATGTCGTTTTGTCCTTCCACGTCGGCTTTGCTGGCAAAATACAGATAGCGCCGGTTCGCCTGCGATTCGCCAGCGAACGCGGCTTTGAGATTGTCGTGCGTCTTGGTACCTTTGAGTTCCATTGCCATCTCCTCGTTGCTGCCCCGCCAGTGGGGAAAAATTCCCGCCGAAAACTGCAGCCTACAAATCTACCCGGCCAGAAGTCATGAGTCCAATTAATTGAATCAATATCGCCGATAATGCGTCTCAATCGACTGCCCATTGTAAAAATTTCCACCCATCACCCCTCCTGATGCCCTTTTGATGCAGCGTTCTTCCCCGGCGGAACGGTCAACTCGAACTTCCTCTGCAACATCGGGTAGGGCGATACCGCCAAAATGCGCCCTCGAGCGCCGCGACTGGCCTTCGACGAAGTCTGCCGGATCGAGTAACGGCTCGCTGCTACGCTGCGCCCTTGCTGCAAAGAATTCGGAACACGTCTACGGGGTTAGCGAATCCCCTCAGCGAACGCCTGCCAAGTGGCTCGGCATCGAATTCGTTTTCGATCCGGGCGAGCGTCTTCTGGTTGGTAAGGATCTCGCCTCCCTTCGCCTCGGCGCAGAGCCGCGTCGCAAGATTGGTGACGCTTCCGATGGCGGCATAATCCTGCCGACCCGCGAAGCCAATGGCACCCAGCGTCGCATAACCCTGCGCGAGTCCGATCCCGAGGTCGAGGGTGTATCCGCGCTTCCGCCAGCCCTCCCGCAACGGTACGAAATCCGCCCGTAGCGACAAGCTCATGCGCGCCGCGCTAGCCGCAGCATTGTCGAGGGTAATGGGGTCGTTGAAAAATATCATCATGCCGTCGCCAGCAAAATGTTCGATCGTTCCTTCGTGCACAACCACCAGCCGGCCGACCGTGGCGTGATACTCCGCGAGCACACCCATCACTTCTTCCGGCTCCGCGGTTTCGGTGAACGAAGTGAAACCGCGCAAATCCAGGAAAACCACGGTCACTTCGCGCCGATGCGGACGCAGCAGGTCCTCCGCGCCACCGGAGACGATCAGCTCGGCAATCTGCGGCGAGAAAAAACCCTTGAGCCTGCCCATGCGCTCGATCTGCGAGACCTGTTCGGCGACGCGCATCTCCAGGCGAGAATTCCATTCGGCGAGCTGCTCCGCCTGGCGCTTGACCTCATCCTGAAGCGATTTCACCCGCAGCAGCGATTTCACCCGCGCGAAGAGCTCCGGCCGGTTAATGGGTTTGGCGAGAAAATCGTCGGCCCCGGCCTCGATGCCGTGAACGCGCTCGGTTTGCGGGTCCAGCGAGGTAACCATCACCACCGGCAACAGGGCTGTCGCCGGCGTCTGGCGAATTTTGCGGCAGACGTCGTATCCGGAAAGACCCGGCATCATGACGTCGAGCAGCACGATGTCCGGAATGCTGGCCGCGATTTTTGCCAGCGCTTCCTCCCCCGATTGCGCCGCCTCGACGCGGTAGCCGTTGAGCGCCAGGAGGTCAGTCAGCAGCTTGACGTTCTGCGGCGTGTCGTCGACCACGAGGACGGTGGCGGATTCGTTCACGCAGACTTCCCGACGAACGTGCTGACCGTTTCGACAAACTCTTTCACGCTGATCGGCTTGCTGATGAATGCGTCGAAACCCGCACGCGTGATCTGGCTCTGATCCTGCATCGTCACCGACGCCGTAACCGCGACTACGGGAATGTCACGTGTCGTCTCGTCGGCGCGCAGACAGGCTAGCGCCTCGATGCCGTTCATCCCCGGTAGCTGAATGTCCATGAGGACGAGGTCGAAGTGGTGCAGCTTTACGAGCGCCAGGCCGTCCTCCGCGGTGACGGCCTCCATGGTTTCGAAGCCCTTCGCCTGCAGGATGTCGCGCACCAGCTTCAGATTCTTTTCATTGTCTTCGACGATCAGTATTCGTTTCATGCCGCCGCCCCTGGTATCGTAAACGTGAAGGTCGCCCCTTTGCCCAGCTCGCTTTGCACGCTGATGGCACCGCCGTGCAGTTGCACAAACTTGCGCGCCAGCGCAAGACCGAGCCCGGTGCCTTCCTGCTTGGTCTTGTAATCGCCCCCCACCTGGCGGAATTCCTCGAACACCTTTTCCTGGTCTTCCGGCGCGATGCCGATTCCGGTGTCGCTGACGGAAAATTCGAGACCGCTGTCGACGGGTTGTGCACGCAAGGCAACCCGGCCGCCGTCGGGCGTGAACTTGACGGCATTGGACAATAGATTGACCAGGATCTGCTTGAACTTGCGTTCGTCGGCGCGCAGCTCGCCCACAGCGGGGTCAATGTCGAGCGAAAGAGCGATCCCGTGCCGTTGTGCCCGCTCTCGTACCAGCGTCATCGCGTTTTGCAACGCGGTTGGAACATCGAAGTCGGACGGCTCGAGCTCCATGCGCCCGGCCTCGATCTTGGACAGGTCGAGGATATCGTTGATGAGCGCCAGAAGGTGCCGGCCCGACGAGTGAATATCGCTGAGGTAATCCTGCTGCTTGGCGTTGATCTCGCCGAACATCTTCTCGAGCAAAACTTCGGAAAAGCCGATGATTGCGTTGAGCGGCGTCCTGAGCTCGTGCGACATGTTGGCCAGGAATTCGGACTTGTGTTTGTTCGCCACCTCGAGCTGTCGGCTCTTTTCCTCGATCTCGCGGAACAACCGAACGTTTTCAAGCGCAATCGCCGCCTGATCACCGAAGGTCCGCAACAGCGCAAGCTCCCGCTCACTGAACGGCCGCACTTCCTGACGGCGCAGCAAAATCGTGCCAAAGGGGTTTCCCTCGCGGAACAGCGGCACGACGACGACCGTGCGATGCCCGGAACGTTTCGCAATCTCAACGCTAAGCGGATAGTCGGCACCCGCCGCGAGCATGTCATCGACCTCGATGGCTCGGCGTTCGAGGAGCGCGCGGCCGGAGATGGAATCGCGGTTGATCGGCAACACCTCGACACTGCTGACAGGATCCGGCGACGGTCCCTTCGACGCAAGGTGTCGCAGCACGGTGCCATCAGTCAGGTACATCGACGCTGCAGCGGCATCGCACAGACGCGCAGCGCTTTCAGCGATCGCATCGAGAACAGGCTGCACGTCCGTTGGTGAGCTCGAGATCACCCGCAGGATCTCCGCGACCGCCGTTTGCTGCTCGAGCGCCTCCTTCGTCGCGTTGAATAAACGCACGTTTTCGATGGCGATCGCGGCCTGGTCGGCGAACGTTCTCACCAGCGCGATCTGCTTTTCAGTGAATGGCCGCACTTCCATGCGCCAGAGGGCGATCGCGCCGATCGCCCGGTCCTCGCGCATCAGAGGCACCGCAAGGGCGGTGTGATGTCCGATTCGCCTTTGCATTTCGCGACCGACTGGGAACTCCTGCTCCGAGGCAGCTGCCAAGTCCTCGATGTGAATGGATATGCCATCGACGACCGCACGGCCGCTCAATGAGCCGCGGCTAAGAGGGAACAGCTCGCCTGGGTCGAACGTACCCGTGCGCCCCAACCCGGCGGCGACGCGAAGCGCGTCGCCTTCGACCAACAGGATCGTCGCCTGCGCTGCATCGCAGAGTGTCAGCGCGCGTTCAGCGACGGCATTCAGCATCGGCCGCACGTCGCCCGGCGAGCTGGAGATGACACGGAGGATCTCGCTGATCGCCGTCTGTTGGTCGAGCGAATCCTTGAGCTCGTGCGTACGTTCCTCTACCTTGTGTTCCAATCCGGCATACGACTCGCGCAACTTTCCCGTCATGCGGTTGAACTGGTTGGCAAGCGCTTCGAGCTCGTCGCCGGTGTGTATCTCGATCTTTTGCTCGAGATCGCCCGCACCGATGCGCTGTGCGCCTTCCTGAAGGACCGCGATCGGACGCACCATGCTGCGGGCGAAGGCGAGGCTCGCGACAATGGATGCTGCAAGCCCGAGCAGGATCAATAGTCCCGTGCGCAGGATCGAGGCATTCAGCGTGGCGTAGACCTCCGAGACCGGCTGCTCCACGAACACCTTCCATCCCAGTGGATCGATGGGCGCGAATGCGGTCAGCACCTCGTTGCCCGATACGTCTCTTGCGAGCCGCGCCGATTCGCCGATGCGGCCGGCGAACGCCGCTTTGACGTGATCGAGCGCGGAGAGGTCGGTCTTCTTGAGTACGAGGCCGATGTCAGGGTCGGCTACCAGGTGCCCGGTGTCATCGACCACGTACGCCTTTCCCTTTTCGCCGATGCGGATGCGGGAGACCACATCCCAGATGAACTTCAGGTTCACCTCCGCGATCGTCACGCTGCCCGCCTCGCCGCCCGCCTTAACCGCGATGGTCATGTATGGCTCGGTTTCCTTGCGGAAATAGACCGGCCCGAAATAAGTCTGCCCCGGCCGCACCGCCTTGAACGCCGGTTCCTGCGAGCGGTCGCGCTGGCTGCCCACCACATCCATCGCCAGGCGCGACGCCAGCAGTTGCTCCCGCCCAGCCGAGTCAATCTGCGCAATATCGGTGACGGCCGGCACCTGGCGAATCAGCTTGAGAAACTCGATCCGCCGCTCGTCGCCTCCTGCCGTGCCGAGCTGCGGCAGCGCCGCGAACGACAGTTGCTGCTCGATCTGGCGGATGAACTGCTCTATGCGCGCTGCCGCGGCGACCGCCTTTTCGTGCTGCACCAGCGACAGCGCGGACTTGTTTTCCTGGTAGGAAAAGTAGACGCTGATGGCACCGCTCGCCAGCAGCGCGCCGCATACCAGCGCCATCGTCCACAGCACATACTTGCGAAACAGCCTCCCGCTGCTGGTCATTAGCGTGGATCCCGCTCTGCGACGTCTACCCCGCCAGTGTTCGCGCGCCTTGCCATGGGTCTCCTGCCGGCCCGAAGTCCGGGAAATAGGCGGAGTGTGCGGCGTATCTGGGGTTTCTGACAACGAGCAATCACCAAGACCGGGCTCGGACGCGTTCAAAAGGTGGAATCCCGTCGCCGGCTGTGCACGGATGAGACAATCCGGAGGTCGCTCGACGACAATCACCAGGCTCGGCGAGCGGCTGGAAAGTGACCAGGATCGCGACGAGCGGCGCACACGTGAAGCCTTCGAACCTCCGGACTCATGTCCGCCAGCTTTGCTGCCTCGGATTGCCGAGCGAGCCTGCATTCTCGTGCCGTCGCGGCCCCAAAGCCCCACCCGAGCAGGTGGGGCTTTTGGTTTGCATATGGAGTAGGGTACCAAGGCACCCTTGTCGACCGCAATTCACCCATCCGGCGGCCGCCTGGGGCAGAATGGGGTGTCGGACTCAGGCATCACCGCTTATGCTACCTGGAGAACGAAAGAAAGACGTGTTATCGGCGCTCATCAGGTTGCTGGTCATTGCCGTGGTCCAGGCAGGCGGAAGTCTTGCGTACGCCGATGAGCCCGTGAGCGCACCGGCCGCGGCGCTGCGCGCAAAGTACGCGGCGCTGCAGGAGCAACTCGACCACAGCCAGTTTCAAAAGCCGCTTTATCTGGATTCCACCGAGACCGGGCACAGGCTGCAAGGCGAGCTCTACGGCGTGCTCGACGATTCTTTTGCGAGCGCGCGCAACTCGCTGAAATTCGCGTCACAGTGGTGCGACATCCTGGCCCTGCACTTGAATGTCAAAGACTGCCGCGTATCGGACGCGGTGTCACCGACCACGATCAGCGTATATGTGGGCGGCAAGCATGACGAGCCGAACACCGTCGTTTCGCACCTGGACTACGCGTATCGGGTCGCAATCGACACCTCCGAGTACTTCCAAATCCTTCTCACCGCGCGCTCCGGTCCGTTAGGGACTACAGACTACAAGATTATGCTCGAAGCCACGCCGCTGGACCGTGGACGGACGTTCTTCCACCTCAGCTATGGTTATGGGTTTGGCGCGGCCGCGCGCATTGCCATGGCGACGTATCTGCACAGCTTGGGACGCGAGAAAGTTGGGTTTACGATCCTTGAACGTAAGCCTGACGGGTCTCCGGCATACGTCAAGGGCATCCGCGGCGCGATCGAGCGCAATGTGATGCGCTACTACTTTGCCCTCGTCGCGTACCTTTCCTCGTGCAATCTGCCTCCGCACGAACAACTCGAGGTACGCTTGCGCGATTGGTTTGCTTTTACGGAACGGCACTCGCTTCAACTGCACGAACTCGAGCAAAACGAGTACTTGGACATGAAACGGCGACAGTACCAGCAGGCAAACGGCCGATAAGCGATATCAGCAGCCGACCAAATTCGAGCTGGTGACTTAATCTCAAGACTGCCAAAGCGCTCGGGCTCACGATTCCGCAGTCGCTGCTGCTGCGTGCGGATGAGGTGATTCAATGATGGACCGGCGGGCGTTCATCGTCAGCGCAGCGACCGGTGTGCTCGCCATGCCGCTCGGTGCGTTCGCGCAACAGTCGGGCAAAGTCTGGCGCATCGGCTTTTTCTACTTCGGTTCGCGCCAATCGGCGTTGGACACCGGCCGTTACAACGCCTTCGTGCAGGGCTTGCGCGAACTCGGTTATGTCGAGGGCAAGAACATCATCATCGAGGCGCGATTTGGCGACGGGAAAATCGAGCGCGCGCCCGGACTTGCGGCGAACCTTGTACAGTCGAAAGTTGATGTCATCGTGGCGACAGGTAGCGTTGCGTATCGCGCGTTGCAGCACGCCACTACCAGCATTCCCGTTGTCATCACCGTCACCAACGATCCGGTCACTGCAGGCTTGGCCGCGAGCATTGCGCAACCTGGTGGGAACTTCACTGGCCTAGCCGATACCGCCGTCGATCTGGGCCCGAAGCAACTCGAGTTGCTCAGGGCGCCGATGCCTCAACTGTCCCGGGTCGGCGTGCTCTTGAACCCGGACAACGTGACACATCCAGCCCAGATGAAGCGGCTGATGTTGGCCGCGCAGAAAATCGGGATTCAAGTCGTGCTGGCGGAGGCGGGTACGGCCGCGGAAATCGAGTCCGGCTTTGGTTCGCTGGCGCAATATCGCGCCGATGCCGTCATCCTGTTCGCCGACACGTACTTCACGCAGCAGTCGCAGCAGATCGCGCAGGCCGCGCTGAAGCAGCGGTTGCCGTCAATTTACAACCTGCACGAGTACGCGAAAGTCGGCGGCTTGATGAGCTATGGGGCCGACCTGGTCGACAATTTTCGGCGCGCGGCTACGTACGTTGACAAGATTCTCAAGGGTGCGAAGCCGGGTGAGCTACCGTTTGAGCAACCAACGAGATACTCCCTTGCCATCAACGTCAAAACGGCCAAGGCGCTCGGCCTCACGATCCCTCAATCGATGCTGCTGCGCGCGGACGAGGTGATTCAGTGATGGATCGGCGAACGTTCATCGCCCTGCTCGGCAGCGCGGTGATCGTGCGGCTCGCCGAAGCACAACCAGCCAAGATATACCGTGTCGGAGCTGGTACTCACCGGGACCAGCCCTGAGAAACTGCCGGTCGAGGCGTTCAGCAGGATAGCGTTGGTCGTGAACCTCAAGACCGCGCGACAGCTTGGCATCGCGATCCCGCAGTCGGTGCTGCTGCGCGCGGATGAGGTGATCCAATGATGGATCGCATTGCAGATGCGCGGCGCGACTACAGAATCCTGTGAAGCCACGGCGCGAGCTGCGCCACTGCGACGCCAGTCGACTAGGCGTGCGAGGTTAGTCGATCCGCTCGTACGCCGGCAGCGTCAGGAATTCCACGAACGTATCGTTGTTAACGAGATCGGCGAAAATTTTCGCCGCATCGTCGTATTTTCCTGCGCCGTAGGCCGCTCCGAGCAGCTCGCGGATCTTCTGCATTTCTTCCGGAATCATCGCCGCAACCATCTCCCTGGTCACCTTGCGTCCATTGTCGAGCACACCCTTGGGAGAGCGCATCCACTGCCAGACCTGCGAGCGTGAAATCTCGGCCGTGGCGGCATCCTCCATCAGGTTGAAGATCGGCACCGCACCCTGCCCGGCAAGCCACGCGCCGATGTACTGAATGGCGACATTGACGTTGAGGCGCAAGCCCTTCTCGGTGATCGGCGCTTCCGGTTCGAAGTGCAGGAGATCGGCGGCGGTGACATTCACGTCCTCGCGCTTCTTGGTCGCGATTTGATTCGCTGTCGGCATCAGCCGATCGAAGGCTTCTTTCGCGAGCTGCACCATGCCCGGATGCGCGACCCAGGTGCCGTCGTGGCCGATCGTCGCCTCGCGCTCCTTGTCGACCTTGACCTTGGCGAACGCTTCGGCATTGGCCTTTTCGTCGTTCTTCACCGGGATCTGGGCAGCCATGCCGCCCATCGCATGAATGTTGCGCCGGTGACAGGTCTTGATGCAGAGCTCGGCGTAGGAGCGCATGAAATGCGTGGTCATGGTCACCAGCGCACGGTCCGCGAGGCAAAAGTCGTGACGGTTACGGAACTTCTTGATGCACGAGAAAATGTAATCCCAGCGGCCGCAGTTGAGGCCCGCGGAATGCTCGCGCAACTCGTACAGGATCTCGTCCATCTCGAACGCGGCAAGGATCGTCTCGATGAGGACCGTTGCCTTGATCGTGCCGCGCTCGACGCCCAAGTTGTCTTCGGCCGCGATAAAAATGTCGTTCCAGAGCCTTGCTTCGAGGTGGCTCTCCATCTTGGGGAGGTAGAAATAGGGGCCGCTGCCACGCGCGATCAATGCCTTTGCGTTGTGGAAAAAATACAAGGCGAAATCGAAGATCCCGCCGGAGATCGGCTTGCCGTCGATCGTGACGTGCTTCTCGGGGAGGTGCCAGCCACGCGGGCGGACGAAGAGCGTTGCGGTTTTTTCCTGGAGCTTGTACGCCTTGCCCTCAGGCGTGACGAAATCGATCTGGCGGCGGATCGCGTCGCGCAGGTTGAGATGTCCCTGAATATTGTTGTCCCAGCTCGGCGTGTTCGCATCCTCGAAGTCGGCCATGAACACGCTGGCGCCCGAATTGAGCGCGTTGATGATCATCTTGCGATCGACCGGGCCGGTGATCTCC
Source organism: Casimicrobiaceae bacterium (assembly GCA_036491495.1). Lineage (GTDB taxonomy): Bacteria > Pseudomonadota > Gammaproteobacteria > Burkholderiales > Casimicrobiaceae > PALSA-1003. The sequence continues at coordinate 21,286 of DASXBW010000024.1, forward strand.
ACCCTGCGATCCTGGATGTCGTCGGGGACGGCTGCGCAGATCCAGCTCCCCTCGCGGATATTTCGCGTCTCGTCTAGAAAGTCAGGGAGCTTGCCGGCGTCGAATGCTTTCTGGCGTGCTGCACGCCTGGCGAGCAGCTCGTCGCGGCGGGTACCGAATGTGCGTTGAAGCCGGGCCGCGAACGCGATTGCGTCGGGCGACAGGATTTCCGCGTAATCGGGGGCAATGCGGCCGGTGATTTTGATTCCCGGGCCATAGCTGAGGTCGCTCATCTCATTCCTTGCCGTTGACACCGCCGCACCGCCATGGTGCGGAGCAGTGCTGCCAAGCGGGCGCGCCCATAGAGCGGCGCGCGGCGCCATGTTGCAGTGCAGAAATGATAGCAGACGGCAGGCGCGCCGTCCTGCCCGACTTGACCCCTACATCCACCCCTCGCCCGGCCGCCCCGGCAAGCGCTCAAGGGTAATGTTCCAGGACAGCGTGATCCGCGGCCGCTGACCCCGATAGGGATTGACGCTGTGCAGGTAGTCGCTGGCGAAGATCACCATGGTGCCCGGTGTCATGGTCGGCATCAGGTGCTGCGTCACGCGGCCGGGCTCGTGCGGACAGCAGGCATCGATGCGTGGATCGGCAAAGCAGAGCTTGGCGGCGAGCGCGTCGTCGAGGTCGTCGTCGCCCGGATCGAGCATATAGACAAGGCTTGCGTTCGAGCGCAGGTGGCTATGGGGCATGCAATAGTCCCCCGCGCGATAAACGCTCGCCCACGAATCGTCCACGTACACCGGCCGGCGCGACAGCGTCTGATGGGCAAGCATGAGCGCCCGCGCGTGAACGAGTTCGCCCGCGGGTGAGCCCCATTCCGGAATCTTGCGGACCTTGACTCCGCAAGCACCCCGGAACTGCGGATCGCGGAAACGCGGGTCCTGCTCGCCGGCGAGGGCCGCGGCGATCAATGCCCCATGATAGTTTGCGGTGTCGGCGAACGTTGTCACCGCCATCATCGAATCCGACAGCGGTGCGACGATTTGGTTGGCCGGCCACACCGCGAGATCGCTGTCACCGACGCGAACCAACGGAGGCAGCGACGCCTGGTCGCCTTCCGTCAGGCGCGCCGCGACTGTCTCGCCAGCCTCCATGAGACTACGCAGCCAGTTGCGGGTTCAGGCGCTCCTGCTTGCTGTGCAGCTTGTTGAGCGCGTTGATGTAGGCCTTGGCCGACGCGACCAGGATATCGGTGTCGGCGCCCAGCCCGTTGACGATGCGGCCGTCGCGCTCCAGACGCACCGTGACCTCTCCCTGCGCGTCAGTGCCGGTGGTGATCGCGTTGACCGAGTACAGCAGCATCTTCGTGCCCGAGTGCGCCAACTGCTCGATCGCCTTGAAGGTCGCATCGATCGGCCCGTCGCCGCGCGTTTGCGCGGTGAGCTCGGCATCGCCGGCGCCCATGGTGATCTTCGCATGCGGAATCTCTCCCGTTTCGGAGACGACCTTCAACGCGATTAGCTTGTAGTGCTCGCGCTCCGGCGTCACCTGCTCGTCGGACACCAGCGCGTGCAGATCCTCGTCGAAGATTTCGCCCTTCTTGTCGGCGAGCTCTTTGAAGCGCGCGAACGCGTGGTTGAGCGATTCCTCGGTGCCGAGCTCGATCCCCAGTTCGGTCAGTCGATTCTTGAATGCGTTGCGGCCCGAGAGCTTGCCCAGCACCAGCTTGTTTGCGCCCCAGCCGACGTCTTCGGCACGCATGATTTCGTAGGTTTCGCGGTGCTTCAGCACCCCATCCTGGTGGATGCCGGATTCGTGCGCAAAGGCGTTGGCTCCGACAATGGCCTTGTTCGGCTGCACCGGAAAGCCGGTAATGCTCGAGACGAGCTTGGACGCGGCGACGATCTGCGTCGTGTCGATGCGCGTCGTGCAGGGGAACACATCCTTGCGCGTCTTGACCGCCATCACGATTTCTTCCAGCGACGCGTTGCCGGCGCGTTCGCCGAGGCCATTGATCGTGCATTCGACCTGGCGCGCGCCGTTCATCACCGCGGCCACCGAGTTCGCGACGGCCATGCCCAGATCGTTGTGGCAATGGACCGACCATACGGCCTTGTCCGAATTCGGGACCCGTGCGCGCAGGTTCTTAATGAGCTCCCCGAATTGCCACGGCATGGTGTAGCCAACGGTGTCGGGAATGTTGATCGTCGTAGCACCCGCGGCGATCGACGCCTCGACCAGCTTGCACAGAAAGTCGGGCTCCGAGCGGCCGGCATCTTCCGGCGAGAACTCGATGTTATCGGTGTATTCGCGCGCCCAGCCGATCGACTTCACCGCCTGCGCAAGCACCTGCTCGGGTGTCATCCGCAGCTTCATCTTCATGTGGATCGGCGAGCTCGCCAGAAACATGTGCAGGCGACCCGACTTGGCGCCCTTGAGCGCGTCGCCTGCGCGGCGAACATCGTTCTCGTTGGCGCGGGCAAGCGCGCACACCGTGCTGTTCTTGATCGCCTTGGCAATGGCATTGACCGCGGCGAAATCACCGTTCGATGATGCCGGAAAGCCCGCTTCGATCACGTCGACTTTCAGTCGCTCGAGCTGCTTGGCGATCCGCATCTTCTCTTCTGCGGTCATCGACGCGCCCGGGCTCTGCTCGCCGTCGCGCAACGTTGTGTCGAATATGATCAAGTGGTCTGGCATGGTCGGCTCCTGCACGATTCAATTCGTAGAATGCTTCTCCCGCCGGCGCTTGGCGGGCGAAGGACAGCGACTGCGAGAAAGGGGTATGAGTTATCTGCGCGCTGGGCGCAGCAATAGCAGCAGATCGCCAGGAATGGCGATCGAGAAAAGTCGCGAAAGAAGGTCGCGCAAGCTGCTCATGGATTCACTATAGCCGGATTTGCGGCGGCGCGCAACGGCCTGCACAATGGGAGTGGCCCTTTGAGTGCGAAAGGAAATATTTGACTGCGAAAGGAAATACCGGAGCCACCTACTGGATACCGCTCGCCATCGTTGCTGCCGTCTTCGCCATCGCCGCAGGGTGGCACATCACGCTTCCCGGCCTGTACATGGATGCAGTCAATCCCGATTTCCTGGTCGTTCGCATCCTCAATCCGAATGGCTACGAAATCCCGCCGTGGGTCTTGCCTGGGAACTACCCTGCGCAGCGGTTTCCCATCCTGACGGCGCTCTATCACGGCACACAGCAGGTCTGGCTTGGGCTTCCAGGATTCTTGATTTTTGGTACGACCATGATCGGCCTGCGCATTACGCATGCGCTCTTTGCCTTCGCGATCATCTGGTCGGTCTACGCAATGCTCGTGGATCGCAAGATTCCACATGGTTGGGCTGCCGTGACGTGCGCCGCGCTTGCGCTCGATCCGGCCTTGATTTATGGGTTTCGAACACAGAGCTATCTCACCACTGCGCCGATCATGTGGATCTTTCTGTCGATCCTGAAAATGAGCCGGGCAACCGACATCTATTCCGATTCCACCCGACGCGATCTGATGCTTAGCGGCCTGTTTTTCGGCATTGCCATTTACGGATATTTCACCTACCTGTTTTTCTTCCCGGCGCTGGCCATTGCTCTCGTGATCAGACTGCGTCGCGCCATCGTCGGCAGTGCAGCGCAACGCAATCTGCTTCCCAGCCTGGCACGTTGGGCCGGAGGCGTCCTCCTTGGCACGACGTTCTATTTTGTCGGGTACGCGATCGTGGCCGGGAGGAGCGGAGGAATCGGTGGCTTGTTTTCATTCATCGCACACGCACAAGCGGACCTCGGGGCCTTCAGCTCCCAACTATCGGTCGCAGAACGGGTCGGCAATGCGTGGAATCTCGTTGTCGCCGTCTTCTCCAACTGGTGGAACTCCGCCCTCATGTTCAACGACTACACTCCTGTGCCAGCGGCGACGTGGAAGATCGTTATGCTGATCGGGCTTCCGTTCGTTCTATGGGCCATTACCGAGCGCCGCAAGACCGCAACCGACTTTCTGCGGTTGCTGCTCGGACTGGAAGTCTCATTTTTCGTAGTGTCGCTGATCTTCGGCAACCGGCTCGGCGGCCATCACTACGCTTGCCTCGTTCCGCTGAGCTATGCGGCGCTCGCCACGACTCTAGTAGCCGCGACGCTAGACCACGATGCGCCGGCGCCGGCGTTGAGGGCACCCTGGGGTGTCTCGGCACTGATTGTCGTTGGTGCGCTCATTGCCATCAACGTCGCGGGTGATCGGCAAATGACCGCGAAATTGAGCGAGACGCACGGCGTCGGCCTGTATTCGGACGCGATCAACCACTTCGCCGAGGATCTGCTTCAAACCAAGCGCGATCACTTTCTCATTCTGCCGGATTGGGGCTTGTATATGCCGATAGTGTTCCTGACCGGGGCCAACATACAGATTTCAACGGACGAGAACATAAATGCCGCCAAGCACTTCCTTTGCCACAAGCGCAACGTGTCTGTGGCGCTGATCGACGGGGAGCGGGCAGTACGTTTCAGCGATTGGCAGAGGCGTCTGCTCTGGAAAGCGCCCATCATCGAAGACTACCGGCAGTTCGACGGCAAGGTAGTGTTTCAAGTCGGTACCTTCGTCGCGGATCCACACGACTCAAGCTGCGTCCAATAGCCACGGCCCGCATCGACGGGCCTAACCGAGGCGGTGCACCGGCTAACGGGAACGCGCGACCGCGATGAACTGCCAGCTCGGATCGCTGAAATGTCTCTTCTTGAGGTCGGCGAGCGGAGAACTCCTGGTAGGAGCCCGTTATCGGCTGGCAATGGCGATCCCACCGAGAATCGCCGCCGCGCCAACAAACGTTCGCCAAGACAGCGGATCTCCCAAGAAATGCCAGGCGAGGAGAGGCACCATGAAGAAGCAAAGGCCGAAGAACGGGAAGGCAATCGACAACGGGACACGGCCGAGGATAAACAGCCACAACAGGACCATCGACCCATATAAGACGATCGCGGCGATCATGGGGAGCGATATCGCGCGCTGGACGAGGCTCAGTCGATCGTCCGCGAGTCTGATGGCGGCGACTCGAAATAGCAGTTGCCCGACTGATGCGCCGATTACGCAAATGACGCACAACACAGTGTCAACCAATCGCATCGTGCTCTGCTCCTGTCCGCTGAGCCGAGCAGAGCTCGGCGGGGTTTGGGTCCACTGACGCGGTCGGTGCGGCGATCCGCGGTTGCTTCGGCGCGACGGCGAGCAAGGCAAGCACGAAAGCATTCATCACTAGCTGGCTGCCAAGGACCATTAGACCGACCGACGGAATGACCAGGCGCATGACACGCGAAGGATCCAGCGCCTGAAGCCCGGCCTGCGACCATTGCTGAACGGCGATGACGCCCAGTACGAAACCTACAACAAACAGGATTGTGCCGGTAGCGATACTCCATTCCAGCGAGAGTGACGCCAGGCGCCCCGCGCCGCGCGTGCCGGCCGGCAGGATACCTATGCTATTGGCGTAGCCCCTGGCGATGAGCGCGAAAAAGATGAGCTGTACGCCGATCTGCACCGCCGCCATGCCATAGAGAAGCGTGTGAACGTCCAGTCGGATCACGCCGACCTGCACCGGCCCGTTCAGCAGGCCAAGCGTAACGATCAACCCGAGGATCGACACGACGACACCGGGGTAGAGGAATAGCCAGTCCGGCGAATGCAACAGGAGAAACCGCAGGTGACGCCAGCCGTCGCGCCAAGTGCGCAAGTGCGGCGGCCGCGAACGACCATCCGGCGACAGTGTCGTCGCCACTTCGACGATGCGAAGCTTGGCGAGCCCAGCACGAACGATCATCTCGCTCGCAAACTCCATTCCCGGCGTCGTCAGATTCAGAGCTTGAATGGCGGAACGCTTGAAGCCACGCAGGCCACAATGAAAATCGCCGATTGGCACGGCGAAGAAGAGTCTCCCGAAAAAGCTCAAGGCCGGATTACCTAGATATTTGTGCAAGAGCGGCATGGCGTGCGGCGCGATGCCGCCGTGAAAGCGATTGCCTACGACCAGATCGTACCCGTCCCGCAGCTTCGCCACGAACGGCTCGAGTCGACTAAAATCATACGAATCGTCAGCGTCGCCCATGATCACATATCGACCGCGCGCGGCGTCGATGCCTGCTATTAGCGCGGCGCCATAGCCTCGGTTTGCAACGCTCACGATCCGAGCTCCGGCGGCAGCGGCAAGAGCACGCGAATCGTCGCTTGAGCCGTTGTCAGCAACCAAGACTTCGGCGGCAATCCCGGTCGCGTCGATGAACTGCCTTGCCTTGCGAATGCAGCATTGAATTGTCTCGACCTCGTTGAGACAAGGCATTAGGACCGTAAGCTCGAGCGTTCCGTTCTCCGTCTGCATCGCGAAGCCTGTCATAGAACAACACCTACCCGTGTTCGGGTCTGCTCGGTCGCAGGGCTTCCATCGCCGTGAGCGCCACGCAGGCGATGCGTCAACCCCGCCGTCGCTTCAGCGCCAGCCACGCCGACCAGATAAAGCCGGAAATCGCGTACACCACGAACCCGGCAAAAGGTATCACCGACGGCTGGTAGCTAATCAGCACGATGAACAAAACAATCAGAATCACGACCGCGAAGGGAACGCTCCGGCGAAGGTTGATCGTCTTGAAGCTGTAGTACTTGAGATTGCTGACCATCGTAAGACCCGCGAATAGTGTGACCGCCCACGCGGCCCATCGTACGGTTTCGGGGTCGATGGCGTAATCGTCGATTATCCAGACGAAACCGGCGACCAGCGCCGCCGCCGAAGGGCTCGGCAGTCCCTGGAAATAGCGTTTGTCGGCAACTTCGAGCATGGTGTTGAAGCGCGCGAGCCGTAGCGCCGCGCCCGCGACGTAAATGAACGCCGCGATCCAGCCCAGCTTGCCCATGCTGCGCAGCGACCATTCGTAGACGACGAGCGCCGGCGCCGCGCCGAATGAAACCATGTCGGAGAGGCTGTCGTACTCGGCACCGAAGGCGCTTTGCGTTTTAGTCAGGCGCGCGACGCGCCCATCGAGACCGTCGAGCACCATGGCGACGAAGATTGCGACGGCGGACTGATCGAATCGCCCGTTCATCGCCTGCACGATCGCGTAAAAACCGGCGAACAGCGCCGCGGTCGTGAACAGATTCGGCAGCAAGTAAATGCCGCGCCGCCGAATCCGGTTCTTGGCCAGCGCGCGCTCCTGCTTGAAATCCACCATGCGCCTAGCCTAGCAGGGCGGACAAGGCAACACAACGTCGCAGAGGAGACCGCTATGCGAGCTCGGCGATGATCGTCGACGTCGCTTTCGCCATGTCGCCGATCGCGACTTTCGGCGTCGCGGTGGGCGGCAGGTAGATATCGACGCGCGAGCCGAACCGTATAAAACCGTAACGCTGTCCACGCGCCAGGGTGTCGCCCGGCCCGACGTAGCAAAGAATGCGCCGCGCGATGAGTCCGGCGATCTGCACGCAAGTCACGTCGGCTCCGTTCGCACTGGCGATATGAAGCGCATTGCGTTCGTTCTCGAGCGAGGACTTGGCAAGTGCCGCGTTGATAAAGCTGCCGGCGTGATACCACTTGTTGCGCACGGTTCCATCGACCGGGCTGCGGTTGGAGTGCACGTTGAAGACGTTCATGAACACGCTTATCTTCAATGCCTCGCGGTCGAGATAAGGATCGCGTGCCTTTTCCACCACCATGACGCGGCCGTCGGCGGGCGACAAGACCGCGTTCGGCTGCGACGGAACCACGCGCGGCGGATCGCGGAAGAATTGGACGATGAACACCACGATGAGCCATGCAGGCACCGCCGCAAGCCACCACCCTGCGAGCGACAGCGCGAGCGCCACCGTCGCCGATATCGCGACGAACAACCAGCCTTCGCGAGCAATGATGGGATGCGGATAACCGCTGTTCATCGTGACAGGTCGAAGATGCTACTTCGCCGTCTCGTCCATGCGCTTGTTCAAGTCCTGCGCCTGCTGCTGGACCGCGCTTTCCAGTCCGCGAGCGCGTTCCATGGCGGCGGCGGGCGTCGGCGTCACGCCGCTCGCGTCGAGCGGCGCGGGGCTCACCTCACCCGGTCCGCGCGGCCCCCGCTCACTGGCCGATCTGGCTCCGGATTCCGCACCCGACAGAAGCCCGTATGTCTTCAGCACTTTCTGCGCCAGGACCGCAACGATGACCAGTGCGAGCAGCAAGCCGATGAGCCCGAGCCAGCCGCGCTGGCGATGCAGGGGATGCATATTTCCTCCGGGAAACAGGAGCGGATGCGCAAAAAAGCCTGCGTGCGTCGTGCCGCGATCGGCCAAAGCGATCAGTTTCGCGTTTGATCGACCAGCTTATTCTTTTTTATCCACGGCATCATTTCCCGTAGCTTGGCGCCAACCTGCTCGATCGGGTGTTCGGTCGTCATGCGTCTCTTCGACAATAGCGTTGGTGCGCCGGCGCGGTTCTCGATGATGAAATCCTTCGCGTACTCCCCGCTCTGAATGCGGTCCAGCGCCGCGCGCATGGCGCGCTTGGTGTCGCCGGTGATGATCTTCGGGCCGGTCACGTATTCGCCGTACTCGGCATTGTTCGAGATCGAATAATTCATGTTGCCGATGCCGCCCTCGTACATCAGGTCGACGATCAGCTTGAGCTCGTGGAGGCATTCGAAGTAAGCCATCTCCGGCGCGTATCCCGCTTCGACCAGCGTCTCGAATCCGGCCTTGACCAGCTCGACGCAACCGCCGCACAACACTGCCTGCTCGCCGAACAGATCGGTCTCGGTCTCTTCCTTGAACGATGTCTCGATCACGCCGGCGCGCGCGCCGCCGATCGCGGCAGCGTACGACAGCGCAAGATCGCGCGCCTTGCGGCTTGCGTCCTGATGGATCGCGATCAGCATCGGCGTCCCTCCGCCCTGCACGTAGGTCGAGCGCACCGTGTGCCCCGGCGCCTTGGGCGCGATCATCACCACGTCGATGTCGGCGCGGGGTTGAACCTGGCCGTAGTGGATATTGAAGCCGTGCGCGAAGGCGAGCGTCGCGCCCTTGCGAATGTTGGGCTCAACCTCGTCGCGGTAGACCGCGGCGATATGCTCGTCGGGCATCAGCATCATCACGAAGTCGGCGCCTTTGACCGCTTCGGTGACTTCAGCGACCTTGAGGCCGGCTTTCTTCGCCTTGTCCCACGACGCGCCGCCCTTGCGCAGGCCGACGGTGACCTTGATGCCCGAGTCGTTGAGGTTCTGCGCATGCGCGTGACCCTGCGAGCCGTAGCCGACGATGGTCACCTTCTTGCCCTTGATGAGCGACAGATCGGCATCCTTGTCGTAATAAACCTTCATCATCTTCGTTTCCCCCTTATTTACCGCTCACTTGACCCTATGGCGGATCAGACCCTGAGAATACGCTCGCCACGGCCGATGCCTGACGCGCCAGTGCGCACCGTCTCGAGAATCACGCCCGGCTCCATCGTCTGCAGAAATGCGTCGAGCTTCGATCCCGTTCCAGTCAGCTCGATGGTGTAGCTCTTGTCGGTCACGTCGAGAATATTGCCGCGAAAAATATCCGCGAGCCGCTTCATCTCCTCGCGATCCTTGCCCGCGGCACGCACCTTTACCAGCATCAATTCGCGCTCGATGTGGTTGCCGTCGGTGAGATCGATCACTTTGACGACTTCGACCAGCTTGTTCAATTGTTTGGTGATCTGCTCGACCACGTCGTCGGAGCCGACGGTCACGATCGTCATCCGCGACATGGTTGCGTCTTCTGTCGGCGCCACGGTAAGCGACTCGATGTTGTAGCCGCGGGCGGAGAAGAGCCCTGAGATACGGGACAGCGCGCCCGCCTCGTTTTCGACCAGAATCGAAAGAATATGCCTCATCGCGGCCGCCTCACAGCTCTTCGGCCAGGATCATTTCGGTCAGCCCCTTGCCGGCCGCGATCATCGGAAACACATTCTCGGTCTGATCAGTGATGAAATCCAGGAACACCAGCCGATCCTTCTGCTTCAGCGCATCCTTCAACGCCGACTCGACGTCGCCTGGCTTTTCGATCTTCATCCCGACATGGCCATAAGCCTCGGACAACTTCACGAAGTCAGGCAATGCATCCATATACGATTCCGCGTATCGGTTGCCGTAGAAAAACTCCTGCCACTGGCGGACCATGCCCATGTAGCGATTGTTCAGGTTCACGATCTTGATCGGCAGGTGATACTGCTTGCAGGTCGAAAGCTCCTGAATGCACATCTGGATCGACGCTTCGCCGGTCACGCAGACGACGGTCGCGCCGGGATTGACCAGCTGCACGCCCATCGCGGCAGGAAGGCCGAAGCCCATTGTGCCCAAGCCGCCTGAATTGATCCACCGCCGCGGCTTGTCGAACTTGTAGTACTGCGCCGCCCACATCTGATGCTGGCCGACGTCGGAAGTGATGAATGCGTCGCCACCGGTCAGCTCGTAGAGCTTCTCGACCACGAACTGCGGTTTGATCAATTCGCTTTTCTTGTCGTACTTCAGGCAGTCCTTGCGCTGCCATTCCTTGATCTCGCCCCACCAGACCTTGAGCGCGGCCGGATCGGGCCGGATATTCGACGACTCGATGAGCTTGAGCATCTCGTCGAGCACTTCGCTCACATAGCCGACAATCGGCACGTCGACCTTGACCCGCTTCGAGATCGACGACGGGTCGATGTCGATGTGAATGATGCGGCGGTCGCTGCGAAAGAAGCTCGCCGGATTGCCGATCACGCGGTCGTCGAAACGCGCGCCTACCGCGATCAAGACATCGCAGTTCTGCATCGCCATGTTCGATTCGTAGGTGCCGTGCATGCCGAGCATGCCGGTGAACTGAGGATCGGTGCCGGGAAAGCCTCCCAGACCCATGAGCGTGTTGGTGCAGGGAAAGCCGAGCAGGCGGACCAGCCTTGTCAGTTGTGACGACGCGTTGTTGAGGATCACGCCTCCACCCGCGTAGACCATCGGCCGCTTGGCCTCGAGCAGGAGCTGCACCGCCTTGCGGATCTGGCCGGCATGGCCTTTGGTCACCGGGTTGTACGAGCGCAGCGAAACCGTCTTCGGATAGGAAAATTCCGTCGTCGCCTGCGTCACATCCTTAGGGATGTCGACCAGCACCGGGCCGGGCCGGCCGGTGGCGGCAAGATAGAACGCCTTTTTGATGGTCAGCGCGACATCCTTGACGTCCTTGACCAGAAAATTGTGTTTGACGCACGGGCGAGTGATGCCCACCGTGTCGCATTCCTGGAACGCGTCCTGGCCGATAGCGTGGGTCGGGACCTGACCGCTGATGATGACCAGCGGCACCGAGTCCATGTAGGCGGTGGCGATGCCGGTGACCGCGTTGGTCACGCCGGGGCCAGACGTCACCAGCGCGACCCCGACCTTGTGCGACGAGCGCGAATAGCCGTCCGCGGCGTGCACCGCCCCCTGTTCGTGGCGAACGAGGACGTGCTTCACCTTTTCCTGCTTGAACAGCTCGTCGTAGATATTGAGAACCGCCCCACCAGGGTAGCCGAAGACGTACTCGACGCCCTCTTCCTGGAGGCAACGGATAACGATTTCTGCGCCCGTGAGTTGCATGAGCTCCCTTTCGGCGAAGGCAAGTAAACATGAGCCTAATGCGCCTGGCTCGGATAGCCAAAGCACCTTAAGCCGCTGCAAACTGCGGGACGCGGTTCGGGTAGTCGCGTCCGAACGGGCTTGGATCGGGTAGAAAGCCGCGATTGGGTCACGGCCACCCGCGTTCTCCAGGGTTTTCCACGAGCACTTGTGGCGCCGGCGGATGGAACGCGAACGACCGATGTTGCAGTGCTTCTGCCGGCGGCAACCGCCGACGAGTGAACAGTAGCGTCTCGGACGTCTTTCGTCAATGTTGGATGCAGCACACAAACGGCTGGGGCAGGCGCCGGTCAACGGCTTGTGCTTATAATTCACCGAATCCCCACGTTCATCGAGGCGCAACTGGCTTCGCATCAGGAAATCTCCGCGTTTTTGGCCGAAGTAGAGCGCCGCGCCTTCAAGCAAGCGATGTTCGCGGTTCGCGATGAGGATTCCGCCCTTGATGTCGTGCAGGACGCGATGCTGAAGCTCACGGAGAAATACGCGGACAAGCCGGTGGCTGAGCTGCCGATGCTGTTTCAGCGGATCCTGCAGAACACGATCCACGACCATTTCCGTCGCCAGAAGGTGCGATCCGCGTGGACGACCCTGTTTTCCTCCTTTGGCCAGAAGGACAACAAAGATGATGATTTTGACCTCCTGGAAACTTTGCCGGCAAAATCGGACTCGAAAAGGACCGCGGACCCGGCCCGCCAAGTCGAACAGGGCCAGATCGTGGGACTCATCGAGCAGGCGCTGGCCCGGTTGCCGGCGCGTCAACGCGAAGCCTTTCTGTTGCGTTACTGGGAAGAACTCGACGTGGCCGAAACCGCGGCCGCGATGGGCTGTTCCGAGGGTAGCGTGAAGACCCACTGCTCGCGCGCAGTTCATGCGCTGGCCGAGATGCTCAAGGCCAAAGGAATATCGTTATGAACCAGCTTGAAACCGCAAAAAAAATAACAGCTTATCTGGACAAAGGGACGGCCCAACTGAAGGCCGGGACGGCGTACAAGCTGCAACTCGCGCGCCAGGCGGCATTAGCTGCGGCGGGAGAGCCGCAGCGCTCGTCCGAGCTCGCGCTCACCGACGGCCGAAGCGGATCACTCAGCGGTGGCAGGCCGCTACTCGGCGACGCGCGGCTATGGATCGGTATGCTGCTAATAGCCGGCGGCGTCCTCTTTTTCCAGAACTGGCAGATCGCGCAGCAAACGCGGGATATCGAGGAAACCGATGCGGCGCTGCTGACCTCGGAGCTGCCGATCGAAGCGTATCTGGACCGGGGATTCCAGAATTGGCTGAAAGAACCCCAACCCTGACGTTGCGCCTGCTGATTCTCGGCCTGGTCCTCTCGACGAGTATTTTCAGCGGCCCTGCTGCGTCAGGGCCGGTCGTTGCACGCTCGTCGAATTGGGCCGACCTCTCCCCGAACGACAGGCAGGTCCTTGCTCCCCTTGAGCCAGACTGGGACAAGCTCGACACCCCCCGCAAGCAGAAGTGGCTGGGCATCGCTCAGCGCTATCCAAAAATGGCGCCCGATCAGCAGCAACGCATCCAGGAGCAAATGGCCGCCTGGGCGCGCCTGACGCCGGATGAACGACGGGCAGCCAGGGCGCAATTCAAGACCTTGAAGCAGCTGCCGCCAGAGCAGCGGCAGGAAGTCCGGCAGAAATGGCAGGAATATCAGCAACTGCCACCGGAAAAAAAGCAGGAGCTGGCGACGCGACCGGCCGCGCCTGCGGGTGCCCCTCCGGCCAAGGCTACGCCGGCAACGACGCCGGCGCCGGCGCATTAGCCAACTGAGCCAACCAGCTCCCCTGGTGTCCTTCTGCTTCCTAAGGCTCGCCTTCCTGCGGACGGCGTAAGCGAGGGTGCCGGCTTAGCACGGCGTCTCGCCGCAACCCTATACGAGACCTTGCTGCTAACCGCCCTAGCGCTGGCGGTCGGGTTTGCGCTGCTGCCGGTGCTGACGGCCGCACCCTCGATACCCGTCTCGGAACGCGCACCACCGCCCCTGACACCCACGGCCCAGGCGATTTCGTTCGGCTGCCTGTTCGCAGTGTTCGGCGCCTATTTCGCCTGGGGATGGAGCAACGGCCGGCGGACCCTGCCGATGAAGACGTGGCGCCTCGCGATGGAGTCGACCGGAGGAGCTCCGGTCGGCACATCCCGGGCTGCCCTCCGCTATGTCGCCTGCTGGATCGGCCCCGGATTTGCCATCGCCGCTTACGCGGGGTTGCGGCCCTCGGGATACGGCCGCTGGGCAGTCGCGCTGCTTGCTATCAACTATGCTTGGGCGCTGGTGAGTGCCGATCATCAGTTCCTGCAGGACCGAGTTGCGGGTACCCGTCTCGTCGTCGCCCGCTAGTTCCCTACAGTCTGACCACAGGCTGTGCGGCCTGATAACGCGCAACGCTGGCAAGAATTTCGGCCTTGGCAGCCTCGGCTCCGACCCAGGTCGAAACCCGGACCCACTTGCCCGGCTCAAGATCCTTGTAGTGCTCGAAGAAATGCGCGATCTGCCGGGTGGTGATCTCCGGCAGGTCGCGCGGCGACTGGATTGCGCGATACAGCCCGGTGAGTTTGTCGGTCGGCACCGCGAGGATCTTGGCGTCTCCGCCTGCCTCGTCGTCCATTTTCAGCATCCCGATCGGTCGGCAGCGCACGACCACGCCCGTAATGAGCGGCATCGGCGAGAGCACCAGCACGTCCGACGGATCGCCGTCGTCGGAGAGGGTGCGCGGGATGTAGCCGTAGTTGCAAGGGTAGTGCATGGCGGTCGACATGAAGCGATCGACGAATACCGCCCCGGTCTCCTTGTCGACTTCATACTTGATCGGATCGCCGCGCATCGGGATCTCGATGATCACGTTGCAATCGTCGGGAACGTCGTTGCCGGCAGGAACGCGATCTAGATTCATCGAAAGCGGAGAGCAGTGATCGAGGCAGCATTATAGCGGCCATGCCAGCTGGCGCCGCCCTGCCGTATCATCGGGCTTTTGCTTCCGAAGCACCATGATCTACACCCTCGGCGATCGACGGGTCCAGTTGCGCGGCAGCGGCCATTACATTGCCCCCAATGCGATCGTCGTCGGCAGCGTCATTCTCGAGCAACAGGTTTCGGTGTGGTTCAACGTGGTCATTCGTGGCGACAACGAGGACATCGTGCTTGGTCCGCGTTGCAACATCCAGGACGGCTCGGTCCTCCACACCGATGAAGGTGTGCCGCTCTCCGTGGGGGCGTCGGTCAGCGTCGGCCATCTCGCGATGCTGCACGGTTGCGTCATCGGCGAGGGTTCGCTGATCGGCATCAAGGCGGTGATCCTGAATGGCGCGGTAATCGGCAAGGAATGCCTGGTCGGCGCCAATACGCTCGTTCCTGAAGGCAAGGTGATTCCCGACCGGTCGCTGGTGATCGGCTCGCCGGGCAAGGTGGTTCGCACCCTGACCCCCGACGAGGTTACCGGTTTGCGACAGATCGCCGATCACTATGTCGAGAACGCCGAGCGCTATCGACGCGACCTCACGAGCGCTTGATGGCCACGCAACGTGGATAGTGAATCCAGGCGGCATCCTCGCCGCATCCAATAGGCATGGCCCAGACGCGGAATCTTTTGTGAAGACATTCATTATCGTGATCGTCGGTGTCTTCATCGCGACCCTGGTCGCGGTTGCGACACTGGCGACGACCCGGCGCGACGCCTCGGTGGTCGAGTCGCAACGAGAAACGCGCGTGCTGACCGGGTTCAGCCGGATCGAAGTCTATGGCACGGCGGAAGTCCGCCTGCGCCAAGGCACGACCGAGGGTGCAACCATTGAGGCGGCCGCCAAGATCCTTCCCAGGATTCGCACCGAGGTCCGCGACCGGACGCTGTTCATCGACGTAGCCCAGGAGCGTCAATGGTCGGACTGGATGCACTGGTCCGGAACCCGGCGGACCCCTCGTGTCACGGTGGACTTCATCAAGCTCCATCAATTGGAATCCGCGGGAGCCATCAAGCTCGCCGCCGATGATCTTCGCGCCGAGGAGCTGCGGCTCGACTTCTCAGGCGCGTCGACGGTAAGGATAGGGAATCTGCAGGCGTCCCAGCTGCGTTTGGAGGGGTCCGGCGCGACCAAGGCGGAGCTCGCCGGCAAGGTCGGTACGCAGGTCGTGAATTTGTCCGGCGCGGGATCGTACAGGGCGTCCGGTCTGGAAAGCGACCGGGCGGAGCTGCACGTGAGCGGCGCCGGCAAGGCGTTCGTCAATGCCCGGACGTCGCTTGCGGTCGAAATCTCCGGCGCGGGACTGGTGGAGTATCTCGGCAATCCGAAGCTCGAACAGGACATCAGCGGCGTGGGGAAGGTGCGGCGACGCAACGCTGACTAGTCCGCTCAATTGTCACGCTCGCCGCCTTCGGGCCCGTAAAACATCACCCACAGCGCCAGGTCGTCGCAGAAATTCTCGAATCGTTGACGCGTGCCCGTCGATGTTGGCGGTCAGTTTCACACGGGTCAGCCTTCAGTGGAACACTACCGCAGCGCCATCCGGAATCGCGTCGGCCCTGAACAGCAGCGGCAAGCCGGTACCCGGATCCCGGTCTGCCTGCGCTTCGGCGATGACCCGAACGTCGGTCACACGACAATCGCGCAGGAGATCGAGCAACATCGACGCGACATCGACCACGCGATCGGGCGGAAACAGCGGACAGCGGAAGCCCTCGGCCTGGCGCGGATCGAACGGACTCGACAGCGACAGTCTCAACTCACCGCCTCCAGGGGCCGCCGCGCATCGATGCGCGCTGATCACTGCCGACGGCTCGCCAACGCGCGCGCGAAAACGCCGAATCGCGTTGGTCGCAAAAAGCTGAGCGCCGACCTCGCGCTGGGCGGCTCGCCCGAGTTGAAGCGCAAGCAGCGGGCTTTGCGGCGGACGCGGCAGCGCCAGCACCGAGAGCCCCGTGGTGGCGAGTTGGCGCGACAATTCTTGCGCGAGCGGCATGAGCCACTCGCCTGCGTCCTTGTCGGCGAACACGTCCACGGCAGATGCGCCGATCGCGGTTCCGATCAGGAAGCGCAAATGAACGCTTTCCTGATTCGAATGGACCGCCATCGGTGTTGGATGCAACTCGCGGGCAACCGGGCCGTCGCTTGGCGACAGGTTCTGCCATGCGAGCAGCTTCGGCAGGCGCGGAACATCGAGCGTATCGGCGGCAACCAGCGTCGCGGCGAGCGCGAAAGTCAGGTTGCCGCCGAGCGCATGATGCTCCCGCAACAAAGTCATTACCCGCTCGGGCTCGTTGAGTACTCCGGGAAGCACGCCACCGAGCGTGCTCGCGGCTAGCTCGGCTTCTTTCGACGTTGCGCCGGCGACGATGACGACCGGCAAAGCAAAGAGCGTAGCGACAACACTATCCGCTGCGGGCGCCGACGCCGCGCGCCATGCATCGATCAGGCTCCGCCAGATATGGCGCGCGACGGCCGCCGAGGGCGCCGCGGAAAAAAGGTCCGCGAGCCACGATGTGTCTTCTCCTTGCAGATGCCCCACGAGCGCGCGGACAAGCGTCGCGTCGATTTGCTCGGCGCGCGATGCGCTCGACGCGGCAAGGCTGGCTTCGGCCAAGCGGATCAGCGACTCCTGTACGGGGCCGGTCGGTGCGCACCAGGCTCTCGGATCGGCGATATCGATGGACATTCGATCGATTGTCGCATGGCTCATCCGCCGGACGAAAGGTGACACCCGCATCGCCTCGGATAGAATAAGCGCATCGCACGCACGGAGATCCGCCATGTATCGGAACATTCTTGTCGCCACCGATGGCTCGAAGCTTTCGGCCAAGGCAATCACCCATGCGATCGCGCTGGCGCGGGCGCTGGGCGCAAAATTGACGGGCTTCTACGCCTCGCCCGACTATCCGCTACCCGCGTACGCCGATGGGGTGATGTACGAGCCGGTATCGCCCCGGGAGTACGCCGCGATGTGCAAGAAGGAGGCCGATCGGATCTTAAACGCTGTCGGCGCCAAGGCCAAAGCCGCGGGCATCCGATTCACCGCGGTTCAGGCCATCGCGGCGGCGCCGTGGGAAGCGATCCTGGCCGCCGCACGAAAGGAGAAATGCGATGCGATCGTCATGGCGTCGCACGGCCGCCGCGGCGTATCGGCGCTTCTCCTCGGCAGTGAAACTCAAAAAGTACTCACTCATTCGAAGCTGCCGGTGATCGTCGTCCGCTGAATCTGATCATCCAAGCCGAAAACTGTCCGGCATCGACATTTCATCAAGCGTCATGCCATGCCCTCGTGCAGCGCAGAGGGTAGTGGTTTCACGTAAAATGCGCGCTTTGCAGATGACGACTGGTCATGCGCGTATCGCAGTATTTTCTGACAACGCTCAAGGAAGCGCCGGCCGAAGCCGAGCTCACCAGCCATCGATTGATGCTGCGTTCGGGCATGATCAAGCGCCTCGCCGCGGGGATTTACACCTGGCTGCCTTTGGGACTGCGCGTGTTGCGAAAGGTCGAGGCGGTCGTGCGGGAGGAAATGAACGCCGCCGGCGCGATCGAGCTTCTGATGCCGGTCGTGCAGCCCGCCGAGCTCTGGCAGGAGTCGGGGCGCTGGGACAAGTACGGCCCGGAGCTGCTGCGGCTCAAGGATCGCCACCAGCGCGACTTCATCGTGCAGCCTACCTCGGAAGAGGTCATCACCGACCTTGCGCGCAAGGAGATCAAGAGCTATAAGCAACTTCCACTCAACCTTTACCATATCCAGGTCAAGTTCCGCGACGAAGTGCGGCCGCGATTCGGTGTCATGCGCTCGCGCGAGTTCATTATGAAGGACGCGTACTCGTTCGACGTCGACAAGGAAGCGATGCTGAGGTCGTATCAGATCATGTACGACGCGTATACACGCATCTTCACCCGCCTGGGCTTGAGCTTCCGGGCGGTCGCCGCGGACACCGGGCCGATCGGTGGTTTCGCGTCGCACGAGTTTCAGGTGCTCGCGGATTCCGGCGAGGACGCCATCGCGTGGTGCGCGACGTCCGACTACGCGGCAAACGTCGAGCTGGCGGAGGCGGTGGCGCCGCACGCTCATCGCGCCGCCCCGGCGGAGCCCATGCAAAGGGTCGACACACCCGGCCTCGCGACATGTGAAGAGGTCGCGCACCTGTTGCACCTGCCGCTTGGGCGCACGGTGAAATGCATCATGCTCCACGCCGGCGGCAAAGTGCACATGCTCCTCATTCGCGGCGACCATAGCTTGAACGAAATCAAAGCGGCCAAGGTGCCCGGGCTTGCCGGTTTTCGCTGGGCCACTGACGGCGAGATCGTTGCCGCCACCGGTTGCTCGCCGGGTTATCTCGGACCGGTTGGCATCGATCCCGCCATGCCCTTGGTCGTCGACAGAACGGTCGCGGTGATGAGCGATTTCATCTGCGGCGCCAACGAAGCGGACTATCACCTGCGCGGCGTCAATTTCGGCCGCGACTGTCGCGAGCCCGACATCGTGGCCGACATCCGCAATGTGGTGGCGGGCGACCCATCGCCCGACGGTAAAGGTACCCTTGCCATCGTTCGCGGCATCGAAGTGGGGCACGTATTCGCGCTCGGAACCGAGTATTCTCAGGCGATGGGCGCCACCTTCCTCGATGCAGGCGGTCAATCGCGGACCATGGAAATGGGTTGCTACGGCATTGGCATCACGCGCATCGTCGCCGCGGCCATCGAGCAGAATTTTGACGAGCGGGGTATTATCTGGCCGGCGCCGCTCGCGCCGTTCACCGTCGCCATCGCACCCATCGCGTTTGATCGCAACCAAGCTGTGCGCACCGCCTCGATCGCCCTTCACGACAAGCTGTGCGCTGCCGGCTTCGAGGTCCTTCTCGACGATCGCGGGGAACGCCCGGGCGTGATGTTCGCCGATCTCGAATTGATCGGCATCCCGCATCGCATCACCGTCGGCGAGCGAGGGTTGAAAGAGGGCAAGGTCGAATACCAGTCGCGGCGCGATACCGCTGCTACCGCGGTCCCCATGGCGGAAATCGTGGCGCTGGTGCGCGCCAGACTGCAGAGCTGATGCGATGAACGACGCGCTTCCGATGCGAAGAATCCTGATGGTATTGACCGCGATCGTGTTCCTGCTCGTCTGCCTGCCGGCTGGCGCCGGAAATCAAGTCGAGGAAGCGCTCGCGTCGAACGTGCAAAATTCACTTCATCGCTCGGTCAGCGACTATCCCGCCCCGCATCTCGTCTTCGCCACCGACGGCGAGGGGTTGGCATGGCTGGCCGACATGTCGTCTCGTCTGGCGTCGAAAATGCCGGACTGGCCCACACGCCGCAATTTTTTGATCACTGTTCAGTACGAGGCGACCCGCGCCGGGCTCGATCCTCAGCTCGTTCTCGGCCTCATCCACCATGAAAGCAACTTTCGCAAATACGCCGTCTCCGGGGCCGGCGCGCGCGGTTTCATGCAGGTCATGCCGTTCTGGGTGCGCCAAATCGGAGACGGTGGCCACGATCTGTTTACCTTGCGCACCAATCTTCGCTATGGCTGCACCATTCTTCGCCACTACCTCGACATCGAGCAGGGCGATCTTTACCGTGCGCTCGGGCGCTATAACGGCAGCCTCGGACGCGGCGAGTATCCCACTGCGGTGCTCGGATCGATGAGACGTTACTGGAGCTGGACGCCTGCTCTCGCCGACAGCGGCCTCGCCGAGCCGGGTCACGACGGCATCAAGACTCTGCATTGAGCGTCGGGCGCTACCGCGGCCGGTTCGCGCCTTCTCCGAGCGGGCCGCTGCATTTCGGTTCGCTGGTTGCCGCCATGGCGAGCTGGTGCGACGCCCGTGCGTCCAAGGGCGATTGGCTGGTGCGCATCGAGGACGTCGACGAAACGCGCAGCCGTCCTGGCGCAAGCGATGCCATTCTCGCGACGCTCGAGGCATACGGCTTCGAGTGGGACGGGCCGGTTGTGCGGCAAAGCGAACGGGCGGCGCTTTACACCGCGGCGCTTGATGAATTGATTCGCCGTCGCAGGGCGTTCGCGTGCGCGTGCACGCGCAAGGAGCTGGAAGGTGCGGCGCCGGGCAAGATCGGCGAGCGCGTCTATCCGGGGACGTGTCGCCGGGGCGTGCCCGCAGGGCGCGAGGGCCGCTCCTGGCGGGTCGCAGTCACCGATGAAATCGTATCCTTTCACGACCGCTTGCAAGGCATGCAGGAGCAGCAGCTTGCGCGCGATGTCGGGGACTTCGTGCTCAAACGCGCCGACGGACTCTTCGCCTACCAGCTTGCCGTCGTGGTCGACGACGGCTTGCAAGGCATCACGCACATCGTGCGCGGTGCGGATCTTCTGCTGTCGACGCCGCGGCAGATCTGGTTGCAACGGCAATTGGGATACGCGACACCGGCGTATCTTCATCATCCGATCGCGCTCGACGCACGCGGCAGGAAATTGTCCAAGCAGGCCGGTGCGAAGGCGCTGAGCCCACATCCGCTTTCGCAACTGCGCGAAGCGTGGACGTTTCTCGATCAGCCGGAGCCGCCTTCGGCGCCTGAATCGGTGGCCGAATTCTGGCGCTGGGCGCACGTCGCTTGGAACGCCAGGCGATTGCCGCCGGTCATCATGCTGCCCGCGCCGCGCTCATGCTCGTGAATACGAAGCACACGGTATAATTATTGTTTTGCCGGAACGCGCTTTGCGTTGAGCTTCCGGGCGCCGTCTCCAGTCGAGCGCCGCATATCTCCATGACAACTCTGGTCGTCGTCCGCAAGAACAATGAAGTTGCCATCGCCGCCGATTCGCTGACCACGTTCGGCGATACACGGCTGTCAGCGCAATTCGACAGCACCTACGACAAGATCGTGCACCACAAGGGCACCTATATCGGCTTGTGCGGCAGCGCTGCGCATCAGCTCGTCTTCGAGAGCCTGCTCGCCAAGCACGAGGATTTCGATTTCTCGACCAAGCGCGCCATCTTCGAAACCTTTCGCAAGCTTCATCCCATCCTCAAGGAGCAGCATTTCCTGAATCCCAAGGAAGAGGAGGACGATCCCTACGAATCGACCCAGGTGACGGCGCTGATCGCCAACGCCAGCGGCATCTTCGGCGTCTACTCGATGCGGGAGGTATTCGAGTACACGAAGTTCTGGGCGGTGGGCACCGGTCGCGAGTTCGCGCTTGGAGCAATGCACAGCCAGTACCAGCGCATGCGCAACGCCATCGCGGTTGCGACCGCCGGAATCGAGGCCGGAGCGATGTTCGACAAAAACTCCGCGCTGCCGATGACGATTTACATGCTGCCCTTGAAGTGAGCGTCTATCAACCGCCATTGTTCGTGCCGGGCGACGCCGAGGCAACGCGGCGCGTGATCCGGGATTATCCGTTCGCGACCTTGGTCACGGCGCGCGCGCCCGAGCCGCAGATCAGCCACGTCCCCCTCTTGTTTCACGCGGCACCCGAGCCCAACGGCATGCTCATCGGCCACGTGGCGCGCGCCAATCCCCATTGGCGGCAGTTCGCCGACGGTCCAACCGTGGCCCTGTTCCACGCACCGCATGCCTATGTGTCCCCGTCCTGGTACGCGGAGCCTGAAAAAGCGGTCCCGACCTGGAACTACGCCGTCGTTCACGTCCACGGTCGCGTCGAGCTGGTCGAGGATCGTGCCGCCACGCTCGCCATCCTGCACGAAATGGTCGAGCGCTTCGAATCCGGGCGCACCGCACCGTGGCGGCTGCAGCTCGAGGGCCGCGAGCTCGAAGCGATGATCAACGCGATCGTGGCTTTCCGCATGGTGATCGGGCGCGTGGATACCAAGCTCAAGCTGTCGCAGAATCGCAGCGCGCTCGATCGGCGACGAGTCGTCGCGGCGCTGCGCGCGGAAGACACCGCCGACGCAAGCGCCACCGCCGATTGGATGCAGCGTTATGCCGGAGAAGGATGACCTGCGCGTTCGGCTCGACAAATGGCTTTGCGCGGCCCGGTTTTACAAGACGAGAACCATCGCCGCACAAGCGATCGAGTCGGGACGCGCGCGAGTCGACGACCAACGCGTCAAACCGTCGTACTCGGTCAAAGCTGGCATGCGGATCAATCTCTCCAAGGATTCGCTGGTCTGGAAGGTGGAGGTCACCGCAGTGTCCGACAAACGCGGGCCGGCGAGCGAGGCGGCAAGGCTGTATCGTGAATCCGCCGAGAGCGCGGCCGTGCGCGAGGAGGCAATCGCGAAACGCAAAGCGGCCGCCGCGAGCGCGCCGCGAACTTCGGGTCGCCCCACCAAGCGCGACCGGCGCAAACTACATTCGTTCTTGGAAAAAAACTAGCGCCCTAAAGTACCTAGCAATATCGCAGGTTCGCGAAGTCGAGGATAAGATCGGGCTGCTGGTAACCGCGCCAAGCCAGGTAGCTCAGCGCGGCCACCACCACGAGGGCGATCACCCGCCACGGCCAGCGAAACGCGAGCGCTTCAGGCACGCTGCTGCACCTCCACCGGAACGGCGGGCACGACATTGAGCTCGCGCATGGTCGCCATGACCGAGCTGAAGTCGGCGGCGGTGCGCACATTGGGGATCGGCTTCGCCAGCAGATTGACCGCGCGCCCGCTAACGACCAGCGGCATTTCTTCAGGCAACGCGGTCCTCAGCGAGCGTATTTCCTGCCCGGCGATCTTTCCGGAGATGCCCCGGTCGAAAAGCAGAATCGCGAGGCACACTTTATAGGCGTGCGCCGCGCCGGCGACTTCCTGCGCCGGCACGCCGCTGCCCAGCGTCAGGCAGTTGATGCCCTCGGTGAAGAGGAGCAGCTCCAGAATCGCGAGCCCGAGCTGATTCGGATCGTTCGGAGGGGTCGCCAGAAGTATCTGGCTCGCGTTGCGCGTGGGCCGCACCAGCCGCGTCACATCGCGCAAGAGCCGTTGCGCGAGATCCGCGAAGCGCAGCTCCTGAAAGTTCTGCATATCGCCGCGCACCACGTGCTCGTGCACCGCCTCGTTCAGCGGAATCAGCGTTTGCTCGAGAAAGCGCCTGAGCCCCTGGCCGACCAAGAGCTTCGACAGGTGGTTCTGCAGCTCGCCGACGCGATGCTCGGCCAAAAGCTTGACCGCGGCTTCGATTTCCGACGGCAGCGGCAGAGGATCCTCGACCGCGATGCCCAGCATCGATTGCAGCGCCGATTCCGCCAGAGGAACAACCGCGCCGGCGCGCCAGCCTTCCGAGAGCAGCTGCTTGATGACCTTGAGCCGCGCGACTTGGTCCGGCGGATAGACGCGGTCGCCGAATCCATCGCGGGCCGGATTCGGGAAGCCGTAACGTCGTTGCCACATGTAGAGCTGTTCGCGGCGCAGGCCGGTGATTCGTACCACCTCACGGATATGCAATGAAACGCGCATGTCGCCGTTGGCGGTTGGCATAGCAAGTGATAGCCCGGGGTCGGTACGGCGAGTCGGCGCTTTGATCAGGATTCCCATATTTTCCTCTGTGTGTCACAAGTATAAAGACTTCAGCTGTCGTTTTCAGGTTGGCGCGGAGCGGCATATCTCGCCGCAACGCGTCAGGCAGATCCGAGAACCGCTCAGGTGTATTGCTCCGGGAAGCGCTTTGCCCCATCATCTTGCTTTTGGAACAATGGCTTCCGGTACTTTGCTTGGTCCGAGCCGTGCTCAGCTGCCTACCACAACTGTAGCTGTGCAAATATCGTACCGGCTAAGCCGAGCCCCCTCCGATGTTTCGTTTTGGCAAGGCTCCGAAGGACCCTCTCGCGGACGCAAAAACAGCGGAACGCTGGCTTACGTCCTTTCCGGCGAGCGATCCGCTTGCCGTTCACTCCGCCTTGCTGGTCGAGCTCGGCGCGCTTACCGAGCGCGACGCACGCCGTGCGCCGGGGCGACTGGAGGCAGTCTTTCATCTCGACGTCCAGACCGAGGCCTTGCGAAAATCGTTGACCGCGCAATATCTGGAGCACGGCAACCGCTCAACCCGTGTCGAAAGTCAGTTGTGGCAGGCGCTATTCGACCTGACGCAAGGATTCCTGCTTTGCTATCAGGCATTCGAACGCGAAATAAGCCAGTATCCGCAAAACAATAAGTGGCAGCTGCTGCTGCCGCAGTTGATCGCGCGGCAGATCATCCATCAGGGCCTCGACGCAAAAATTCGGCTGTACCGATACGAGCAATGGATTCCCGCGCGTTGGGTCGACCTCCATGCGCACTTCCAGATGGCATGTACTGCGCAAATCGAACGGCAGCCGGTAGCCGTTCTTGCCGGCGGCGTGTTGACCACAATCGAGCAGGAATACCTGCGGGTGTTGCTGCTGCAGCTGATGAATGCCGGCAATCTCTCACCGCGGCACGTGGAGTGGGTAGCCGACCAGCTATCCGAATGGTGCGCGCGCCTGCGGCTCAACATCGAATCCTCGACCGTGACCAGCTTTTATGTCGACCTCGGCTCCAGAACCGGGCTCAAGCGGCGCGGCCCGCAACCGCTCGAAGGCCGGGTCTTGTTTCTGGACACGCGGCCGCTGCACGCAGTACTCAGGCAGAACGTCGTGATGCTCGAGCAGAAGGTTCGCAACGACCCCTTGTCCGAGCGCGCACCGCGCCGTGCCGAGCAGCTCAATCTGCTGACCAAGCTCGCTTCCCAAGTCGATCCCGAATTCAGGCCGGTCGCGCGCCGAGGCGAGCGCACCAACGCCAGCGGCAGCGTGGACGCGATCGTCGGCTTTGCCAAGATCTCGGGATTTCTGCGCGATGACGAGGTCGGCGTGTTCGTCGACAGCGGTGCGCGACCCGGCAGCTTTGGCGACACGCTCGAAATCGCGACTTTCGGCCGCCTGCGCAACGAGACCGCGCGCACGCTGGAAGTCGTTCGGCGCCGCCTGGCGACCTACGCCGCGCCGGGAGGAGCGTGGGAGATCCGCGACGTCTCGCAGACCGGCTATCGGCTGGTCGCGCCGATGACGATTATCAGCGCGATGACCCTTGGCACCCTGACCGCCATCCGCGGCCAAGGCGACGCCTTGTGGATGCTGGGTATCGTGCGGCGCATGAAGCGCCTCACTGCTGAACGCGCCGAGATCGGGCTGCAAATGATCGCCAACAACCTCGTCGGTGTGGAACTGGCCGAACAAAAACGAGGCGACGCTGACTATTCGGTCGACGGCGAAGTCCCCACGGTCAGCAGCCGCCGTTTCTACGGCCTATTCCTCTCTTTGAAAAAACGCGAGAGCGAATCCGCGGTTCAGACCTTGATCGTGCCGGCGGGCGAGTATCAACCGGGCAAGCGCCTGCGGATGAACGTTGCCAAGACGTCGAATTCGATCGCTTTCGGCCGTCTGCTCGAACAACAGCCCGATTGGATCTGGGCGACGGTTGAATCGCCCGATTACACACACCGTGACGAGCATGTCTCGCTGGCGCCTGGTGGTCCGTAACGCGAATTCGTCACTGTCGGATTTCGATTCGCACCGATCGCGGCACGCGGCGCGCAGGGTACCAAGGGCACCGCGATCCCGCGTTCATCATTGAATCAGCCTTGAGACTCCGCTAGCCCATGCTGCTCCGACGTTATCACGAGGTCTTCGCGCAGCATCGTTGGGAGATTCCGCCCGAGTTCAACATTGCGACCGCGGCGTGCGGCCGCTACGCCGCCGATCGCTCCCGATTCGCGATGTATTGGGAGGACGAGACGGGGGCGACGTCCGCCCTCACCTTCTGGGATCTGCAGCAGCAGGCGAACCGCCTTTCCAACGCGCTGGCGGCGCTTGGCGTGGGTCGCGGCGATGCCGTCGCGATCATTCTGCCGCAAAGGCCCGAAACGGCCATCGCCCATATCGCCTGTTACCAAATGGGCGCCGTTGCGGTTCCGCTGTCGTTCCTGTTTGGTCCCGATGCGCTGGAATATCGGTTGCATAACGCCGAGGCCAAGGTTGCGCTCGTCGATTCCGCGTCGCTGCCCAATCTCGCACCGATCCGCCAAAACCTGCCGCTACTTGCCCATGCCATCGGCGTCGCGGGCGCCCGCGAGTCGTGGTTGCTCGACTGGGAAACGTTGCTCGCGAAGGCGTCGCGGCATCTTGCTCCCGTGACGACGCGGGCGAACGATCCGGCACTCCTGGTGTATACCAGCGGGACCACCGGCCCGCCCAAAGGCGCGCTCATGCCGCATCGGTGCCTGCTCGGCAATTTGCCGGGCTTTGTCTGCTCGCACGACGGCTTTCCGCACCGGGGCGACCTGTTCTGGTCGCCGGCGGACTGGGCCTGGACGGGCGGACTGATGGATGCGCTCTTGCCAACGCTCTATTTCGGGCTTCCCATCCTCGGTTACCGCGGCCGATTCGACCCGGAGCGCGCATTGGCACTGATCGAAAAGTATCAGGTGCGAAACACATTTCTGTTTCCGACGGCGCTGAAGATGATGATGAAGTCGGTCGCCGAACCCCGAACGCGTTACGACATTCAATTACGCACCATGATGAGCGCCGGCGAATCGGTCGGAACGACGGTATTCGCATGGGCGCAGGAATCGCTTGGTGTCACCATTAACGAGATGTTCGGCCAGACGGAGATGAACTACATCGTCGGCAACTCTCACACGCTGTGGCCGGTCAGACCTGGATCGATGGGCTTGCCTTACCCGGGTCATCGCATTGCGGTGATCGATGACGAAGGCAATGAGGTCGCGCCCGGCGACATCGGCGAAGTCGCGATCCACCGCATCGCACCGGACAGCGTGCCCGACCCGGTGTTCTTCCTCGAATACTTCAAGAACCCTGAAGCCACTGCCAAGAAATTCAATGGCGACTGGAGCCGAACAGGCGATCTCGCCAAGCGCGATGAGGACGGCTACCTCTGGTACCAGGGCCGCGCCGACGATATGTTCAAGGCGGCAGGCTATCGCATCGGCCCGTCGGAAATCGAAAATTGCCTCGTCAAACATCCGGCCATTGCCAACGCGGCCGTCGTGCCGAGCCCGGACGAAACACGCGGCAATGTGGTGAAAGCGTTCATCGTGCTGGCGGCGGGACATGCGGCTACTCCCGGACTGGAAGAAGAGATCCAGCGCCACGTGCGAGCGCATCTCGCGCCGTACGAGTACCCCAGAGAGATCGAGTTTATCGACGCGCTGCCGATGACCACCACCGGCAAGGTTCAACGACGCTTGTTGCGTCAGCGTGAGACGGAGCGCAAGGCGCGAAACCAAACGCGCTGACCCATCGCCCGCGTTCGTTCGCTTTACCGCACGATGTATGTCTGCGCCGCGAGCCGCGCAGACAAACGGTCACGCTACCGTGTCAGCGCTTGTCGCGGCCGGAAAGTCTTTCGAGGAAGCGGCGATGCATCAGGACCCATACAATAACCGGCGCGACCGTGGGCAGGATCAGCGTCCCGAACTGGTAGCAAAAGGCGATGACCTCGCGCTGCCAGGCGTCGAGGTTGGTTTGTGACGCCACTGCGGGTCCGGCAAGAATCGCGGCGTTCTTCAGGAGATCGGCCACGACGCTGAACGTTTGAAACGGAAGCAGCACCGCGTATCCGATCAGCAGCATCCACACTCGATGCGGTTCCTGTGCGGCGAGTATGAGCGCGGCGAGCATCGGCAAGCCGAACGAGAATAACAGCACATTGCTCTCGACCGATAACACCGCTTTTGCGCCGGCGGCACTCGCCCCTTGATCGGGTCTGAGCGAAGTGACGAACGTGATCAAAGGGCCCATTTGCTCGACGCTCCTGACCCAGTCGAAGGTGCTCCGGGTGATCAGCTCCGCCAGCAGCGCGACGGGCCACGCCAAAAGCGGCGCTGCGAGGTACCACACGGCGAACGTCAGCGGCAACCAGGCAACGACACGCAGCACGAAGCGCGGCAAAGAATCAGAACCGGCGCGCATCGGCTTCAGGTCGCTTCAGTTGGCTTCAGGCGGCTACAGCGGGCGCTTCGGGTGTCTCGGGTTCCTCGGGTAAAGCCCGCGGCAAGGTGCGCACCCAGAGCAACCAGACGATCAGAACGTCGAGCATGATGAGGGCCTGCCAGACGTACAGGTGGGCCCATTCGAAGACGTTGAAATTCCATTGACCGAGATAGAACAGGCTGATCACGCGGACGATGTTGAGACCCTGCACCGCGACCACGCCGATGGCCAGCCCGGCGAGCTTGCGTTTCCACGGTGCGGGAAACGCGAGAATTGCGGCAACGAGCACGATCGTCGCCTCGACGCCGTTACAACCTGCTTCGATCGAAACGGCAAAGCCGTTGCTGGTGCTCTGCAGGACCTTCCCCTGAGACAGGACCTGCGGATCGAACAGCTTGACGATGCCGGCGCTGATAGCCGCCAGCGTATTCGTCCACGGAATGACGAACCACGACTGCACCCAGGGTGTGAGCTCAAGTCCGAATAGCGTGACCTGCAGACCCAGAAACCAGAGAAAGAAGCTGACCATTGGGGACAATTCTACGCAATTCGCACTGCTGCGGCAGCAGGGCGCGGGAAGAGCGGACCCTTATGCGCCATCGCACGAGTCCGCGCCGCTTCCGGCAACACTCGTATTGCGCACCTTCAGGAGAGCTTTGAGCGCGACAACGGCGGATTCTGCGCGAAATAGCGCTTCACGCCGCTGAAAATCGATTCCGCGAATTTTTGCTGATACTTGTCACTTTTCAGTTTCAGCTCTTCGTCCGGATTGGAAATGAATGCCGTCTCGACCAGTATCGAGGGAATGTCGGGCGCTTTCAGAACCGCGAACCCGGCCTGCTCGACGCTGCCCTTATGCAGCGAGTTCACCGCGCCTATGCCGCCGAGCACCGAGCGGCCGACGCGCAGGCTGTCGTTGATTTGCGCGGTCTGCGACAGATCGAGCAGCGTTTTTGCCAGGAATCGATCCTTGTTGTCCAGATTGACTCCTCCGATGAGGTCGGCCTGGTTTTCGCGTTGGGCGAGCCATCGCGCCGCGGCGCTGCTGGCGCCGTGCTCCGAAAGCGCGAACACAGATGAGCCACGGGCAGTCGGCGTGGTGAACGCGTCGGCGTGAATGGAAATGAAAAGGTCCGCCTGTACCCGGCGCGCCTTTTGAACGCGCACGTTCAAGGGAACAAAGTAGTCGTCATCGCGCGTCAACATCGCGCGCATGTTGGGCTCTGCATTGAGCATGGCGACGAGTCTCTTTGCGATCGCCAGCGTGACGTTCTTCTCGTAGGTTCCGCGCGGGCCCACCGCGCCGGGGTCTTCGCCGCCGTGGCCCGGGTCGACCGCGACGATGATCGGCCTTCGACTGGCGGCCCTCGGCTTTGACGGATTGGCCGACGAGCCGCGTTCCGTGGGACCGAATCGATCAGGTGGCACAACGTCGATCGCGCTATCCTGCGTGCCGCCTTTCTCAAAATCGAGCAGCGCCATGAATGGATCCGTCGGCGTCAGCGGATACAAGTCGAGTACTACGCGATACCCATAATCCGCAACAGGCTGCAGCGCGAACAATTGCGGATCGACCTCGGTCTTCAATTCGAGCACGAGGCGCACCACGCCCGGCTTGAAACGTGCGACGCGAATGGCCTGGATATACGGATCGTTGGGCTGCACGCGCTGCCCGAGCTGCGCGAGCTCGCTGGTCAGCTCGATGTCCTCGAGGTCGAGCACCAGACGCTCCGGATTCTTCATCGGCAGCATCTGGTGCGGTACCGGCGAGGATGATTCGAGTATCAGGCGCGTGTACTCCTGCGCCGGCCACAAGCGCGCGGATGCGATGGTGGCCGCATTCGCGGCTGCGTTCCACCACCAAGGCACCGCCGGCAGGAGCAGCCATTGGCAGACCCGGCGGCGCTCAATCGAAACGCGTGCGATCAGGGATTCGCGGCAAACGCGGCGAGGCATGCGCTACCGGCGACGCTCGTCGCGTCCAGCGTCAGCACCCGCGCAGTATCGGCGTGCTCGAAGCGCATTTCGATGTCGCCCGCGGGCAGCCATCCGGCGGCACGTTCCGGCCATTCCAGGACACACACCGTGTCCGGACGCAGATATTCGGAGAAGCCCGCTCTGTCCCATTCTTCGGGGTCATTGAAACGATACAAATCAAAGTGATAGAAGTATAAACTCGAAACGAAATAGTGTTCAAGCAATGTGTAGGTGGGACTCTTGACGGTGCCGGCCCATCCCAGACGACGAAGCATCCCCCGCACCAGCGTCGTCTTGCCGGCCCCGAGCTCTCCGGAAAGGGTCACCAGCAATCCCGGCGCAAGGCCAGGCGCAAACCGTGCTCCCGCGCGAGCGGTCGCCTCGGCGTCAGGCAAGAGGATGCGAAGCTCTTCTATAATCGGCATCATTTTTTCGCAAAGCGCGCCGCCGCTTACGCGCTGAGACCAGCGATCCCGCCTTTGGACTTTTCGCAACTTGCACGCGACATCGTGATCTGGGGCCGGGAGCTCGGATTCGCCGAGCTCGGCATCGCCGATACCGAACTTTCCGCCGACGAAGCGCGCCTCGGCGCGTGGCTCGATGCCGGCCGTCACGGCGAAATGGATTATATGGCACGCCACGGTGCCCGCCGGGCTCGTCCGTCAGAAATGGTCCCCGGAACGATACGCGTCATCAGCGCCCGCCTTGATTACCTGCCGCGGCACGCGCGGGATCCGCAAGACGTGCTCGCCGATTCGCACAAGGCCTACCTCTCGCGCTATGCACTCGGCCGCGATTATCACAAGGTCATGCGCCAGCGACTGCAGCACCTCGCCGATCGCATCGGCGATGCGGTCCGGAGCTCAGCCGACAACGCCGTCGACAGCCCGGCTCACACCTATCGCTACCGCGTCTTCACCGATAGCGCTCCGGTGCTCGAAGTTGCCTTGGCAGCGAAAGCAGGATTGGGCTGGCGCGGAAAACATACCTTGCTGCTGACGCGCGACGCCGGATCTTTCTTTTTCCTGGGCGAGATCTATACCGATCTGCCATTGCCGGTCACGGCGGCGGTCAGCGCTCATTGCGGCACGTGTCGCGCCTGTCTCGATGTCTGTCCGACGGGCGCGATCGTGGCCCCGTACGAGCTCGACGCGCGGCGCTGCATTTCGTACCTGACCATCGAGCTCAAGGGCAGCATTCCCGAGAGCCTTCGCCCGCTGATCGGGAACCGCGTGTATGGATGCGATGATTGCCAGCTCGCCTGCCCGTGGAACAAATACGCCCAGACCAGCGAGGAACCGGATTTCGACGTACGGCACGGCCTGGATGACGCCGACCTGACAGAGCTCTTCGCGTGGAGCGAGTCCGACTTCAACGTCCGCCTGGAAGGCAGCGCGATTCGGCGCATCGGTTTCGAGCGCTGGCTGCGCAATCTCGCCGTGGGCTTGGGCAACGCCGACTACGGCGATGACATCGTCGCGGCGCTCGATGCGCGGCGCGCCGATCCCTCTCCACTCGTGCGCGAGCACGTCGCCTGGGCGCTGCGCGAGCAGGAGCGAAAGCGCACCGCCGCCTACAGCGGAAATGCGCCCGCGTAGGAAAGCGTGAATCCGCGTGATCCTGTCCGGCTGCAGGCTGCCCAGGTTCGCAGTCCGTGGAGGGCCGCGCGGAGCGCTCTGGTCACGTTGCGTGCTCGAGCGTTTGCGAGAAGTTCGATCTACCGCAGACGCTCGCCCCGCTCGTGCAGGACTTGTTGCTAGCGGATCAGCTGGTTCATCGACACGATGGGCAGCATCACCGCCAACACCAGCACCAGCACGATCGCGCCCATGAAAACGATCAGCAACGGCTGCACCAGCGCGGCAAGCCAGGTCAGGCGTCGCTCGACATCCTGTTCCTGTTCGCGCGCCGCGCGATCGAGCATCGCCGGCAGCTGCCCGCTTTGCTCCCCGTTCGCGACCAGATGAACGAGCAGCGGCGGAAATACCCGCTGACTCGCAAGGGCGCGCGCCAGCGACACGCCTTCGCGTACGTGCGCGGCGACGGCGTCCGCCGCACGGCGCATCGGTCGCGCCCACACCACGCCGGCAGCAGTGTCGAGCGCACGCAAAAGCGGTGCGCCGCTGCCGGTGAGAATCGACAGCGTGCTGGCGAAGCGCGCCGTATCCAATCCGGAAAGCACCCTGCCGGCCACCGGCAGCCGCAGCAGCAGCGCATGCCAGCGTTCCTTCCAATATTCGCGCCGCAAGAGCAGCGTCACACCGATTGCGATTAATGCCATCGCTCCCAGCCAGTACCACCCCGTCGCACGCAGGAAGTCGCTGCTCGCGATCAGCGCCCGGGTCAGGAATGGCAGCGTCTGCCGGCTTTGCTGATACACCGCGACGACCTGCGGCACGACATAGAGCAAGAGAGTGGTGATGACGCCGAGCGCGATAATGGTGATCAGCGCCGGATAGATGAGCGCGAGTGTAAATTTCTGCCGCAGCACCTGTCTGGCTTCGAGATAGTCCGCGAGTCGGGACAAGACCGCGCCAAGCTGCCCCGTCTCGGCGCCGACCGCAACGAGACCCCGATAAAGATCCGAGAAGGTTCGCGGAAACCGCGACATCGCGGCCGCGAGCGGCTCGCCAGCCGCTACCTGGTCGCGGATCGCTTCCAGGAGCCGTGCCGTGCCTGGATGATCGGTCTGCTCGGCCAACGCGGTCAACGCCTGGTCGAGCGGCATTCCCGATGCGACCAATGTCGCCAGCTGCCGTGTCGTAAGCGCCAACAGCATCGGCGACAGCCGCGTCGCTTCGGTGAGCGTCGTGATGGCGCCGGCGGAGGTCTCGATCGCGGTGGGATACAAGCCGTCGGTGCGCAGAAGATCGCGCGCCGCGCGCGCGGTCGCCGCATCGACGATTCCGCGTCGTGCCCGACCGGTAGGGTCGACAGCCTCGTAACGAAATGAAGGCATCGGCAACCTTAGACCGGCATCGCGGGCGGCGGCGGTCCCGTCAAGGTGCAGTAGATCACGACGTGCGCGAAGACATCGTGCTGCTGCACTCGTTGTTTTCGAAACATGACCGCGCCGCGATCGAAGTCATGCCGGTGTAGCGCGCGATCTGAGGCAGGGTGAAATCGCGCTCGATCGCCGGCGCTATGATCTGCAGCAGCTTGCACGCCTCGTCGAAATACTGAAAGACCGCGTGCCGGCCACGGCAACGCGCTCGACAACCTCGCGCGAGAGTTGCTGTTGCTCGACGCGCTTGGCGCTGACCGACTCCGCCTTTGCGCGCAACTCCTCCAGCAAATGGTTGGGCGACTTGGCCAAGGTTCAGGATGCGGCTCCCGTAACCCGCAGCAGCTCGGCCAGCGAGGTCGTGCCGTCGGCCAACCACCGCGACCCATCCACCCGCAGCGTGCGCACCTTCGCGCGCGTGCACGCCTCGCGCAGCAAAGGCTCGCCGGCGCGATCGTGAATCAGCCGACTTAAAGCTTCGTCGACCAGTACCAGCTCATAGATGCCGGTGCGCCCGCGGTAGCCGGATTGGCTGCACGATGCGCATCCGACGGCGCGATACAGACGCTGCGTCGGCTGCAGACCGAGGCCGACCAGGATCTCCGACTCGCCGGCGCTTGGCGTCGTTGCCTCACGGCATTCGGCACACAGGCAACGCACGAGCCGCTGCGCCAGGACGCCACGCACTGACGACGCCAGAAGGTACGGCTCGACCCCCATGTCGCCAAGGCGCGTCACGGCGCTGACCGCATCGTTGGTGTGCAAGGTCGCCAGAACCAGGTGCCCGGTGAGGCTTGCCTGAACCGCGATCTGTGCCGTTTCGAGATCGCGGATCTCTCCGATCATGATGATGTCGGGGTCCTGACGCAGGATCGATCGCAGCGAGCGAGCAAAGGTGAGCTCGATCCGCGGATTGACCTGCGTCTGCCCTACGCCGTCGAGCGCGAACTCGATCGGGTCCTCGACCGTCATCACGTTGAGCGCGCCGCGAGGCAGGCGCGACATCGCCGCGTAGAGCGTGGTCGTCTTGCCGGAGCCGGTGGGGCCGGTGACCAGCACGATCCCGTGAGGCTCCTGTATGAGACGGTCGATCGCGGAAAGCGTCGCGTCACTCATGCCCAGCGCAGTCAAATCGAGCCGCGCCGAATCCTTGTCGAGAAGGCGCAGCACTACCCGCTCTCCCGGCCCGGTGGGCAGCGTCGATACTCGCACATCGACGCTCTTGTCGCCGAGCTTGAGCGCGATACGCCCGTCCTGCGGAAGTCGTTTTTCGGCGATGTCCAGGCTCGCCATCACCTTCAGTCTCGACACCAGGGCCGCGTGCAGCGCGCGCGGCGGCTCGATGATGTCGCGCAGCACCCCGTCGACACGGAAGCGCACGACCGAGCGTATTTCGTAGGGTTCGAAGTGGATGTCGGACGCGCGCTCGCGCAGCGCCTGCAGCAGGAGCGCGTTGATCATCCGGATCACCGGAGCATCGGACGTCGATCCGAGCAGATCCTCTGTCTTGGGGATGTCCTGCAGCAGTCGCGCGAGGTCCGCGTCGCGCGACAAATCCTCGCTGAATTGAGCCGCGGGCGCCGATGCCTGGTTGTATGCCGTAGCCAGCTCGGCGGCGAAGCGCTCGGCGTTGACCCTGAGTGTTTTCAGCGGCCGCTGCAGCACGCGCTTGAGCTCGGCGATGCCCTCGACCGATGCATCGTCGCGAGCGACGACCAGCACCGCGTCGCCTTCGTCGCGCAACGGGAAAACGCCGTGGCTGCGCGCAAACGCGTACGACACGCGCGGAGCGGCGGTGGCCAGGGAAACCGCGTCCGACGCGAGGCTTGGTTCAGGCGTCGCCATCGTTATCGGTACCTTGGAAACACGCTACTGCAGCTTGGCCGGAGGCGTGGCCCCGGGTATGGGGGCCGGCGCCGAAGGGAAGCCGGACGGCGGCGCGTTGGGCGATGCATTCGGCAACGCCGGCATTTCCGGCACCGTGGTATCCGGCCAGAAAGGTCGCTCCGCCGGCCGCAGGCGCTGCTGCTCGCCCATCAGATAATCGTAGCGATCGCTCGTCAGCGCGGCGCCGGCGCCGGCGGTGCGTATTACCGTCGGCTTCAGAAACACCATCAGGTTGGTCTTTATGCGATGCCGGTTGTCGTAGCGAAACAGCGCGCCCAGCACCGGAACGTCGCCGACCACCGGCACCCGGCTCGACCCGTCGGTGAAGCTGTCCTCGATCAGCCCGCCGAGGACAATGATCTGGCCGTCGTCCACCACAACGGTCGATTCGAGCGAGCGCTTGCTGGTGATGATCCCGGCGACGTTGGTCGTATCCTGGATGCGCGAGACTTCCTCGTAGATCGTCATCCGCACCGTCCCGCCCTCAGTGATCTGTGGCTTGACCCGCAGCGTCAAGCCGACATCCTTGCGCTCGATGGTCTGAAACGGTGTCGGCGTCGTCGCCGAACCCGTTACAGCGTACTGACCTGTTATGAACGGTACGTTCTGCCCGACGACGATTTTTGCCTCTTCGTTATCCAGCGTCAGCAGGTTCGGCGTCGACAGGATGTTGGTGTTGGCGTCGGATTCGAGCGCGCGCGCCAACAGCGCAATATTGGTGACCACGATACCTCCGATGTTGATCGAGCCGCGGATGACGGCCAGATTCAGGCCCTGTCCCGCCGAGCTGAGGCTGGTTTGCACGTCGAGAAGGTTGGTGCCGCTGCCGCGCGGCGTGAAGTTGGTGCCACCGCCGATTTGCGTCTGGTTGTTGCTCAAGCGATTGGGGTCGAGTAAGTTCCACTGGATGCCGAACTCGGCTGCCTTGTCGGCCGTGACTTCGACCACCAGTGCCTCGACGTAGATCTGTGCGCGCCGCACATCGAGTTTTTCGACGATCGAGCGGATGTTGTTATAGATCGGCTCAGGCGCCATCACGATCAGTGCGTTGTTCGCGGTATCGGCCTGGATGGTCGCGCCGCCGGCGTTGAATGCCGGCGTGCTCGGGGTCACGCTCGCCGTCAGCGGTGGAGCTGCGGACGCGGGCATCCCGGCAGTGATCGGCGTGCCCAGGCCGGGCAGCGTTGCTGCCGGAGCGGATTCGTTGGTCGTCTCGCTGCCGCCCGAGAAAAGGGCGCGCAGCGTTCGTGCGATGCGCACTGCATCGGCGTTTCTGAGATAGATGATGAAAATATTCCCGCCTACGCGGCCCGGCGTGTCGAGCTGCTCGATCAACGCGCGCGCACGCGCGACGCGGGACGCGTTTTCGCCGCGAACCAGCACGCTGTTCGAGCGCGGATCGGCGACCAGGGTCACTCGCTGCTGGACGTCCGCCGGCGCGCCCGCTGCTCCCGGCGTGTCAACCAGCAGCCGGCCCATGATCTGGACCATGTCCAGCGCCGAGGCATAGCGAATCGGCACCATGATCGCCTCGCCCACCGGCGGGACGTCGAGCGAAGCGACGATCTTTTCGATACGCTTCAGGTTCTCGGCGTAATCGGTGATGACCAGCGCGTTGCCGGTGGGCACGGCGGCGATGGCATTGTTGGGCGTGATCAGCGGCCGCAGCACGTTGACCAGTTGCACCGCGGACTCGTACCTCAGCGCGAAGACTTCGGTGACCAGCCGGTCGCCGCCCGCGCCGACGCCCCCACCCTTCCCTCCCAGAACCACGGCGGAGCCCTGCTGCTTGGCGTCGGCCTCCGGCACGATCTTGGTGATG
Source organism: Casimicrobiaceae bacterium (assembly GCA_036491495.1). GTDB lineage: Bacteria > Pseudomonadota > Gammaproteobacteria > Burkholderiales > Casimicrobiaceae > PALSA-1003. The sequence continues at coordinate 58,418 of DASXBW010000024.1, forward strand.
CCATCTCCCTCGACGGCGGCAAAGCCCTGCAAGCGCAGCGCCGAAAGCAGCGTCGGATAGACGAGGCTCTTCGGGACCGGGCGCGCGGAAACGATATTGACGACCCCTTTTACCTTCGGATCGAGAATGAAGTTGCGCCCGGTCATCTCGGCCACGGCCTTGACGACCGCGTCGATGTCGGCGTTGACGAAATTGAGGGTCACCATGTCGTCCGCCGCGTGGCCAACCGGTGCCGCTAACGCTGCGGCAAGGGACAAAACGGCCAGGAATCGCGGAATCGACGTGGTCAAAGGTTGGGGCGGCTCGAGGACGTTGGACGCCAGGCGCTACCCGCAATTCGCAGAGGGCCGTCGGCTCAAGGCAATGATAGCATGGGCATTCGAGTCCTCCGGCCGATCCGCGAGATGCTGAATCCAGGTCGTGCCTTCACCTCATCTAACACCGAGACAGTTTATTTCAGGAAAACCTCATGCCTCCACCCATCCATCCACGAGACCGGTGTTTCGGTACCTACGGCAAGCTATCGCGCGCGCTGATGGTCACCGTCCTCCTGCTCGGATGTGGTTTGACCGCAACCGCCGTCGTAGCAGCGGACGACAAGGCAACGGCAGTCGTCGAAACGCCGTCCAAGGCCGACGCAGGGCCGGCAGCGACCGATACGCCACCGAGCTCGGCGGCCGCGTCCGACGCGAGCGATGAAAAAACCGATTCAAGCACCAGCAAGAAATCCCAGCGCAGGCGCGCCCACATCAAGACCGGCGACGACGATTTCGATTCGTTCAACGAAGCACTGCGCACTGCGCCGTGGGTCGTCGGGCTCGCCTTCCTGGTGGCGGGCTCGATTCTGCTCACTCCCGTCTTTCTCCTGGTCGGCATCATTTGGTACAAGCTGCGCAAAACGCGATTGCAAAACGAGGCGGTGCTCAAGCTGGCGGAAAGAGGCGCGATGGCGCCCGCTCAAGCAGTCGACGCGGTGATGTCCGGCGTGACGCCCGAGAGCGCAGTGGCATCGACCGCGGCGCCATTGGCGGCATCCTCGGCGGCGCCGGTCTACCAGCAGGCGGTGATCGCGCGCCGCCGCGCCGTCTGGTCGGACCTGCGCAAAGGCGTCATCATGATGGCCATCGGATTGGCCTTTGTTTTCTACCAGATGGTTGAAAACGGCTCGGCAAGCTGGGTCGGCCTGGTGTTGATGTTCCTCGGCGTCGGCTTCATCCTGTTGTGGTGGTTCGAGGACCGGCATTTAAAGCGCCATGAAACCGGCGCTGACATCGGCGTAGATGTTGGCAAGAGCTAAGCGGAACACGGGTACGACGGCAGACGACGTTCATGTCGCCATCGCCGGTCAGCGACACCCAGCTGATCGCCCGCGTCGTCGTCAGCGACGATCGCCACGCGTTCAGCGAGTTGGTGCGCCGCCATCAGTCCTCGGTGCGCGCGACGCTGCGCAAGCTGGCTGGCGGCAATGCGGCGCTGGCCGACGATCTGGCACAGGAGGCGTTCTTGCTGGCGTATCGAAACTTGAAATCGTTTCGTCAGGATGCAAAATTCTCGACCTGGCTGTATCGCATCGCCTACAACGTCTTTCTGGCCGACGCGCGCAAGATGAAGGAGCTACCGATGCCCGAGGAAATGGATGTGGATGCGCTCTCGCCCGCCGGTTTCGCGGAAAAGAACCAACCCGCGCGCCAAGCGGCACTCAGGATCGACCTCGAGCGCGCCATGAGCGTCTTGTCGGAAGCCGAGAGAGCCGCCATCGTGCAGTGCTACCATAACGACCTGTCGCACGAGGAAGCCGCCGAAGTGCTCGGATGTCCGGTCGGCACAGTCAAGACCCACGTGCTGCGGGCAAAGCAAAAAATGAAGGCGCGACTTGGCGCCTGGGCTGCGGAACCATGACCTCACCTGCCACCCCACAACCCCAAATCGACGCCGGCGACGATTGGCTGGATGACATGCTGCGCGATGCGGGGCGCGAGCATCGCGCCGACTATGTTGCCGACGACGGCTTCACCCAGCGCGTCATGGCGCAGTTGCCCGAACTGGCAACCTTGCCGGCATGGCGGCGTCCGGCGGTCGTTCTGCTGTGGGTGCTGGGCGCCGGCGCGCTCATGTTTTCGTTGCCGGGATTGTTCGAGCAGGTGTTTCGTGGGGCGGTGGCTGTGCTCGCGGGGCATCGCCTCGGCTTGGCCGACGTCGCGATGGCGCTTCTCCTGTTTGCCGGAGCCACTGCGGGCACGCTGGTCTACGCCGCCCGCAGCGAATAGCTCTCGATACCAGCAACCAGCGACAAAACGGCCACACCCGGAGGCGGCCGCTTTGCTCCTCATTTGCTCTGACGACGCGGTGTTAATCTTTTAGTGTGAAATTGACTTCCACTTCAGCGACGTATTTTTCGCCGTCCGGAATGAATTTCCACCGCATTAAGGTGTTGACGACTTCACGATCGAATACCCGAGGTGGCTGCGCCGACTTGATCTTGACCTCGGTGACGTTGCCTTTTTCATCGACGTCCAGCAGGCACACAACCTTGCCACCCTGAACGCCGGCGCGGATGGCCTCGCGCGGATACTCGGGTTTGATCACCTCTACCGGGACGAGACCTTTACGCACAGCCGGTTTCGGCGCCGGCGGTGCGACCACGGGCGGGGCAATGACGATGGGCTCGGTCGGCGGGGTCGTCGTCGGCGCGGAGATGACCGGCTCCGCCTGCTGTGTCGGAACCGGAATGTCGGGCGGCGGAACATAGGGCTGTACGATCGGCTGCGACTTAGGCGGTTCGATGATCTTCCTCGGCGGCGGCGGAGGCGGAGGGGGCGGCGGCGCCTTGATCTCTTCGATGATGGTGGCGGTAAGCGGTTTTTTGATCACTTCGACTGCCTTGCGCGCGAGCCCCGTCACCAGCGCATAAATGACGATCGCGTGGATGAGAACCACGAACGTAATCCCGATCAGGTGCCTGGCCGGGTCTCTCTGCTGCCGTGCGAAATCCATGTCGTTTTGACTCCAGTCGCCCGCCGGCGTTCGCGCCGTGGGCTACTCCTCGATGAACTGTTCGCTGCCGACGATGCCGATCTTGGTCAGCCCGAGTCGCTGTGCCGATGCCATGACCCCGGCGACGACCGCGTACTTGGCGTTCTTGTCCGGCCGAAGATGCAGCTCGGGCTGGACGGCCTGGGCGGAAGCTGCCTTGAGGTTTTCCTCGAGCGCTGCCCGATCGGCGACTGGTAGACCATTCCAGTACACCACGCTGGACGGGTCAATGTCGATCTTGACGACCTCCGGAAGCACCAGCGGCGGCGGCGGATTGCCGATGGGCATGTTGAGATTGACCGAGTGCAGCTGGATCGGAATGGTGATGATGAGCATGACCAGCAGCACCAGCATCACGTCGATCAGCGGCGTGGTGTTGATATCCATCATCACGTCGGGATCGCTGGTCGCCGTGCCAGAACCTACATTCATTGCCATCAGGCGTTCCTCAAGAAATATTGGGCGACGTCAAAGCGCTTCGCGGACCGGCGGCTCGGTGATGAAGGCCACCTTGGCGATCCCGGCCCTCTGAACGGCATAGATGATGCGGCCGACGGAATCGTAGTTCGCACCGCCATCGCCTCGTATCTGCACCTCGGGCTGCGGGGTGAGGACGGCGACCTTTTTCAATCGGACGATCAGCGCCGCGGTGTTCGTCATCCGCAGATCGTTCCAGAAGATACGGCCCGCCGCATCGACCGAAATCACGATGTTCTCCGGCTTGGTTTCGCGAATCTCGTTTCGCTCCTTGGGCAAGGTGACCGGAATCGACGTCGTCACGACCGGAATGGTGATCAGGAAAATGATCAGCAGCACCAGCATGACGTCGACCAGCGGCGTGGTATTGATCGCCGAAACGATTTCGTCCTCTTCTCCCCCGGAGGTGCCGACGCTCATGGACATGATCAGGTCCTTGCCGGAGTCTTCGGGGCGCTGAGGAGCACCGCATGAAGGTCGGCGGCAAAGCCGCGTACCATATCCATGGCCGCCTTGTTGCGGCGGACGAGCCAGTTGTAGCCGAGCACCGCGGGGACGGCTACGGCGAGGCCGAACGCAGTCATGATAAGCGCCTCACCCACGGGCCCCGCGACCTTGTCGATCGACGCCTGGCCCGCGATGCCGATCGCGGTCAGCGCATGATAGATTCCCCATACGGTACCGAACAGGCCCACGAACGGGGCGGTCGAGCCGACGGTGGCGAGGAAGGCAAGGCCGTCCTGGGTGCGGCTTTGCACATTGTCGATCGCGCGCTGAATCGACATCGAGATCCAGGTGTTGAGGTCGACGTTGCCCAGCAATCCGACGTGCTTGCTAGTCGCCTCGAGTCCGGATTCGGCGATGAATCGATAGGGACTGCCTTCCGTCAGTTTTTCCGCACCTTGCCGCACGGTCGGCGCGTTCCAGAACGACTTGTCCGCTTGGCGCGCCTGCAGGCGCATCCTGAATTGTTCATAGACCTTGGTAATGATGATGTACCAGCTGCCCATCGACATAATCGCCAGGATCGCCAGCGTGATCTTGGCGACGATGTCGCCGCCCTTCCACAGTGCTTCCAGACCGTACGGATTGTCGACGATTTCGGTCGCGCGTGTTCCGCCGGCAGCTTGGGCAGGCGCCGCTGCGGGCGTAGCAGCCGGAGCCGTCGACGTGGGTTCGGGCGGCGTCGCGGCTGGGGCGGCGGCTGGCGCAGCGGGCTGCGCTTGCGCCTGAGCCATTTGTGGAAGGACCGCTGAGGCCGCGGCAATGAGCAGGACCGCGGCCGAGACGGCCAAACGGATCATCTTCATATTGTCTCCAGGCGAATGGTTATTGGTTATTCAGTGGAAGGCCCAAAACGCGTTGGCCCCGCGGGATGGCGGGGCCAAGCTTTCGTCAGAAAGTGGCTGAATTGTACACAAGACCATCAAAAAAAGTCCATCGAAAGAGGGTCGTGACCACCGCTACGATCACCGGCGCGCGGTTGAGACCTGAACCACCACTTGTCCATTACATCTCCTCCGCGCGAGCCGCGCCGGCGGGCATCCTCGCCGGGTGCTTCCCACGAATGCGGCGGTGCGCTTCGTCGTGCGCACGGCACGCTGATCGCCTTGATTTTGCCGGTTCGTCGCATATGTCTTGAGGACGTCATCCCCGGTGCCTACGATGCATCCTGACAGCAGCGAAGGACCGTCCGCCGAGGCTGGAGGCTTTAGAAAAAATGTGAATCCGAAATCGGTGCACGCCGCGTCCAAGGACAGAGCAGCAGGCAAGCGTACCAGGAGAAAGAACATGAACCGCTACCAGATCTCGAGCCCCCGAAAGGTCTTCGCCATTGCCGCGGTGGCCATGACCGCGATCACGATCGCTCTATCAGTGGTCGCACCGGCGACGATGCAGTCCGACGCCCGGGACCTGCAGGCGCTGACGACGTCCAAAGCCATGACGCCTGGACCGGCTGAAGTCGCAGCCAGTCGGTTGCAAGTCTACGTCGTCGGAATCCGAGAGCCCGCAGTCCGCGCGCCCGGAGTCCGAGAGCCGGAGCTCGTATCCGCGCACGTTCGGAACCCTCCACCGAAGCGCAAGCAAGACAGTTGACCGTAACGATCTCGGTGCACTCGTACGCTTCCCCCAGGCGGGCGACTGCAGAAGCGCCGGGCCCAGTACGCCGGCATTCCGGCCCTTCGTCTTTCGCTGCCGCGGGCTTGAACTGGATTCGAACATCATCGCCGCACCACAGGTGGGGCTTGTCCATCCGCTTGCGCCCGCTATTGGATCAGTGGGATATTCGCAGCGATGTCGTAGGCCTGCACAGCGCGGATCTTGCTTTCAAGCTGGAGATAGCGCGCCGCCTTGTTCGGTGGCAGCACACCCCGCAGCAAGCGATTGTGGAGCGTTCGCCGTGACTTGATCTCCGCTTCATCGGCGGCGATCAGGTCGTTTGCGAGGCTCCTGGCATAGAGCTCCGAAGGCGCCTTGTCCAGTCCGATCAGAGCTTGCACGGTAACGTTTCGTCGCCGGTTGGCCACGTCGACATCGCGTTGATAGGCGTCGTAGACCGGCCAGAATTTCTTCGCCTCGCCATCGGTCAGCTTGAGCGTCGACGCAACCAAGGCTTTCTTGTCGGCTTGGACCGCGTTGCGCAGCGCCCGCATGTCAGTCGCATCGGCTGCGCTGCCTTCAGCGATCGCCATCGGCGCCGCAAGCAGCGACCAGGCGTACACCGTGGCTGTGAGATATTTTTTCATCATGTTTCCCTGATTTCGGATGACTAGGCGGTTGCTCTGACTCTGATTCCAGCGCGTCTTTTAGCACATTTGACCGCCGCAAGGTTTGCTCAGTATTCTATCCTCCCACGCTAGCGGGTGAGGGGCAATAGTGTTCGTCTCCGCGTCGTCTCCGCGCGCGTGACCGCTGCGATTTGACCAGAATTGCATTGTGGCAGGCCTGGTGCCGGCGCGAGCAAGTGTCAATCCTTGACCGAGGCCGATTGACTTGGCTTTTCAAACTGAAATCGCAATGAAAAAAACTGGCCGTGACGATCCGTGCCCTTGTGGCAGCGGCAAGAGATACAAGAATTGCTGTATCCAGTCCGAGGGCGTTCAGGCTGTTGGTGAGCGCGGGGCACAGTCGATCCCCGCCACAATCCAGAGGGCAATGAAGCACCTGCAGTCGGGGCGCTTGCCGCAAGCCGAAGCTTGCTGTCGGCAAGTCCTGCAAATTGCTCCGAATCACCCCGATGCCTTGCACCTATTGGGATTGATCGCATATCAGGTAGGGAAAAACGAGATTGCCGTTGAACTCATTAACAGGGCGATCAACATAAAATCGTCCAATTCCGACTATCACCTCGACCTCGGCAACGCGCTGCAGGCTCAAGGCAAACTGGAGGAAGCCGTAAGGTCCTACCACAAAGCGCTTTGGATCGAGCCGGATTTAGCAGAGGCCTACAACAACCTGGGAACGGTACGCCAGCGGCAGGGCAACCTGGACGAGGCGGTCGCCAGCTATCGCAAGGCGCTTGCATTCAAACCAGAATCTTCTGACCTGCACTACAACCTTGGGAACGCGCTCAAGGACCAAGGCAAGCTGGATGAAGCGATCGGCTCCTATTACAAGGCACTCTCGTTCGAACCTAATCGTGTCGTGGCGCACAACAACCTGGGAACGGTGCTCCAGCAGCAGGGCAAACTGGAGGAGGCGCTCGCCCGGTACGCCAAGGCGCTCGCGTTCAAGCCGGATTACGCGGAGGCACACTACAACATGGGTCTCGTGCTCCAGGTTCAAGGCAAACTGGATGCAGCGATTGCTTGCTACGACAAGGCAATCAGGTTCAAGCCGGATTATCCCGAGGCATACAACGATCTCGGGAATGCGCTCGCGACCCAAGGCAAGCTGGATAAGGCCATCGCCAGCTACGGCAAGGCACTCTCGTTCAGGCCGGATTTTGCGGAGCCACTCAACAACCTCGGCAATGTGCTCAATGAGCGCGGACTGATCAATGTGGCGCTGGACAGTATCCGGCGCGCGCTCGAACTGAAGGAAGCGGGCGAATTCAAGACCAGTTTTGTTCGGTGCGTCAGGAACATCGATGTCGTTGAGGTCGATGCGGATCTTCGACGCCTCGTAACCCGCGCGCTGTCCGAGCCCTGGGCCAGACCAGGTGACCTGGTGGACGTGAGCATCAGGCTCATTATGCTGGACCGAAACATCAGGGAATGCGTCGAGCGCGCGACGAGTGCGTGGCCGACCCGACTGGCCAGCCAAGAGTTGTTTGGGCCGGCCGGCCTCGCCGCCCTGTGCGCCGATCTGTTGTTTCGCTCCCTGCTGGAAAACGCCCATGTGTGCAAGATGCCACTGGAGCGGTTTCTCACCATGGTCCGGCACGCCATGCTCGATGCCGCCGCGGAGGCGGCCATCGGCGCTGATGCGGAGGACTCGACCCTCGCCTTCTATTGCGCGGTAGCACGACAATGCTTTGTCAATGAATTCGTCTTTTCCTACACCGATGAGGAATTCGACCGTGCGCGGGCGCTGCGCGAGAGGCTTGTTGCCGACCTGCAGGCCGGAAAGGCCGTTCCCACATTGTGGCCGGTGGCTGTTGCCGCTTACTTTCCGCTGCTGCCTCTGCCCTGCGCCGACACTCTGCAGGATCGATCTTGGCCCGAATCGGTTCGCGCCCTGCTCGTGCAGCAGATCGCGGAACCGTTGGAAGAGCAGCGTTACCGCGACGGCATGCGTAGGCTGACCACGGTGGCAGATGGCGTGTCGGGCCGGGTACGGCAACAGTACGAGGAAAATCCCTATCCACGGTGGATCAAATTGCCGCGCGCGGAAAAAGCTCGTTCCCTCGAAAGGTATCTACGTCACCAATTTCCCTTCGCGTCGTTTCGCCCCATCCCCAAGGGCGGCGCCATCGATATCTTGATCGCAGGATGCGGTACCGGTCAGGAATCAATTGAAACAGCGCAGCAATTCCCTGAGGCTCAGGTGCTTGCGGTCGACTTGAGCCTATCGAGTCTTAGCTATGCCAAAAGAAAGACGAATGAGCGCGGCCTGAAGAATGTGGAGTATGCACAGGCCGACATCACGCAGCTCGGGTCGCTCGGCCGCATGTTCGACATCATCGTCTCGGTCGGCGTGCTGCACCATCTGGCCGACCCGATGGCCGGATTGCGCGAGCTCGTCGGGCTGCTTCGCCCGGGCGGATTGATGCTTTTGGGCCTGTATAGCGAACGCGCGCGGCAATCGGTCGTCGCCGCAAGAAGCTTCATTGCGGAACGGGGATATGCCTCGACCGCAGCGGATATTCGCCGCTGCCGCCAAGATCTCATGGCGTTGGAAAGCGGCGGGTTGTTCAAGCAACTGACGTCATTCAGAGATTTTTATGCGACCAGTGAATGTCGCGATTTACTATTTCACGTTCAGGAGCATCGCCTTACGCTGCCCCAAATCAAGGCCATGTTGAGCGACCTTGATCTGGATTTCATCGGATTCCTGCTGGAACCCCAGCTCGTCCGCAGGTACAAGGAATGCTTCCCGGAAGACATACCTCTGACCAACCTAGACTACTGGAGCGACTTCGAGACCCGGTTTCCCCAGACGTTTATTGGCTCGTATGTGTTCTGGGTGCAGAAGGCTAACTAACTAGCGGGAGGCCATGACCTTCGACCGGGATTGCCCGCGCGACGGCCCGAGGGTCAGGTAGGCACGCACCTCCCAATTCGCTCACGATTTCATTTTGATACATCTGGCTTGGAACCCGCGGTCCTTGTCCTGACTCGAACGCAAGAGCGATCGATTCTGCGCATCGAGCACCCCGCCGTGGCCCGTGCCCGCCGTTCGCGCCGTTGCCAGAGGACCGCTGGGTAGCGAGTGGCCGAAACAGCGGTGCCACAATGGTGGGGCAAGCATCCTCGGTCCGAACGGAGTAGCCTTCTCCATGCGCTGCTCGCGCTCATGCGGTGGAAGGGGCCATGGGGGTTTCGGTGCGGATCGCATCCCTTAAAACGCAGGTTTTGCAGCGCACTGTTTGATGGAATGTTACCCGGTTGGGTACTGTTTTGCTTGAGTGAGTACTGATCACATGAAAGGACCCAAGGCATGACCAAAACGTTGATTCATGTTGCCGTCGCCGCCGCCACGCTGGTGGTTGCAGGCTGCCAAACCTGGGGTCCCACTTGGAGCGAGGTGTCCGACCTTCGCTACTACAACACGACCACGATGTACCTGCGGCCGGCGATCATCGAGCGCATCGACGATCAGGCGGCCTTCGCGCAAATGCCGATCAAGGTCGAGCCCGGAAAGCACGTGATCCTGGTGCAGGGCCCATACAGGCAGCCTGGTGGCGGCTATCTCAAGGCGATCACGGTCGACATGGAGCCGTGCAAGCGTTACTACATCAATGCTCAGTTCGTCAACAACGTCACCCCGGACTTCGAGCCGGTGGTGAGCTACGTCGAGGACCTCACTGGGTGTCGTGAGCGGGTGGCGGCAAAGTAAGCGCAAGCCGTGCCGCTGGCGTCGAGCGATCGGCACCCGCACCTGCGGCACGCTTGAGGCGAAGTGCTAGGGGAAGCGAGTTTCGCTCCCCGTGCCGCAAGGTCTGAAGCCGCGAACCAAGACACGTCATCGAGACCCCTTGACGTGTCGGGCCATTTGCGCTGAGGCGCCCCAAGACAGGGCGGGTGCAGGTTGCGGTGCCGCGGGTTGGCCAGCGCCAGCCATCCGAAGCAAAGCCCGGCGTCAGAGCGGCGAAACGCCCCGAAATGCGATTCCCGCAATGCAAAAAACAAGGGGCCCGAAGGCCCCTGTGAAGATGTCGAGTCGCGTTTATTTCATGCCGAACAGGTCGTTGAACACGTACTTGATCGAGCCATAAATGAACCGCTGGCGCGGATCCCAATACGACGGGTCGTAGCCGGACTGGAAGGCGAGGTTGAAATTGCTGACCGGCGGCTTCGTGTCTATCAGATTCTTGATGCCCAGGGTCAGCGTCGTGTTCTTGAATCCGGTGTAGACGCCTTGGACATCCCAAAGGGACACGCTGCTCACTTGGCGTGGGTTGCCGTCCGGACCCGCCTGGTAATCGAGGTAACCGCTCTGCCATGTGTTGGCGAGCGTTGCTGACCACGGACCGTATTCCCAAGTAATCGGGGCGTAGCTCTTCCAGCGCGGGATGACGCCAATGGTGCCCGACAGTGTTCCGGTAAACTGGTTACCTATTGCGCTCGTGTAGCTGCCGTCGGGGTTATGGGTGTCGTACCGGGTGTAGTACGTTGCCGTGATCTCGGCCTTCACACGGCCCCAGTCATTCCTCGGGGAGATGGCCCGTAGATCGATATCGTAGCCCTGGATCCTTATCTTGCCGAAATTGGTGTTGCGCTGGTCAATGGAGGTGATCGGGCAGGGCTGTCCGCCCACGCAGTTCGCCTGGCGCGTCACCAGGGAGGCGTACGTGGGGTAAGTTAGCGGGTTCAGAATCACGTTGAGCGGCACGCCACTGCTGACCAGATTCGACAGCAGGAGCTGGAAGTAGTCGACGCCAAGCGAAATGCCCGGGACAGGCTCGTAGATCCCGCCGACCTGCCATTGGCTCGATAATTGGGGCCTCAGGTCCGGGTTCCCGCCCAGAAGATCCGGGAACTGCGTGTTGCAGTCGGGGTTGCTTCCGGCGCTCGGCGCTTGTGGGTTGGGGCAGCGCAGCGGGTCGGAACTGCCCGCTGGGGTAATGTTCTGAACCTGCGGTGTGAACAACTGGTACAACGTCGGCGCCAGGAAGCCGGTGCCGTAGGAACTTCGCAGCAAGAGCGAAGTGTAGGGTTGCCAGCGCAAGCTAACCTTCGGATTGGTGGTGCTGCCGAAGTCGCTGTAGTGGTCGTAGCGGACCTGGACGTTACCTTCGAGGTTCTTCACGATCGGGACGTTCACTTCGGCGAACAGCGCGTATTGGTTGCGCGAAACGTCGATGTTCTTGGCGGCGCCACCGAAGCCCGAAACGTCACCCGCCTGCAGTGCTGGATCAAAGCTCTGCGTCAGCGAGGTATGGATGGTCTGGCCGCCAAGGGCGAGCGCCAGAGGCCCCGCAGGTAGCTCGTAGATGTTGCTCGACGCCTTGAGGTCGACCCCGTATGACTTTAGCTTTGCCGAGGCCGCCTCGCCAGTGAAATTCGTCGCCTGAACTGCGGCGATCTGATCGGCCGGAAGGTTAGTGCTGAGCACGTTGATCGTGCCGCTGTTCAGCAGCGACAGGATCTTGGTATACAGCGGAAAGCCGTTGTTCAACCGGTCCGAAAGCGTATTCTGGCCGTAGTTGAAGGATCCGTCGAAGTCCCAGTTCCACTGCGAGCCCTTGAGCCCTGCAACAACCTGGTACGCCTCGGTGATGTCCTCCTGGTCGCGAAAGCCGCATGGATAGCAGCGCCAGCGCACGTTGAGCGGCAGGCCGTTGACACCGGCAGCGATCGCCGCCGCAGTCGGGTAGAACGGACTGGTCGGCGGCAGCAGGATGGTCGCCGCGCCGGTCGGCGAAATAACCGTACTGATCTGGTCGGACAGCGGCACCGGCTGGATGACGTAGTCGTTATCCGAATGCGCGTACAACCCGGTCAGGTAGGCCTGCCAGTCATTGTTGATCTGGTAGCGCGCGCCGCCGAAGAAGTTGTACGTCTTGGTGTCGGGTAGGATCGAGACGCCTGGGACCGCGTTGGGGTCAAAGCGGCAACGGGTGCCGATCGCGACGGACGGCGCGCAGTCCGGAAACGTGAGGTTGCCGATGCCACCGGTCGAGATAAAGCCCGGGAACGTCTGCCCTGAGGTCGTGTTCAGACCGATATCGGGTCTGAAGGAAGTGTTAGCGAAGCCACGGTCGACGGCGTACAGGGGTTTGTTTTCCTGATAGTTGAACGAGCCGAAGACGTTGTACTTGTCCTTGGCTAGGCTACCGAAACCGAGATTGGCCTGTACTTGTTGTTGGCTGCCATGGTTGCCGGGGCCACTGGTCGGCGCGCCGTAAGACAACGTTACATCGGCCCCCTGGTAGTCCTGACGCATGATGAAGTTGATCACGCCGCCGATTGCATCGCTACCGTAGATCGCGGACGCGCCGTCCTTCAGTACTTCGACGCGCTCGATCGCCGCGAACGGGATAAACGCGAGGTTGGTTCCTTCGGTGGCGGAAACCCCGCCGGAAAACCCCCCGAGCCGCTTGCCGTTGACGAGCACCAGCGTGCCGATACCGCCCAAGCCGCGCAGCGAGGCCGTCTGATTACTATACGAGGTGACCCCGATGACGTTGCTGATCTGGACCGCTCCCGAACTGTTGTTGGCCGAGACCAGGTTCAGGATCTCTACAACGTTTGTCGCGCCGCTCTTATCGATGTCGTCGCGGGTGAGAACCGTAACCGGCAACGCGCCTTCGCCCTCGACGCGCTTGATACTGGAACCGGTCACATCGACCTTGACCTGCGCCGCCGCCGTGCCCGCGTACAACATGGTGACCGCGCCGCCCGCGCCGAGCGCGCATGCAAGCGCGACAGCGACTTTCTTGCGTTGAAATCTCATGTTTGAAACCCCCAGTGGAAGTGCGACGGAAACGGAAACTTATGGCCTCTTTGCGGCCCACAGTGGGAACGTTACAGCAGCACGAATTGGGCCCGCAACAAAATGTTGCGGTTGTTACACTCCCGGATACCGCACTGTTGCAAATCCGCCAACGATGTTTGTGGGCGAGCGCTAAACCGCTCTTTCCCAATTCGCGACCAGCGTCGCAGGAGGTGCCGATTGAAGGGCTCGGATAGGGTCGATGAATGCGGGAAACCAAACACGGGCGAGCTTCGTTTGGCGCCCGCAACACGTGCCGATGTTGCGGCGATTCTGGCGATGATTCATGGACTTGCTCAGTTCGAGCGGCTCAGCCATTTGTGCATCGCAAACGAAAACGACATCGAACGCGCGCTGTTCGGAGACCGAGCTCTGGTCGAGGTTGTTTTGGCCTGGGAGGGCGATGCAGCGGCTGGCTTTGCGCTGTTTTTCCATAACTTTTCGACCTTTTTAGGCCGCCGCGGCCTTTATCTTGAGGATTTGTTCGTTTGGCCGGAGTATCGCCGCCGCGGTTACGGGCGCGCCCTTCTGGTCCATCTTGCGCGGCTCGCGGTCGAGCGCGGTTGCGGGCGCTTCGAATGGACCGTGCTGGACTGGAACGCGCCGGCGATCGGGTTCTATCAGCAGCTCGGCGCGCAAATACTGCCCGAATGGCGGATTACACGAGTCACCGGTGTCGCCCTCGCGTCGCTTGCCGCGCAGCCCTTGCTGCCGACCGAGGGCTAGCACACCACCGCAGGCCCGTGCATTCGGAATGTGGACATTGAAAGGTCTGACCAGCAACGCGGCGTCAATCGAGAAATACGACGTCGTTCCCTATGGGGGGCAAGCAAACGCAAACCAAGCGTTTGCGAGTTCGCGGCGGCGCGCGAAGGGTTAATTCTTCGCGGCATCGCTCTCGGCCTTGAGCTCGGCGGAGAACTTGTTGAATTCGTCGATCGCTCCATTGGCCGCCGCGATGGCCGCATTCGACATGGCCTTGGTCTCGTCGACATACTTCTTGATGCACTCGCCGTAGGCAGTATATTCCTTGTTAAAGACGGAAACCCTGCTGGGCGACGCGAGCCTCCCCGGCAATTCCGGCTTGACGCAGTTATGCGGGGGGATGGCGGGCATGGTCACAGGCGCGGCTTGAGCGCGGGCGCCGGCGGCGGTGACGGAAAGCGAAGCGGCCAACGACGTGACGAGAAACAGGCGGGAGATCATGACGGGCCTCGCGAGGGTAAGGCAAGGGCGCATTTTATGCCGCCACTGCCACAGCGGGAAGAGCGCTGCGGCCTTCGAGCGCTGCGGCCTTCGCCACCCATCGTCTGGTGGTCCTGCGCCAATCGCGAGAAGAAACCGCTGCCCATCATGTCCACGTTAAGTTAAGCCTGACCCAACGGCGGCCTTGGATTTGACGCAGTTGTTCCGGAGCGCAGTCCCTACCGGCGACAGCCCGCTTTCAGCCCACCACAGCATCCACGCGAAACGACTGGCGTGCGCCACTGCGCGTTTGCTCTGCCATGCGCATATAGGCATGCTCGAGCGCTCGCGTTGTCGCTACCGTGTCGAACAACGCGCTGTCGCGACCGGTGGCGGCGAGGTGCTGCCGGCAGCGCGCAAGCGCGCCTGCATCGGTCGCGAACTCGATCGCCTGCGCTATGTATCCGCGTACATCGGGCGCGATCAATTCGGGCAATCCGACTGCGGTCAGCAGACTTGCGGCGACCCTGCCTGCGAACGAATCACCGAGCCAGGTCAGCACCGGGCAGCCGGCCCAGAGCGCATCGCTCGCCGTCGTATGCGCGTTGTATGGCCAGGTGTCGAGAAAAAGACCGGCGTGCCGGTACAAGCCGACATACTCCGCATGTGGTCGACGGGCTGCAAAAACCAGGCGCGAAGCATCAATGTCGCGTGCGACGGCTTCCCGCCTGAGATTGGTTTCGACCAATCGACTAACCGTCGGATCATTACTCCCAAGCAACCACAGCACGCTGCTCGGCACCGCCGCAAGGATCTGCGCCCAAGCGTCGAATGTTTCCGGATTGAGCTTGTAGGTCTGATTGAATGAGCAAAAAACGAATGCTTCTTCAGGCAATCCCAGCTCGCCCTTCGGCGGCGCCTGCGCGACCGATCGCTTCCGGTCGTTGATCTGATAGCACGCGGGCAACTGCACCAGCGTTTCCGAATAGTTAGCGGCGTGCGCAAACGGCGTGACTACCGGATCGCCGATCAGGTAGTCGATGAATGGTGCCCCCATCGTGCCGGGATAGCCAAGATAGTTGATCTGGATGGGCGCCGGCCGAAGTGCGACTGCATCCGTAGGCGCACCGTAAGTATGGCCGTTGAGATCGACCAGGATGTCGACGCCATCGGCGGCGATCTGCGCGGCGAGCCGCCTCGCCGGCCAGCTCCGGGCATCGACAAAGCGGTCGAAACCCGCCATCAGTCGTGCCCGCATCGCGCTCCCGTCGTCCGCTCCCGTCGAATACCCGATCACGCTGAAACGCTTGCGGTCATGATTTTCGAACAGGCCGGCCGTCAGTACGCCTGTAGCATGCTGGCGAAAATCCGCGGACAGATAGCCGATGCGCAGGATTCCGTTGGATGGCGCGCGCCGCGGTCGTGGAAGGGCAGGGTGAGCCGAACTCCAGCGCTCCGCACAAAGCCGCTGTTCGGCGCGGGTCGACGGATCGCTGAGCAGACAAAATGGCGACAGTTGCCCTTGATTTGCCGCCACACCGGCTCGAAAGCGAGCCCGGAGCGCACCGAGATCGTGCCAATCGGCGAGCTGCTTGCGCAGGAACAACAACTCGGAGAGCGCGGCCGCCGATCCCGGTTCGAGCTGCAGCACTTGCTCCAACGAGCTCGACGCTTCAATGAATTTTCCTTGGCGCTGTTCGACGTTTGCACGTTGCAAGTAAAGCGGGGCGGCTGCGGGTTGCTCGCCGTTTCGCGCGAGCGCTGTCGCCAGCGTTGTGCTTGCCGCATCGAGACGTCCCAAGGACTCCTCGATCTGCGCCTTGAGGCCGGCGGGGGCGATCGCCTCCGGAAATACGCGCAACATGGCTTCGGTTTGCTGCAAGGCTTCCTCGAGTCTGCCCTGAGCCTCGAAACACAGTGCGAGATTGAACTGGCTCGCGGCATTGGCGGCATCGATCTGCAGGGCATGCCTGACCGCAGTCTCAGCTTCTTTGGCGCGGCCCGATGTCAGCAGAACGGCGGCGAGATTGTTCCAGATTTGCGGTTGGCGGGATTCGTGACGCACCGCCTCACTAAGCGCTGCGACCGCTGGCTGAAGACGCCCTTGCGCCTGATAGACGAGCGCCAGATTGCACCAGGCATCGGCTGAGTTCGGCGCACTCTTCAGCGAGCTCTCTATCTTTGCGACCGCCGCGTCCAGGCGTCCCGTCTGGTACAGCAAGAGCCCGGAGTAATGCAACGCCTCCGCGTGCCCAGGCCAGCGCTTCAGCAGCGCCTCGTAGGCTGTGAGCGCCTGCGCGAGCTTGCCGTCACGGTGCAGCTCGAAGGCACGCTCGAATGCGACGCCGGAATCGGTCGTCACGCCGGTTGCGGGCGCTGGGCACGCAACCGTCGCACCTGCAGCGTGG
>DASXBW010000025.1:0-5856 GCA_036491495.1 Casimicrobiaceae bacterium
CGAGTGGCGTTGCGGCGCGCCATCGGGCTGGCGTTCGATCTGGACACGCTGGTCAAGGTGGTTTACGGCGGACAGGCGTTGCCGGCGAATCAGATCGTGCCGCCAGGCGTCGCCGGACACGACCCGGCGGTCACCGCCAAACCGCAATACGATCCGGCGGCGGCGAAGGCCCTGCTCGATCGGTTCGGTTATGCCAACCAGGATGCCGAGGGTTTCCGCAAGGGACCCGACGGCAAGCCCCTGACGATCACCGTGACACTGCGTTCTGGCGCGCTCTCGCGCGAGATCCAGACGCTGTGGAAGAAGAACATGGATGCGATCGGTCTGCGCATGGATTTCCATGTGACGCCGTTCCAGGACGCGATCAAGGAAATGCAGCAGGGACAGTTCCAGATCATTTTTCGTGGCTTCGGCGGCTCGCCCTCGGGTTACCCCGAACTCCTGCAGCTCTACAGCAAGCAGCCGCGGAGAATCAACGCGGGATTGTTCAATCTGCCCGAGTACGATCGCGCCGGTGAGCAATTTCTTCGCAGCGGGACCGCGGCCGAGCAGATCGCCGCCGCGCGCAGAATGTCCGATCTCGCGCGAACCTACATGCCGATGCTGCCGGCGATATTCCGCCTCGAGAATGACTTCGTGCAGCCTTGGCTGCGCGGCTTCAGCGCGCCGATATTCTCGACCTACTGGAAGTATCTCGACATCGATCTCGATCGGCGGAAGTAGATCGTTATCGGCCGATCACCTTCGTCTCATTTTTAGACCGGTCATACCGGGGCTGCCCCGGGCAGCGATACTATTGCCTTGTCAAGGGGTAGCCATGCATCGGAATACGCTTGCAGCCGTTCTGGTTGGGTGGCTGGCCGCTGTGCACAACGTTTGGCGTTGCGCTCATTTCATCCCGGCGCGCAAGTTCACGAGAACCTGGTCGATCGCGTCGAGGCGGATCCACCCCAGGCGCGGGTATTCGATGTCGAGAATAACGTAGACGGTGAACGCGACGATAGCGGCGAACCCAATCTTGTGCACCCAGTCGTAGTCCTTCTCGCCCGCCGACTGATACCCGGCGAGCAACGCCGAGCCAAGCGCCAGCGCGAACAACATCCCGTAGACGACCAGGGGCGGATGGATCTGCGTGGCGGTTACGCGGACGGTCATGACGTCGAACATCTGATTGAGCGCCGGCACGACAAGCAGCTCCGCGTCCAGTCGGCTTTCCGGCATGCGCATAGCGGCGAGGGCGTGCGCCCAGATTTCGCGCTGCAGGTCTTGCGAGCGCGCCAACTCCAGGCGCGCCGCCTTAAGGTCCGGCAGCGCGCGGTACGTTTCGATGCGAGCATCGACGTACTTGCGAAAGGTCTCGCGCAGCAGCGGCTGCGCGGACGCCGGGAGCAGGTCGACGCGCAGGTAAGCGGTCCCGATCGCGTTGACCTCGTCCACCGCCTGATTGCGCCGCACGTCGAAGCGCGAGAGAGCCCCCGAGAACGTGAACGCAATCAGCAAGCCGAGGAGCGCGAACACCGAGGCCTCGAGCGAGCTGATACTTGGTACGCTCGCGGTACCGTAGCGCGTGACGGCCCGCCGCCCGAGCCAGCGCCCGAGCACGAGGCACACAAGTATCCCCAAGAAAATGCCGGCGGCGGCGACAGTGCCGATGACCGTGAGATCGACGATCTCAAGCATGTGATTGGTGAACGCTTTGCCGGTCGAGCATGGCTTGGCCCGGCTCCCCTCCCCGGGCGAGCATCATCGACGGTAGGAGCGCGGATCTCAAGCCCCCGACCGCGGCTTTGCCGTGTCCGCTATTGAGCAGGGCGACCATCTGCTCAGAGATCAATTGGCGACGCTGGCGGGCAGGTGCAGAAAGCCGCGAAAGCGCGCCCGTCTGTCGCGCATGGGATCGGCGGTAAGGGCGTAGCGGGGGAATCGCCTCAGAAACCGCGACAGCGCGACGCGCGCCTCCAGGCGCGCCAGATTGATCCCGGCACAGGTGTGAATGCCAAAAGCGAACGCCAGGTGGCGGTTCGGCTCGCGCGCAATGTTCAATCGATCGGGCTCGGGAAACTGCGCCGGATCGCGATTCGCAGCGCCGATGCCTATGGTGATGCGTGAATCGGGAGGGAGCCTGAAGCCGCCGACTTCAGCCTCCGCGGTCGTGATGCGGTTGCCGAGCTGGACCGAGCTTTCGTAGCGAAGGAACTCCTCCACCGCTGTCTTCATCGCTTGCGTGTCCTCGGTCCGGGCGATCAAATTTTCCTTCTGGCCCGGCCATTTGGACAGCGCATGCAGCGCGCTGCCGATGAGATTGGTCGTCGTCTCATGACCGGCGTTGAGCAGGAAGATGCATTGATGCAGGAGTTGGTTTTCGGTGAGCGTGTCGCCGCCTTCCTCACCGACGATCAGGCGCGTCAATACATCGGTGTCCGGGTCGCGCAAGTGCGCACGGCGCTCGTCGACGAGCGTCTTCAGATACGCCAGCATGTCGGTGACCGCGCGGTTGCCCCTGGCCGCGCGCTCGACTGTCAGCACCGGCTCGAGCGCGCCCAGAATGTCCAGCGACCAGCCGCGCAGGGGCCCGCGCTCGTCGTGCGGAACGCCCAGCAGATTGCCGATGATGCCGATCGGAATCGCCGCCGCGAAGTCGTCGATCAGATCGACCTCGCGTTTGTCGCTCATGGCCGCGAGCAGGCCGTCGACCAGCTTGATGAGACCTGGCTCCATGGCGGCGATATGCCGTTGGCTGATCGCGCCGACGATCGCCCGCCGGACGCGCGTGTGCAAGGGAGGGTCGTTGAAGATCAGGCTCGTGGTGTGGTGCTCCAAGAGCGGCGTGGCGCCGAATTTCGCGCCGAACTCCTTTTTCTTGTCCGAGCTGAAGAGCTTGAAGTCGCGGTACACCGGCACGATGTCGTCGTAGCGGGTCAGGAACCAGGAGCCGTCGGGCATGTGCTTGACCGGCTCGTGGTCGCGCAGTGCGCGATAATACGGGTAGGGATCGGCGTAAAAGTCCGGCGGAAGCCTGGTCAGATCGAAGCTCGCCGCGAGTTTCCGCGCGTTATCCCGCGCCTCGATGTCCGCTATTGCCATCGTGCGCTATTTTACCGCAAGGTTTTCGTCCGAGCTCATCGTTCGAATCATCGACGCACAATGGCGTAACCCATGTCCATCGAACCGCTCCGGCATATCGCGCATCTCGACATGGATGCCTTTTATGCCTCGGTGGAGCTGCTGCGCTATCCCGAGCTGCGCGGCAAGCCGGTGGTGATCGGCGGGGGCCGCCGGCATCAGCCCGAGGAGATCATCGATCCGGTCGACGGGCAGGTCACGCGCAAGTTTGCCACGCTGCGCGGTTACGTCGGGCGTGGCGTGATCACGACCGCGACCTACGAAGCGCGCGCACTCGGCTTGCATTCGGCACAAGGCCTGATGAAAGCGGCGCAGCTTGCTCCCGACGCCATTCTCCTACCGACCGATTTCGATCGCTATCGCGACTATTCGCGGCGTTTCAAAGCAGCGGTGCGGACAATCGCTCCACAAATCGAGGATCGCGGCATCGATGAGATTTATATCGACCTTACCGGCGTGCGCCTGCCGGAGCACGACGCCGGCGCGGAGGCACCGGGAGAAGCATGGTGGCGTGCACGCGATGTCGCCAAGGCGATCAAGGAAAGCGTGCGTGCGGAGACCGGGCTCTCTTGCTCGATCGCGGTGGCGCCGAACAAGCTTCTCGCCAAGATCTCCTCCGAGCTCGATAAGCCCGATGGCCTGACCATGCTCGCCGCCGACGATATCGCGCAGCGTATCTGGCCGCTGCCGCCGCGCAAGATCAACGGCATCGGACCCAAGGCTAGCGCCAGGCTCGAGGTGCTGGGCGTGCGCACCATCGGCGAGCTCGCCCACGCCGATCCCGCTTGGCTGATCGAGCATTTCGGCACGAGTCACGGCGCGTGGATGCACGAGGCGGCCAACGGACGCGACGAGCGGCCGGTGGAGACGTTCAGCGAGCCCAAATCGATCAGTCGCGAGACGACGTTCGAACGCGATCTCCATCCCGTGCGCGATCGTGAAGCGCTGTCGCGGATCTTCACCGAGCTTTGTGTCGGCGTCGCCGACGACCTTCAGTGCAAGGGTTACGTGGGCAGGACGATCGGGCTCAAGATTCGCTACGACGACTTCAAGACGGTGACGCGCGACCAGACCATCCTCGCGCCGACGCAGGATGCGCGCGCGATCCGGCGCGCGGCGGGCGAATGTCTGAAGCGCGTGCCCCTCGATCGGAGGATACGGCTCCTGGGTGTGAGAATGGGTGCGCTCTGCATTGCCGAAGGGGCCGACGGTTCAGCACAGACTTCCGCGCGGGAACCGACGACATCATTGTTCGACGAAGGAGACCCTGCATAACCCCGTGCTGCCACGACAATGAGATCATGGATGAGCTGCCAAGCACGCTCCCAGCCAAAACGCTAGAATCTCCTTTGACCGCGGGCAACGGGACGAGGCCGCTCGTCCGTAACCGTCGGATAAGCATTGCCGGCCAGCGTTGTCCGAGGAGGATTCGATGAAGAAAAAGCCGATCTACAAGCATCTTTATGTGCAAGTGCTGTTCGCGATCACATGTGGAGTGCTGCTCGGCCACTTCTGGCCCGATATCGGCGCGGCAATGAAGCCGCTGGGCGACGGCTTCATCAAGCTCATCAAGATGATTATCGCGCCGATCATTTTCTGCACCGTGGTCACCGGTATCGCCGGCATGGAGGACATGAAGAAGGTCGGCCGGGTCGGTGGCAAGGCGCTGCTCTATTTCGAGGCCGTGAGTACGGTCGCACTGATCATCGGCATCGTCGTGGTCAATACCCTCAAGCCCGGTGTCGGGATGAACGTCGACGTCGCCGCACTGGATACCAAGGCGCTCGCGAGCTATACGACCGCGGCCCATTCGCAAAACACCGTCGAGTTTTTGTTGAATGTCATTCCCAACACCGTGGTCGATGCCTTTGCGAAGGGCGAGATTCTTCAAGTGCTGCTGTTTTCGGTGCTATTCGGCTTTGCCCTGTCCTCCGCCGGTGAAGCGGGGCGGCCGGTCGTGAGTTTTATCGAAAAGGTCGCGCACGCGCTATTCATCGTTGTTGGCTTCATCATGCGCCTCGCGCCCATCGGCGCGTTCGGCGCGATGGCCTTCACCATCGGCAAGTACGGCATTGGCTCGCTGCAGCAGCTCGCGCAGCTCATGGGAAGCTTCTACCTCACCTGCTTGCTGTTCATTATTGTCGTGCTCGGGCTTATAGCGCGCTGGGCGGGGTTTTCGATTTTCCGATTCATCGCCTACATCAAGGAAGAGCTGTTGATCGTGCTCGGGACCTCGTCGTCGGAGTCGGTCCTGCCGCGGATGATGGCCAAGATGGAAAAGCTCGGTTGCTCGAAGTCGGTGGTTGGGCTGGTGATTCCGACCGGCTACTCGTTCAATCTCGATGGGACTTCCATTTACCTGACCATGGCTGCGATCTTCGTCGCGCAGGCGACCAATACCGACCTCACGCTCATGCAGGAGCTCACCATCCTGGGCGTGCTGCTGTTGACGTCGAAAGGCGCGTCGGGCGTGACAGGCAGCGGCTTCATCGTGCTCGCCGCGACTTTGTCCAGCGTGCCGACGATCCCCGTGGCAGGCCTCGCGCTGATTCTCGGCATCGACCGCTTCATGTCGGAGGCGCGCGCGCTCACCAACCTCATTGGTAACGGCGTCGCGACGATCGTCGTGTCGAAGTGGGAGCATGAGCTCGATCACGCCCAGATGGAGCGTGGACTGCGCCGCGACGTCGAGGAGGAGCTCGAGGAAGAGGCGCGGTTGAAGCACGCGGCGGC
>DASXBW010000026.1:0-40550 GCA_036491495.1 Casimicrobiaceae bacterium
GGCGTCTTCGACGTCATGCGTCAACGGTCCGAGCGAATCGAGGGTGAGCGCGAGCGGCACGACCCCCGCGAGGCTGATGAGTCCGTACGTGGGTTTCAATCCCGTGAGACCGCAAAGCGAAGCCGGAATGCGGATCGATCCTCCCGTGTCGGAACCGATCGCAGCAGGCGCGAGGCCTGCCGCAACCGCGACCGCGGAGCCGCTGCTCGAGCCTCCGGCGACGCGATGCACGCGCGTATCCCACGGATTCCACGGCGCGCCCATCGGCTGGTTGCGGCCCCAGCCGCCGAACGCGAACTCGACCATGTGCGTCTTGCCGAGAGGAATCATGCCGGCGGCGAGCAGACGCTCGACCGCCGTTGCGGTTTCCGTCGCGATGCGTCCCCGCCACGATTTCGAGCCGGCGGTAGTCGCGCGCCCTTCGATGTGCAACAGGTCCTTGAGCGCGATCGGCAGGCCGTGCAAAGGGCCGCGCGCGAGACCCGCGTGACGCTGGAGATCCGCCGCCTTCGCGCCCGCAATCGCGTGGTCGCGATAGACCTCGACATACGCGTGCAGCTTTCCGTCGAGAGCGTCGATACGTGCGAGGCACGCTTCGACGATCTCGAGCGAGGACGTCGCGCCGGTCGCGAGGCGGCGTGACAGCTCGCAGAGAGGCGTCCAGGGCAGGTCGTCGGGCACGGGGGCTCTGCGCATAATGACATGACATCATAAACGTTATCTTCGGAACTTTTGACTCAGTGGACTAGCGCTTCTTGACCGCAACGCTGAAGCTCGCGACAGAGAGCACCGCCATCACCATCAGCAACAGCAACCACCCGAGCGAAGCCGTCTCCGGCACCGCGAGCGGCGCGAAGGCGAAAGGCGCCACCGCGCGGGCAAACAGCGCCGGCGCTGCCAGGCTGCCGAGCGTGCCGCCGTAGCCGGCCCGACCGAAGAGCTCTGCTGGAACCGTCCCGCGAACGATAGTAACGACGCCGTTGCTGCAGCCGAACACGATGGCAAGGTCAAAGCGAGAACGATGTCGCCATGAAGCGCGATCAGCACTGCCAGCGCGCCGACGAGGAGCCAGAGCGAGAGCATGCCGATGCGACGCGATGAAAAACGGCAGCCGATGGTGAACTCGAGAATCCGCCCCGTCACCTGCATGGGCCCGAAAAATGCACCGACCCACACCGCGGACTCGAGCGTGAGTCCCTTGCCCTGCAGCACGGTGATCAAATGCACGGTCAGCGCGGAGACGATGAATCCATTCAGCGCGAAGGCGGCGCCGAGCGCGATAAAGGCCGGCCGGCGCGATTCGGGAGGGAGGGTCCCATGCTCATATTCCGACCCTATCCTGCCGGGAGCGATCGGGGTCGCCGTTCGAGATATGAAGGCAAGGTGCAGCGGCAGGCAGATCGCGATTTGCAATAGTGCGAATGCGCTTAGCGTGTCGCGCCAGCCAAACCACTCCAGCCCTTTCAGCGACAGCGGCCAGAACGCGGTGCTGGCGAGCCCGCCCATCAGCGTGAGCGCCGTAAGCGCGGTGCGATACGACGTTCCGGCATGCTGGCTCAGCGTCGCGAACGCGGCATCGTAGAGCGTCATCGCCATCGCGATACCGGCAAGTGCCCACGCGGCGTAGAGCGTAATCGCGGAGTGCGCGTGCGCGATGGAGAACAGGGCGAGCGCAGCGGTTATCGAGCCGACGCTCATCACTAGGCGACCGCCGTAGCGGTCGATGGCGCGGCCGGCGAGCGGCGCGGTCAACGCGGACAGGAGAAGACTTAAGGAATACGCGCCGAACAGCGCCGCGGCGGAAAGTCCAAGCTCGTCGCGGATGCTCGCTCCGAGCACCGCAATCGAATAGTAGAGAGCCCCCCAGGAAATGATCTGCGTGAGCCCGAGCGCGGAAACGAGACGGAAGAGGATGGCCCGGGTCATGACGCGATGTTAACGCCGAGACGGGCGCGCAACCGCCGCGTGCGGCGCATCGACCCTACTTCTCCGGCAGGCCTCCCGGAAGCGCGCGGCCGGGCATGCGCCGCTGAATCGTGCGCATCACGCTCTGGTGCAGCATCTGCCGCAACTCCGGCGTCACGGTCAATGGCGGCGTCGCCAGCGCTTGCATACCCGCGGCCCCGGCATCCGTACTCGCAGCGTTCGCGGATCCGGCGGAGCTCGCGAGCGTGGAGAAGACGTCGGTTCGATTGGCGGTATTGCCGGCGTTGGTCTGTACGTAGAACGGCAGGAACACCGTTCCGATGCTGGTCAGTGCCTGATAATCGCCGAGAAACAAACCTCCCGAGTTGGGCGCGATGGCCAGATCGAAGGGTCCGGTGATGTGGCTCTCCAGCCACGTGATTCCATCGGTCGATCGCGCGAGCCAGTAATCGGTGAAGAGCGTCGACAGGTCGGCGGTGTGGTTGCGAAAGTCATAGTAGCTCACGCCATAGGTACCGTCGGCGCGTATCGTGACTGCAGGGACGAACGCCGGCACGCTAGCGATGGCATTGACGCGAACGGCGGTGGTCCAAGTCAACCCTCCGTCGAGCGAGCGCGAAAAGGCCGCGCCATCGCGCATCCCTCCACTGAAGCGCGAGTCCTGCCACACCGCGGCCAGCTCGCCGTGCGGACCGGCGGCAATCGAGCCCAGGGTGGCGCCGTCGCGTATCTGCGCACGGGTGTCGGGATCGAAAGTGCCGACCGCCTGGACCGGCGAGATGACGATTGGCGCCGACCAGCTCAGCCCCTTGTCCGGCGATCGAATGATCGCAAGGGTGGCCGTGGCCGGCGCGTTGGGTGGCGTGTCGAGTCGCGTGAAAAAATCGATCAGGGTTCCATCCGGGAGCACCACGACCTGATTGTTGATTGTCTGGCTGTTCGGGCCCGGATCGTAGATCGGGCGCGCGACTTCCCAGGTGATGCCGCCATCGGTGGTGCGGCTGAAATAGGTCGGGCCGCCTCCGGCGTTGTCTAGTCGGTCCCACAGCGCGTATACCAGACGCGAGTCGGTCGAATCGGCGGTGATCGAGTCCTTGTCGTTGAAAAAACTCGGCCCGTCGCTAATCGCCGTAATCGGATTGCTCCAGGTCGCGCCGCCATCGGTCGAGCGACTGACCAGGATCGCGCTCGACGATCCCATGGCGAGCAGCTGGCCGTTGAACGAAAGCGAGCTCTGATAGACCGTACCGTCGGGTGCGAACGTGACCCAGGGATCCGAGGCGCGCGAGTAATCGCCGCCGTTCGCGGCGCTTCCGCCGGTGCAATGCGAGAACGCGGCCATGTGCTGGGTCCATGTCCGGCCGCCGTCGAGCGACACGCCCGTCAACAATCCTCTGGCGCCACCCGTCGACCAGCGGTCCTGCTGCCAAACGCCGACGACGTTGTTCGCGTTACGCGGATTGAGCGCCACCATCGGCTCGACTTCGGCGTTGGCGTATAACGTGCCGAACGCAGGAACGCCGTCGCAGCCCGCCGCGAAGGGCGAAGTTCCACTGACACGAAACTGGGGATCGCCGGCGGGCGGCGGTGGCGCGGCAGCATTGTTGCCCCCGCCGCCGCAACCGGCGAGCAGCAGAACGCAGGCGATCATCGCCGCGAAACCGGTCCTCTGGCCAGCGGAACCGTTTCGCGGTGCCGGTAACGGCATGGTGGATATGCGCATGAGAGCTCAGATCGCGCCCGCGAAAGCCCTGCCGCGCTCGAGGATCGAATCCGATGGGTGATTTTAGCAGCAGCTGCCGGGCCTTATCGGCGCTGCGCTTAAAATGTGACCCAGGGACGGTCCTGCCGGGCCCGCTTTGATAAATTGGCCACATCACTCTAAGATACGGGATCTTGATCGAGACACGCCGCATGGAACCGCTGGTACTCACCGTCGATATGGCCGGGCTGCCGCAAGCCTGGGTCGAGCTCGAAGAAGCGATCACCTATCACGCCAAGCATCTGGTCGCATGGTCGGTGGGCGAGTTCGTTCGCGAGTATCGCGGCGGCTTCCAGCGCAACGGCGAGCGCTCGCGCATCGCGACCAAGCTGATCCTGGCGATCAAGGGCAGCGGCGC
Organism: Casimicrobiaceae bacterium; assembly: GCA_036491495.1. Classification (GTDB taxonomy): domain Bacteria; phylum Pseudomonadota; class Gammaproteobacteria; order Burkholderiales; family Casimicrobiaceae; genus PALSA-1003. Next base: position 4,047 of record DASXBW010000026.1, read on the forward strand.
GGCGCGCTACGGGCACGCGCCTGGCCTCACCAACGCGCTGCTGTTCGCACGCGATCGCCAGTTGTGCGCGTATTGCGGCACGCGTTTCATGTTGCGCGATCTTTCCCGTGACCATGTGATGCCGGTCTCGCGAGGCGGGCGGGATGTGTGGACCAACACCGTCACGGCGTGCCGGCGCTGCAATACCACCAAAGGTTGCCGCTCTCCCGAGCAGGCGGGCATGCCGCTGCTGTACGTACCCTACGTGCCTAACCGTCACGAGCATTTCATCCTGCGCAATCGGCGTATCCTCGCCGACCAGATGGAATACCTGCTCGCGGGGGTGCCCAAGAGCAGCCGGCTCTATCTTTCCAACCCGCTGTCGTAGCAAAAAACACCGGGATCCGGCGGAGTAAGAAAATAAGCGGAAATGACGTTGGTAACGACGGGTGTCGCGCGCATTTCGTCATGGTCAGTCGATCGGGTCTTCGTCGGACGACATTCGCTGAGCCGTATCGATCGATCGCCTGGGGGATTCACCCTGCCCCGCCTCTGCCCTTGAAGCGCTGCCGCACCGCCCCCACGTAGCTGGTTTACGAAAGGGCCGTCATGAACTCACGCACACTGCAGCGCGCTATCGAAGCTGTTCCCACTTCGGACGGAGCTGGGGTCAAGCTTCGCCGCAGTCTCGGCCAGTCGCCTCACGCGCGGCTCGACCCGTTTCTCATGCTCGATCACTTTTCGACCGACAACGCCGACGATTACATCGCCGGTTTTCCGGCGCATCCGCATCGAGGCTTCGAGACCGTGACCTACATGCTCGACGGCCATATGCGGCACGAAGACCATCTCGGCAACCGTGGCGAGCTGAAAGGCGGCGGCGTGCAATGGATGACCGCCGGCCGCGGCATCATTCACTCCGAAATGCCACAGCAGGACGCGGGCCGCATGCGAGGCTTCCAGCTCTGGATCAATCTGCCCGCTGCGGAGAAAATGAAGCCGGCCGGTTATCGCGACATCCAGGCCAGCGAGATACCGGTAGTGATGCTTCCCGGAGGCGCGCGAGTCAAAGTGATCGCCGGCACGCTGGATGTCAACGGAGCGATTACGCCCGGACCGATCCAGGGACTCGCGACCGATCCGCTGTATCTCGATATCGAGCTTCCCGCGGGTGCGACCCTGACGCATCCAATCAGACCGGGGTACAACGCGTTCGTGTATCCCTTCGAAGGAAGCGTCACGATTGGTCCGGCGAACGCCGCGCGCACGCTGCAGACGCATCACGCCGGAGTGCTCGCCGACGGTGACACTGTGGAGCTGACCGGTGGGGGCGATGGTGCCCGCGTGCTACTCCTCGCCGGCAGACCGCTGCTCGAGCCTATTGTCCAGTATGGCCCGTTCGTGATGAATTCGCGCGAGGAGATCGAACAGGCCATGAGCGATTACCAACGAGGCGCGCTCACTGAAGCTCATCCGTAGACTCGGATTTGTTCGCCGGCTGGGAATATTTGGACGCGCGTTCGCGAGCCCAGGCCGGAAGTTGCGTTAACCTCGTTTGATTGCGGATTGACTGGCCTGGTAGCAGAACCTCCATAAGAAGGGCCGCCATCGAGGGCGGCCCCGTTCCGCGATCGCCACGAGCTGGCACGCCGCGGTTGTATTTACCGCGCGCTGATTACTGCCCGGTGTCCGCGCCCTTCAAACAATCATCCAGCGCGGAGCCGGACAACTTCTGGCACTTCGGCGCCAGCGAGGCGTAGCGCGTATTGATCGTGACGCGGCACTGATCCCGCGAATTCAGGGGCTGCTTGTCGCACGCGGCGCGCGCGGCCTTGTAGCTGCTCATGTCAGTGGGCGCAGTGCTGTCCATAGCTGTTCCGGGCGCTTTCATGGTCGAAGCGCTGGGCGCCATCGTTCCGCCAGAGGTACTGTCGGTCGTGGCGGTCGGAGGCGCCACATTGGTGCCGGCGGGCGGAGGGGTGTTGTACGCTTGCGCGCCGGCGGTGGCCGCCACGGCACCGAACGAGGCAATCAACAAAGCACTAAGAATTTTCTGACGCGTCATGGCTTGGTTCCTTTCCTCTTGAGGTTATCCGTCGGCCGAAGCAAGCAGGGCCGCTAATGCTTGCGACCCGCATCGGACTGTCAACGGAGCGGTCAGGATCGCCCACCACCGCCCATGGTGCAATCGGACAGGGTCTGGATTTTGAATAGGACATGAAGGGCCCGGCATTCAGTGATATTCCGACGACGAGCAGGCCTCCGGTCGACTTGAGATCGGACGGGACCCTCGACTGGCGGCGGCAATTCGGTGCCCGTCCTACGCCTGAATCAGACCCGGTCTTATGGCGCCCGCTGGACGATTGGCCGATAGTGTATCTTCGGACATCGGGTGCGTCCGCGCCTTTGTCTTTGAACCTGCTCGCCGGCTTTGAACGGGCGAGCCGATATCGATTCCGTAGAAAGGAAAATGAATATGGATCGCACCACACCGCTTTCAACGACACCCACCAACATCGGCCCGAAGATCGAAAACGTGGCGCAAACGGCGCACAAGGTCGTCGACACCGTAGCGGACAAGACGACTGCCCAGGTCGATCGCTTGAGCAGCACCGCCCATCGCGCAGTGGACAAGACGGCTGGCGCCGCGACGCAGGCGGCGGGTTGGGCAAGCTCGCTGCCCGATCAGGCGAAGGAAGTGCAAACGCGATTGACGGATTCGGTGTGCACGTCTATCCGGGCGCGCCCGATCACGACCGTCGCCGGCGCGCTGGTCGTTGGCTACCTTCTTGGGCGGATCGCACGTTTGTGAGCAACGTGAGTCCGCGCTGCGAACGTGAGTGTTCTCGCGCAACGTCGGGTGGCAGTCGCCAACCGTCCGCAACCCGCCCCGACGGGCCCGAGACGGCCGCCGGCGGCGGGTTGTGCGCGCAATCCCGCGCCGGCAGCGCCTAGGCGGCCCCACAATCCTTCACCGCGTGAGTCCGCGGCGGCTTGGGATGCAAGCCGCATCGGGAACCTGCGGCTGCAACTTGCCGATCTGGAATCCGAGCTCCGCTCTCCAGCAGGGCTGCGACATGTTTTGCAGCAACTTTCCAACGCGGAGCTCACCAGCCTTCCCGTTCCGGGTCGCGGCCGGACGCTGACCCGCTGGCGCGCCTTGAGCGAAGTCGCGGCCCACGATCTCTCTTTGGCGCAGCTATTCGAGGCGCACGCCGACGCGATCGCGATTCACGACGAGCTTGCTCGGTACGCACTGCCCTTGCGCGGTATTTGGGGCGTGTGGACGACTGAAGCAGGGCGGGTGGTGACCGACGGCGCCGCCGAGCAACCGGGTGACGAAGTCGCCATCAGCGGACGCAAGGCAAGGTGCTGGGGCGCAGGCATCGTTACGCACGCGCTGGTCACCGCGCGGGATCGCGAAGGCCGGTCGCGTTTGGTAGCGATAAGCCTCGCTCAACCGGGCGTGCTGATCACGCTCGAAGGTTGGTGCGAAGTCGGCATGCAGACCGCCCGCAGCGTCGACGTGGTTTTCGATCGCGCGGGTGCAGTCACTATCGGCGAACCCGACGGATACGCCAGCCGGCCCGGGTTCTGGCATCAGCGCGCGGGTATCGCCGCATGCTGGTATGGCGCGGCGGCAAAGCTTGCGGAGACCTTGCGCGAGGCTGTTGCGGGTGAGCATGAGCCTCATGCCGCCGCTCACTTGGGTGCGCTCGACGCTGCCTTGGCGCCGGCAAAAGCGCTGCTACGCGAGGCCGCGGAAGCGATCGATCGCGATCCGGCCAGCAGTGCGAAGACACAAGTCCTCGAGGTTTGCGCTGCCGCGGAATTTGCCGCCGACGCGGCACTGTTACACACCGGACGCGCACTTGGCGTCGGCCCCTACAGCCGCAATGCAAGATTCGCGCGACTTGCAGCGGATCTGCCGATTTTTCTGCGCCAAAGCCGCGCCGAGCGCGACCTGGAAAGGCTCGGCCGGAGGATTGCCAAGGACCGCGACGCTCCTTGGGAGTTGTAGTGCTTCTGTCGGCGCCGGTCTTACGATCGTATGACGGTCGCTGACAGGAAAATCAGCATCCAGCCGATTTCCTACGTGAAGTGACGCTGCGATAGTCCATGCACGCCGGCGACGCCCTCGCCTGGTGCAAAGCAGTTCCATGACCGGAGGACAAACATCATGAAAAAGCGTCTCACAGCTCTGCGTGCCAACTGGGCCAACAAGCAGCAAGGCGGAATGGGATATGTGCTGCTGTGGCTCCTCGGCGTCCCGATTCCAGTGTTGATCCTGATCTCGCTGCTTCGCGGCTGCAACTAGACTTGCTGCTCCTTTGCGCAGCGCAACGCCGGCACGATTTGTCGATCTGCAGCTCATAGGGGGAACAAATGGACCACTTTCACACTGCAACCACGGCCGTGGTCGAGTCGCATTCACATGCAGTCCTGCGGTGGGGCGCGATCATCGGCGGTTGGCTGGTGGCGACCGGCATCGCGTCGCTCATGTACGTCGCCGGTCTGGCGATCGGGTTTAGCGCATTCGATCCCTACAATGCCGCGGCGACGGCGAAGGGCATCGGCACGGGCACTGCAATGTGGATGGTTCTTACGTGGGCAGTGTCGCTATTTCTCGGCGGCATGTTCGCGAGCTGGTTCGACGGGCGGGCGGATCAGACAGTGGGCTCCTTGCATGGCGTCGCGGTGTGGGGACTTTCAATCGCAGCCAGCGGGCTCTTGCTCGCCATTGGCTTGACTCAATTCGTTCAAGGTGGCGCCGCAATCCTGAACGGCGGCGCAATAGTCGGTGCCTCGGCGGCGGGCATGTCTGCGCCGCCGTCGCGCGGAGTGGCCGGGCCGATGGACGATGCCATCATAGGGCTGCAAGCGAAAGTCACACAGCGCGTCGCGCAGACCACCGCGCGGAACGCACCGGGAGCGGCCCTCGTTGTCCCGGCGCCGGTAGCTCCTGCGCCGGCAGCGGGCGCCGCGACCCCGGCCTCACCACCTGCGGCGCAAGCGAGCGCGGCGGATGTGCGGCGCGCCGCCGACCAGCTCGACCGTCAGACCATGGCCGCGGTGGCAACCGCGCTGATGAAAGGCAACACCGAAAACGCAAAGGCCATGCTGGCGGCGAACACGTCGATGTCGCAGGCCGACATCGATCAGACCTTGCAGGATCTTTCGGCGCAAGTCGACAAGTACAAAGCCGATGTCCAGGCGGCGGCCGACGCGGCTGCGCGTTATACCGGGACGGCGATGTGGATCATTTTCTTCAGCTGCCTGATCGCCTTGGTAGCGGCTGCGATCGGCGGCTGGCTGGGCGCGAAACATATTCACCGGGTGTACCACTTGCGTCGCTACGAGACAGCGATCGCGCCGCCACTCTGACGGTTTGACCAACGCGCGCTTGATTTGAAAATCCCATTTCGAAAAGTATTAGCGTCGCGGAAGGCGGTGTGTTCGTGTGCCGCGGCCGCCTTCCCGCTCACTCTGCGCTGGGCGCCTCGATCTTCTCCGCCAGTTCCGGCGTGGATTTGCTGTCCTCGTAGCCCAGAAACTCGCTGATCGGCCGCAAGTCCTCGACCCGCTCGCACACCGCCTTGATCGCCATCACGATCGGAACACCGAGCAGCAGGCCCCACACGCCCCACAGCCAGCCCCAGAAAAGGAGGGCGACGAAGACGATCACCGTGTTAATCCGCCCGACGCGCTGCGTCAGCCATGGCACCAGCAGGAACCCGATTACGCCGACCAGCGCTAGGGTGATGCCGACGACGATCGCCACCGGCTGCAAGGTATCGAACTGGACGTATGCCACCAGCGCGGTAGCGACCACCAGTGCAGTCGGGCCGGCATAGGGAATCAAATGCAACACGCCCCCGAGGCAGGCCCAGAACACTGCGTTATTGAGTCCGATCCACGCAAAGGCCACCCACGCTAACAACGCCAGGAGGGCGCTGCTTACTAATTGCACCAGAAGATAGCGCTGAATCTGCAGATCGATCTGGTCGAGAATCTGCACGGTGATTTTCTTTTTCGTCAATGAATCGCCACTGATCCTGATGAGCGTCCGGCGGAAACTGTCACCCGCGACAAGCAGAAAATACACGAGCGCGATCACGACCACGAGCTGGCCCATGCCGACGATAAAACTGGCGGTCCCCATCAGTACATAGTCGCGCACCTTGAAGGTCGGCGTGTCGGGTATGGGCCCTAGCGCCGGTGGGCTTGAAGTGCGTGTCGTTGTTGTTGTCGTGGTAGTGGTGGTGGTCGTCGTAGCGGTGTTGGCTGCCTTTTCGATTTCGGTTGCAGCCTTTTTCATTTTCTCGACCGCGCCCGCCGGCGCGCGTGGATTGCCGCGAATCGCGATGCTGAACTTTTCGGTGGCGCGCGGCACGATGTCCAAAATATCCAATGCCTCGGGCTGCAGCGAATTGAGGCCCCAGCCCACCGCGCCCAGGATGAGGCACAGCGTCGCGGCTGCACCGACCGCCTTGGGCAGCTTCGCCCTTCTCTGCAACCAGTTGACGATCGGCTTCAATGAGTAGCTTAGAAATACAGACAACGTAATAGGAATGAAGACAGCTTGCGCCCAATGCAGAAATACGATTAAGGCGATCAGCGCGAGCACGACAATCGCGTTGCTACGCACCATGATCGACGTGTGCGAAACCGTCCGCGTGGGCACGCCGGTAGCAGCGTTATCGTCCGGCAAGGGGGATTCCGGGGGGGTGGCCATTGGTTTTTGAGAGAACGATAGAGTTTGTCGTGACATTAGACCATGACCCGACTGCGCGTGTCCCCGGGTGGCGTCGCAAGCAGCGCGTGGGGTACAGTTGTCGCCGGCTCGCCGAAGAAGGTCCGATGAGGGTCTGTAAGAACGGAGGGCGACCGGTAGATGGGCGGCGACTGCCGGCGTCGCGCCGCCTCATCTCGGCGCGAATCAACTGCGACGCACTGGAGGAGTGACAACATGAAGCGATTTTTTTTCTTCACACTGTGGATCGCCCTCACCGCGGTTCCCGCGACCGCGCAGGAAACGATCAAAGTGGGCGTCATCGCTGCTTTTTCGGGGCCGTTTGCCGCCATCGGACGCCAGATGGAAGCGGGCATCAAGACCTATTTCCAGGTCAACGGCGATACAGTCGCGGGCCGGAAAATCGAGATCATTCTGCGCGATACGACCGGTCCGTCGCCCGATATCGCCAAGCGCCACGCACAGGACCTGATACTGCGTGACAAGGTCGATTTTCTGGCGGGATTTTCATTGACGCCGGAAGCGCTCGCTGTCGCTCCGGTGGCGACCGAGGCGAAGAAGCCGATGATCATCATGAACGCGGCGACTTCGATCATCACGACCCGATCGCCTTACATCGCTCGCTTTTCGATGACGCTGCCGCAGGTCTCCTCGCCGATGGGCCCCTGGGCCTTCAAGTCCGGCATCAAACGGGTGGTCACGGTGGTTACCGATTACGGTCCGGGAATCGATGCCGAGACCGCGTTCAAGGCATCCTTCACCGGCGCCGGAGGTCAAATCATCGAGTCGCTGCGTGTGCCGCTGCAGAATCCGGATTTCGCGCCGTTCATCCAGCGGGTCAAGGACGCCAAACCCGAAGCCGTGTTCGTGTTCGTCCCTGCCGGCGGCCAGGGCATCGCATTCATGAAGGCCTTTCAGGAGCGTGGACTCGCCGATGTGGGCATCAAGCTGATCGCCACCGGCGATCTGACCGACGACCACCTGCTCGATTCCATGGGCGATCCGGCGCTGAATATCGTCACCAGCTTTCACTATTCGGCGTCGCACGACACGCCCGAAAACAAGGCCTTCCTGAAGGCGTACACCGAGGCCAATGGAGCTCAGGGCGGCAGACCGAATTTTGTAGCGGTCGCCGCGTACGACGGGATGGGAGCCATCGCCGAAGTGATCAAGCGCCTCGGAGCCACGATCGACGGCGACAAGGCGATGGAAGTTCTCAAAGGCATGCGCATCAACAGCCCGCGCGGACCGATCGTGATCGACCGAGAGACGCGCGACATCGTTCAGACGGTGTATATCCGGCGCGTCGAACGAGTCAACGGCCAGCTCTACAACACCGAGTTCGAGAAGTTCGCCGACGTGAAGGACCCCGGCAAGTAGCACCTAGCTATTCGCACACGCAGGCGAGCGTGCAGCACGCGGCGGCCGAACTCGGGTCTGCGAAGTGTTCCGACTGTCAGAGGTTCAGCAGGCGCGGCAGCCAGAGCGAGATCGCAGGAATGTAGGTGACCAGCATCAGCACGACGAACATGACACCGTAGAACGGCCAGATGTTGCGCATGACTTCCTGCATCGTTACCTTGCCGACTGCGCAGCCGACGAACAGCGTCGCGCCCACCGGCGGGGTCAGCAACCCAATGCCGAGGTTCAGCAGCATGATCATTCCGAAGTGGACCGGATCGACGCCAAAGGTCGTTACCACCGGAAGCAGGATCGGCGTGCAGATCAAGAGCAGCGGCGCGAGATCCATCAGGCAACCGAGCACCAGCAGCATGATGTTGATCAGCATCAGGATCACTTCCCTGTTGTGCGAAAGCGTGAGGAAAAACGCAGTGATCTTGGCAGGCAGCTGCATCAGCGCCATCACATAGCCGAAAGCCGAAGCGCAGGCGATGAGCGTCATCACCATCGCCACCGTCTTCAAGGTGCGGTGTACCAGCGCGGGAAGGTCGCGCCAGCGGTAGTCGCGGTAGATGAACATGGTGACGAACAACGCCCACACGCAGGCGACGGCGCCGGCTTCGATGGCGGTGAATATTCCGCCGAGGATGCCGCCGATGATAATCACGATCGTGATCAAACCCCAGAACGCGTCGAGGCTGATCTTGAGCGCCTTGCGTACCGGAACGGATTCACCGCGCGGGTGGCCGTCGCGATAGCCGACGTAAATGACCAAGGCGATCAGCGCCGCGCCGAGCAACAAGCCGGGAACGATACCGGCCATGAACAGGCTGGTGATCGAGATCAGCCCGCCGGTCGCGAGCGAATAGATGACCGCGTTGTGGCTCGGCGGCACGAGGATCGCCTGCACCGACGCGCAGATCGTCACGTTGGTGGCGAACGCCCGCGGATAGCCGATCTTGGCCATCTGCGGAATCATGACCGAGCCGATCGCCGAGGTGTCCGCAACCGACGATCCTGAGATGCCGCTCAGAAACGTGGTGGCGACGATGTTCACCGCCGACAGTCCCCCGCGAACGCGGACCATGCCGACCAGAACGTTGGCGAACGCGACCAGGCGCTTCGCCATGCCGCCCTCGGCCATGATCGCGCCCGCCAGCACGAAAAACGGGATGGTCAACATCGCGACCTTGCTGACGCCGTCGGAGATCTTGAGCATCACCGCTTCGAGCGGCACGTTGATCCACATGGCGCCGGCAATGGCGGCGAGACCGAGCGAATAGGCGATGGGCACGCCGATCGCGAAAAGGACGAAAAGACAGCCGAGGAGGACCGCGATATCCATAGAGAGCAGCTCCGGCGCGGTCTAATCAAACGCGGCGGGCTTGTGGGCGTCGCCGGAAGTGTCGATGGGGCGGCCGATGGTCACGTGCTCGATGACGAACATCAGCAGGATGAAGCCGCCGATCGGGATCGGCAGATAGGTCACGCCGACCGACAGGAAGGGGAAATCGGCGATCGAATTCGACCACGTAGCCTCGACCAGCCCGGTACCCTTGACCAGCATGAACAGCGCCATTGCCGCCATCAGCAGCTCGACGATGAAGTCGCTGACCCGCCGCCAACGGGGTGGCAGTTTGTCGACCAGCAAGGTCACGTTCATGTGCGACCCGAGCCGGTAACACGCTGCGGCGCCGAAGAAGGTCAGGACGATGGTCAGCAGCACCGCCATCGGCTCGGGCCATGACGCCGCCCGATTGATCACGTAGCGCGTGTAGACCGCCCACGGAATCACCGCCGAGATCAGCACCAGCGAGACGCCGGCGATGATCACGCAAAGCAGATACAAGGCATCCATTGCCTTGCGGTAGAGGACCGACATTGTTTCCCCCGATACTGTTGATCAGGGCCGGCCGCTCACCTGGCGACCGCCCTGTATTTCCCGCCCTGATGACGGACCGCGAGCCCGTGTCCGTCGTGTCGGTTACTGCACGGCCTGGATGCGCTTGATCATGTCGGCGTACTTCGGGCCGTATTTGTCCCACACCGGCTTGACCGCGTCCTGGAACGGCTTCTTGTCGGCGATCTCGGTGATGGTGATTCCGGCAGCCTTCGCCTTGTCCATCGCGTCCTTCTCGTACTTGGCCCACAGCACCCGTTCTTCGGCTTGCGCCTCGCGCCCGAACTTGACCAGCAACGCCTGATCATCCTTCGACAGGGTGTCCCACGTCTTGCGCGAGAACACGACCATCTCCGGGACGATCAGGTGCTCGTCGAGCGTGTAGAACTTGGCGACCTGATAATGATTGTCGAACACGAAGCTCGGCGGATTGTTCTCCGCGCCATCGACCACGCCGGTCTGCAAGGCATTGAACACCTGGTCGTAGCCCATTGACACGCCATTGCCGCCGAGCGCGTTCATCATGTCGACGAACATCGGGTTACCCATCACGCGGAATTTCATGCCTTTGAGGTCGGCGATATTACGGATCGGTTTCTTGGTGTCGTAGAGGCTGCGCGCACCGGCATCCATCCACGCCAGCGCCACCAGACCCGCCTTGGGATTGTTGGTCACCTTGTCCATCAGTTCCTGGCCGATCGGACCGTCGATCACTTTTTGCATGTGCGCGGTGCTGCGGAACAGGTACGGCATGTTGAAAACGTTGAGCTCGTCGATGACCGGTCCCAGCGCGCCGACGGAGACGCGAGCGAACTGGATCGCGCCGACCTGTGCCTGCTCGATCGCTTCCTTTTCGCCGCCAAGTTGCATCGAGGCGTACATCTGCACGCTCAAGCGCCCGTTGGTAGCCTTCTCGAGCTTCTTGCCCATGTTCTCGACTGCCTCGACCGTGGGGTAGCCCAGCGGGTGCACGTCGGAAGCCTTCAGGACCAGCTTTTGTTGCGCCGATGCGAGACCCGCCGGCAGTGCGCCGACGAGAATGACCAGCATGGTTGCAATGCCCAGTCGTATCGTGTTTCGCCTTGCGTTCATTGCTCCTCCTTCGTTGTCGGACGTCTACCTTCTACACTTCTGCGCTTCTGCGCTGTTGCGAGTCGTCTTCAAACCGCTGTGCCACCTTCAATTCATTCATCTCGCTAGCCAGCCCCCGTCGACCGGCAGCACCACGCCATGGACGTAATCGGCTGCCTGCGACGCCAGAAATACCGCGGCTCCGCCGATCTCCTCGGGCTTACCCCAGTGTCCAGCGGGAATCCGCGCCAGGATCGCGGCGCTGCGATCCTTGTCCGCGCGCAGCGCGGTGGTGTTGTTGGTCTCGAAATATCCCGGCGCGATCGCGTTGACGTTGATTCCCTTGATCGCCCATTCGCAGGCGAGAAGCCGCGTCAGCCCGGCCAGACCGCTCTTCGCCGCGGTGTACGACGGCACGCGAATGCCGCCCTGAAACGAAAGCACCGAGGCGATATTGATGATCTTGCCGCGTGAGCCCCGCGCGAGCATGCGCTTTGCGACCGCCTGCGAGAGGAAGAACACGCTCTTGAGATTGACGTCCATCACCGCGTCCCAATCGTCCTCGGTAAATTCGATCGCGTCGGCGCGGCGGATGATGCCGGCGTTGTTGACCAGGATGTCGATGCGCTGGCGCCAGTCGCAGGTGCGCTCGACGATCTCGGCAATCGGAGCGAGGGTGGACAGGTCTGCCTCGATAGGGATCGATTCCCTGCCGAGGGCTGCAATCCGTGCGGCGGTCTCGTTCATCGGCGATCGCCCGACCAGCGCGACATCCGCGCCCGCGCCGGCAAGTGCAACCGCCATTGCCTGGCCCAGGCCCGTATTCGCGCCGGTGACGATGGCGACGCGGCCGGAAAGATCGAACATGGCGGGCATCGGAGAGCGATCAGCGCAGATCGGACATGGCGAGCGCGTCCATGTCGGCGAAATCCTGATTGTCGCCGGCCATCGCCCACGCGAAGGTGTAGTTGCTCGTCCCCACGCCGCTATGCAGGGACCAGCCCGGTGAGAGAACCGCCTGTTCGTTCGCGACCACAAGGTGCCGCGTCTCGGCGGGCTCGCCCATGAAATGAAAGACTCGCGTATCCGGCTGGAGATCGAAATAGAAATAGATTTCGCAGCGTCGATCGTGAAGATGCGACGGCATGGTGTTCCAGACGCTGCCGGGCTCGAGGACGGTAAAGCCCATCACCAGCTGACAGGACTTGCAAACCTCGGGATGGATGACTTGGTAGATCGTGCGCACGTTCGCGGTTTCGCGTGCTCCGAGCGGGGTTTTCCTGGCGTCCGCGATCGCAATTTTTCGCGTCTCATGCGACGCGTGCGCTGGCGTGCTCATCAGGTAGAACTTCGCCGGCCGCGATGAATCGACGCTCTCGAAACGGACGTCCCCCGCGCCCATGGCGACGTAGAGCGCGTCGAGCTTGGCGATCTCGAAGAACTTGTCATCCACCGTCACCCGTCCCGCGCCACCGACGTTGAGTAAACCCAGCTCGCGGCGGCGCAGAAACTTGTCGGAGCCGATCGGCTTCAACGCCTGCAGCGGCAAGGCCGCCGACACCGGCATCGCGCCGCCCACGACAAAACGGTCGATGTGGCTATAGGTAAGCGTAACCGCGTCCGGGCGAAACAGCGACTCGATCAGGAAGTGACGGCGCAACCGATCGGTGTCGAAGCTCCTGACCGCTTCCGGGTGCGACGCGTGCCGCACCTCCACCGTCGTGCTGCCGTCCGGGGATAGAAACGTGTCTTTCGCTGCCGGAGCGATAGTCGCAGGTGCGTTCATGCCAGGAAATCCTCCTTGCCGTGAATGTCTTCGTAGAAAAAATCCGGGTTCATGCGCCGGATGTCTTCCATGCTGATCTGCAGTCCGTCGAGATGTCCTTCCATCGCCGCCGCCGCGCGATCGGCGTCATGATCCTCGATCGCCGCGACGACCGCCGCGTGTTCCTTGACGACGCGCGCCATGCGCCCGGGTTGCGGAAGAGTGAGCAGGCGATAGCGGTCGATTTGCGTCTTGACACCCTGCACCAGCGACCAGATTCCGGGATAGCCCCCGACGGTGGCGACGGCTGCATGAAACGCCTCGTCGGCGCTGTGGAATGCGCTGCGATCGCCGGCGGCGTCCGCCTCGCGCTGGCGCTCGAGAATGGCGCGAAGACTGGTCACGTCGCTTCGCCGGGCATGCATCGCCGCCGAGCGCGCGGTCACCTGTTCCAGGGCTTTACGTACGACGATCGCTTCCGGCAGAGCGCTCAAAGGAATGCGCGCGACGAACGTGCCCGACTTCGAGACGGTGTCGACCAGCCCCTCGGCAGCCAGCCGCAACAAGGCCTCGCGCACCGGCGTGCGGCTCACGCTCTGCGCCAGCGCGATATCCTTTTCGATGATCGGCTCCCCCGGCTTTCGCTTAAGCCACGTGATTTCCTGGCGCAATATGCGATAGACCGTCGCGGACGCGGTCTCGGCGCGGCGCCCGTGTACGGCGAGACGCCGCACGGGGGGTGCATCTCGGGTTTTTTGCTGTGGCCCGGCTTTGAGTCTGAGATTGCGGTCCGGCATCACGATCCACGTTTCCGGCGCTTGCCTGCAACTAGTATATCTAATATATTAGTCAGTGCAAGCCTCGATCGCGCCGCCTGCGACGCGTGTCAGCGCGTTTCACCCACCGGGGATTACCGAATTGCGTGACAGATTTGGAACTGACCGATGAATCCGGCAAAGTCGTTCGACTATAGGAAACTTTTCGATCTCTCGGGCCGCGTCGCGCTGGTGGTCGGCGGCGGCTCGGGTATCGGCCAGGCGGGTGCAGAGGGCATGGCCGCGCATGGCGCGCACGTCGTCGTCGCCGACATCGTCCCGGAGGACGCGAAGGGTGTCGCCGAGCGGATCTCGGGCGCCGGCCGCAAGGCAATTTCGGTGCAGATCGATGTGCGAGACACCGCCGCCGTCGACGCCATGGTCGCCGCAGTGGTGCGCGATCACGGCCGGCTCGACGTACTGCTCACCACACCGGCGGTGAATCTGCGCAAGCGTCTGCTCGACTACAGCGACGAGGAATTCGACCGCGTGATCGAGTTGAACCTTAAAGGAACATTTCGCGTCGCCCGCGCCTGCGCGAGACCGATGATGGAGAAAAAGCGTGGCAGCATCATTCTCATGTCGTCGATCCGCTCGGTGATCGTCGAACCCGGTCAGAGCATCTACGCGTCGACCAAGGCCGGCATCGCGCAGATGATGCGCGGGCTTGCGGTCGAGCTGGGGCCCAGCGGTGTGCGCGTCAACGCGCTCGCGCCCGGCATCGTCGCGACGCCGCTCACGCGGCCGATCGTTTCCAATCCGGCGTGGAACGAAGCGTACGCCAAGCGCTCTGCCTTGGGGCGCTGGGCCGAACCCGAGGAGATGGCCGGCCCGATCATCTTCCTGGCCAGCGACGCCAGCAGCTACCTGACGGGGACCACGCTGTTTGCCGACGCGGGGTGGACCGCGATCGACGGCCGCTTCGAGCCCCAGCTCAAGGCCTGAGGCGCGAGCTGATGCCACGATTTGGGCCGAAAAGGGCCACCAACGCGCCCCCAGGCCTCCGCCGGACCTGCGCCGAGGCAGGTGGAAGCGGCCGAATTCCTGTTTGTGCGGCCTCGCACACTCAAACCGCATCTCGACACCGCTGGGCATAGAGCGGGCATTCCTCGCTAAGCGCGAAACACGCAGTGACCACGGGCCCCGCCAATGAGCGTATAGGTGGGTATCGCCGTAGCAATGCGCATTTCGCGCTTACGGTCCACGACCCATGGCTCGCTCAGCATTTCCTCCCCGTCCGGCAAATCGGTTGCTAGCATCGCTTCCCCGCGCGGACCTCGCACGGTTGACACTTTCGTTGGAGCCCGTCGATCTGCTGCTCGGTCAGCACCTGCACGACCCGGGGTCCGCGCAGGAGCACTTTTACTTTCCCGGAACGTCGATCGTGTCGCTGGTCGGTGTCCTGCGCAACGGCGATGCGACAGAGCTCTCGCTCGTGGGATGTGAAGGCGGCGTGGGTATTGGGCTCATCTTGGGCGGCGAGACGACGCTTACCCGGGCGACGGTGCAAAACGCCGGCACGGCGCTGCGCTGGAAGGCCGCGACCTTGAAGCGCGAACTCAAACGCGGTGGTGTCGTCCAGCGGATGCTCCTTCGCTACATCCAGGCCATGTGGACCCAGACCGCGCAATCCGCGCTGTGCAACCGGCATCACACCCTCCAGCAGCAGCTTTGCAGGTGGCTGCTTCTTAGCCTCGATCGAGTCGATAGCAATGTCTTGCGCATGACTCAGCAACTGATCGCCGACATGATCGGTGTTCGCCGCGAAGGTGTGGCGCTTGCCGCGAAGAAGCTGGAAATCGTGGGGTGGATCTCGTACCGCCGCGGCGTGATCGTGGTCCTCAACCGTGCCGCGCTGGAAGCTAACTCGTGCGAGTGCTATGACGCCGTCAACGCCGAGTATCGGCGCCTCATTGGATGGCCGAAAGCACACCGAAAACCTCGCGCCGCGGCGCTGTCTCCGATGTGGACGGAAATGTAGGTTTCGCACGTAGCCCGACCCGCTATGTGCGCCAAAGGCTGTTTTTGACACTGAGCAGACCTCGCCGTAAGAATGCCACCTGTCCTCATTCTGGAGCACGAAATGTCGAGTGACGGCGACGAGTTTGGCCGCATCGCATCTGCCGAAAAGCAGCTGTGCGATCAGGCCGGACCATTACTCGCGGAGATCATCCATGGGGTGGAGGAACGCTATGGCGTCAAGATCGCCGAGCTTCGCGTTACCATGGAACCATCCGAGCCGGGCAACGGCTGGTCGGGAGCGAACTGCGTGATAGTCCGCGAAGGAGACAACTCGGTCGACCTGGCGAGCAGGCCATCGCATTGGGGCGCAAGGGTACATCAGGCCTTAGCCAAGATATAGTTGGCCGGGCGCCATGCGCCCTTCAGTTTTCGCCCCGCCGCCGCGCCGTTTAACGCGCGGGAACCGGTCGGTGGGCGAATCTCCGACTTCTTCAATGCTCTTGCGTCAGCCGTTCAACCCGTGCGGCGCTAGCAATGCGACGGCGGAAGGTTCAGCGTGCCTTCGCGTGCTGACGCGGGGTTGGAAGAGACCAGTCGCAAGGGGCGCCTTCACGCCCCGCGGCAAGGTCCCAACGCAACGTAGCGCCCACAATAGTGTCAAACCCACACTGACAAGGCTATGTCCAGTTCACTACATAGCGTGCAATGCTTGTGATATGCTTTTGGGAGCTGTAGACCCCCCAATTTGCCGCAATGCGCGAATCGGCGATGGTCGCTATCGAAAAAGCACGGCGCAATCATTTGCTGGCGGCGCTTCCTCCCGCGGAGCTGGCTAACCTCGCCCGGCAAATGAGCATGGAGAGCCTGAGTCTGGGCGACTCCATTTATGAGTCGGGAGCACCGTTAAAGCAGGTGTTCTTCCCGACCAGCAGCGTCATTTCCCTGCTCTACGTGATGCTCGACGGCTCTTCGGCGGAGATTGCCGTTGTCGGCTTCGAGGGTGTGGTCGGCGTGTCGCTGTTCATGGGCGGGAACACGACCCCGAGCCGCGCCGTCGTTCAAAGCGCAGGGGAGTCGCTGGTGTTGAGCGCCAAGCACGTTCACGACGAATTTAGCCGAGGCGGGCCGCTGCATGGCCTGCTCTTGCGGTACACCCAGGCACTGATCACCCAAATGGCGCAAACCGCGGTGTGCAACCGCCATCACACCGTCGACCAGCAACTATGCCGGTGGCTGCTGCTTAGCCTCGATCGTCTGCCGTCGAACGAGCTTCTGATGACGCAGCAACTCATTGCCGACATGCTCGGTGTCTCGCGCGGCGGTGTCACCGAAGCGGCCGGCAAGCTGCAGGCGGCCGGAATCATCAACTACGCCCGCGGCCGCATCACAGTCCTCGACCGGGAGGCCCTCGAGGACGCGGTCTGCGAGTGCTACGGCGTTGTAAGAAAGGAGTACGACCGGCTGCTTGCTGCAGCCGCGTAGACAAGGCCGGCCAGGGCATGCGTCGGCCGGGCGTATACTCGAATTTCCTGTCCATCCCTTCGACATAGGCGGAGCCTCTTTAGCTCCATTCGTGCCGTCTGCGAGCGACGCAACGGCGACGATGAGCATCAGATGGCCGCTACCAGTCCTGTCTCGCAAAATCGGCTGCTCCGCGAGTTGTCGCGCGAAGACTACCGCAGCCTCGCACCTCATCTAAAGCAGGTTCCCTTGTCGCTCCACGAGGTGCTGGTCGAGCGAGACAAGACGAACCATCACGTTTATTTTCCGCTCGCGGGATTGATCGCGGTTCACACGATCTTTGCCGACCACGTGAGCCTCGATATGGTCGGCAAAGAAGGAATGGTAGGAGTTTTTATCGCGGCTGGCGTCAAGGCTCCGCAGGCGCGCATTGCGGTGCAAGGCAGCGGCTCGGCAATGCGTGTCGCAGCGAAGCAATTTCGAATCCTCGCCAATCGAAGCGGCTCCTTGCAGCGACACATGCATCGCTATACGTGCCTGATGCTCAAGCACTCCGCGCAAACATCGCGGTGTAACGGTTTGCATACGGTGGAAGCGCGCCTCGCTCGCTCCCTGTTGGAAACGAGCGACCGCGGCGGTTCGCGTGAGCTTCGGGTGACGCACGAGCTTCTGGCCGCGGCGATTGCGGCGCGAAGAAGCAATGTGACGGTGGCGGCGAACGAACTGCGCTTTCGCAACCTGATCGACTACACGCGGGCGCGCCTGACCATCATCGACCGGAAAGGCCTGATCAAAGCGGCTTGCGGTTGCTATGGCGCCAATGCGCCAGCAAGCACCCATCCAACGAAACTGACTTGATCCTTCATTGTCGGATCAAGGTGTGCCAGGTACGTCTGGATGATAGGCATCGACAGCGGAGCCTGCGAAGCAAGCGCCCGCAACTCTGTGATCACGGTGCGCGCGAATACAACGTTACCGGCCCATGCGATCACGCAATTGTCACCAAGCAGCACGACTTTTTGGTCTAGTCCGAGAATGGACCAATCCGATCCAGCGGGAAAAATGCTCGTAACCGCACCAGCTAGGGGAATGTCGGGCACCGCATCAGATCGCCCAGGACCTGAGATAAGCAGGTCGCCGAAAACTACCGGGTATGTGTCAAGCCCGGCTGCTGCGATGAGCGTCATAGGTATTCCCAGGTCACGCGGATGGGTTCCCCAGTTTGCCAGCATTGTTCCGAAGCCGGCGTCCACGCGGGTTTTAGCCGCTCGTTGCGATGAGGGGGTTGGGCCATGTAATGAGCCAGCGACACCACTGAGGGAAAAAGCCTGCTTGAGTAGCAGACTAGAAAAGTCTTGGTGGAGACGAAGGGGATCGAACCCTCGACCTCCGCATTGCGAACGCGGCGCTCTCCCAGCTGAGCTACGTCCCCACAGGCCTAAAATTATAGCCAGACAGCGCTTCCACGTAAACTGAATCGCTCAAATATCGGAGCGCCGTCGCCTGCACCATCCCGGATCGCGTGGCTTTGTAAGATTGGCGATCCGGCCGCGACCAGTACTTGGTGGACACAAAGTACTTGAGGGACACAAAATGAACTATCTGATCATGATGATTGAGCAGTACGGGGTGGGGTTCGTATTCCTCAACGTGCTGGCGCTTCAGGCGGGCGTGCCCGTGCCGGCGTATCCGGCATTGATCGTTGCGGGCGCCTATGCGGCCATGGGTGGCAGACCGCTGTGGCAGCTGGTGGCGGTCGGCATCGCTGCGGCGCTGGTCGCCGACACAGGGTGGTACCTCGCAGGCAGGAAGTTCGGCGTTCGCATCCTGGGAACCTTATGCAAGGTCTCGCTTTCGCCGGACTCATGCGTTCGCCAGACGGAGACCATCTTCGAGCGCTTCGGTCCGGGGTCGATGCTCTTCGCCAAATTCGTGCCTGGATTCGCATCGGTGGCGACGGCGATGGCCGGTGCGATTCATCTTCGCTATGTGGTTTTCGTCCTCTTTGACGCCGTCGGCGCCGGGCTTTGGGTGGGCGTGGGCGTCAGCCTCGGCTACATTTTCCGCGACGCGATCAACGACGTCATGGCGACCTTGAGCGCGCTGGGACAATACGGGCTGATGCTGGTCATCGCCGGCTTCGCGGTCTGGGTCGCGGTCAAATGGTGGCGACGGCGCATGTTCGTCAAGCAGCTGCGCATGGACCGCGTCTCGGTCGATGAGTTGCGCACGCTCATGGACGAAAGCAAGGTCAAAGCCATCGTTGATGTGCGCTCACCGCTGGTGCAGGCGTCGACCGGACGCATTCCGGGCGCGCGGACGATCGACATGCAAAAGATCGCCGAAAGCTTCAAAGGCGTTCCCGTCGACGGCGAGGTCATCGTCTATTGCGCGTGTCCCAACGAGGCCACCGCGGTCAAGGTTGCGCAGATGTTGAGGAAAGCCGGATACAAGCGCATCCGTCCCCTGAATGGCGGGATCGACGCGTGGATCGAGGCCGGGAACGCGGTCGAACACTAATACGCTGGACCCGGGTTCGTTCCCTTTTGCCGATTTTTGGCCACCCGCGGGCCGGCAGAGACAACCTAAACTCGATCCGTCGCCGAATTTTTATCGGCGGCTTGACAATCTCCCATCGTTTCTACTATACTAGAAATGTGGAAACGACAACGGTTATCGGAGCGCTGTCCGCTTTGGCTCACGAAAGCAGATTGGGAATCTTCCGCCTACTCGTCGAGCAAGGCCCGGATGGCTTGCCCGCCGGCGAGATTGCCTCTCGCCGGCGACTCGCGAACGCGAACGCATCCTTCCATTTGAAGGAACTGGCGCAGGCCGGGCTTGTCAAGCCGATTCCGGCCGGGCGGTTCATCTACTACGCCGCGAATTACAAGACTATGAATGGCCTTGTCGACTACCTGACCAAGAACTGCTGCCAAGGAAGTGTGTGCGATATAGCGTGCGCGCCGGTAATCAAACGCAAGAGGAAATGATTATGACTCTTTGGAGCAACGCGGAGGCCGGATTGGTCCGGCTATGGAAAACGTCTGCGCTGGTCGTAGGGCAGGCGCTGGTACGAGTAACTGATGACAATCCGACTTGCTGCACCCGCGTTGCTGCCGCGCCGAACGATATTGGGGGTGTCAATGAAACGCTTTCACGTACATGTCGCAGTAAACGATCTGAGCAAGAGCATTGCATTCTATTCTGCGATGTTTGGCGAACAGCCCGGCGTCGTGAAGCAGGATTACGCGAAATGGATGCTGGAGGACCCTCGCATCAACTTCGCGATTTCCAGTCGAGGGCAGCCTGCCGGTGTCAATCATCTGGGCATGCAAGCCGAGGACGACGCTGAGCTCGAAGCTATTCACGCGAATCTTAAAAAGGCCGACACGACCGTGCTCGCCGAAAAGGGTGCGCATTGCTGTTACGCAAAGTCCGACAAATATTGGGTGACCGATCCGCAGGGCATCGCCTGGGAAAGTTTTCGCTCGCTGGGTTCCATTCCGTTGTTCGGCGATGGCGAAGCGGTCACTGTAGAGAAGCCCGCAAGCTGCGGCAGTGGTCAAGCGGCGACTGCTTCGTGCTGTGCGCCCGCCGAGTCCAAGGCGGCGCCGGCGGGAACAGATTTACGCGGGTGCTGCAAGCAGGCTTAGCCATGACAGGGCGCGTTTACAACGTCCTGTTCCTGTGCACGCACAACTCGGCACGCAGCATCATGGCCGAGGTGATCATGAATGATCTTGGTCGCGGCAAGTTCAAAGGATATTCGGCGGGCAGCCACCCCGCGTCGGCGCCGAACCCTTTCGCGCTGGAGACACTTCGACGACTGCATTTCCCCACCGACGGGCTCTACAGCAAGAACTGGGACGAATTCGCCAAGCCGGATGCGCCGGTCATGGATTTCGTCGTCACCGTTTGCGATAACGCGGCCGGTGAAGTCTGCCCGGTATGGCCCGGGCGACCGATCAGTGCTCATTGGGGCGTCGAGGACCCTTCCTTGCTTCAGGGAACCGACGAAGCAAAGAGTCGAGCATTTGCACAGGTTGCCAACATACTCAGGCGCCGCATCGAGCTCTTCACCAGCTTGCCGCTCGAAAAGCTCGATCGCCTGAAGCTCGAAAAGACCGTCAAGAACATCGGCAAGCAATGACCCTTTCACGTCGGCTCGCCGCCGAAGCGTTGGGCACCGCGTTTTTGCTCGCCGTCGTGGTCGGCTCCGGCATCATGGGCGAGCGACTCGCTGCGGGCAACGCGGCCATTGCGTTGCTCGCCAATAGCATCGCAACGGGCTGCGGGCTGTGGGTACTGATCACCATTTTCGGCCCCATCTCCGGCGCTCACTTCAATCCGGCGGTAACCCTGGCGTTTGCGACCGCCGGAGAGTTCGACTGGCGGGACGTAGCGCCCTATGTATTGACTCAAGTCATAGCGGCCTTTGCTGGCGTGGCCGCGGCGCACATGATGTTCGAGCTACCGCTATTTACCGCATCGGAACACGCGCGCGTCGGGCCAAGTCAATGGCTCAGTGAAGGTGTTGCGACGACAGGGCTATTGCTGACGATTTTGCTCGGTGCTCGCGTGCAACCGAAGTGGGTCGGGGCGCTGGTCGCGGTTTACATCACCGGTGCCTACTGGTTCACGGCGTCGACGTCGCTTGCCAACCCCGCGGTTACGTTGGCACGTGCGGCAACCAACACCTTCGCGGGCATACGCCCGATCGACACGCCTGCTTTTATTGTGGCGCAGTTAATCGCAGCGCTCCTGGCTTTGCTCGTTGCACGCTGGTTCTATCGGACTCCAGGCCGCTCCGATTCCAACTAGATTTAGGGCGTAAGTCGCTCAGGACTGCTATATTTGCCGCACTGATTGGAAAGAGTTTGAGCGAGCGAGGTTCCGCTCGCTGCGGCGGGTGCAATGCGAGACCGGAAGGATGGCCTGGCGAGCGGCTCGCAACTTTAAACACCTCGCGACCGATCAAGGAGCTCGCGCATGCACAAAGAAGTCATCCACACCGGCAATGCCCCGGCAGCGATCGGTCCGTACTCGCAGGCCATTCGCGCCGGAAACACGGTTTATCTTTCGGGACAGCTCGGTCTTGATCCCGCGACCGGGAACCTGCGCGAAGGGATCGAGGCGCAAACCCGGCAGGTGCTCGACAATCTCCAGGCCGTTGCCATGGCGGCCGACGGATCGCTCGACGATATCGTCAAGCTGACGCTGCTGCTCACCGACCTCGGCGACTTCGCCAAGGTCAACGAGATCATGGCGTCTCGCTTCAGCCAGCCGTATCCTGCGCGCGCGACGTATCAGGTGGCGGCGTTGCCGAAGGCGGGCAGGATCGAGGTCGAGGGCGTGCTCGTGCTCCAGTCGAAGTAGCACCTTCATAGCGTGGCGAGAAGAAAATCGACCGGCAGCAAGGAACTCAAGTCGGACAGCAAGGGGCCCAAGTCGCAGGGACGCCAATCGGCGGAGCCCAAGTCGGGTAACACGCTTGCCGACAAGCTGGCGCGTATCGGAGTCAAGCGAGAGCAGGATCTCGTGCTGCATCTGCCATTGCGCTACGAAGATCGCACCCATCTTTGCCCCTTGAGCGCGGTGAAAGCGGGCCAGGCATGGCAGGTCGAGGGCACCGTCGTTCATTGCGAGATTCAATATCGCGGCCGGCGCCAGCTCGTATGCCTGATCGAGGAAGGCGATGCGCAACTGGTGCTGCGTTTTTTTCACTTCTATCCGAGCCAACACAAGGCGCTCGCTCCGGGAAGGCGGGTGCGCGCCTTCGGCGATGTGCGCGAAAGCAACTTTGGCCTGGAAATGATTCATCCGGCATTTCAGATCATCGATGTCGGAACACCGCTGCCGGACCGCCTGACGCCGGTGTATCCCACCACCGCGGGTCTGGCGCAGGACGCACTGCGCAAGCTGGTGCGTCACGCGCTTGGACGCGATCCGGCGTATCTCGGCGAAACGCTTCCGCCGTGGACGCGCGAGCCCCGGCGGCTGTGGGGATTCGCGCAAGCTATCGCCTATCTGCACGACCCGCCGACCGACGCGTCGCAGCAGGCGCTCGATGAGCGCGTGCACCCGGCATGGACGCGGCTCAAGTTCGATGAGCTCCTCGCCCAGCAACTCTCGCTCAAGATGCATCGCCGCGCGCGTTCCAAGCGCAAGGCGCCGCGAGTGCCTGGTAACGCTACACTGACCAATGCTTTGCGCGAGCGCCTGTCTTTCGCGTTGACACGCGCGCAACAGCGCGTCATCGCCGAAATTCGCCGCGACCTGGCGCGCGGCGAGCCGATGCAGCGCCTGCTGCAAGGCGATGTCGGGAGCGGCAAGACCGTCGTCGCCGCGCTTGCGGCGCTGCAGACCATCGAATCGGGTTTCCAGGTCGCCTTCATGGCGCCCACCGAAATCCTCGCCGAGCAGCATTACCGCAAGCTTGCGGCGTGGCTCGACGGATTGCCGGTGAATATCGCTTGGCTTTCCGGCGGGCTGCCGGCCAAGGAGCGCAAGAAGGCGCTGGCCGCGATTACCACCGGGGAAGCGCAGCTCGCCATCGGCACTCACGCGCTTTTCCAGGACGTGGTGACGCTGCCGCGCCTGGGTCTCGCCATCGTCGACGAACAACATCGCTTCGGTGTCGTGCAGCGTCTTGCGCTGCGCCAGAAGGGCATCGGCGACGCGCATCAATTGATGATGAGCGCGACACCGATCCCGCGCACGCTGGCGATGAGCTTCTACGCCGATCTCGATGTTTCGGTGATCGACGAAATGCCGCCGGGGCGCACGCCGGTCGCGACCAAGCTGGTGAGCCAGCGTCGCCGTGCCGAAATCGTCGAGCGCGTGCGAAGGGTCTGCGCGGAAAAGAGACAGGTGTACTGGGTGTGTCCTCTGATCGAGGAATCGGAAAAGCTGGAGCTGCAGACCGCGGTCGCGCTGCACACGGAGCTGAGCGCCACGCTCACCGACCTCGCTGTGGGGCTGTTGCACGGTCGCATGAAGCCGGACGAAAAAGCGGCTACCATGGCCGCCTTCGTTCGCGGTGACGTGAATGTACTTGTTGCGACGACGGTGATCGAAGTCGGCGTCGACGTTCCGAACGCATCGATGATGGTGATCGAGCACGCGGAGCGGTTTGGACTGGCGCAGCTACACCAGTTGCGCGGCCGCGTCGGGCGCGGCGCCGACGAGAGCGTGTGCGTGTTGCTGTTCGAAGAGCCGATGTCGGAAATGGCCAAGGCGCGGCTCAAAGTGATCTACGAGAACAGCGATGGGTTCGAGATCGCGCGGCAGGATTTGCTGATTCGCGGTCCGGGCGAATTTCTCGGTGCGCGACAATCGGGCGTGCCGCTGCTGCGTTTCGCCGACCTCGAGCGAGACGTCAAGCTGATCGAAAAGGCCCGCGACGCCGCCGACGAGTTGCTGCGCCGGGAGCCGGGCGCGGCACAGGCGCACCTGGAACGGTGGCTGGGCGGCAAGCAGGAATTCATCAAGGTATGAGAATCCTCTGTAGGTTTGCGCTCGATCAAGGCCCGTCAGGCGTCCGAACGGCAGGATTCGTCGTATTGCGCTAAAATATCAGAGACTTGTAATACCAATTAAGCCGGACCCATGCCCCTCTACGCCCTTGGCCTCAATCACGCGACCGCGCCGGTCAAGGTGCGGGAGCGAATTGCGTTTCAGATGGAATCGCTGGGGCCGGCCTTGCGCGACTTGATCGGTTGTCCGACGGTCAAGGAAGCGGCGATACTTTCCACCTGCAATCGCACCGAAGTGTACTTTCACGGCGCCGATGCCGAACCCGTCATGCGCTGGCTGGAGGATTTTCACGGCGTAAGCAGCGCGAGCTTGTCACCGTACCTCTATACCCTGGCACAGGACAAAGCAGTGCCGCACGCGTTTCGCGTCGCCAGCGGCCTCGACTCCATGGTGCTTGGCGAGCCTCAGATTCTCGGACAGATGAAACAGGCCGTGAAGACCGCCGAGGTTGCGGGCTCGCTCGGATTGGTGTTGAACCGGCTTTTCCAGCGCACGTTTGCGGTGGCCAAGGACGTGCGCACCAACACCGATATCGGCAGCGCCTCGATTTCCATGGCCGCCGCCGCGGTGCGATTGGCCGAGCGGATTTTTCCGGCGATCGCCGAGCAGCGCGTGCTCTTGATCGGGGCCGGCGACATGATCGACCTTGCCGCAACGCATTTCGCCGCGAGAACGCCCAAATCCATCACCGTCGCCAACCGTACCCTGGAGCGCGGCGCGGAGCTTGCGGCGCGTTTTTCGGCCGATGCGATCGCTCTCACCGAGCTGCCCGAGCGCCTTGCCCAGTTCGACATCATCGTCACCTCCACGGCAAGCTCGCTGCCCATCCTCGGCAAGGGCATGCTCGAGCGGGCGATCAAGGCCCGGCGGCATGCACCGATGTTCATCGTCGATCTGGCGGTGCCGCGCGATGTCGAACCGGAAGCTGCCTCGCTCGATGACGTGTTCCTGTATACCATCGACGACCTGTCCAACATCATCAAGGACAACCTGCAAATCCGGGTCGAGGCAGTGCGCGAGGCCGAAGCCAGGATCGCCGATCAGGCCGCGAGTTTTCTGCGCTGGCTCGAAGGACGGACGGTGGTGCCGACGATCGCGGCGCTGCAGGGGCATCATGACCAGCTTCGCGTCGCCGAGCTCGACCGTGCGCGCCGTCTGCTCGCTGGCGGCGCGTCGCCGGAGCAGGTGCTCGAGGCGCTCGCGCGCGGACTTACCAACAAGTTCCTGCACGCCCCGACCCAGGCGCTTAATCGCGCCGGCGCGGCCGAGCGCGCGGAGCTGCTCGCGCTCCTGCACCACATCTATCAGCTGCCCGACGAGCCTTAGCTGACGCAGCCGTCCAAGAGCGGCCCGGAAGGCGGGGCGCTCTTGGCAACAGATGCGTCATCCCTGCGAAAGCGGGGATCCAAAGCGTCTTTGTAAGCGTAGCGATAGCGTGACGAACGCCACTGGGTTCCCGCTTACGCGGGAACGACGAATGGATAGGTGATCCTTCGCGGAAGCCGATGCGTCATCCCCGCGAAAGCGGGGATCGAGTGTCTTTGAAATGCAGCGAAACTTTGATGAACGCCACCAGGTTCCCGCTCAGTTCGCAAAATGAGCATGAGCGACGAAGCTTATGAAACCTTCCCTCTCGATCAAACTGGCACAACTCGCGACCCGGCTCGAGGAACTCAACGGGCTGCTCGGGGCCGAGGACGCGGCGCGCGATCTCAACCGCTATCGCGCACTGACCCGCGAGCATGCCGAAATCACTCCGATCGTAGCGCTCTACCGCGAGTGGGAACAGAGCGGGCGCGACCTCGCGGCGGCACGGGAAATGCTTGCCGATCCGCAGATGAAGTCGTTCGCCGACGACGAATCCAGGGCCGCGAGAGCGAGGATGGAAGCGCTGGAAGAGCAGTTGCAACGCGCGCTGCTGCCAAGCGATCCCAACGACGAGCGCAACGTGTTCCTTGAAATACGCGCAGGGACCGGCGGTGACGAGTCAGCCCTGTTCGCGGGCGACCTCTTTCGCATGTATGCGCGCTTTGCCGAACGCAACAAGTGGCAGCTCGAATTGATTTCGGAGAGTCCCGGCGAGATGGGCGGATACAAGGAAATCATCGCCCGAATCATCGGCCAGGGCACCTATTCCAAGCTCAAGTTCGAATCGGGCGGGCATCGTGTGCAGCGCGTGCCCGAGACTGAGGCGCAAGGGCGCATTCATACTTCCGCGTGCACGGTGGCGGTGCTCGCCGAAGCCGACCCGATTGCCGATATCACGATCAATCCTGCTGAGCTTCGCATCGACACTTTTCGTGCATCCGGCGCCGGCGGCCAGCACGTCAACAAGACCGACTCCGCGGTGCGCATCACGCATCTGCCGACCGGGCTGGTCGTCGAGTGCCAGGACGACCGATCGCAGCATCGCAACAGGGCCCAGGCGATGGCGGTGCTGGCATCGCGACTGCTCGACCGCGAGCACCAGGAACGTCATCAGAAGGAAGCGGCGACACGCAAGAGTCTGATCGGCAGCGGCGATCGCAGCGAGCGCATCCGCACTTATAACTTCCCCCAGGGACGGGTCACCGACCACCGAATCAATCTCACGCTGTACAAGATCGACGCCATCATGGACGGCGACCTGTTCGAGCTTACGCAGGTGCTGGCGCAGGAATACCAGGCCGAGCTATTGGCCGAGCTGGGCGAAAGCGCGTAACAGCGATGGCGCGTTCCGCTGCCCGCATTCTGTTGCGAACACCGCGACTGACGATGCGAGAGTTCACCGCCTCTGATTTCGACGACCTGTTGCGCCTCGACAGCGATCCGCGTGTGCTCAAGTACATCAATGGCGGCAAGCCGATGTCGCGCGACGAGGTCGAGGCTGCCGTGCAACGCGTGACCGGCTATTACGCGCTCTACCCGGGACTGGGCGTGTGGCGCGCCTCGAGGCGCGATAACCGGGCATTCGTCGGCTGGTATTGCCTCAAGTATTGCCCACCGACGACCGACGTCGAAGTCGGCTATCGGCTGCTGTTCGATGCCTGGGGCAAGGGCTTCGCGACCGAAGGCGCGCGGGCGCTCGTCGACTACGGATTCACGCGGCTCGGCGTGACGCGGATCATCGGCGTCACCCATCCCGGCAACAAAGCCTCGCAGCACGTGCTGCAAAAGTCAGGGTTGCGCGATGCGGGCTGGGGTCGCTACTACAACCGGCGCTTGCGCTTGTTCATCGCGCACTCGCCGCACCACTCACGCGACACGGCTTAAGCGCGAGCATTGCGCGGTGCGCTGAATCAAGACCTCGCGTCGTGCCCGCTTCAGCGGGGACGATCAAACTCGCGTCATCCCCGCGAAAGAGGGGATCCAGCGGCGTTCGTCGAAGACGATGGTGATGATTGAAGAGGCGGCTGACACGCCGCCCGAACATCGCCTTGGCGTGCTCAACACCTCGGGGCTGTCGCGGCGCTGGCGCTACTCGGGATTCACTACGGCCCCGCAGGAACGCTTCTCTCACTCGCGTTTCCCACGCATCCAGCGTTGTGCATCGACACACCGACCGGCATGTAGCGGCCGTACGCGACGATATAAGCATTCGCCGCGGCGGATAAATCCGGCCCTACAGGGTTGGCCGGAACGACGGAGTAATTAATTCATCACAGCACGTTGAGCACCACCGCGTCGATAAAGCTGGTGTTGTCGCCATTCGGGTTGGTGGTCGTGAACTGCAGGGTGTGATTGCCCGCACCCACCGTGAACGACGCCGAGGTGTATAGCGCAAAATTGGTGTCCACCGGTGCAATCGGTGCGCCCACTGCAATACCATCCACCGTGATTTGCAGCGGTTGCGCCGCGCCTTGATAGGCGCGCCGCGCCGCATAGAACGACACACTGTAGCTGCCCGCGGCGAGGCTGATCGTCTGCCCAATCTGCGCATTCACACCCTGCAGGAACGCCGTCTGCTGTCCTTCCGGCGCCGTGGACGCGCCCCAGGCGCTGCCGTTGCGTTGGATGCCGGCATTGCCGCTGAACGTCCATGTGGCTCCCGCAGGGGCGAACTGATAGCCTCCAGCAGCCAACACCGGCAGCTCGAAACCGCCATTGGCCAGTGCTATCGTCCCGCTCCCTGTGATGACCTGAGACAGAGGCGCACTGCTAGATGCGGCGTTGCCTACGTCACCACCGTAGTTGGCGACAATGCTATGCGTCCCGATGGATAAAGCGCTAGTGCCGCATGCGGCCGTTCTCACGTTGCCCGCACCGGTCAGCAGGACCGCCGTACAACCGGCAATCGATGTGCCGCTATCGGTAAAGTTAACGCTGCCGGTGGGGTTCGTCCCGGTAACAGTTGCGGTGAACATCACGGTGCTACCCGCCGCGGCTGGATTGGCCGAACTGACGAGTGTCGTCATCGTTGCCGTTGTTCCGATCGCCGCCTGTACCGCGGCGGTTGCGTCGATAATGCCTGCGCCACAAAGCGCGGTCGTGCAATCGCGCACGGTGCCCGTTGGAAATGCGCGCGCCGAGGATTGAATCTTGGCCAGCACCTGTGCAGGCGTCAGCGAACCATTGACCGACAGCATCAAGGATGCGATGCCGGCGACATGCGGCGTCGCCATGCTGGTGCCCTGGTAATACGCATAGGTGTAGTTACCCGGCTGCGGTGAGGTTGGACTGTTGTTTAGCGTAGACAGCACGCCGTCCGCGCCATCGCCGCCGGGCGCCGAAATTTCGACCGCCGGACCGAAATTGCTATACGACGCCCGCTGACCCTGGCGCCCCGTGGCAGCCACGGTGATGACGCCGTTGCAGCTCGAGGGCGAGTAATTGCGAGCGTCGGCGTCGCTGTTACCGGCTGCGACGACAACTACAGCGCCTGCCGCAAGCGCGGCATTGATCGCGTTCTGCGTGGTCGTATCGCATGCCCCGAGGCCGCCAAGGCTCAGATTGAGGACGCGCGCGGGATTGGGGTTGGCCGGTACACCGGGCACCGATCCACCGCTGGCCCAGACCATGGCATCGGCGATGTCCGATGTGTAGCCTCCGCACTTGCCCAGCACGCGGACAGGCAATACCTTGCTGACCCAATTGACGCCAGCGACGCCGATTGCGTTGTTGGCAGCAGCGCCGATCGTTCCAGAGACGTGCGTGCCATGGAACGAGCTGTTGCTCTGACCGCATCCCCGAAAATAGCCGCTCGCGTTTTCAGCGGCTGTAATCCAGTCGCCTGGGTCGCTCGGATCCGGGTCGCGACTGCTGCACGTGCCTGGAACGGCGCAACTCGGTGGATCCTGATCGTTCGCAAAGCAGCGGATCGCTGATCATATCGTAGCCGGCCAGATAGCGTCCAAAAAGGTCCGGGTGCGGCAAGATGCCGGTGTCGATTACACCGACGACGACACCGCTCGAACCGGTCGTGATATTCCAAGCCGGAGGCAGATTCACGCCGCCCATCTCGGCAGGCGGGCTTTGCTAATGCCACTGTAATGAATAATCGGGATCGTTCGGTGTCAGCGAAGGCCGCCTAAGAAGATCGGGGTCGGCGTAGTCAATCGCGGGGTCTGCCGCGAGATACTGCGCGAGCGCTGCGGCCTGATCGACAGGGAGCGCCCGGAACAGGCGAACTACGTATGCTCCGCCAGACATTGCACGCTCCTTTGCAATCGCCTGTCCGGCAAGGCTGGACAAGTTGTCAAGCAGCGCTGCTGGTGGATCTTCGTTGTTTTGTGCGCCTTGCGAGATCGTCGCGTCACGGTACTTCACAATCATCCGGCGCACTAAAGCACTCTGATCAGCCTTGTTCGCCGTCGTCATCTTGCCGGCACCAACGGCCGGCGTAGCTTCGGTATATTGGCGTAGAGGACCTGTGGCAGCATTCGCACACGGTTGATGGCGGTCCGTGCGGCGTCGAGCGGCACGGGCCTCGCCAGTCCGAGGCGAAAGGCCCCGTCGCGCGTGCTGCCGATCTGCACGAAATGCATCTGGAGCGCTTGATCGAGTGCGGTTCGACTCGCGTCGGGGAGCGCCGCAGAAGTTGGCGCCGCATGCGCCTGGTCACGGAACTTGACGGTGATCGAGTCGATAACCGATTCTGCTGCGAGCGCGGATGTCGTCGCCGCGGTCAAAACAAACGCGACGACAACAAAACCACGAGACGCAACGCCGTCCAAAAAGGCGCAGAAAAGCCTCTTCATAGAAAACTCCTTCAAATGCTCAGCGCTCACCGCTCGAGCTGCAGGCGTAGATTCAAGGTGTGACATCGTAACCCAGCGGGATCGGGAAAGGCCGAAGCGCTCATACGGTCGTGGTGGTGCTATCTTGGTGAGGGAGAAGCGGCGGAACAGCTCGGTGAAGGGTCGCTGCTCACAGCGCCACCTGGCTCGCTGCTCACAGCGCCACCTGGCTCGCCGCTCACAGCGCCACCTGGCTCGCCGCTCACAGCGCCTCGATTAAGGCTGCTGGCCGTAGTTCTTGGTCAGGTACTCGGCGATTTCCTTTGCGTCGGCATCGCTGATCGGCGCGCCGAATGCCTTGATCATTTTCGTGACTTCGGCGTCCCATACCTGGCGGGTCATGAAAGGAGAGTTGGTCGTGATGTAGTCGAGGCTGTGACAGGAGCCGCAGCTGGCTTCGATCTTGTCGCGTCCCGGCCCCTCCTTCAACGCGATGCGCTGCTCCGCGGCTATGACCGTGGTCGCCGCCAGCGCAAGCGCAATGATGATGGTCGCAATCTTCATCGATGGCTCCTCAGGCGACGTTCAGCGCGATGCGCTGTACGACATTGTGATGATAGCCTGCGGGATTGAGAATGAGCTCGAAGGTCTGCGTCGCGCCGGCGCGATTGCTTGCGCGAGCCATGACGGTGAGCGGACCGGGCTGCGCAGGCGTGACCACGTAGGTCCACTGGCGAAACGAAAACCGTCCATAGTCCTGCCCGAGCGTCGCGGAGCGCCAGCTCTGGCCGCCGTCCTGCGAAACCTCGACCCGCGATATGCCGTAGCCACCGTCCCAGGCGATACCCTTGACCTCGAACGGCCGCCCGGTGGCGATCTGCTGGCCGTTGGCAACGTTGGTCATGATCGAATTGACGACCATTTCGGTGATCGGCGTATTGACGTCGGTCTCCTGCGAGATGAAGCGATCGACCACCGGAAACTTTCCGCGCGGAATGCGATATGCGGACTTGACCCAGAAACCGTCGAAGGGCTTGGTCACCGCATTGATCGACGTCAATTGCTTCATCCAGTAGGTCGCGGTCCATCCAGGCACGACGATACGCGCCGGAAAACCATTCCAGTGCGGCAGCGGTTGTCCGTTCATCTGCCAGGCGATCAATGTATTGTCGTCCATCGCCTTCCATACCGGAATCGACTTTACGAAGTCGGGCGTCGCGGGCAAAACACCGGAGTCGGCACCGTCGAACACGATTTCCAGCGCGTCCTTCTTCAAGCCGGCCTTGGTCAGAACGTCCTTCAACCTGGTGCCCTTCCAGCGGGCGTTACCCATTGCCCCTGGGCCCCATTCGACGCCCGGCACATGCGGCACGAACATGCCGCGACGGTTGCCGGAACATTGGCACACCGCTGCAATCTCGACCTGCTCGTAGTCGTTCTTGAGGTTGTCGAGCGTGAGCTGCAGCGGTTTTTCCACCGCCTCGCCGCCGACCTTGACCTGCCAGCCGGCGGCCGCGACCTCGGGAATGTTCGCCAGGTGATAGCGCACGAAGAATGCGTCGTTGCGCGTGAACACGTCGTTGAAATAGGAGACAGGCGTTTCGAAGTTCGGTGGCCGCCAGCTCTTCTTGATCAGCGGCACCTTGCCGGGCAGCGCTTCGAGCAGCGATGCGCTGAGCGTTCCCTCGGGCAGCTCGGCCGGGCCCAGCACCGCGTCGGCACCGTGCGCGTGGCTCGCGAGCCACGTTCCTCCGGTCGCGAGCACCAGCCCGCCGGTCGTTTTCAGAAAATCGCGGCGAGACTTCATTTACCCCTCCCTAGGCGTGGCATCGATATCGCATCGTTTTTTACTTGTTGACTGGATGCGATGCAGCAACGATTATGTGCCGCCGCCTCCCCTGTCGCAAGTTCATGACCTCACCCCCGAAGAGTTCACAGACGACCGTCTCGCGCGCGCTTGCTGCCAGCGGCCTCATTCCGTTCGAGGCGAAGATTCTGCTGGGACATGTGTTGCGCCGCGATCGCGCCTGGCTTGGCGCGCATGGCGACCAGCCGATGACGGCGCAGGAGGCGGAGGCATTCGACGCGCTGGCCAGACGACGGCGCGACGGCGAGCCGGTCGCGTATCTCACCGGCAGGCGCGAGTTCTACGGCCTCGATCTCGAAGTGACGCCCGACGTATTGATCCCGCGGCCGGAGACCGAGCTTCTGGTCGAGCTTGCGCTGATCCGCATCGACGCCAGCGAGCACACCGAAGTTCTCGATCTCGGCAGTGGGTCCGGTGCGATCGCGCTCGCCATCGCAAGCGAGCGGCCGCATTCGGCGGTTCTCGGTGTCGACGTTTCGGCCGCGGCGGTCGCCCTTGCCCGCCGCAACGCTTCCCGTTTGGATGTCGGCAACGTGGAGTTCATCGAATCCGACTGGTTTAGCGCCGTGCCAGGAAAGCGCTATGACGCGATCATTGCCAATCCGCCTTACGTGGCGGCCGGCGACGAGCACCTAAGCCAAGGCGATCTGCGGTTCGAGCCGCCGGCCGCGCTCGCCGCCGGTGCCGACGGCTTGAACGCTATTCGCACCATCATCGCCGGCGCCGGTGCCTTTTTGTCGCCGGGAGCGTGGCTCCTGATCGAGCACGGCTATGATCAAGCGGATGCGGTGCTGGCGATGTTGCGCGGCGCGCAGTTCAGTGACGTGCAATCTCGACGGGATCTGGCAGGCATCCCGCGTACCGCGCTCGGACGGATGCAGGGCCCAATGCAACCGCTTCCTTGATTTTCGTGCAAGGACGTGATGTTGCGTGTCGACGGCGGAGTTCCGTTCGATTCGCGCGCGATTCCATCCGTCAAGCGAGCGCGACCGGAACGGGTACACCGTACTTTTGCGCCCACACGCGAAGCGCCGGCATGATCGTCGGATACAGCGCCACGCCGTGCGCGGTCTGCTCGCGAAAACGCTGCAATCCGCGTTCGCCGGGAAGTCGCACCCGATCGATGCCGGGCCGTGGCTTGCTGTTGCGAGCCGCGTCGGCGAGAGCGTCCATCTGCCGCTTGAACGCGGCGAGTCCACCAAATGCTTCCGGATCGAGCGCCTGCACGAAGACCGTTCCGCCCCAACCCGCCGGCGGATCGGCCCGACCGTGGCCGGCAAGACCCGCGGTCAGCGCTTCGATCAGAATCGCGAGAGCGAAACCCTTGTGCCCCGCATCCAGGCCTCCGAGCGGCAACAGCGCGCCCTTGGATTCCCCATAAAGGACATTCGGATCCGCGGTCGCGTTGCCGTGCGCATCGATGAGCCAAGGTCCCGGCAGGGACTTGCCGGCGATCCTCTGCTGCTGCGCGTAACCCATGCTGGTGATTGAAGTCGAAACGTCGATCATGATCGGATCGCCGGAAGTCGGCAGCCCGGCGGCAATGGGGTTCGGTGTAATGAACGGCGTGATACCGCCATGGGGCACCACCGCGGCCACCATCGGATCCGAGCTTTCGATAATGGCAATCAATCCCTGCTCGGTCGCGCGCCGTAAATACGCGGCGAGACACGCGATGTGGTGCGAGCGGCGGATCACGACGGTGCCGGTGCCGCACGCACGTGCCATCGTCGCCGCGCGATCGAGCGCACGCAGCGTCAGCCAGGGACCGGGAAGGCGCTCGCCATCCCAGGTTTCCGCGGCCGCGCGCCGGCTTCGCACTTGTGGCTCGCCGTCCTTGGCCATCCGTCCATCCGCGAGCTCTTCCAGATACGGGGAGAGGAGCGCCAGGCCATGCGTGGTGTGCCCTAGGAGATCGGCATCGAGCAGTACGTCGGCGACGTCCCGGGCGATGTCGCTGCGCACTCCCGCGTGGGCGGTCAATTCGAATGCAAAGCTGCGCAGATCGCCGACGCGATAACGCGTCGGCTTGTCGGCTGATAGCGGCATTTGGATACGGAAGGCCGGTAAGGTTGACGCCAACGGGGCAATCGACGAGCATTCTAACTCACCCCTGCACCCCTATTCCCGCTCGTGACTCCCGCAACGTTGACGGTCAGCATCGTCACGTACCGCCCGGACCTCGCGCTTCTCGACCGTACGCTGCGCACCCTCGCGACGTCGCTCGTCGCGGCGCGGGAGCAGGAGCTCATGCGCGCCGCGAACGTTGTGCTGATCGACAACACCGGCACGCGCGCGAGCGCCTCGGCGGTGATCAAGGTGGCGCGGGACATCTTCGGCGATGCCGACGTCACCATGAATTATCTCCACGGTCACGCCAACATCGGCTATGGGGCGGCCCACAATCTGGTGATGCACGGCGGCAACACGCACTATCACCTGGTCCTCAACCCGGATGTCGAACTTGCGGTTGACGCGTTGCCTAGCGCGTTCAGGTATCTCGAGGAGCATGCGGAAATAGGCGTGCTGGCGCCGGCGTCTCGCCGCGAAGACGGCACGCGGGAATATCTCTGCAAGCGTTATCCGACGGTGTTCGATATTGCGCTGCGCGGGTTCGCGCCACGTCCATTGAGGCAATTGTTCCGCAAGCGGCTGGACCGTTACGAAATGCGCGACCTGGTCGATCGCGTCGCGCTTGATGAGACGATCGCGCCCATTCCGGTCATGAGCGGCTCGTTCATGTTCGTGCGCCGCAAGGCGATCGAAGCGACCGGCGGCTTCGATCCGGGCTTCTTCCTTTATTTCGAGGATTTCGACTGGAGCGTGCGTCTCAACCGCGTGACCCGAAGCGCCTATGTTCCGAGAGTGAAAATCGTCCATCACGGCGGCGGCGCAGCGAAAAAAGGGCCGCGCCATGTCGGATATTTCGTGCGCAGCGCGGCACGCTTTTTCAACAAGCACGGCTGGGAGTGGCTGTGACGCCGCAGGCTCGTGGCAAGGTGCTCGTCACCGGCGCTCACGGATTCATTGGTCACGCCCTTTGCCGGCATCTGTCGGCAATTGGCGTACCTTATGTCACGGCCGTGCGCACGCCCGGCGCTAACAGCCAAGATGGCGAAGCGGCTGTCGTCGGCGACCTTGCCGCGGCTGATTGGGACGAAGCGTTGGCCGGCGTGGACTCGATCGTCCATCTCGCCGGTCGTGCCCATGTGCTTCACCCGCGCGACGCAGCCGACCACACGCCATACTTAGTCGCGAACGTGCACGTCACGCGGCGGCTGTGCGACGCCGCGTTACGCGCGAAGGTGCGCCGGATCGTGTTGGCGAGCAGCGTCAAGGTCTACGGCGAGTCGACGCGCAAAGGACGACCTTTTCGCGCCGGCGATCCCGCTGCGCCTCGCGACGCCTACGCGCAAAGCAAAGCCGAAGCCGAGCGTGTGTTGTGGCAGGCCTGCGCGGGAAGCGCGCTCGAAGGCGTAGTGCTGCGCCTGCCGCTTACCTATGGCGCGGGGGTCAAGGGCAATTTTCTGACGCTGATCGAAGCGATTGCCGCGGGCCGTAAGCTGCCGCTTGCCGGCATCGGCAATCGTCGCAGCCTGCTCAACGTCGACAACGCGGTCAGCGCGATCGCCGCGGCGTTGACCGTTCCCGCGCTGGCGGGTCAGACCTTGCCGATCGCCGACAATGAAACCGTGTCGACGTCCGAATTGGCGCAGCGGATCGGCAATGCGCTTGGCGTGCCAGCGCGGTTATTTCATCTGCCCGCCGCTTTGTTGCGTGCCGGTGCCGCGCTCGCGGGCAGGCACGCAGTCGCCGCGCGTTTGCTCGGATCGCTGGA
>DASXBW010000027.1:0-5567 GCA_036491495.1 Casimicrobiaceae bacterium
CTGCGCGCACGCGTTTCGTTACTCATTTCGTCCCTTCCGGGAGGTTCCAAAGTCGGTTGCCGCTGGTCGGTGCCACCGTTCGAATCCCATGAGGAATTGGCCAGATGTACCGCTGCATGTCCTCGGGAGGGTTGCTGTCCCAGGGCCGGTGCGATTGCCATGTCGACTCGACAGCGCGCGGCAAAGTTTCAATGCGCTTTGTAAGAGAGTATTTCACTTGGCGTCGAGGCGCGGGTACGGTCGATTGCGAAAGGTGTCCGTTGCATCCGTGATGGCGGCGCTGCGCTGGCGCACAATGTAACAAGCTTGCAACAGCGGAACTCTGACGGGCTTGCCGGGGTCGCACCTGCTTCCTCGGAAGGCGAGGATGCAAACCGGGCATCAAGGCGCGATCTGCGATGTTCCTTCCAAAGCTGACGCTCGTTTCGCTCTTCACGCCGCTTTGTAGCAACGTCGACACGCCACCGCCTGCGTGTCAGGTGCAATATTCGGGCAGCAGGAGGAGACCCCGCATGAAGTTCATCAAGTACAGGAAGCCCCAACGCCTTAACGTCGCCACCGATCCCGCGCCAATCCTGGGAGACGGCGTTCCAGCGAACGACACGCCGGCGCTCGCTGCCATTGTGGCGAGCGCCGTTGCCAAGACTCATCTCGTGCTCCGTGCCCGAGCGCTTCGACGCCTGCTCATGCCTGTCGGCCCGCTAGCGCTTACGGTCTTGGCCGGAGGCGCCTTCGCGAAATACGTGGAGTACGCGCGCTGGTCACGCCTTTCGGTATCAATCGACGATGCGGCCCGCGTCACGTCGAGCGAAATTGTCGAGCTCGTACGCTACGTCGAACAAAGCAGTCCGAACATTCTGGAACAGGTAATGGTGATGCTATCGCGCGACGCGACGACGATGACGGCGCTCGGCGCGTCGGTTGCGGCAATCGTGATGCAACGCCTGTCGACCCGCAAAGAGGTTCGGGGACCGACCCAGGGATGACTCTCGGCGCGCGCAACCGGGGTCGCGTCGTCGTCCGCGCCCGGTTCACCGCGTCTTCGCGTTCCTCGCACGCCGAAGGATCTCGTCCGCCGTCTGATCCTCGGTGATGTCTTCGCGACGACGTTTAGTCGCTGCGGGCCGACTCCCAGATCACCAAGGGATCCATCAAAAATGCGCTTCCACGCACTTGTCTTTGTTTCGATAACCCTCGCTTTTCTGCTTGCAGGGTGTCAACACTCAACTCGGTCCAATACGACCGAGCCGGTGGCTAAACAACCTCGCCAACCGGGATACATCGCTGAACAACGCTACGCTACAACTTCGATGCATGAAGCGTGGACGCTTGCCGGTGAGCCGGCCGATATGACACTTGTGCGCCCATCGGGGAGCGAGCTTTTCCCGCTGGTCATCTATCTGCCTGGACTGGGGGAGCCATCCAGCGCTGGTGCCGCCTGGCGGCGTACGTGGGCAGAAGCCGGTTACGCGGTAGTCTCCGTTCAGTCAGTTGCAAACGGGGAAACGCTGTGGTCTTCCGCGCAAGCCCGGACAGGCGACTTTCGCGATCTTGCCAGGGAACACTTCTCCCGGGGAGCCCTAGCCAAGCGCCTGACGGTGCTGCGTAGCTTGTTCGAGGAACTAAACCACCGTCGCGACAGCGGTGCGCTGCGTGGCGTCGACGTGTCGCGCATCGCGCTCGCGGGATTCGATCTCGGCGCCCAAACCGCGATGGCAGCGGCAGGTGAGACGGGCTACGACGTCGAACCGTTTGCGCTGCCTGGTGCAGTGAAATGTGTCGTGGTGCTCAGTCCCTATGCCGACTTTACGGGGGCTGGCTTTGAAAAACGCTTCGCAACGATCCAGGTATCCGTCTTGTCCGTGACCAGTACGGACGACACCGATCCCTATGGCCTGGTCAGCGCTGCGGCGATTCGGCGCGCCCCGTTCGAGCACATGCCGCCGGGCGAGAAATACCTGTTGAGCCTCGTCAACGCTCCACACGCGCTGATCGCCGGCAAGGAAACGCCGAGCGCGAACAATAACGTCCTAGCGCAAGAAGATAGTCCGCGAGCTACAAGCGGCGATGCAAGCAATCAGGGTAGCGGTGCTGGTCACCGCAGAGGCGATGGCAGCTCGCAGAAAGGCCGCCGCGGTGGTGGCAACGAATC
Organism: Casimicrobiaceae bacterium; assembly: GCA_036491495.1. Lineage (GTDB taxonomy): Bacteria > Pseudomonadota > Gammaproteobacteria > Burkholderiales > Casimicrobiaceae > PALSA-1003. The sequence continues at coordinate 2,153 of DASXBW010000027.1, forward strand.
CAGCGGTATGAAGTCCTCGTCATCGCGACCAGTCTCATCGGTCGCGTGGGCGGCACAGCTCGCTCGGGTGCAGAGTGTGACCACTGCCTATCTCGATACTAACCTGAAGAATGACCGGGTGGCGGGCGAGTGGCTGACACGGGATGCCCGACGTTGGCTTGGTGATGACGCTGAACTTATCGTCAAGTGAACGCCGCATTCGGCGGCATGGCGTGAGTGCCGTTCGAAGCGCATACGAGGCGCCACTCGCCTCGCCGAGTCCAGGAGTGTAGGTTCCGACCTCCGCGCACCCTTCACGCGCTTCGCTTCTCCATTTTCCCGGGCGATCACCAAATGTTGTGACGCTGTTCTTGTAGAAGCAGCATCCCACCAACGCGCTGATTTGCTTTAGGATGTTGCTCAATTGGGCACTCGTAGACGAATAGCGGCTGCCTTCGTCGGTGCGAATTGCTCGCACGGAGGCGCGCGCCCGTGTCGCGTGGATATCCCGGATGAACGCCAGATTCTGCCTGTTCGTCGCCGCGCTTGCGCTTGCCGCGTCGGTCGTCCTTGGCGCGTTCGGCGCGCACGCGCTCAAGGGCCGGCTCGCCCCGGAAATGCTGGCCACCTATCACACCGCGGTTGAGTATCATTTCTGGCACGCGCTGGGCATGCTCGGTGTCGGCGTGCTCATGAGCCGATCGCCTCACGACTCGGCGCTCAGGTGGGTCGCCTGGTTGCTGATCGCTGGCCTGCTGCTCTTTTCGGGCAGCCTTTATCTGCTTGCGCTGACGGGTGCGAGCTGGCTCGGGGCGGTGACGCCGTTGGGCGGTGTGGCGTTCATTGCCGCGTGGCTTTGGCTTGCAGGGTGGGCGTGGGGGCGTCGAGCCAGCGAGCTTTAAGGATCTTCATTCCCGCGCATTTTGGAAACTGAGCGGGAATCCCGTGTCTTTGGACGAACGTCGCTGGGTCCCCGCTGAAGCCCGCCCTCGAATGCTTGAATCGGGGGCGGGGACGACGAATTAGAAGTTCAGGACGGCATTCATTTGCGCAACGCTGAGTTGGCAAAGCGCGGACTCTTGCACGCCAATCAATCGACCTTGGCGCCGGACGCTTTGACCACCTTCGCCCATTTTTCACTCTCGGCACGAATGTGATTTGCGAACTGCTCCGGCGATCCGCCCGCGGCTTCAGCCCCCTGGCCGAGCAGTTTTTCGCGGGCATCGGCGCTCTGCAGCCATTTATTGACCTCGGTATTGATCCTGGCGACGATGGGCGCCGGCGTGCCCGCGGGCGCCAGCACGCCGAACCATGAGCTCGCCTCGAAGCCGGGAAGTCCGCTTTCGTTGATGGTCGGGATGTCGGGCAGCACGGGGGCTCGCTTCAACGACGTCACCGCGATCGCGCGCAACCTGCCACCTTTGATCTGCGGCAGCGCCGACGGCAGATTGTCGAACATGATCTGCACTTGGCCGCCGATCAGGTCGGTGAGCGCCGGTGAGCTGCCCTTGTACGGAACGTGCGTCATGTCGACGCCGGCCATGGTCTTGAACAACTCGCCGGAAAGATGAATCGAGGTCCCGCTCCCCGACGATGCGAAGTTGATCTGTCCGGGTTTGTCCTTGGCGAGCTTGATCAGATCGGAGACCGAATTAACAGGCAGGGCCGGATTGACGACCAGGACATTGGGCACGCCGGCAACCAGCACCACGGGCGCGAAATCCTTGACGTGGTCGTAGGGCATTTTCGAATACAGGCTCGGATTGATGGCGTGCGTGCCCACCGTGCCCATCAGCAGCGTGTAGCCATCGGGTGCGCTCTTGGCGACCAGGTCGGAGCCGATGTTGCCGGCGGCGCCGGGCCGGTTGTCGACGACCACCGCTTGTCCGAACACCTCGGTGAGCTTTTGCGCAACTTCACGCGCGAGAATGTCGGTCGTGCCCCCGGCGGGGAACGGCACCACCAGCCGGATCGTCCGATTGGGATAGCCCTGCGCGGATGTAACGGTAGCGATACAGGCGAAAAGGGCGCCGAGCGCCCAGCGATGCATGCCGCGCATGATTTTCTCCTCCATCAGTGTTTTGCTTGGGCGGTTAATCCACCTTGGCGCCGGATTGCTTCACGATCTTTGCGTACTTCGTGATCTCGCTCCTGATCAGCGCCGCGAACTGTTCGGGCGAGTCCGGCGCGGGCTCGGCGCCCTGCTGCGCGAAGAACGACTTCATCTCCGGCGAATTGAGAATCCTTGTTACCTCGGCGTTCCACTTGGCGACGATCTCTTTCGGCGTACCGGCCGGTGCCATGAAGCCCCACCAGGTATAAATGTCGAATCCCGGTAAGCCGGTTTCGGACAGCGTGGGCAACTCGGGCATCAGCGACGAGCGTTTCGCCGTCGTCACCGCGAGGGCCTTCAGCTTGCCGGCCTTGAGCTGTGCGGCGGAATTGGCAAGGTTGTCGAACATCAGCTGAGTGTCGCCCGCCAGCAGCGCCTGCAGCGCGGGCGCTCCTCCCTTGTATGGAATGTGAACCATGTCGACGCCAGCCTCGGTCTTGAACAGCTCGCCGGCGAGATGACCTGCGCTGCCATTGCTGCCCGAGCCAAACGAAAGCTTGCCCGGATTGGCGCGAGCATAGGCGAGCAACTCCGGCACGGAATTGACCGGATACGAAGCATTGAGCACCAGCACGTTCGGCGTTACTGCCACGAGCGTGATCGGCGCGAAGTCCTTGATCGGATCGTAGGGCATCTTGTTGTACAGGCTGACGTTAACGGCGTGCGTCGACAGCGCGCCCTCGAGTATGGTGTAGCCGTCCGGCGCGCTTTTGGCGACAAGATCGGCGCCGATGTTGCCGCCGGCGCCCGGCCGATTGTCGATGACGACCGGCTGGCCCCATGCCTCGGTCAGCTTTTGGCCGATGGCGCGGGCCACGACATCGAGCGAACCGCCGGCGGGGAACGGGACGACGAGACGAATTGGCTTCGACGGGTAGCCTTGCTCCGCGGCCAGCACCGGGAATGACAAAAGGACCGCCAGCGTTGCGCAAACAGCGCGACCGCAAACCCATCCGATTTTCATCCGGCATTTCCCCTGAGCCGACGCCGCAGGCCGATGCTCGATTCTATCAACAAGGCATCCGCCGATCGGCCGTCCGGCGCGCTTGCGGCGTGCCGCTCATACGGCGTTTCGCGCGGGATGGGCTTACCCGCAGCGGCTCGCCGCGATGCAATATGGTTGGAGATGAGCTCGTCGACATGGGGACGCAGCAAGCCGCCGCCCTCGTCGATCAGCCACAGCCGGAGCAATCCGGTGACAAAGACGCAGGTGTCCAGTGCCGCACTCTCGGGCGATAGGTCGCTGCGCATCGCTCCGCTGTCTCTCGCGCGTGCGTAGACCAAGGCAAGCTTGGAAGAAAGCTCGCGGCAGCTTCGCGCGTG
>DASXBW010000028.1:0-4569 GCA_036491495.1 Casimicrobiaceae bacterium
TCTTAGCATCGACGCTGTGCGCCTTTGCCACCGGCGTTCAAGCCGCGGATCCCGACAAAGCGCAACGCGACGCCGAGTACAAGGCGACGGTCGCGCATGCTGACGCCGAGTATAAGGAAGCGAAGGAGTCCTGCAAGACCCACCAAGGCAATGACAAGGACGTCTGCATGAAGGAAGCCAAGGCGGCGCATGTCAAGGCAACCGCTGACGCCAAGGCGAAACGCAAGTCCGCGGCAGCCATGGCCGACGCACACGAAGACAAGATGGACGCCAACTACAAGGTCGCCAAAGAGAAGTGCGATGCGATGTCCGGTGACTCGAAGGACGCCTGCATCCGCGACGCGAAAATGAAGTATCACCAGTAGAAGACGTGGCGCCGTCACTCCGGTGACGGCGCTGGAGCTTGCCATGGAGCAAAGCATTTATACAGTCCAGCAGCGCGACGACACGCGATGGCATGTCTACGAGGCGGGGTTCGCGCGGTCGCTGGCAAGTTTTGGATTGAAAGAGGACGCCATCGAGTACGCCCGTGATCTGGCGCGTTGGAGGTCCCCAGCGGAGACCGATCTCGGGGTCGTCGAAATGAAGAGGCGTCGCGAACACGCCAGCGCGTAGCGAGTTACAATCCGGGACAGGTCGTTCACGACGTGCCCCGGGCCGCGCGATAACACGGGTTGGGCTCATGTGCGTGCAGCGATCGCTCTACGCCGTGTGAGCTCATGTTCCCACGCAATACCGACACCCTCCCCGCCTGTTTCAAACTGCCGCGATGCGTGGCCGCCGCTCGGACGCGGTCCTACAAGCGAATCCGACGCGCGCTGATAAACAGGCGCTGCGGGCTTCGCTACAGTCGGCTGGTTAACCGTGGGCCAAGGAACGCGATGCTCTTGACGAAAGTCGAGCGAGCAGCGGATCCATTCGGCAGAGCATCTATCGCGAGATCGACGGTAAAGGCGGCGAGGGCACTTCGATGTCTCTCCATTCGGAACGCAAGTGCGCGATGTCCGCCGGAGGCAGCGAACTGTCCGCGGATCCGGAAGCGATGCAAACGCAGCGACAATCGCGAGGCGCGGGTTACGCAACGACCGTCGTTTCTCGTTTGGGGGGACGACCTGGCCTTCGCCGATTTCAGCTCGGGTTTCGACCCACTGTGGCGGGCGCCGCCGCGGCGACGCGGACGTTCGTGCCTGTGCGGCGGCGGCCGCAAGCTTCGGTAGCGTCCATGGGGCGATTGCGTTCGATCCGGCTTTCGTTGCGCTTCATCGCGCCCCTGGCCATTACCCTGGCGTTGCTGGCTTATGGCCTCGTTCCGCTGGTCGACCGCCTGACGCTGCGTTGGTGGGTCAACGACCTCGATACGCGCTCGCAGCTGATTGCCAACACCATGCAGGATCAGCTCGCCGACCTGGTGGCTCAAGGGGCTGGACCGAAGATCAATAGCCTTTTTATGCGCGCGATACAGGACGAGCGTCTGTACGCGCTTGCCTACTGTGACGAAACCGGCAAGGTGCGCTACGAGACACCGACCTATCCTTCCTCGCTCGGCTGCCGCCCACCCGATCCGGCCGGCGAGGGCCATTCGGTCGTTCGCTTGCGGCAAGGGCCGCTGCACGTCGTTCAGCATCCGGTGTTTCAGGGCACGGAACGAATGGGATCGCTGATCCTCGTCCACGACATGAGCTTCGTCGAACGGCGTAGCGCCGACACGCGGCGTTACCTGATCGGGATGTTCGTCGTGCTCGGTATCGTGATCTCGCTGGTCACCGTTTTCATTGCGCATCTCTCGTGGCGTGGCTGGGTCAGCGGGGTGCGGGCGCTACTGCGCGGAGAAGGCATCGTCCAACCGTTCGGCCCGGCATCGTCATCGGATGACGTCCATCCGCTGGCGAGCGACCTCCGTGCTTTGCTGCGCGATCTGGACATGACTCGTCGCAGCCGCGATCAGACCGCCACCTGGAGCCCTGAGATGCTGCGCGGCGTACTGCGCGAGCAGCTCCTCGGCGACGAAGTGCTGGTGGTGTCGAACCGCGAGCCGTTCATCCATGTCCGCACAAACAAGGGAATCGAGCTCCTGCGGCCCGCGAGCGGCCTGGTCACGGCGTTGGAACCGGTCATGCGCGCCTGTTCCGGGACCTGGATTGCGCATGGCAGCGGCAGCGCGGACCACTCGACCGTCGATCGCCACGACCGCCTTCGCGTGCCTCCTGAGAAGCCGACCTACACACTGCGGCGGGTCTGGCTCTCGCCCGAGGAAGAGAAGGGCTACTACGCAGGCTTCGCCAACGAGGGGCTGTGGCCGCTGTGCCATATCGCGCACGTTCGTCCGGTATTTCGCACCGCGGACTGGGAACAATACGTGCGTGTCAATCGGCGATTTGCCGACGTCGTATGCGAAGAAGCGAGAACCGAAGACCCGGTGATTCTGGTTCAGGATTATCACTTTGCGCTCTTGCCGCGGATGATACGCGAGCGCTTGCCGGGGGCGACGATCATCACCTTCTGGCACATCCCTTGGCCGAATCCGGAATCGTTCGGCATCTGCCCGTGGAGAGAAGAGCTGATCGCCGGACTGTTGGGGAGCACGATCCTCGGCTTTCACACGCGATTTCATTGCCAGAATTTTGTCGAGACGGTCGATCGATTCCTGGAGGCCAGGATCGAGCGTGAATCATCCACGATTTCCTACGGCGGCGATTTGACCCGCGTCGAGCCTTATCCCATTTCGATCCAGTGGCCGTCGGAATGGACGGACAATCAGTTGCCGGTCGCGCTTTGCCGCGCTAAGGTGCTGCGCGTCGAGCAGCTGGATGACGACGTGCTCCTGGGGGTCGGTGTCGACCGGATGGATTACACCAAGGGCATCCTCGAGCGTTTCCTCGCCGTCGAGCGTTTACTCGAGCAGCACCCGGAGTTCATCGGCCGCTTCGTCTTCGTGCAGATTGCGGCGCCATCGCGTTCGGCGCTCGAGGAATATCAGCATTTCGAGGCGCGGGTGCGTATGCTCGCGGCTCGCATCAACGCTCGATTCGGCCGCGACGGTTACCAGCCAATACACCTGAAGGTCGAGCACCATCCGCCGCAGATCGTCAACGAGTACTATCGCGCCGCCAATGTCTGCGTGGTGACGAGCCTCCATGACGGGATGAATCTGGTCGCCAAGGAATTTATCGCATCCCGGGACGACGAGCAGGGGGTGCTGGTGCTCTCGCAATTCACCGGAGCTGCGCGCGAGCTGCACGACGCCTTACTCGTGAATCCTTATCACGGCGAACAATGTGCAGAGGCGCTTTATCGCGCGCTTATCATGCCCGCGGACGAGCAGCGCGTCCGCATGCGCAGCATGCGTCGGCTGGTTCAGGAATTTAACGTCTATCGTTGGGCCGGGGCGATGTTGCTCGATGCGGCGCGCCTGCGGCAGCGCCGGCGCGTCTCGCAGCGGATTGTCGAGCATCAGCGCGAAGCGACGCCGCTCCCGGAGTGAATCCCGCGCTTTCTACGTCCGGCCTGGCACGTATTCGCGAATTTGTTGGCGGGCGCTCGCTTCTCGCATTCGACATCGACGGGACGCTGGCCCCGATCGTGGCACGGCCTTGGGACGCGCACATTCCGGACGAGCTGCAGGTCCGGCTGGCGGCGCTGACTGCGACACGCACGGTGGCGATCATTACCGGACGCGCCATTGCCGATGCGAAGCCGATGCTGGGGTTTTCCCCGCGCTACCTGATTGGCAATCACGGCGCCGAAGGAGTTCCCGGCTTCGAATCCGCATCGGCGACCTATGCGCGTGACTGCAGCAAATGGCTCGAAGAGCTCCGCGGAGACGACGAGGCGTGGCGCGCGACCCCGGGCATCACGCTCGAGGACAAAGCCTATTCCATCGCATTTCACTATCGGCAGGCGCAGCCGCGCGACGCTGCGCTTCGGCTGGTGGAGGAACGCGCGACGCAACTTGTTCCTTCGCCTCGGCTGATCCATGGCAACTGCGTGCTCAACCTGGTTCCGCGCGAAGCGCCACACAAGGGCGATGCATTGCGCGCGCTGCTGGCTCATTCCGGATGCGAGCGCTCTCTCTATGTCGGCGATGATGTCACCGACGAGGACGTTTTCCGGCTCAAGCTGCCGGCGGTGCTGTCGGTGGGCATCGATCCCGAGCCGGGGACTGCCGCCGACCTTTTCTTGCCGGACCAGGGCGAGGTGATCAGGCTCCTCGATGAAGTTGCAAAGATGATCGAGGGCTGAGAGTGCGCGGCATGGCCTCTCGTCGCGCAGGGATCGGTGGACCGCGTCTTTTCGACGATGCTCGCGCCCGGCCGCGGCGTCTTCGCTCAGCCTTTTCGCTCGGCCCTCGACGGATCATTACGCCCAAGCTGGCGAATGAGAACGTCGATCGAGTCTTCTCCGTCCGGGGACTTCAGGCGATGTTCGCGCAGCGTCTGCGCAAGTTTGGGTTTGGCGATCGTCTGATAGTCGGACCGGATCAGTATCCCGGCGATGGCCCGCTGCACATTGACCGACTTGGCAAGCGGGAACAAACGGGTCAGCTCTTCGAGGCTTTCGCGATCCGAGAGC
>DASXBW010000029.1:0-18807 GCA_036491495.1 Casimicrobiaceae bacterium
CTTGCGAGCGCCGCAAGATGCGCGCCGGTCAGTTTCACATCGAGCGCGCCGAGCGCTTCGGAGAGGCGGTCGCGGCGGCGGGCGCCGACCAGCGGCACGATATCGCTGCCCTGCGCCGCGACCCAGGCGATGGCGACCTGCGCGGGTGAGGCGCCGATATCGGCGGCAATGGCGCGAAGCGAATCCACCAGCTTCAGGTTGCTGTCGATATTGCCGTCCTGGAAGCGCGGGCTCATGAGCCGGAAATCCTTCGCGTCCGAGCGATCCTTCGACCAGTGGCCGCTGATCAGGCCGCGCGACAGCACGCCATAGGCGGTGATGCCGATGCCGAGCTCGCGGCAGGTCTTCAGGATGTCGCTCTCGATGCCGCGCGCGATCAGGGAATATTCGATCTGCAGATCGGCGATCGGATGCACGGCGTGGGCGCGGCGGATGGTTTCGGAGCCCACTTCGGAAAGGCCGATATGCCTGATCCAGCCGGCCTTGATCATGTCGGCCATCGTACCGATCGTATCCTCGATCGGCACACCGGGATCGAGTCGCGCCGGACGGTAGATGTCGATGTGATCGACGCCGAGCCGCTGCAGCGAGTAGGCGACGAAGTTCTTCACGGCCGCCGGACGGCTGTCATAGCCGAGAAAGCCCCTTTGCGGGTCGCGCAGCGCGCCGAATTTCACGCTGATCTGGACGTTGTCGCGGCCGCGCGAGGCGAGCGCCTCGCCGATCAGCATTTCGTTGTGGCCCATGCCGTAGAAATCGCCGGTGTCGAGCAAGGTGATGCCCGCGTCCAGCGCGGCGTGAATGGTGGCGATGCTCTCGCCGCGGTCGGCGGGACCGTAGAAGTCGGACATGCCCATGCAGCCGAGGCCGATCGCGGAAACCGTCGGGCCGCTGCTACCGAGTCTGCGTTGATTCATCTTCGTCTCCTGTCGTTGCCGCGCCTGTCGATTGCTGCGCTGGTGACAGAACAATACGGCTGGATCGGCTTTGCGATAAGACGGATAATCGTGAATAGATTGTTCACTGGAGCGAACAATGCAGGACGACCTACGCGATCTCGCCGCCTTCGTCGCCGTGGCGCGCCAGCGCAACTTCCGGCGCGCCGCCGTCGAGCTGCGCATGTCGGCGTCGAGCTTGAGCCAGCGCATGCGCGATCTCGAGGAACGCCTCGGCGTGCGCCTGCTGAACCGCACCACGCGCAGCGTGGCGCCCACCGAGGCGGGAGAACGGCTGCTGCAGCGTCTCGCGCCCGCGCTCAAGGACGTTGTCGATGCGACGCTCGACGTCCGCAACATGCGCGACGTTCCCTCGGGACGATTGCGCATCAACGGCCCCGAGCCGGCGCTGCGGCTGGTGCTGGCGCCGATGGTCGCGCCGTTTCTCAAGCGCTATCCGGAGATCGCCCTGGAGATCGTCGCCGATTCGTCGTTGATCGACATCGTCAGCGAAGGATTCGATGCCGGGATCCGCTACGAGGAGACGCTCGCGCAGGACATGGTCGCGATCTCCCTCGGGCCGCCCGAGCGTTACGTGTTGGTGGCGGCGCGGAGCTTCCTCAAAAACCGCAAGCGACCCGCGCACCCGAACGAGTTGCTGAACCAGCCGTGCATCGTGACGCGCTTTCGCAGCGGCGTGCAGCTGCCGTGGGAATTCAGGAAGGGGAAGCGCGCGGTCAAGATCATGCCGACGGGACCGCTGACGGCGGCACACCCGGAACTGCAGTTGCAGGCCGCGATCGACGGGCTCGGTTTCCTGATGACGCTCGAGGGTTACGCAAAGACCGCTATTGCGTCCGGACGTCTCGTCACCCTGCTCGACAATTGGTTACCCAGTTTTCCCGGCCCGTTCCTGTACTACCCGGGGCGGCGGCAACGGCCGCCGAGCTTGACTGCGTTCGTCGCTTTCGTGAAAGAGTGGCGAACGCAGCATAAGCACTAGAACGTCGAAGCCACCGCGAAGCGAATGACCAGCGTCATCGGCTCGACGTTTGAGCGGCCGTCGGGCTGCTCCGAAGCAGCCGTTCGCCGAATCAGGTTAATCGGGGATCGCGGCGAGAGGCGCGAACCCTGCGTTCAGCGCGCAACGAGCCTTCACTAGATCAGCTCAGCCTGCACCGCAGCCTGATCGGGTCCCACCGAAATCGAAATGGTCTGCGCCCACGCGCAGGCGGCGCCAAAAAGCGCGACTAGTGAAGCGAGCCTCCTGCAAAAAGAGGGCGCCGCTTTCAAAATCCACATCATCCGAAGAAGTACGACGGCTTCCAATGTGACCTCCTTTTGCGCGGCTGTCGTGCGGTACGACGCTACTGGCAGACGGTCCCGCCGGGTGAATGAAATAATTCGCGGGTGATGTTCTTGGTTTGCGTGATTCCGTTGATGGTGTACGTGAACGTGCCGGTGTTGCCGTCGGAGAAAGTGAACTTCGCGCTGCCGACGCTGATGCCGGTCGCGCCTACGGGCGTGCCCTGCGGCGGGAAGGGCACGGCGCTGAATGGCGGTCCGGTCAGGCGAAATACCTGGCTCCCCGAATAGGTGCCCGGCGCGGTGTTGCTTGCCGTCACGACGAGCCACATCGGCGTGCGATCCTGATCGTAGGTAAACCAGGTGGCGAAGATCGTGTCGCCCTGATGCGTGAGATTAATTCCCCACCCGGCTTCCGAGCCCGCCGGCGCCGCCCACCAAAGGTCCTGATAATTGTGTACCGGCGCAAAATCAGGCTGCGCAGCATAGATGCACACCGGCAGCGCACCGAATACTTGGCGGGTAATGGATTTGATTTGAGCAATGCCATTGACCGTGTAGGCGAAGCTGCCGGTGTTGGCGTCGCTGAAGGTGAGCGTTCCGGATCCGACGGCGGTTGCCATCGCGCCGCCGGGGCTGCCCAGCGGCGGAAACGGCATCGAGTCGAAGGGCGGCCCGCTCAATCGGTAGAACGTCCCCGAGTACGCGCCGTTCGCCGTCTTCAACGCAGTCATCACCAGCCACAAGCCTTTGCCGGTCGCGTCATACGTGAACCACGAGGCGAAGATCGTGTCGCCCTGGTGCGCGAAGTTGATGCCCCAGCCGGATTCCGATCCCGCCGGCGCCGCCCACCACAATCCCTGATAGTTGGCCGGGATCGCGGTCGGCGGACCAGCGTAATACACCGTCACATACAAATCGTTCGCCAGGAGATCAGTGCCCTGAAAGCCGCTGCCAAAGGAGAAGCTCCATTCGAAATTCGGGGCAGGGCCATTGGCTTGACAGGCCCCCTGGATCGTGGCCGCCGCGCAGGCCCAATAGAGATAGGGCTGTAGATTGTGGAACGGACCGACGGTGACGTCGGGCGCCGTGACCACGGTCATTCCCTGGCTAAAGGCCAACTGGTCGTAGAACAGATTCCCCATCGGATTCTGGCTGCCGGCGCAGTTGTAGCCGGGGCAGCTCGGATCAATCGTGGGCAGTTGCCAGTCTGTCCGCCCGAGGTAGCCGGTGCCATTAAAGGCGTTCATGTTCGCGATAAATTGGGAAGCGGAAGCGAACGTCATGGCCCCGTCCGGCGCGACGCATATCGCCGGGGTCGTCGGATCGATGCAGGTCGGCAGGCCGAAAGTGTTGGTGGCGGCTAAATTGGCGTTCGCCAACCAAGTGATGTTCGTCACCGGATCATAGACGGTCTGCCCGCCCGGATTGACTTGCAGACCGATGCCATTGGCGGGCGACGTTCCCGGTAATTTGCCTGGGAACATCGGCAGCGCATACAGAAAATTCGGCAGCGTGTTGGCGCCTTGCCAGCCTGTGGCGAACGAAAAAGTGAGATTACCGCTAGGTGGAGGAGCCGCCGACTGTGACCAGTAAAGGTAAGGTTGGAAATTGCTGAATGGCCCGACCGTGTTGTGACGGATGGAAACCGCGGTATTGGGCGCCTTCACGCCCAGCGCATTCCAAAGCGAAGCCAACGCGCTCACCGTGCAGCCGAACCCGAACGATTCGCCATGCGGCCCCGTCCTCCCGCAGCCGGTATCGTTGGTTGGCGTGGTTGGGAGTTGCCAGTCGCTGTGGCCCAAATAATTCGCGGCATTCATGGCTTGAATCCAAGCCACAGCAGCATCGTAGCGCATCGAGCCGCTCGCATTGACACACGTCTGCACGCCTGGACCGGTGCATAGAGGAAGGCCAAAGCGGTTAGTGGCCGCCAAATCGGCATCGGCGAGCCAGCTGATGTTATTTACGGTGTCGTAGACTGTGAGACCGTCCGCGCTCAAGACCAGCATCGCGCTCGCCTCCAACGGCAAAGACCCGCAGGCGACAAGCGCAGCAGCCACGATCATCGTCGGGATCCCGCGATCGCAGAATCCGTCCAGCATCGCTATCAGATCGCGCAAGCCGCGGTTCCGCAACATGGAGTCGCCTCCGATTTCACGCTCTGATTCTATAGCGCGATTTCCCCCGATTGCGCCATCAGAACCGAATCGGAAACGACTGCTTACAAAATTTTAAAAAGTAGGGTCAGACTTCTCGAAATGCGGTCGGTCCGTCAGACAATTGTCAGACAACCTGCGCGCCCGTCGCCAACGATCCCAAGTTCGTGTCGCGACGCAAGCGGCGTTTTGACACACCGTCGGCCGGTAAGCGCCCAGCTCCCAGCCGCGTATGCGGCTGGGAGCTCCAGCGAGCCTGAAGCGGCGAGCAGCTTGCGCGTCAGCTTATGGGCGCGAGATGTCGAACACGAGGTTCTCGGGTGCAGGACCGAAGGACGCCCACGGCACCACGCCCGTTTGATTGACGCCAGGTTTCGACCAGTCGCACACGCCATTCGGAAAAATGCGGTTGAGGCGCGCGAGCTCGGACGAGGAGAACGACACACTGTAATCATTCGAATTGACGGGCTTCAGCTGGCACTTGATGATGTTCGCCGCCAACGGGCCTCCCGCAACGTAGCGTGGAAATGCGTACGACGGATACAGCGTATTGCATATCGAATTGTTCTTGCTGGAGAAGGTCTGCCTTTCGCTCCAGAAGCCGATGGTCGCCGTCTTCCAGCAGCCATCGGTCGCCATTGAGGGCTTGTCGCGAATAGCCTTCTCGCGCGGCGAAAGGTTCGACGTATCGGCGGCGATTGCTTCCATCCACTGCTCAAACGTCGTCCACGCCTGACCCGCATTGACGGGATTGCCGCGCCACATGACGTGGTTGTCCGCATTGCCGTTAGCTTGAATCATGCGGTCGCGCATCGCGAAGTGGAACCACTGGTAGTGGTAACCGCCGTCGTCGTTGTAGATGCCGCTCACGTCGAAAACGGGAATGGATGCGAGGCCGCCGTTGCCACCAAGCTGCAGTCCGCTTTGCTGGGCCCGTTGGATGGCGCCGAGATCGCCCGCGACTCGGTTCGGAACATAGTTGAAATCTTGGTCGTAGCCGCCGATGAACTCGTTAAGGTTGAGGAACTGCGTGGCTGTGATCTGGCCCGCGTTCAACGCCGCCAGGCCGTACTGCACGCCCACATTGTCGAAGGGCCGTAGCGCGAACCCCGTCGTTAGACTGGTGCCGTAAATATTCCGGGCCCAGTCATACACGGTCGGGCGCAGCCCGCCCGGATTGGTCGTCGGGTTGTAACGCATCGAAACGGGCACTGCGGCGTTCCACACCGCCGATGCGTAACCCGGAATGTCGACGCGCCCGGGAACAGGATCGGTCCGTCCAGACTGATTCGCTGCGTCGATGAATGCCTGCAGTCCCTTGTATCCCGATACCGCGACCTGCTGTGCGGTCGAGAATCCGGCCGGATCGGTCACGTTGAAGTAGTGTGTCAGCAGATGTCCGTCCGACCCCGAGAAGGCGATGCCAAGCGGGTCCGGGAACGTGCAACTAATCAGAATGCCGTCGAAGAGTCCAGGCAACGCGTCGGCGAGTTGCGAGCTGCCGTACGAGCCGCCCGAGCAGCCGTAGCTCACCGTATACACAGGCACGCCGAAGGTCTCGATGAAGTGCTCCTTGCTCATCATGGCTGCTTCACCGGAAAGCACGGAATTGCAGTTGTTCGACGGATGCTGCAGAGTGTTCGAGAAGAGCGCGTAGCCCGCGCCGAGCCGCGCCGGGCTGAGCAGATTGAAGTCGAGCCCCGCGATGGAGAGGCTGCCGATGCTCGCGCCCTGCAGGTACCAGCCTCCTGGGCAGCCAAAGCCCTCGATCGCGATGAGACGTTTGTTCCAGCCGCGTGGCGGCGCGAACCACGTCGGGCTCGGATCGACCGTCGGATCGTGCAACACGGCGCTCTGATAGATGCCACGATCGATGGTGCTCGTTTCCACACGGACGACGAAATTCACGGTCGCGCCGGTCGTGGTGGTCGTCTGCGCAACGTTCGACGGAAGTATGGTGGTGCTCGGCAGCGGCTGGAGCGCAGTGCCACCTGTGGCCATATACAAGTACGTGATCTTGGTCGGCACGGAGCAGTCCGCATCGGTCGGAAGACCGAGCTTGGTGCCATCCGGCAGCGTGAAGTCCTGCGTCTGGCAGAAGAACGGCACGTTGTGCGGACCCGACGTAATCGGGCCGGTGATCGGGTAGTTGTGGATTTGCAGGCTCACACCGCCGGCATTTAGCGTGTTTGTTCCCACTACAAGGCCGGTGACCAACCCGACGCGCGTATTCGCCGTCGATCCGGGGCGAAACGCAGTCGTGACATCGGTCCCGTTCAGCGTTACCGGCGTCGCTGCGTTGTTGTCTTGCGTAATCTGCACGAGCACATCGCCTCCGCTTACGCGATCGGAGCGCGTGGACAGTGTCTCAATGTCAAGCACGGCTGCGCCGGCGCTCGTCGCAGCCACCAGCAAACATATTGCGAACGACTTCTTCGTCAAGAACAACATTCTTTCCTCCTAGGTAGAAGGCCTTGCGTCACGATTACGGCGCCCGTCAGGGCGCTGCGCGCATCGCAGTCAAGGCACTTTATTGTGCGCGTAGTTCGGAGCGTGTCAATGAGTCCGGTCTTGGCGGCGACGATGCGCCCTGCAGCATCCCCATCGCGCCGGAGAAGCAGGTCGTTGCGGGGCGGCCGAAGCCACCCCGTGCCCGTCCGACGACTTGCCTGTTATTGGCTGCTGAACAGATCCTGCGGGATGCCCGCCTTACTGAAAACGTAGTCGCGCGAGTTCTCCAGGTCGCGACGCAGCTTATCCACGTCGACGTCGAGCAGCTGTCCCTGCCACTTGCGGATATTGCCCGCCACGATCACGGTCTCGACGTTGGTGCGGTCCATCAGCGATACGACGGCTCCCGGCACCTGGTTGAGCGGCGCCACATTGATCGTGGTGGCGTCGAGGATGATGATGTCGGCTTCCTTGCCCGGTGTGAGCGAACCGACCGTGCCGTCGAGCCGCAACGCCTTGGCACCGTTCATGGTGGCGTAACGCAGCACGTCCCGCGTTGTGAGCGGGGCCGGCAGACTGACCGGAGGCGTCGGCCAGGGATTGCTTGCTGCTGCCGGTGGAAGCCCCCAATTATTTGATTCGGCAAGTTCGAGGGAGTCTGGTGGAGACTCCTGATTGAGGATCATCTGGTTCACGAGCGCGCGCTGCAGATTCATGCAGGAGCGCATCTGGGTGAAGAAGTCCGCCGTCATTGTGCATTCCACGTCCACGGAGAGCGACGGCTCCATACCCAGGCTCTGCACCTTGAGGATCGGCGGCATACCGTGCCGCATGTTCATCTCGATCGGGAAGGCGATCGAGACCTGCGCGCCGACGTCCTTGACCCTCTGCCACGCGGTGTCCGACATGCCGGTCACGTGGATGAACAGGTTATCAGGTCCCATCCCGATGTGGCCGTTGCCGCCCGTTCCGGCGGCGAGCGCGTCGAAAATCGGGCGGATGCCGAACGGCGAGAGGATATGCGCCGCAATCTGGAGACCGAGCCGCCGCCCGATCTTCCAGGAATTGTCGGTGCTCGCGGGGCCAAGATAGACCTCGCCGCCCATGATCATGTGGACGAGCCCGTTGCTCGAGAGGTTGTTCGGGGAGAACCACGTGTTGTAGATGCGATCCGCGTCTTGTGGATATTGGTTCCCCGGAACGCCAGCGCCAAAATTACCCGCGCTCTCGAAATAGCCGAAGGCGGCGCGACGCCCCGTATCGATCAGCGCCTGGATGGCAGCGTCCGAATGCGTCGGCGAGTGACTGATCTGCGAGACGTCGTGCACGGTGGTGACGCCGGCGTCGAGCTGGCTGAGCCCACCGAACAACTCGCTGATGTAGACGTCCTGCGGCCGGTAGACCGGGGCGAATTTGTTCAGGATGTATTGGTAGTAAGCCGTGCTCCCGCTTGGCGTGCCTGAGCCATCCGTTATGAGGACGCCGTCAGCGAGGAAGCTGCGCAGCGCCGTCTCGAACTGATGGTGGTGCGTATCGATGAAGCCGGGCATGACGATGCGGCCGGTGGCGTCAATCTGCGTGGCGCCGGCCACCGGCAGGTTCGGCCCGACCGCCATGATCTTCTTGCCCTCGACCAGGACGTCGGCTTTGGCGAATTCGCCCTTGCTGGGCATGCTGGGGTCCATCGTCATCAGCGCACCGCCGCGAATGATGTAGCGCCGGCCGGGCTTGCCGCTGTCGCTGGGCGGGTCATCTTTGGCCTGCGACGCGGCGGCAGGCGCGCTTAAGAAATTCACTCCCGCCGCGGCGATTGCGGTCGCCGTTGAAATCTTCAGGAAATCGCGGCGTGAATCCCGTAGTGGACCGGTATGGTCCTGGGGTTTTCCTTCATCGCAAAGTTTGCACATGTCCGTCCTCCTTGGGTAGTGAGGTGATGTGACCGCGCCGCGTGCGGCGGCGCTTCAGAGTGCGTCCGCAGGGACGCCCGCTGATCTCGCATGAGTTGTGGGGCCACCCTGGTTCAGCCCGTCACAGGGGACCGCGTCATCTCCGACGAAGAGAATGCGCACGCCGGACTCCTCCTGGCTTCTTCCGGCCCGCTGCTTCGAGCGGGCTCGCATTGAATGTCAGTGTAGCAATATGTTCGCGCGAAGTCGTCCGCAACCTTAGAAGGCCAGCGACGCGTTTCCCAATTCAGGCAGAGTAGGCATGGATCATCGCTGAGTCTCGGCGTGGGCAGTAGCGGCATCAGATCGCACCCGCGCAATTTGTTGTCGATGGCGAGGTTAAACAGCGCGATTGCGCTACGCTTAAGCAACGCTGCTGGTGAACTCGAGCATCCAGAGTTTGCCGTGAACCGCCAGAACACCCTTGCGTCGCAGAATGACCCACTGCCGTCATCGGCGCGAGCCGGTAGCGAACATGGTCCTTGTCCAGATTCTCCGACAATAACCTTTCTGATGGCCCATACCGTCGGCGCTGCCGAAGAGCTTTACAGCCTGACCATCGGGTGAGCGGAACCCGCGTGCGCTGCTCGGATTCGTTTGTCAGTACCGGCTTGCGCTAGAATGTCCCGTACGGAGTGTCGGATCCCGGCGTGGCCCGCCGTCCCGAACTTGACGCACCGCGACTGTCGATGGCTCTGGCGTCACGCGATTGCAGCAGAGGGGGACGTCACATGAAGCGCCTGAAACCGCTGATCGCAGCCCTGCTCTGCGTTGCCACGGCGATGCCGCCGGCACAGTCGCCGGCGCAACAGCCACCACAGTCGTCTCCCGCCCCAATGCCGTCCGCCGAAACGAAGACGTTTTCGCAAGCCGAGCTCGATCAGGTCGTCGCGCCGATCGCCCTCTACCCGGATGCACTGCTTGCGCAGGTGCTGATCGCCTCGACGTATCCGATCGAAGTCGTCTACGCCGATCGCTGGATCGCCGCCAATCCTGGCCTCAAGAGCACGGCGCTCGAGGACGCGCTGCAGAGCCAATCCTGGGATCCGGCGGTTAAGTCTCTGACGGTTTTGCCGCAGGTGCTGCAGATGATGAGCCAGAAGCTCGACTGGACGCAGAAGCTGGGAGATGCCTTTCTGGCTCAGCAGAAGGACGTGATGGCGACGGTGCAGGCGCTGCGGGCGAAGGCTCTTGCGGAAGGGACGCTCAAGGATTCCAAGGAGCAAAGGGTCATCGTCGTAACCGAGAACAATGTCACCATCATCAAGATCGAACCTGTGGATCCCGAGGTCGTCTACGTGCCGACATACGACCCATCGATCGTATACGGCACGTGGGCTTACCCCGCCTACCCCCCGTACTACTGGTACCCGCCGGGCTACTACTACCCGGGAGGTGCCTTCCTGGCAGGGATCATCATCGGCGGGGCGCTATGGGGCGACTGCGACTGGGGAAACGGTGGTGTCCATGTTGACCATCATAAGTACAACAACTTCAATCGTACGAACATTTCCGGCGACAACAACTGGAGGCACGACGTCAACCATCGCGGCGGCGTACCGTACCGCGACCAGCGCGTCGCGCACCAGTACGGGCGCGGACCAGCGGCCGATGCGGGTTCGCGCGAGGCGTTTCGCGGCCGCGCCGATGCGGGTCGCCAGTCGATCCAGCGCAGCCCGACGGCGTTCGACACCAACAGAGGCGCGCAGACCCGCGATTCCAGTAGCCGCGGTTCCTCGAGCATGGGCGCGGCGCGCGGTGCGGGCAATTTCGGCGGCGGTCGCATGGGCGGTGGCGGTCGCGGCGGTGGCCGGCGCTGATGCACGGACCGAGGTAAGGGAAGCCATGGACACGACGATAGTAGCCCTCCGCTGGAAGACGGCGCGCGAGTGGGCATGCGCTCTTGCCGGTCTCTTGGTCGTCGCGTTCGTCGCGACGGAAGCGTGCGCAGCCGCCGCGTCGCAGAAGACGTTCGCTTCGCCCGAGGATGCGGCGAGCGCGCTCGTGCAGGCGGTCAAGAGCCGCGACCGCACCGCCACACTCGTTGTTCTCGGCAATCCGGGTGAATGGATGTCGTCGGGCGACGCGACCGCCGATCGGGCGGCGGCCGAGCGTTTTGTCGCGGCGTACGAAGCGAAGCACGCAATCGCGCGGGACGGCGACAAGGCGACGCTGACGATCGGCGAAGACGGGTTCCCGTTCGCGTTCCCGATCATCAAGAACGGCGACCGGTGGCGCTTCGATACGACGGCCGGGGGGGAGGAGCTCCTCGCCCGGCGGATCGGCGCGAATGAGCTCGATACGATCAAGGTGCTGCAGGCGATCGTCGACGCGGAGCGCGAGTATGCGTCCCAGGATCGCAACGGCGACGGCGTTTTCACCTATGCACAGAAGTTCGAGAGCGCGCTGGGCAGACACGACGGTCTCTATTGGCCGACGAAGGCGGGCGAAGCGCAGAGCCCGCTCGGTCCTTTGATCGCGCGCGCTGTGGCCGAAGGCTACAGAAAGAGCGACAAGGGCGCCACGCCGTACCACGGCTACTACTACCGGATGCTCAAGGGGCAGGGGAAGAGCGCCGAAATTGGAGCGTTCGACTACGTTCTGAGCGGAAGGGGCATCGGAGGCTTCGCCGTCGTGGCGTATCCGGCGAAGTACGGCAACTCCGGCATCATGACCTTCATCGTCAACCAGGATGGAAAGGTCTATCAGTCCGACCGGGGGCCCGATACGGCGAAGAAGGCGAGCGCGATGCAGCGGTTCGATCCTGTCAGCGGGTGGTCGCCAGTCAAAGCACCCTAACGTGCGCCGGGCGGGCCGATGGGAAGCTGGGGTGGTCGGGCGTCGCTGTTGAGCGTCCGCTTCGGAGGAACAGGTGCTACGGCCGGTTCTGGCCGCACTGAGTCACTAGCGAATCGGCCGGACACGAGCCACAGCCGCCGCTCCCTTCGCCCGGGCGGGGTCCCGCCGTGGTTATGGTTCGCCGGCCTGGAACGGTGGCTCTTTGCCGGGCGGCACGCTTTCTTCCGCCATCGCGAGCAGCATCGCGACCGTTACGTAGGTTCCCGCGACAGCCGTCAGATCCGCGACCTGCTGTTCGCCGAGCAGTTCCTTCGCGCGTTTGAACGTCCCGTCGGAAACCTGGCGCTTGGCGGAAAGCTCTGTGACGAAATCGTAGACGACAGCCTCGTCCGGTTTCATGTTCGCCGGCCGCTTGTTGGCCTTGAGTTCGGCGACGATTCCCGGGGAAAGCCCTGCCTTGATCGCCAGGGGCGCGTGCGCGAACCATTCGACCTGCGAGCGCCATTGCCTGCCGATGATCAGGATCGCGAACTCGTTGATGCGAAGCGGCACCGACGTGTTCCAGCGGAGGTAATAGAGGAGGTCGAACATGCGTTGCCCGAGAACCGGGCTGCGCAACAACGGGTTGTAGGGCCCGCCGAGCCCCACGCTCGATACCTGCAGGATCTGCTCTCCGAGGGGCTTCTGCTGTTCGTTCAGCTGTTCGACGGTGAGTTGCGGAAAACGCGGCTCCTTGGCAGTCATTGGTGGGTCGGCGGCCATGGCATCAATTACGACTGTCGCAGCCAGTGTGGCCAACAGTGAAGATGGGCATCTCCTCTTCATATGCGTGCTCCCGTGATGACATCGCTGCCCCATGTGGACTCCAATGGGACTTCGCCGAACGGTATGACCTTAGATCACCTCGTCGACGATAAGTGGTCTAACCCATACTACGCCTCCCGCGTAGGCGTTACCCCAGCCAGGCGAGTTATCGTAGGTTCGGGGCCGCCTTCCATAGTTCGATCGTGAACGAACCTTACTTTTTCTGCAAACCTTATCATGTCGTGCATACGACAGAGTGGGATCGCACCTTGGGCGTTACCGATTGAGCGCTGCACAGATGCTTTGGGACTACTGCTTAAACAACCTCGTGCAGGTGCCGGACAACTCGCTGCAAGTTCATGGTGGCTAAATACAGCCGGCGTTCATTCGGTTACCTCGCTGAACTCGCGCTGTTGTTGCTGCTAGCCATGCTCTGGGGCGCGTCATATACCTTCATTAAGCTGGGCGTTGCATCCATTCCACCGGTGACTTTCATTGCGGCGCGCACCACGATCGCGGCCGTCGTGCTGCTGGGCGTTCTGCATGGGCGCGGCGTGGCGATGCCGACTGACATCGCGGTTTGGCGCCGCTTCCTGTTTCAGGCCTGCCTCAACAGCGTGATACCGTTTACATTGATTGCCTGGGCCGAGCAGTCGGTGGATGCGGGTCTTGCAACGATACTGAATTCTTCGGCGCCGATCTTTGCATTTATTCTGACCTTGTGTCTGGCGCACCAACAATCCGCAACGGGCCGACAATTGTTTGGCGTCATTTCGGGAATGATCGGCATTTGCCTGATCGTGGGCGTACAGGCCCTCTCTGGTATTGGGCAGCAACTGACCGCCGAGTTGGCCATCATGTTGGCTACTGTCTGCTATGCGGGCGCGGCAATCTTCGGGCGAAGCTTCCAGGAACTCGATCCGATGTTGCCCGCCACGGGTTCGCTGCTCTGTGGCGCGATCGTCCTCATGCCAATCAGCTTGGTTGTGGATCACCCATGGACACTCGTGCCGTCCAACCGCTCGATCCTCGCCTTGATGTGCTTATCGATCTTTTCAACGGCACTTGCCTTCACAATCTATTTCCGACTCATCCGGACGCTGGGGTCGGTTGGCGCGACATCGCAGGCTTATCTTCGTGTTCCGATCGGAGTCGCCATAAGCGTTGTATTTCTGGGAGAGAATCTCGCCGCCGCTACCTTGATCGGCCTTGTCTGCGTAATCGCAGGCGTGGCTGCGCTGACCATTCGGGCGCAAACACGGTAGGGTCTTGCACCCGCGGCTCCATGAGGCCCTGACGCCATGACTTAACGACAGCCTGCCCGCGCAACTTGCTGTCGATGGCGAGGTTGAATAGCGCGAGTTCCCGTGTTCGATGATCCAGTTGCAGTCGAATCCGAATGGCCCAGATCTCCTTCAACCTCAGCGGAGGTTGCTGGCCGAGCAGCTTGCCCTTGTTCCACGGTATTGCACGGCATTCGGTCTGCCGCAGCAGTTTCCATGAGTGGTTCCTCTGTTGAGGGAAAGGAGCCTCATGTTGATCCCGGCCGACGGGCGCTTCACGATCCGTTGCAGACATTTGGTTCGAAACACCGATCGCATACGCGCAGGCAGCTAGCGAGTTATGGAATGGTTTTGCCTCGCGGGGATTGACTAACTGCGACCCGCACGCTCGCGCCTACGTCCGGGCCACTACAGCGCTCGCCGAGAGACGTCACCTCGCGCGTCATCGCCTGCGCATCTTTCACGCGTCCTTCCCTCTGCGCGACCGACGTCGCTCCGCAGAGTGCCTCCACGTCCCGAGGGCTCACTGCCAGCGCTTTGGCGAAGGCGGTCCCCGCTTCAGGAAGACGTCCAAGCTGCGCATTCAATATCCCGGCTTGGATCAGGCTGACGACATCATGGTCATTCAGCACCGCTGCGTGATGGAAGGCCTTAAGAGCCTCCGCGGGCAGCTGTAGAGCGAGGTTGATCTCTCCAAGGTTCTGCCATTGCAGGAAATCGTCGGGTGCGAGCTGCACTGCTTTTGTCGCAGCATCCTGCGCCTCACTCGGTTGGCGCAACTTGATGTAGCCCTGGCTGAGCACTTTCCAGGCGTCCGCATTACCTGGCTGCTTTCGTGTCCATTCCACGGCGTAGAGAACGACCACGTTCCAATTGCCTTCCTTCTCCAGCGCCCGCACCTTGCCGACAAAATCCTCGCCAGAGGCATTCCCTATCGCCGCCCTGCCGGTACCGGTCGTCGCGGGTATCGCCTGGGTCGAAGGCGTCGAGCGCGCGAAGACGTTGAAACGGGGCGCGGGGTTGACGGCAATGTCTTGTCGAAACGGGTCGCTCTCGGATAGCGCCACCGCCAGTCCTGCGACCACTACCAGGGAACCGAAGACACCGGCCATCACCATCGTGCGCCTGCGATTGCGCTTTGCAATGCCATGTTGAGCGTTGCCCGATCCGCTCTCCGCCGGCGCCGTACCCGCTCCCGGCACTGGCCGAGTGAAGC
Source organism: Casimicrobiaceae bacterium (assembly GCA_036491495.1). Classification (GTDB taxonomy): domain Bacteria; phylum Pseudomonadota; class Gammaproteobacteria; order Burkholderiales; family Casimicrobiaceae; genus PALSA-1003. The sequence continues at coordinate 14,899 of DASXBW010000029.1, forward strand.
CGGAATCGGGCGCATTGTTGAGAGTCTCCACCACCCGGGCATACCGGGCTGCCTTGTTCTCGCGTTTTCTGACACGGAGCGCGGTGGCGCGGCTTTGCACGTAAACGCTCTTAGCCAGCGCATTGTCGCCGCCGGCATGGGCAACTGCCCGCGCCCAGAGCGTGCGATCGATGTGACCCGCTGCGTGCTCGTTGATGGCTTTGGTCAGAAATCGGTCTGCACTTGTCGCTACCGACGCTCGCACAGGGTTCGCCCACCCCGTATCAGTCGACGCACGCATGGGATCCGTGCCCGCTGAAGACGCGGCACCCGCGACAGCTTCCGCCGCGGTGGCAGAAGGTGCCGGGACGTCGACGAGGCTCAGCTGCGCGGATCCGATACCCGGTGCATACTCTTTCATGCCGTGTGCGATGCAAGCTTCATGCCGGGACGGTACGTCGCGGACATGCCGTGGTCTACAATTACATTATCTCGAGCGCTCAAGCGAGCAGCCGTTGCGCCTGCTGCCAATGAACCGGCCGACTTAAGGAAGAAATCATGCGAGCCCACATTGTTCGTTCGATTCTTGTTTTGGCGGTGGCAACCTGCTCCACCGCCTTCGCGCAAGCCGTAAAAATCACCCCGCTCGGCTCCCACGCTGGCGAGCTCTGCATGCGCGACCGGGCGACGATCTTCGAGGACCCGACCGGCGTGCGCATCCTCTACGACGCCGGGCAGTCGGTGATGGGCGCGGACGATCCGCGCCTTGGAAAGATCGACGTCGTACTCCTCAGCCACGCGCACGGCGACCACATCGGCGACATGAAAATGAAGGCGCTCGAAACGGGCACCTGCGACAACCCGCAGGTCGTGTCGGCGGCGCCGAATTCCACGACCGCCGAGATCGCCGCCGCGAAGAACGCCGCCGTGATCATGGTCGTGCCGCTGGCGAATTTCATCGGCCGCAAGGTCGAGTCGATCCGAGGGAAGCCGACGACGGCATGCCCGCCGCAGACTGGCGCCGATGTCGTGGCACCTTTGGCCGCGCCCTGCCTCGCCACCGTCCAGACGGGCGGCACGCGCACGGTCAAGGCTTCGGCCACGTCCAAGGCCGTCGAGATCGCGGTAGTCCCCGCCGCGCACGACAGCACGGTGCCGATCGCCTTGCTTGGCGACGCGGAGCGCAAGAATCTGGAACCCGACAATGTGAGCCTCACGCTCGGGCCGCCCGGCGGCTACGTCATCCGCTTCACCAATGGCCTCACCATCTATCTGAGCGGCGACACGGGACTCCACGCCGAGATGCAAACGGTCGAGCACGATTTCTACAAGGTGAACCTGATGGAGCTCAATTTTGGGCAGAGCGCCCTCACGCCGGAGGGCGCCGCCTATGCGGTCAACACGCTGGTGCAACCCGCGGCGGTGATTATTACGCACGTCAATGAAGGCGCGACCACTGGCGGCAAGGTGCGCCCCACGTCGCGTACCGCCGCATTCATCGCTCTCGTCAAGGGACGGCCCGTCTATCCAGCGCTGAGCGGCAAGACGATGGAATTCGACGGCGCGGGGAAGTGCGTCGCAGGGTGCTAGCGATCGATCGTTGACCCTCGGCTCACTTCTGCGCGAGCGCGCTTCAATGCCGTGGACTCACGTATCGTTGTTGAAACCGATCGAAACATGCGTGCCGTCGCAAAAGGGCTTGTTCAGCAGTCGCAGGTCTGACGCTCAAAATGCGCGCGCGCCGCGCCATTGTCCGTCTCGTTCACGAGCTTCCACACCGAACCAAGACGTCGGGCACCAAGGTCGGTGATTGTGTCCAAGCAGCCGTGGGTTTCAACGCCAGGTGCAAGAATGGTCCCTGCCATCCGCTCGCTCGGTGGTTCGAGGAAGCGCTGCTCGGAGACCTGACACCATTTTCATGACCGGCCCCACGCTACTCGCCGATCTCGTCGATACTTCGCAAAGTGTCGGCGAGCACGCCGGCCGGCGCACGAAGATCGCTCGCATGGCGGACTTCTTGCGCCGGCTCTCACCCGATGAGATCGACATCGGTGTCTCCTATCTCGCCGGCGTGACCCGCCAGGGGCGAAGCGGCGTCGGCTACGCCTTGATCCGCGACGCGCAACCCGCAGCCAATGTCGAGGGCCCCGAGCTGACCCTCGCCGAGGTCGATTCGACGCTCGATCAGATCGCTCGAGCCAGCGGCCGCGGATCAATTGCCGAACGCACGCGCCTCCTATCCACTCTTTTCGCAAGCGCCACCGCGCGCGAGCAGGAATTCCTCGCGCGACTGCTGCTCGGCGAGTTACGCCAGGGTGCGCTCGAAGGCCTCATGATCGAAGCCGTCGCAGCTGCCGCCGACTTACCCGCCACAAACGTTCGCCGGGCGGCGATGATCGCGGGCGGCATCGCCAGCGTCGCGTCGCTCGCGCTCACCGAAGGTGCCGCCGGCTTGAGCCGCTTCGTCATCGCGCTCTTTCAACCGCTCGCGCCGATGCTAGCGCAGCCGGCGGACGACATCACGGACGCGATGGTGCGCATTCCCATGGCCGCGCTCGAGTGGAAGCTCGACGGCGCGCGCGTGCAAGTGCATAAGAGCGGAGACGAGGTGCGCATCTACACGCGCACCGGCAACGACGTCACGGCCGCCGCGCCGGAGATCGTGGCGGCAGTCCTGCGCGCGCAGGCGCAGTCGCTGATTCTTGACGGCGAAGCCATCGCGCTCAAACCCAACGGCGCACCGTACGCGTTTCAGGATACGATGCGCCGGTTCGGACGCGTGCTCGATATCGAAGCTATGCGCGCGACCATGCCGCTGTCGGTATTTTTCTTCGACTGCCTGCGCCGCGACGAGTCCGATCTCGTGTCCGCGCCCGCTACCGCACGCTTCGAGGCGATGACCGCCGCGTTGCCGTCCGAATTGTTGATCCCTCGCCTGGTGACGAGTGAAACCTCCGCCGCGCAAGCTTTCTACGACGACGCGCTCGAGCGCGGACATGAGGGCGTGATGGTCAAGGCCCTCGACGCGCCGTACGGACCCGGCGCGCGCAGCGCGACGTGGCTCAAGGTCAAGCGCGCTCACACCCTCGACCTCGTGGTCCTCGCCGCGGAATGGGGCCACGGCCGACGCAAGGGCTGGCTTTCGAACCTGCACCTTGGCGCGCTCGACCCAGCGAGTGGAGAGTTTGTTATGCTCGGCAAGACGTTCAAGGGCATGACCGACGCGATGCTTGCCTGGCAGACCGAGGAGCTCCTGAAGCGAGAGGTCGCTCGCAACGACTGGACCGTTCGCGTGCGGCCGGAGCTTGTCGTCGAAGTCACCTTCAACGATCTGCAGGCCAGTCCACGCTATGTTGGAGGACTCGCGCTTCGCTTTGCACGCGCCAAGGGATATCGCGCCGACAAAAAAGCGCAGGATGCCGACACCATCGATACCGTGCGGGCTATCTACGCGAAACAGGACAGGTAGATAACGGGCCGCTGACGAATCATACTAAGCATGTGGGGAAGAAATGATCACGACTAAATGTCCTGAATTGAACCTGACAAACAACGTCCGATCAGCTTGAAATCCATTCCAGTCAATGACCGAGTTCGACCCAAACCGGTCGGTCGCTCTCACGCAAAGAGTGGTATACACAGGGCCGGTTCCCAGTTGAAAACAAAGTGTCCGCAGGAACCACCGACCGAACACGGGGGCTTCGATGAAGGCGAAAGTGCGCTGGAGCAAAGAACCGAAAGACAAGGACTATCAGGCTGCCGCACGGTACCTGTCTCTCATTTTCGGGGCGACTCGTGCCAAGACGATCATTCGGTCGTTGCGTGCAGCTCCCATGGAACACTACGTTGCCCGCGACTTGATGCGGGCGGCGAATTACGCGCCGTCTGCATACGACGACAAAGCTCAGCACAAGGAGATCAAGAAGGGGC
>DASXBW010000030.1:0-8497 GCA_036491495.1 Casimicrobiaceae bacterium
GCGCAGCAGCGCCGCCGGCTCGGCAGCGATCGCCGCCAGCAGCTCGGCGATCGCGGGCGGCGGCGCGAGCGCCTCGCCGAGCATGTCGAGCAGCAGCGAGCCCTCGGCGGGCAGCGCGGCGCGCACCCGCGGCAGTGCGATCAGAGTCGCCCGCAGGCCGGCGAGCTCGCGCGGGCGGACCTGACGCAGCGCGATCCGGGTGCCGATCCGCTCGACGTCGGCGGCATGGCGCAGTGCTTCGCCGAGCGGCTCGGCTTTGCCGGAGAGCAGCGCGGCGATCGCGTCGTGGCGGTCGCTCGCGACCCGGCGCTCGCGCAGCGGCTGGGTCAGCCATTGGCGGAGTGCGCGGCTGCCCATGCCGGTCGTGCAGAGATCGATCGTCGACAGCAGCGTCGGCGCGTCGTGGCCGCGAAGCGTGCGCGTCAGCTCGAGGTTGCGGTGCGTGACCGGCGGCAGGTCGATCAGGTCGCTCGTGCGTTGCACGCTCAGGCGATGGACATGGGCCAGCGCGCGCCCCTGCGTGTGCTCGGCGTAGGCGAGCAGGGCGCCGGCGGCGGCGTGTGCGGCAGCGAGCTCGTCGGCGCCGAAGGCCACCAGCGAGGCGACGCGCAGCTGCGCGCAGAGGCTGCGATGGCCGAGCGTCGCGTCGAACTGCCAGGGTGGCCGCCGCGTCACCGTCGTCGCGGCGTCGACGCTGCCGGCGGGCAGGTCGGCGGCGACGATCGCCTCCGCCGGCGCGATCCTCGCCAGCCAGCCGGCGAGCTCGCTCTCGCCGCATTCGGCGAGCCCGATCTCGCCGTTCGACAGCGCCGTCCATGCCAGGCCGAAGCGCTGTGACTGCCGCGCGACGGCGACCAGCACCGAGTCGCTCTTGTCGGCGAGCAGGTCGCTTTCAGTCAGCGTTCCCGGCGTGACGATGCGAACGACCTTGCGCTCGACCGGCCCCTTGGCAGCGCCGACCTCGCCGACCTGCTCGCAGATCGCGACCGACTCGCCGAGCTTGACGAGGCGGGCGAGGTAGGTCTCGACAGCGTGGACCGGAACGCCTGCCATCGGGATCGGCTCGCCCGCACTTGCGCCGCGCGAGGTCAGCGTGATGTTGAGCAGGCGGTGCGCGCGCCTCGCGTCGTCGTAGAAGACCTCGTAGAAGTCGCCCATCCGGTAGAAGAGGAGCGTGTCCGGGTGTTCGGCCTTGATGCGCAGGTACTGCTGCATCATGGGGGTGTGAGCGCTTAAGACGGTGGCAGTGATCCCATCCGAGTCGACCGTTTTTTGCGTGCCGCCAGCCATTTCTTCCATACAAATCAATGATTCAGAGCGATGGCGCCTCAGTCTCGGATCGAGTCAGGCGATCCCGAGCGATCCCAAGACGCCTCGGGATAGACGTAGGTTTTGGCGTAGGTTCTCATTTGTGGAATTGACAGGCGTAGGTTTCTCCGACGATCGTTACAACTCACCAGCAGACGGCGCGCTTCCGCGGCGCCCTTCGGCTGGCGGTTGACCTCGATCACCGTGAGCGTGACGCTCACGCTTCCGGGCGCGAGAAGATTGCTGGATGGATTGACGTTCGTGATCAGCGCGTCGGCCTGCGCGATAGCGGCCTCGATCAGTCCGATCATCAACAACCCTATCCGCGGCCCTAGACGCGCAATGGAGTTCAACGCTCTGGCGCTAATCCGACGCAACAATCGCGCATCACTTTGCGTTTGCCGGCTCCATTCCGCTGCTCGTGATCGCTGCGGCGCTTGCCGCTGACGCAAGGAAGTCGATGAGCGCCTTTCCCGCAACGGGTTCGTTGGCTCCCGCGACAATGCCGGCTGAAAACACCGTCACCTTTTGTGCGCTCGCGGGCAACGCGCCCACGATCTCAATGCCGCGCACGGGCTTGAGCTCGCTCATCTGCTGGAACCCCACCTCGGCATCCCCGCGTGCGACGACAGCGCCGACCGGGTCGGCCGGGATCATCCGACTCTTCTCCTTGATCTGGTCCCAGATGCCGAGGCGCGGAAACAGCACGGTGGAAAGATAGACGCCGCTCGCGCTGTCGGAATAGGCGATCGACTTCGCGTCGAGGAGCGTCCGTTTTAAGGCTTCGACCGTGCTGATGTCGGGCTTAGGCATCCCGGCGCGCACCGCCATGCCGATGTACGACCGCGCGAGGTCGACGCGACTTCCCGCGACCACCTTGTCCTGAGCGGTCAATTGGTCGAGCGCCTCGCCGACGATGATCACGACGTCCGCTGCCTCGCCGCGCTGGAGACGATTCGGGATCGCCTGGGGCGTCGCGCCCATCGACGGTCCACGGACGGTCGTCACCGTGTTGCCCGTCGCCCGCTGGAACCGGGGGACGAGCTCTTCATACGCAGCCGAGAAGCCTCCGGAGATCATGACCTTGACTTCGACGGCGAGTACCGAGCTGGCCGCAAACAGCAAGCACGCAATCCCGAGCCGCAGCGCCTGCGATATCGCAGATTTGATCTTCATGCATCGCCTCCGCACGCGTTAGTCGCGAGCCAGCGTACTTCCATCAGGGCTCTCCTGGCTTGAACGGCAATTCCTTTCCGGGCGGGACGCTTTCCTCGGCCATCGCCAACAGCATTGCAATCGTGACGTAAGTGCCGGCGACGCTCGTCAGGTCCACGACCTGCTGTTCCCCCAGGATCTGCTTTGCCCGAACGAAGGTCGCGTCCGATACCTGATGCGTCGCCATCAATTCGGTGACGAAGTCGTACACGATCGCTTCGTCGGCCTGCATACTGCCCGGGCGCTTCTGCGCCTTGAGGTCCGCCACGATGTCCGGCGAAAGCCCCGCCTTGATGGCAAGCGGTGCGTGTGCGAACCACTCGACCTGCGACCGCCACTGCCTGCCGATGATCAGAATGGCGAACTCGTTGAGGCGCAGCGGCACTGACGAATTCCAGCGCAGGTAATAAAGCAGGTCGAACATCCGCTGCCCCAGGACAGGGCTGCGCAGCAAGGGGTTGTACGGGCCGCCGAGCCCGACACTCGACACCTTCATGATCTGCTCGCCAAGTGGCTTCTGGTAGACGTTGAGCTGGTCCATCGTGAGCGGCGCGAAGCGCGGCGACTGGGCAGGCACGACCAGATCGGCGGCGAGCGCGGGACAGGAAAGCGCAGCTGCAAGGCTCATCGTCACCAGTCCTGACAACACGATCCTCATCGTCCGACTCCCTGGAGTTTGAAGTGATCGAAGAACAAAAGCCTCTGCGGATTGCGCAGAGGCCCGTCCGAAAGTCGTGCCTTAGTCCGCCAGCGGCTCGGGGCGGAGCTGGATGTGGTAGACCTTCGGGCTGTTCGTCGTGCCGCCCTCGTTATGGAAGACGGTTCGCGTACCCGACATCGTCCACACCCCCTTGCCCTTCCAGCCCGCGTTCGGGTCATCCACTCTTGCATCCAACAACTTGCTGAAGAAACCTGCCGGATAAGGTACGCGCATCTCGATGATCTTGCCATCGACCACCGCCGTGAGCGACTCGGCGCCGTTGGTGGTAAAGATCGGCACGTTCTTGCCGAGCCCGAGGGTGTTGTAGCGGTCAACCCACACGTAATACGCATGGTTGGCGCTCCCCGATTCCGGGCCGCCGCGGAACTGCGGTCCGGGCATCCGGATGATCGTCCAGCCCTCGGGGCACAGCTTCCCGCTCAGTGCCTCCGGCCCGTTCTGAGGCCGCGTGCACTTGCGCCGGTCGAAGCTCGCGAAGTGTCCGCTCGCGAGCGGCGTCCAAACCACGCCATCGCTGGTCATGTCGAGGCCGCGCGGGCTCCATGCGCCGTCGGGCGGCACGAAGAGCTCGGCGAGGGCGGTCTCCGATGGATTCGGACCCGGAATGAGGTGCACGACGTAGCCCGGCTGGTCGATGCGTCCGAAGCCGATGCCCATCGTCTGGCCCCACACCGTGTCATCGACCGGGCTCGGCATGATGCCGTAGAAAGCGCCGAGGATGCGCGTGTCTTTCGTCGGATCGAGCGGCTGGTTCGGCTCGACGTACGCGTCGCGCCTGCCGTTGCCATTCGTGTCCACCACGATCGGCGTCCAGCCCTGCGATTTCGCGGCGTCGCCGGTTTCGAAAAAGGTCTTCGTCTTCACCCAGCCCACGACGCCGTTACTCGTTCCCGGGCCGCCCTGCGAGAGCCACAGCGTCTGGTCCTTGTCGTTCGCGAAGAAGAGGTGGTGCGTGGAGAAGCAGGTGTCGACGTCGTACCACTTCTGCTGCTTCGGATCCCAGATCGAGAGCTCGCGGCCGTTCTGCTCGAGCGGCAGCACCTTCGCCGAGGGATGGTCCGAGCCCTTCTTGCAAAAGTCCGGGTTGTTCGGCCCGCGGAAACGCGCGCTGAAGTAGACGCGGCCCTGCGCATCCATCATGGCATTGTGCAGGCTGCTGCTGCCATCCCACAGAGGATCCTTGCCCCAGTAGGCCGAAGGCTGCATCGGCAGGTCCTTCGAGTTTGGCGTCCCCGGCTGCACGGGATGCTTGATCGTGTACGCCCGGTTGCTCACGGGATCCAGCACCGGGATGTTGTCGGTGCTCTCCTCGGGGGCGCCGTAGATCGGTCCGTTGGCATTGACGGTCGGATCATGCTGATACGTCGAGATGCCGTCGTGCAGGTAGAACTTCGGCGTCGAGAAGTCCCACATCGTCACCACGACATCGCGCTCGATTCCCTTGGGACGCTCGGGCTTCGCAAAGGGCAGCTCGCCCGCGGCGACGCGATCGGTCCAGTCGGCGAAGTTCTTGAGCGCCGCATCGACGCCCATGTAGCCGAGACTCAATGCCATGTTGCTCATCGCCTGGCCCGATTGCGTGCGCCGCGCCCATTGCTGGAAGCCGTTGCCTTCCTTCTTGAATTCGTCGGGCACCACGCGGATCCCATGGCTGCCGAGCGCATGGCAGGACTGGCACGAGTTCTTCACGGTATCGACCCACGCTTCCTGAGTCTTGATGTTGGTCGAGATGCCGTTGCCCTTGTCGCCGGTTCCCGGGAATTGATCTCTGCCCGGGATCGTGAGCAGCGAATACCAGTACATCCCGGGGTAGTGCTCGGCGTCTTCTTTCGGGGTCGCGGCGACCGCCCTGATGTCCACCGTGTTGCCCGGCGTGGCCTCGGTCTTCGCCGAATCCTTGAGGCCGTAGCCGCGCGCCCAGACGCTGTACTGGGCCTTCGGCAGTTGCGGAATCGCGTAGCGTCCCTGGTCATCCGTGACCACGACCTTGGCGTACTTCGTGGGCAGGTCGGACGTCTCCGCGATCACCCAGACGCCGCCTTCCGGACCGTTCGGCCCGGTCACCACACCGCGGATCGAGTCGTTGGCTGCGTTCTGCGTGAAGGCCGGAGCACCAACCACGAACGCCGCGACAACCAGCGCCGTGGCCATGATGTAGCGGTTCATCGCCATGACTTTTCCTTTCCCGGGATTGGCCAGCGCGGATCGCAGGATGCGCCTATTTCACGGGCAGCGCCATCGTCCCATCGTCGGGTTTGCAACAGCCGAGCGGCACTCGACGGAACGAGCCGGCGGCCGACTTGCAGATTACCTGAAGCTTTCGCTCGAGTCTGTCTTTGACACGAGCATTCCAAGCTCCGACCCAGCTCTGCAGCCAGAGTTTGTCTTCCGAACGCGGGTGACCGCCGATTGCGAGCGGAACGAAGTGGTCAAGCTCGTACTTGACCGCCTCGGCACGATCAAGACGGCGCGCATGACTAACCTCGGAATGATGGCCTGGGTATAGGATGTTGACGGGCGCACGGTTTGGCGACTCCACCGCCACCCAGTGAGCAGAGGAATCCCAGGAAATTCCTCCTGTCCACGTCATTTGTCGTAAAAGCCGGCCTCCGGCCAAATATCGAATGCCTTTCTGCCCTCCGTAACGTCACCTCGGCGCCCGTGGTGCGCCGCGGCCGGATCTCGCTGACGTTTCGGCGTTGCATCTGCTGCAGTAACCCGCGACGGCGGATCGACTCCTTCGACTGCATGCGCTGCCTGCGCAGTTGGGCAAGATGGGGGCGGTGCAAGAGTTTGAGCGGACGCACCTGCCATTGGCATCAACAATCCGAGGACGTTAGTGACGGTCACCAGTGATTTTGCAAACATGTCTTTCTCCAGCAATGGCCTACTCTTTCGGGAACGTGATTTGTCGACTTGCAAGGCAACGACGCTAGGGTCGTGAAACGAGTCCTTTCGCTCCACCGTACCAGCCGACAAGGGACAAGACCGGCGCAACCGGCTCTCTATTCCTAGCTGGTGCGAGTCAACGCGCGCTGATTGGTCCGCAACGAAAAAAAATTGGTCCGACCCGCGCCGCCGAGTCAAGAGACCGAATGGATCCCGGCCGCATGCAGACGCCAACGACTTCAGTGATAGACACCATCTGCCATTGGCATTCCATCCCCGCAGGTCCAGGACGCGTCGTACGCGTGCCGTGCTTGTGCACCACCCCTGGGGTTCACCGGTTACGCTCGCGAGCCAGCCTTGTCTACAGGACCCATCCTTGGCGCATCGCCATGGCTTGCGATTCCGAGTCCCCCATGAAAGGCCGAACCCAACACCGCGGGACGCCCGATCTGCCCGGAGCGCTAACCAGGGGTCGCCGTTAGTTGAACTGCCTTGACCACGCGTTGAAATTCGTCGCGATTCACATCGGAGATCACGCAGTGGTTCATGCCGCCTTGCGACCAGTGGGCAGTCAGGTATCCCCGGTCGGACGAAAACTCCGGCTTGCTGTCGGCTGCGGTGCTTGGCCAGACGAACGAATTCACGACATGCTCGCCTTGCCGATAGACCAGCGCCGCGACCGGTCGCCCGTCGAGGTAGTCGACCCGGCCGCCCAGGAACACCGAGCCCGCAACGCGCAACTCGTCGACCGGCGGCGAGAAACCCAGCCTGGACGACAGGAACGGCTTCACGGTGTGGTGGTCGGAGGACGCGACGTCGACCAGGTGTTGTCCCAGTGTCGAACGCACGTGGCTCGCGACGACCTCGTCCATCAGCCGCTCCTGCTTCGACGACTGCAGCAAGACGACGTTCAACGCCACGGCGAGCACCGCCGCAAAGCTCATCGATGCGGCCAGGGGTCGCCAGGCGAGCCAGCGATTCAGCGCTTGCGCCACAGAGGACGCGGCCGACTTGACCGCCTGAGCGGGCGGCTGCGCTTTGGGACGCGCCGCTTCGAGCAAGGTCGTCATGCGTTCCCTCAGGGCCGCGGGCGCCGGGTGGCGATCGGCTTTCTCGCGGACGACTTCGCGCAGCGCCCGGATCTCCTCGACCTGCTTGCACAGGGCCGCGTCTTCCTGCAGGCGCGCCTCTATGTCGAGCTGGCTCGCAAGGTCGAGCTCGCCATCGACGAAGGCGTTGATCCGCCAAGGCTCATGGGGTGTCTTCACGATGTGCTTCCATTTTGTGTCGAGCGCGGGACCGGGCGAAGCACTGGGCGCGCCACCGGCATCAGCGCCGTTCGCATCAGGCCGCGTGCGCGCGCGAGGCGAGACATCACGGTACCCACGGGAATCTCGGCGATGCGCGCGATGTCGTTGTACGAGAGGTCTTCCAGCTCGCGCAGCACGAGCACCTCGCGGTAGGCGACGGGCAGTGCGGCGATCGCATCGTTGATCTGCTGTCGGTCTGCCTTGCGGATCGCGATCGAGGGAGGCTCCTCGGCGGCGGGTGCCGGGAGATCCCGCCACGCCTCCTCAGGATCGTCGAGCGCTACCTTTTCCGGCGGTCGGTTCTCCTTCAGCCACGAATAGCAGGTGTGCCGAACGATCTGCAGCAGCCACGCGCGCGCGCTGTCGGATCGAAGGCCGCCGACGTAGCGCATCGCCCGCAAGAACGCCTCCTGCACCACGTCCTGCGCATCGTGGTCGTTGCGAGTCAGCCAGTGCGCCAAGTTGTACGCGGCGTCCAGGTGCGGAAGCGCCAGCAGCTCGAAGCGTCGCCGGTTCTCGTCATCGCTCATTGCCAATCCTCTCCTCGGGACCAGACCCGGCTCGAGCGCGCTTTATGCCAATACCCGACTCGATCGCCGGGTCGTTCGGCGCGACCCGGGAATATTTCCCGGCCGGCCCCGGTCTGTGATCGGACCACCAGGAGAAATCAATGGCAGACATATCCGCGCTCCAGTCCCGTCGCAACGCGCTCAAGTGCATGGCGTTCGGCGGCGCCGGAACCCTCTTCACACTTGCCGGCGGAATCCTCACGCCGGTGGACCTGGCGATCGCCGGCGAGGGCAACCAGGTCATGGCACCGCTCGGCAAGCCGCTGTTCGTGCAGATTAGCGATACCCATATCGGCTTCGCCAAGGATGCGAATCCGGATGTCAACGGGACGCTCAAGCAGACCATCGATCTGGTCAACGCCATGTCCGAGCAGCCTGCGCTGATCATCCATACGGGAGACATCACGCATCTGTCGAAGCCGGGCGAATTCGACCGTGCCCAGCAGATGTTGGCCCAGCTCCGCACGGGCGAGATGCACACGGTG
>DASXBW010000031.1:0-1637 GCA_036491495.1 Casimicrobiaceae bacterium
CAGTGGAGCGCCCGCGGCCGATGGTGCCAGATGCGCGGCAAAGAACTCGTGCACCTTGGCTTCGGCGTCCCGCGCCGCCGCGTCGTTGTATTCGATCCAGTGACCCAGCACGCGGCGTCCGGGCTGCAGCCAGACAACATCAAACGCATGGTGCGCGTCAGCGTAGATCGTCAGTGAGATCGGGGCGCTGTCGGGCTGCGGGTGCGCGACCATCCCGCGGCAATTCTGCGCAGGCGTCCAGTCGTCCTTGTCGCCGACCACGATGAGGGTAGGCGCCGTCAATCTCGACGCGGGGAAGCAGTTAGGGTAATAGGCGATCGCCGCGCGGAAGCGCTCGCTGAAATATTGCGCCGCCATGTCGTAATCGACGCCATAGAGCGCGGCAATGCCGCCCATCGATTGGCCGAGGACCGCGATCCGTTTCGGGTCGACGAAGTCCTGCGCTGCAAGGTAACGGAAGGCGGCGTAGGCGTCGAACGCCTGGGAGGTGCCGACGCTGCCCCCGCAGGCGTTTGCGATACCGCGTGGGCCAAGGCTGTCGACGGTGAGTGCGACATAGCCCGATGAGCCGAGCCGATCGGCGATGGCGATCGAGTGACTTGAGATGCCGCCGCAGCCGTGGAGCACGACGACCGCGGCGTAGGGCGGGCCGCTCACCGCGGTGCCGCCGGCGATCGCCGACAGACCGGCGTCCGGCCGGGCCAGGTAGCCGGCGAGCGTTGGGCCCTTGTCGGAAACATTGGGAAACTCGACCAGCGCCCCGGCCGATGCGCTGCCGGCACCGAGCCAGAAGCCACAGGCAATGGCGAACCTCACAATTCGGAATAGCCTAATCACTGGCGGATTTTCCCGATAAGCGATCCCGCTGCAATGATCTCTCGCTCCCCGCCGTCGCGAGCCGCATCGGGCGACAATGCGGTATTAAAATATCGCCCGACAGAGACACTACCACTCCTCGGCTCGATGTTGCTCGGCTTTGCGCGTCTCTGCCGACCGTACTGCCTGGCCTCGTCCCCACAGCAGCGGAAATCCCAGGCTTTTCCAGAAACGAAGGCGAAATCCGGAGAGAGACGGACTGTCTGCTGGAGGGAGTAAGAAGGTGAGCCCCTCGGCCTCGAAAAGCTCGTGGACGCAACGCGGCGCGATGGCTCCGAATTAAAACAACCACCGCAAAGGCTCAAGGCCGAGCAGCAAGCGGCCGGCCATCTCGTAGGTTCGTGCTGTGGCGACTACGTGCTGGTTCGCTGTCAGGATATCGCGCAAGCAGCGATCGAGCGCTCCTTTCTGATAGACCGCTGCGCCGCCTGCCGCTTTGTAGATGAGCTGAACGACTTCCACGCAAAGCCCAACGCAGTGGGGATACAGGGTCGTGAATAGCGCGATTTGCCTCTCCGTCGGTTGTCGGCCGTCAAGCAGGCTCGCCCACAGATCACCCACGACGTCGAAGGCATGAGCGCGCGCCGAGGTCAGCAGGGTCTCCGCGTGCCCGACTGCGTCCTGAATGTAAACATCGTCGCGAAGCATCTTGGGCGCCTCGATGCGCTCGCCGAGCGTATAACGGCGCGCCGGCTTTGCGGCAGCGCTCTCGGTTAGTGCGTCGATCGCATGGCGGGCGATCCCGAGCGCTGTGCCGGGTC